>NZ_CAMFHZ010000020.1 GCF_945952435.1 uncultured Microbacterium sp.
GTGTAGAGAACGGGAGGGCCGCCCGCTGGGCGACCCTCCCGTTCTCGTGCCCTCGACAGGATTCGAACCTGCGACCTGCCCTTTAGGAGAGGGCCGCTCTATCCGACTGAGCTACGAAGGCGCCCGTCCAGTCTAACGATCCGGCGCCCCGTCACGCCGCCATCGCGAGGTACGGCTCCCAGCTGGGTTCGTTGCGCTCGGATCCGCGCACGGTCCACCCCGTCCCCCGCGGCGGCGCCGGAGTGAGGCGCAGCTCCCACCCCATCTCCTGCGGGGTCCGATCGCTCTTGAGGTTGTTGCACCGCAGGCAGCACGCGACGAGGTTCTCCCACGAGTTCTTGCCGCCGCGCGAACGGGGCATCACGTGGTCGATCGTGGACGCGGTCTTGCCGCAGTAGCCGCACCGATTGCCGTCCCGGCGCAGCACGCCCCGCCGGGTGACCGGTGCGTGGCGCGTTCTCGGCACCCGTACGTAGCGGCTGAGCACGATGACTGCGGGGCGGTCGTAGCGTCCGCTCGTGGCCCAGACCGGATCCCCCTCGTCGCAGGCGACGATCGAGGCCTTCTCGTTCATCACGAGCACCAGCGCGCGTCGGAACGACACGATCGCGAGCGGCTCATAGCCCGCGTTGAGCACCAGAGTACGCATGCAGCATCCCTTCGATACGACCGGGACGGCTTCCCGGTTCTCTCGACCGTGCGCAGGCGGTGGGCTCGCAGGGATGACGAAAGGCGCTGCCCCTAGGGACAGCGCCTTTCCCGCACGGCCGGACCGTGCACATCCTGCGGGCAATGCCGAAGAACGAGGCGACCGAGTGCATCCGTGGTTCGGATGGCTGGTATTCGCTCCATCGAGTTCCTCCGCCCTTGCGACGACGGACTCAGGCTAACCCATCGGGGGAGGGCGACGGGCCGAACATCCGGTGAACGATGCGGCGCGTCGCGTCAGATCACGTTGGCCTGCAGCCAGGCGAGGGGGTCGATCTCCGTGCCGTTCACGAGCACCTCGAAATGCAGGCAGGATCCGGAGACCCAGCCGGTCGCGCCGACCTCTCCGAGGTACTGCCCTGCGCTCACGCACTGGCCGACGCCGACAGCCCGGTAGCTCATGTGACCGTAGAGCGTGGAGATCGCGCTCCCCCCGCTGAGTCCGGGGTGCGAGAGCTGCACGGTCTCGCCGTAGCCGCCGTAGCTGGACTGGGAGATCTCGACGCAGCCGTCGGTGATCGCGTAGATGGGCGTGCCGACGGGCGCCGCGAAGTCCTGACCCATGTGGCTGCGTCCGCTGCGCGCCGCACCGAAGCCGTCGGTCAGGGTGTAGGACCCGGCGACCATCGGGTAGATGACCTGGCCGGGCTTGGCGATCGTCGCCATCGTGGCGTGCACGGAGGCGGTCATCGCCTGCGACGACGCCTCGGACGCGGCCTTGGCCGCGGCGGCCGCCGCCGCGTCGTCATCCTTCTTCTTCTGGATCTCCTGCGGCGTGGTGGCGGTGAACGAGTCGCGGGCACCGGTCCCGGTCGACGCGACGCCGGATGCCACGACGATCGACTGCGCGTTGCCCGCCGCGAGCTGCTGCGCGGTCTTCGCACTGGCCGCGGTCACGGGGGCGCCGTTGGCGAACGCGGGAAGAGCGATCGCGGCGACCAGCATGCCGACGACGCCGAGGATCACGGCCGAGCGGATGGAGCGGACGGCTCCCCAGGTCGAGCGGGTGGGCGGTGCGGCGGTGCGTGCGGGGACGGGTGCGTTCTTCTCGGTCGGTTCGAGTTCAGCAGTCACAGGGTTCTCCGGGCCGGGCGGATGCCCGCTCGTCCAGGTGTCTTTCGGTGCAGGGCGTTCGGGCACGACCTGCGCGAGGCGACCGCGGCGGTGACGAGCAGGGCATCCGCTGCGGCGATCGTCGACGGTTTCTCGACGACGACGTTTCGACGTTACCCGATCGTGACGTGCCTGTCACGCCCTGAACCTGGGCATCCCCCGGGTGCTGCCGACGACGGATCAGCCGGCGTTCGCGATGAGCCAGGGCTCGGGATCCATCACCGACCCGCTGATGCGGACCTCGAAGTGCAGATGCGACCCGTAGGAGTTGCCCGTGTTGCCGACCTGACCGATCAACTGCCCCGGCACGACCGTGTCGCCCTCCTGGACCATCCTGCTGCCGTAGACCATGTGCCCGTAGCGCGTCTGCACCGCGGTGCCGTTGAGTTCGCTCATGATGATGATGCAGACGCCGTAGCCGCCGATGCTCTCGGCGGAGCCCACGACGGTGCCGCCGATCGCGGCGTAGATCGGGGTGCCCTGCGGGGCGAGCATGTCCCAGCCCTCGTGGCCGCGGCCGGAACCCGGTCCCTCGCCGCCCGTGTAGCTCCCGGCGGGAAGCGGATAGCGGACCGCGCCGGATCCGGGAGCCACCAGCGCGTAACCGGTCGGCGCCTGGGCGCTGGCCGGGCGTGCGGCGGCAGAAGCGGCGGCCTTCGCCGCCTCCGCGGCGCGCGCGGCCGCGGCGGCTTCGGCCTTGCGCGTCTGGATCTCGTCCGGCGTCGTCGCCGTGAACGTGCTCCGTTCCGCGCTGACCTCCGACGCCTCCGAGGCGACGACGAGAGATTGCGCGTTGTCCGCGGCGAGCTGCTCCGCGGTCGCCGGAGCGGGTGCGGCCGTTCCCCGCGCCGAGGCGAACGCCGGCAGCGCGATCGCCGCGACGAGCGTGCCCACCGCGCTGAGGATCGCAACGGATCGGATGGAGCGGACCGCCCGACCCGAACCACGACTGCCCGAACGGGTCGCTGCGGGCGGGATGCTCGGGGGGCCGTCGGTGCGGCCCTTCGAGTGCGGTGCGAGCACGGCGTCCTCCTGCGGCCTCGACGCACTCATCGGCGCCATCCGTCGTTCGGGTACGGCCCGCACGGGAACGGGCGCTGGACTCCCCGCGGCGGCGACGGATCGGTGAGGCGAGCGCCGCGGAGGCCGCCGGCCTTCCGCGCCGACGACCTTCTCGACGCTACCGGAGAGTCACGCCGCTGTCACCGTCGTGACCGGTACCGCGGTCCCCGAACCGCACTCAGGCGACGAGGAAGATGTGGGACGCCAGCTCGACGGGGAGCTCCAGCCCCTCGTCCTGACCGTCGACCTCGATGAGCACGTAGCCCTCGTTGAAGCGGAACCGGCCCCGCGCACCGGGCACGACGCCCGCTCCGCGGAGCTGTTCGAGCAGCTCGGGATCCACCTGCGCGGGCTCGGCGAGACGGCGCACAGTTCCTTCGGCAGGGGTCCCCACGGTGTTCATGTGCTCGACGAGGCCGATCACGCCCTCGTCGAACGTGCGCGACGGTGCTCCCCCCAGCTGGTCCAGACCCGGGATCGGATTGCCGTAGGGCGACTCGGTCGGGTGGCCGAGGAGCTCGACGAGGCGACGCTCGACCTGCTCGCTCATCACGTGCTCCCAGCGGCAGGCCTCCTCGTGCACGTAGGCCCAGTCGAGGCCGATCACGTCCGAGAGCAGCCGCTCCGCGAGACGGTGCTTGCGCATCACGTCGACGGCCTTGCGGCGCCCGGCGTCGGTGAGCTCGAGGTGGCGGTCCTCGGAGACGACGACGAGACCGTCGCGCTCCATTCGCCCGACCGTCTGCGACACCGTCGGACCTGAGTGCCCGAGACGCTCGGAGATGCGTGCGCGCAGGGGCACGATGTTCTCCTCCTCGAGTTCGAGGATGGTGCGGAGGTACATCTCCGTGGTGTCGATCAGATCGGTCATCGATTCCCCTGCTTCGTCCGGCGCCGCGACGCTCTGTTAGGCAAGCCTACCTTCCGCCGGGGACACGGGATCGCGCCGATCCATGACGCCCTCCCCCTCCCGGCGGAAGCGGGAGTCACGCGGTGTCACGCGGTCCGGGGCGCCGCCGTCCGAACTCTAGAATCGGGGCATGGCGATCGAGATTCCCCGCGAACTTCTGCCCGTCGACGGCCGCTTCGGCTGCGGTCCGTCCAAGATCCGTGCCGAACAGGTCTCCGCCCTGGCGGCGGTCGGAACGAGCCTGCTGGGCACCTCGCACCGCCAGGCACCGGTGAAGAACCTCGTGCGGAGCGTTCGCGAGGGACTCGCCGACCTCTTCCGCCTTCCCGAGGGGTACGAGATCGTCCTCGGCAACGGCGGCTCGACCGCGTTCTGGGACGCGGCGGCGTTCGGGCTCATCGAGAACCGCGCGCAGAACCTCGTGTCCGGCGAGTTCGGCGGGAAGTTCGCCAAGGCGGCCGCCGCGCCGTGGCTGCAGGCGCCGGACGTCCGCACCGCCGAGCCGGGCAGCCGCGCCGCCGCGGAGGTCGTCGACGGCGTCGACGTCTACGCGTGGCCGCATAACGAGACCTCCACCGGCGTCGTCTCGCCGGTCCGTCGCGTTCGCGCCGAGGGCGCGCTCACCGTCGTCGACGCGACGAGCGCCGCCGGCGGCATCGACGTGGACATCGCGGAGACCGACGTGTACTACTTCGCCCCGCAGAAGAACCTCGGCTCCGACGGCGGACTGTGGTTCGCCGCCGTGTCCCCCGCCGCGATCGAACGGATCGAGCGGATCGCCGGCTCCGGCCGCTACATCCCCGAGTTCCTCAGCCTCAAGAACGCGGTCGACAACTCCCGCCTCGAGCAGACGCTGAACACCCCCGCGCTCGCGACGCTGCACCTGCTCGACTCGCAGCTGGCGTGGATCAACGGCAACGGCGGCCTGGCGTGGGCCGCCGCCCGCACGGACGAGTCCTCGCAGGAGATCTACCGTTGGGCCGAGGCCTCCGCCGTCGCGACGCCGTTCGTCGCGGACGCGTCGGACCGCTCGCCCGTCGTCGCGACGATCGACTTCGACGAGTCGGTGGACGCGTCGGCCGTCGCCAAGACGCTCCGCGCGAACGGCATCGTCGACACCGAGCCGTATCGCAAGCTCGGGCGCAACCAGCTGCGGATCGCGACGTTCGTCTCGATCGAGCCCGAGGATGTGCGCCAGCTGATCCGTTCGATCGACTACGTGCTCGAGAACAGCTGATCCCGTAACGCAGAGGGGCGCCGTCCGGCCGGACGGCGCCCCTCTGCGTTCTGCGGCACGACGTTCTGCGGCACGAGATCGCCCTGCCGCGCGGGTGTCATTCCTCTTCGTCGGCCTCTTCTTCGGAGGGCTCGTCCTCGTCGGACTCGTCCGCGTCGTCCACGGAGTCGTCGAGCTCGTCGATGTCGACACCGTCCACGTCCCCGGCATGCAGGCGCGGAGCCACGTCGTCCTCGTCGACCTCGGCATCCTCGTCGTCGAGATCGTCGGTATCGTCGTCGCCGTCGAGGACCGGATCGTCCTCGTCCTCCGCGGGGTCCGCGGATCCGCTGCGTTCGGCCTCCGCGGCGAGCTCGGCCTGATGCGCACGGTACTCCGCCAAGCGCTCGGCCCACGGCACCCAGTCCGGCGCGCGCAACGCCCCCGCCCCGGGGAGGAGCTCCGCCTCCAGCACGGTCGGCTCCTCGTCGCCGACCTGCGCGACGGTCACGGTCCAGTACCAGCCGGGATAGCCGGCGAGACGGTTCTCGAACCGCAGCGAGAGGACGCCGTCCGCCTCGGGCAGATATCCGGCGGCCGGGCCCACGGTCGCCGCGGGCGTGATCTCGTGCAGCGCCGCGAGCGCCAGGTCGCGCGCGTCGAGAAGACGCTCGCTCACGACGGGAGCGGCCTCGACGGACGCGATCTGCGCGGTCTGCTCGGCGGCGGCCTCGTCGGGGCCGTCCTCAGGCATCGAAGTCCTCGGCCACGTTGCGCAGCACCGCCGCGATCTTGCGGCCGTGGCTGGAGGAGGGGTAGCGGCCTCGGCGCAGATCCCCGCCGATGCCGTCGAGGAGCTTCACCAGATCCTCGACGATCACGGCCATGTCGTCCGCGGGCTTGCGCTTCGCCTTCGCGAGGCTCGCCGGGGCCTCCAGGACGCGCACGGAGAGCGCCTGCAGCCCGCGCTTGCCGTCGGCGACGCCGAACTCGACGCGGGACCCGGCCTTGACCGAGGCGCCGGCGGGGAGGGACGTGGCGTGCAGGAAGACGTCCTGGCCGTCATCCGTGGTGATGAAGCCGAACCCCTTCTCGTCGTCGTAGAACCTGACCTTGCCGGTGGGCATGGGAGAACCTCGCTGCTTTGTCGGGAGGGCGGATCCGGGGGACCCGCTCTGGCTGGATGCGGATGCCCCGCACCCCTCCAGCCTACCGGCCCCGGAGCGGGTAGGCTGGGACGGATGAGCACCCCGCCGCCCGCCGACGAGCCTCCGATCCGCGCGATCGACCGCTTCCTGACGTTCGGCGCACTCGCTCTCGCCGCGGTCTCCGTGATCTGCTTCTTCGTGATCATCATCGGCACGGCCGTCGGGATGAAGCAGCAGGACTTCACGCACGGCGCCTGGCCGATCGTGGGCGTCTTCCCGTTCTGGGGTCTGCCGATCGCCTTCGTCATGATCATCGTCCTGCTCGTGATGAGCTTCGTGCGGAGAGGCCGCGCGGCTCGGCGCTCCTGACGCCGAGAGCCGTCGTGCCATGAGCACCCACGCGCGTCTGATCGCGGAGGCGCTGTCAGCGCGCGCGGACGTCGATCTCGCTCAGTTGTTCGACCGTCGCGAGGTCCGCCCCGACGTGCCCTGGGACGACTTCTTCGATGCCGCCGAGGGGCTGCTCGACGCGGCGTCGTTGGGTCGGATCCTGCCCCGGCTCACGCGCGCCGAGGCGGCGGCGCTCTCGCGCGCGGCCCGCGGCGAGGATCCGGGCGACCCCGCGGCGTCCCTCGAGGCGCTGGCGCTGCTCTCGCCGAGCGGATCCGTCCCGCCCCCGGTCGCCACCGCCGTGGCCGCGAGAGAGGACGTGTCGGACGACGCGGGGACGTCCGCGCCTGCGCCCGCCGACGCGGACGTCTCTGCCCGCGCCGCCGAGCGCGCCTTCACCTCGGTGGCCACCCTGGCGGATGCGCTCCTGCTCGCCGAGGAGACGCCGCTCACGCTGCTCGCGGGCGGCACGGTCGGCCTGTCCGAGCGTCGCAGGCTCATCGAGCGCGGGCTGCCGGACGATGCCGCGCTGCTCGACGACCTGCTGACGCTCGGCGCGGCCGCCGGCCTGCTGCGTCCCACCGACCGCTCCCTGCGTCTCTCGCCTGAGGGCGCCGCCTGGCTCCGCCTTCCCGGGCCGCGGCGCTGGTCCGCGCTCGTCGAGGGCTTCCGCGCCGCCCTGCCGGCGGCGCTGCGCACCGAGGCCGGCGGATGGATCCCCATCGCCGGCTGGGCCGGCGAGCACCCCTGGGATCCGTCCTGGCCCGCGCGCGCCGAGGGTCTCCTCCGCGAGGCCCGGCTCCTCGGGCTCGTGGCCGACACGGGCGAGGAGACGCCCTGGGCGACCGCCGCACGCCGCGGCGAGAGTCCCGATCCGGCCGCGCTCGCCGGATTCGTGCCGGCGGAGGTCGACCGCATCTTCCTGCAGAACGACCTCACCGCGATCGCGCCGGGTCCGCTCCTCCCCGCGCTCGACCTGCGCCTACGCGGCATGGCGGCCCGCGAGTCCGCGAGTCAGGCCTCCTCGTACCGGTTCACCGCCGACACGCTCAGCGGGGCGCTGTCGGCCGGGGAGACCGCCGAGGGGATCACCGCGTTCCTCGAAGGGATCTCCCTCACCGGCGTTCCCCAGCCGCTGCGCTACCTGCTCGCGCAGAGCGCCGCGCGGCACGGGCAGGTCCGTGTCTCCACCGACGCCGACTCGGGCCGGACGCGCGTCCGCGCCGACGATCCGCACCTGCTGCAGGCCATCGGCATCGACCAGGCGCTGCGCCCCCTGGGACTCGTCCGCGAGGAGGACTCCCTGACCACCCGGGTGAACCGGGACACCGTGTTCTGGGCCCTGAGCGACGAGCACTACCCGGCCGCTCTCGTGGACCGCGACGGCGGCGTGGAGCGCCCGTTGCGCACCCTGGCCGATCCGGCTCCTGTCCTGCGCCCCGCCACCGAAAGCTACGCGACGCTCATCGCCCGCCTCCGCGACGCCCGGGGCGTCGATGCCGAGACCGCATGGCTCGAGCGCGAGCTCGAGCACGCGGCCAAGCAGCGGGCCGTGATCGCCGTGGAGGTCGCGATGCCCGACGGCTCCTCCCGTGAGCTCGTGCTCGAGGTCACCGGCTTCGGCGGCGGCCGCCTCCGGGGGCGCGACCGCGCGGGGGATGTCGAGCGCACGCTCCCGATCCGTTCGATCCGTGCGACGCGTCCGGTCGGGGCCTCCCCGGAGTGATCCGGCTCGGAGGACGGGAAGGCCCGCGCCCGCGCCGCGACCGGTAGACTGTTCCGCTATGTCTGATGGCCCGCTGATCGTCCAGAGCGACCGCACCGTGCTGCTCGAGGTCGCGCACGCCGACGCCGAGAGCGCCCGGCACGAGCTCGCGATCTTCGCCGAGCTGGAGCGCGCCCCCGAGCACATCCACACGTACCGGATCACCCGGCTCGGGCTGTGGAACGCCCGGGCGGCGGGGCACACCGCCGACGACATGCTCGACACCCTGGACCGCTGGTCGCGCTTCCCCGTGCCGCCCTCGGTCTCAGTGGACATCCGCGAGACCGTGAACCGCTACGGACGGCTCGTGATCGAACGCGACGACGAGGGCGTGCTCATCCTGCGCTCCACCGACCCCGCCGTGCTCACGCAGGTCGCCGGGAACAAGAGGATCCAGCCGCTGCTCATCGGCCATCCCGCCCCGGACACCTACGTCGTCGACGCCTGGGCGCGAGGCCAGATCAAGCAGGAGCTGCTGAAGATCGGCTGGCCCGCGGAGGACCTCGCCGGGTACACGCCCGGGACCCCGCACGAGATCACGCTCGCCGAGGACGGCTGGGAGATGCGGCCGTATCAGCGTCAGGCCGTCGAGGCCTACGCGAAGGACGGGTCCGGCGTCGTCGTGCTCCCCTGCGGCGCGGGGAAGACGATCGTCGGGGCCGGCGCCATGGCGGCGACGAAGACCACGACGCTCATCCTCGTCACCAACGCGGTGTCCGCACGGCAGTGGCGGGACGAGCTGCTCAAGCGCACCAGCCTCACGGCCGAGGAGATCGGCGAGTACTCCGGTCAGGTGAAGGAGGTCAAGCCGGTCACGATCGCGACGTACCAGATCCTCACGGCGAAGCGGAAGGGCCAGTACGCGCACCTCTCGCTGCTCGACGAGATGGACTGGGGTCTCGTGGTCTACGACGAGGTCCACCTGCTGCCCGCACCGGTGTTCAAGCTCACCGCGGACCTGCAGGCGCGGCGTCGGATCGGCCTCACCGCGACGCTCGTGCGCGAGGACGGCCGGGAGGGCGACGTGTTCAGCCTGATCGGGCCGAAGCGCTTCGACGCGCCGTGGAAGCAGATCGAGGCGCAGGGCTTCATCTCCCCTGCGGCCTGTTATGAGGTCCGTGTCGACCTCCCGCCGGACGAGCGTCTGGAGTATGCGGCCGCGACCGACGACGAGCGCTACCGCCTCGCCGCGTCCGCCCCCGCCAAGATCACCGCCGTCCGCGAGCTGATCGCGAAGCACCCGGGTGAGCGGATCCTGGTGATCGGGCAGTACCTGGACCAGCTCGAGGAGCTCTCCGAGGCGCTGAATGCCCCGTCGATCACCGGGGCGACGCCGGTCGACGAACGCGAGGAGCTGTACCGGCAGTTCCGCGAGGGCGAGATCGAGCTGCTCGTCGTGTCGAAGGTCGCGAACTTCTCGATCGACCTCCCCGAGGCCTCGGTCGCGATCCAGGTCTCCGGATCCTTCGGCTCCCGCCAGGAGGAGGCGCAGCGGCTCGGACGGCTGCTGCGGCCCAAGCAGTCGGGACACACCGCCAGCTTCTACACCCTCGTCGCCCGCGACACGGTCGATCAGGACTACGCGCAGAACCGGCAGCGCTTCCTCGCGGAGCAGGGATACAGCTACACGATCATGGACGCCGACGAGCTCGAAGCTGCCTGAGCGCCGCGCTCAGGTCTGCGGGATGACCGTCAGCACGCGCGCGGTGTACTCCGCGAACGCCTGCATGAAGTGGCGCAGGAACTCCTCCACGCCCGGCGTCGTGACACGTCCGTCGTCGTCGATCAGCCCCGGGGAGTAGTGGATGTAGGCCTCGGGAGAGGTCATCTGCCGCGCGTTCAGGAAGCCCAGCGTCGCCCGAAGGGACTGCTGCCCCACCGCCGTGCCGATCGCGCCCATCGACGCGCCGATCACGCCCGTCGGCTTATGCGCCCAGACGTTCTGCCCCCAGGGCCGACTCCCCCAGTCGATCGCGTTCTTCAGCGGACCGGGCAGCGAGCGATTGTATTCCGGTGTCACGAAGAGAAGAGCATCCGCCTCGGCGACCGAAGCCTTGAACTCCAGAGCGACCGGCGGATAGTCCGCGTCGAAGTCGCGGTTGTAGAGCGGCAGGTCCGCGTAGTCGATCTCGAAGAACTCGAACCCGTCCGGAGCCAGATGCGTCAGCGCGTTCGCGAGACGCCGGTTGATGGATTCGCGCGACAGACTCCCGATGATGACGCCGACGCGGTACGGACCCTCGTGCTCGATGATGTCGATCTTCATGGCACAACTCTGCCCCTGCCTCCCCCGCATATCCAGGGGAATCGCACGCAATCAGCCCGAACACGGATCGGGTCACCATAATGGGGGCATGACTGAAGCGCGCATCCTGGTCGTCGACGACGAACCCAACATCCGCGACGTCCTCTCCACGGGCCTGAGCTTCGCCGGGTTCTCGGTGAAGACCGTCGCCAACGGGGCAGCCACGATTTCCGCGGTGCTGGAGGAGGAGCCCGACCTCATCATCCTCGACGTCATGCTGCCCGACATGAACGGCTTCAGCGTCACCAAGCGACTGCGCGGGGCCGGTTTCACGGCCCCGATCCTGTTCCTGACGGCCAAGGACGACACCGAGGACAAGATCGAGGGCCTGAACGCCGGGGGCGACGACTACGTCACCAAGCCGTTCGCGCTCGACGAGATCGTCGCCCGCGCCCAGGCGATCCTGCGTCGCACGATGCAGGCGGACGAGGAATCCGTCATCCGCGCCGGCGAGCTGTCCATGGATCAGGACACGCACGACGTGTTCGTCGGCTCGAGCCCGATCGAACTCAGCCCCACCGAGTTCAAGCTGTTGCGCTACCTCATGCTCAACCCGAACCGCGTGCTGTCGAAGGCGCAGATCCTCGACCACGTGTGGGAGTACGACTTCAACGGAGACGCCGGCATCGTGGAGAGCTACATCTCCTATCTCCGCCGCAAGATCGACCCGCACACCGAGGAGCCGGTCATCCAGACCAAGCGCGGCTTCGGCTACATGCTCAAGGTGGGGAAGTCCGCGTAGGGGATGGCCAGCAAGCCTGACGCGATCACGCGCTGGTGGCGCCGGATCAGCCTTCGGGCCAAGGTCACCGGCGTCACCGTCGGCGTGCTCGCGCTGGGACTGATCGTCACCGGTATCGGCACCATGCCGATCCTGCGCAACCTCCTCATCAACAACGTCGAGTCGCAGCTGCCGACCCTCGTCACGAGCGACCTCGCCACGATCACCCCGGCCTCCGACGGCTTCACGGTGACGCTGAAGGACGAGACCCTGCGTCTGTCCGACTACTTCGTCGCGATCTACAGCACGGACGGGCGCTTGATGTTCTCCGGAGGAGGCGGCGAGAAGGCGGCCAAGCCCGACTTCCCGCACAGCTACCCCCTCGCTCAGGCGACCGTCGACGCCGAGCGCACCGAGGCGAAGGTGTTCAGCGGCCCTGACGGGTCCGAGTTCCGTGCCGCCGTCGCGGTCCGCGAGGATCCCAAGACGAACATCACCTACACGCAGGTCGTCGCGCTGTCCCTCACCGAGGTTGACCGCATCATCGCGACGTTCTTCGGCGTCTTCATCACCGTGGCGCTCGTCACGATCGTGGTCGCGGCGCTGCTCACCCGCGGGCTCGTCACTCTCACGTTCCGGCGTCTCGGCCGGGTGGAGTCCACGGCGATGGCGATCGCCGCGGGGGACTTCAGCCAGCGCCTCACCGACCTCGAGCCGACCACCGAGGTGGGCAGGCTCAACGGCGCGATCAACACGATGCTCGATCGGGTGGACGCCTCCCTGGCGCAGCGCGACCGCACCGTGCAGCAGATGCGGCGGTTCATCGGCGACGCGAGCCACGAGCTGCGCACCCCTCTGGTGAGCGTCCGCGGCTATGCGGAGCTCTACCGGATGGGCGCGATCAAGGGCGACGAGGACACCGCGCGGGCCATGGACCGGATCGAGAAGGAGGCCCTGAGGATGGGCGTCCTCGTCGAGGATCTGCTCGCGCTCGCACGCCTGGACGAGCAGCGCGAGCTGACGATCGAGCCGCTCGACCTGCGTCCGCTCGCCCAGGACGCCGCGCTCGACTTGCGCGCGGCGGCGCCGCAGCGCCCCGTCTCCGTCGTCGACCTGACGGCCGAGGCGTCGCCGGCCCCTGGCCCCGCCCCTCAGGCGTCCGCCGAGCCGATCACGACCTCGAACCCCGTTTCCCGCCCCGCCGCCGTCCGTGGTCGCATCCCCGCGATCCTGCGCCGCCGTCCCCGCGAGGAGCCCGCGGTCCCCACGATCGACTTCTCCGAGGCGGTCGTCGTCCCCGTCTCGACGCCTCCGATCGTGCTCGGCGAGGAGAACAAGGTCCGCCAGGT
Source organism: uncultured Microbacterium sp. (assembly GCF_945952435.1). Lineage (GTDB taxonomy): Bacteria > Actinomycetota > Actinomycetes > Actinomycetales > Microbacteriaceae > Microbacterium. The sequence continues at coordinate 12,688 of NZ_CAMFHZ010000020.1, forward strand.
GATCGCGAACCTGCTCGGCAATGCGCGCCGCTTCTCCCCCGCAGACTCCCCCATCGAGGTCGTCGTCGGCGCCGACCGGAACCGCGGGGTGGGCTGGTTCTCGATCGTCGATCACGGCGAGGGCGTTCCCGAGCAGATCAGGGACCAGATCTTCCAGCGGTTCTGGCGCGCTGACTCGTCGCGCACCAGGGACACGGGCGGTGCCGGTCTCGGACTCGCGATCGTCGCCTCGATCGTGCGGGCCTTCCACGGCTCGGTGCACGTCACCGAGACCCCCGGGGGCGGCGCCACGTTCACGGTGTCGCTGCCGCTCGCCCCGTCCCGCTCGACACCGGAGCACCTCCTCCAGGACACGCAGCCGATCGAGCCGCTCGACCTTTCACGCTGAGGCCGCGGGAACCGTAGGGCCGCTGGGCGCCCGTCGTCGTTCTCCCCGCACAGCCTCCCTGGACGAGCGGATCTGCACGGGTTGCGTCGTGCGGCGCCTCCGCGCATCTGCGGATCCCTACCGTCGAGGACACAGATCCCTCGACGAAAGGAACAGACATGTCCGTCTTCACGGTCGACACCGAAGCGGTGTTCCGCACCACGGCCGCCGTGCGCGGCACGACCGAGCGCATCCAGACCGAGGTGGCCACGCTGATGGGCCAGCTCACCGGCCTGCAGTCCTCGTGGACGGGCACCGCGGCGCTCGCGTGTCAGAACGCCACGGAGCAGTGGCGGGGTGCGTCCGCGCACGTGGAGCAGGCGCTCGCCGCCATCGGGCAGGCCCTCGACGCCGCCGGTCAGCAGTACGCGCAGGCCGAGGACTACTCTGCCTCGCTGTTCCGCTGACCCCCGGGACGCTCCGGACGCGGAGAAGGCCCTCCGGACGGATCCGGAGGGCCTTCTCGCAGGGGTTCTGGACTCAGAAGTCCATGCCGCCGGACGGGTCGGCGGGCATGGCCGCCGCCTTCTCCGGCTTGTCGGCGACGACGGCCTCGGTGGTCAGGAACAGACCGGCGATCGACGCGGCGTTCTGCAGCGCGGAGCGGGTGACCTTGGCCGGGTCGATGATGCCCGCCGAGAACATGTCGACGTACTCGCCCGTGGCCGCGTTGAGGCCCTGACCCGAGGGGAGCTCGGAGACCTTGTGGGCCACGACGCCCGGCTCGAGGCCGGCGTTGAGGGCGATCTGCTTCAGCGGGGCCTCGATCGCGACGCGCACGATGTTCGCGCCGGTCGCCTCGTCGCCGTCCAGCGACAGTGCCTCAAGGGCCTTGTTGCCGGACTGGATCAGAGCGACGCCACCACCGGGGACGATGCCCTCCTCCACGGCCGCCTTCGCGTTGCGCACGGCGTCCTCGATGCGGTGCTTGCGCTCCTTGAGCTCGACCTCCGTGGCCGCGCCCGCCTTGATGACGGCGACGCCGCCGGCGAGCTTGGCGAGGCGCTCCTGCAGCTTCTCGCGGTCGTAGTCGCTGTCGGTGTTCTCGATCTCGCGACGGATCTGCGTGACGCGACCGGCGATCTGCTCGGGGTCGCCGGCACCCTCGACGATCGTGGTCTCGTCCTTGGTGACGATGACCTTGCGCGCGCGACCCAGCTCGGCGAGCGTGGTGTTCTCGAGCTTGAGGCCGACCTCTTCGGTGATGACCGTGCCGCCCGTGAGGATCGCGATGTCCTGCAGCTGCGCCTTGCGGCGGTCGCCGAAGCCGGGGGCCTTGACGGCGACCGACTTGAAGATGCCGCGGATCTTGTTGAGCACGAGCGTCGCAAGAGCCTCGCCCTCGACGTCCTCGGCGATGATGACGAGCTCCTTGCCGTCCTGGATCACCTTGTCGACGATCGGCAGAAGGTCCTTGATGTTCGAGATCTTCTGGTTCGCGATGAGGATGTACGGGTCCTCGAAGACGGCCTCCTGGCGCTCCGGGTCCGTGACGAAGTACGGGTTCAGGTAGCCCTTGTCGAAGCGCATGCCCTCGGTGAGCTCGAGCTCGGTGCCGAAGGTCTGCGACTCCTCGACGGTGACGACGCCCTCCTTGCCGACCTTGTCGATCGCCTCGGCGATGAGCTCCCCGATCTCCGGGTCGGCGGCCGAGATCGACGCGGTGGCGGCGATCTGCTCCTTGGACTCGATCTCCTTGGCGGAGTCGAGCAGCTCGGCGGTGATAGCGGCGACGGCCTTCTCGATGCCCTTCTTCAGGCTGATCGGGTCGGCGCCGGCGGCCACGTTGCGCAGGCCCTCGCGGACGAGCGCCTGGGCGAGCACGGTCGCGGTGGTCGTGCCGTCTCCGGCGACGTCGTCGGTCTTCTTGGCGACCTCCTTGACGAGCTCCGCGCCGATCTTCTCGTACGGGTCCTCGAGCTCGATCTCCTTGGCGATGGAGACGCCGTCGTTCGTGATCGTGGGGGCGCCCCACTTCTTCTCGAGCACGACGTTGCGGCCACGCGGGCCGAGGGTCACCTTGACCGCGTCGGCCAGGATGTTCAGGCCGCGCTCGAGGCCGCGACGGGCCTCCTCATCGAAAGCGATGATCTTTGCCATGAGTTCTGTCGTCCCTCCTGGACGTAGACATTGGGATTAGCACTCAGATCATTCGAGTGCTAAACCCAGTCTGGCACTCGACCTGGGAGAGTGCAAGCCGTGGGAGGGACCGGATCGACGCCGTCCGCGTCAGCCCTCCGAGCCGCCGTCCGAACCGTCCGAGGGCGCGCCGGACGGCGTCTGCGGGGGCGCGGGGGCGTTGGCGGCCTGGTCGGCTCCGAGGACGACCGTGAGCTGCTTCTGGTCGGGAACCACGTCGTTCGAGTACGCGTCGCTCTGCGCGACCTTGGTCGCCCCGAGCAGCGCGGCGAGCGCCTCCGCCCCCGCCTTGTCCGCGGCGTTCACGTAGTAGACCGTGGTCACCGGGAAGTCCTGCTGACTCGCATCGGCCGTGGCGACGGCGGCCGCGGGGAACCCGGCGTTGACGATCTTGTCCCGTGTCGAGGCGGCCAGGCCGTCCGCCGTCGTGCCGTTCAGGACGAACACGGCGAAGGTGGTGTCGAGCGCGGGGGTGGTCGCGGTCGGCGTCGGGGTGCGGGACGGGACGACGGGATCCGGTCCGAAGGAGATCTTGTCCATCGCGATCATGGCGCCGAAGATCCCGACTCCCACGAGCACCACGGTCGCGATGAGCGCCCACAGCAGCACGAACCACCCGTGCATCCCCGGGTTCTCGGCGCGGTGCGCGCCGACGCGGCCCTGCGAATGCGGGATCTCGTCGAAACGGTCGCGTGCGGAATCAGGCATTCCCCGATGTTATCCGGCGAAGCCCGGAGGATCCGCTGTGCGCCCCACGGATCCACGGGCGGCACAGATCCACGCGCGGGGCGGGCTCACCCGGCGGAGGCCGCCGTGCGGTCGACGCGCCGGCGCGCGGCGTCGTCGCGGATCCTGCGCAGCCGACGGACCAGGAGCGGATCCTCGGCGAGCGCGGACTCCGCGTCGATCAGGCGGTCCAGCAGCTGGTAGTAGCGCGCGGGGGTGAGGCCCAGCTCCGCGCGGATCGCCTCCTCCTTGGCACTGGAGTGCCCGGGACGGCGCGCCTCGAAGGCGAGGAGCGCGCGATCGCGGTCGCGGAGGAGATCGGTCACGGATTCAGCGTAGGACGGGACGAGGCGCGGCCCGCGAGGCGCGCCCCGGAACCGGTGACCCCGGAGGCCTCGGAAGGCGCGAGAATGGGAGGCGACCCCGGGAGGATCCATGTCTCACGCCGTGAACAAGACCGACGCCGAGTGGCGGGCAGAGCTCGCCCCGGACCAGTACGCGGTGCTGCGCCAGGCAGCGACCGAACGTCCGTGGACGGGCGAGCTGCTCGACGAGAGCCGCGCGGGCCTCTACACGTGCGGCGCGTGCGGCGCCGAGCTCTTCCGCAGCGGGACCAAGTTCGACTCCGGCTGCGGATGGCCCAGCTTCTACGAGTCCGTGCGCCCGGAGGCGGTCGAGCTCATCGAGGACGACAGCCTCGGCATGGTGCGCACCGAGGTCCGCTGCGCGAACTGCGGATCGCACCTCGGCCACGTGTTCCCCGACGGGTTCGGGACCCCCACAGGCGACCGGTACTGCATGAACTCTTTGGCCCTCTCGTTCCAGGCCGACGAGGGCGCCGGCACCGGCGACGCCCCGGCATGAGCGCGCGCGAGGCGGCGCTCGCGCGGCGGTCCTGGTCGAAGGTCACCTCCGCGGCGCCGACCCGCGAAGAGCTGCTGCCGCTCGTCGCCGCCGCCGGACGGGTGGCCGACCACTCCTCGCTGCGCCCGTGGCGGCTCATCGAGTTGCGCGGTGAGGATCGCCGGCGTCTCGGTGCCGCGATCTCCGCAGTGCGCGGCGACCGCGAGCCCTCGTCGAAGCCGCTGCGTGCCGAACTGCTGATCGCCGTGGTCGTCAGCGTGCGTCCGAGCGGGAAGGTGCCGGCCTGGGAGCAGGAGGCCGTGGCCTCCGGGGTGGCGCATCTGCTCAGCCTGCTGCTGGACGAGGCGGGCTGGGGCGTGATCTGGCGCACCGGCGAGTACACCCGCAGCCCCGAGATCGCGCGCCTGCACGGTCTCGGGGAGGGCGAATCGCTGCTCGGTTGGCTGTACGTCGGCGGCAAGCCGGAGAAGGATCCGGGGCGACGCCGCCCCGTGGACGCGGAATCGGTGCTCTCGCGGCTGCCGGCCGATCCCGGAGCGGTCTCCGCGGGTCCCGACGATGCGACGTCCCGGACGGAGGGATCCTCCCTGCCGCGCGAGGCCCTGCCGCGCGAGGCGAAGCCACGGACGAAGGCGCCGAGGACCCCGGAGGAGCTCGCCGAGAGGTCGGAGCGGAAGCGCCGGAAGAAGGCGGAGAAGAAGCGCCGCAAGGCCGTCAAGAAGGCGAAGAAGGCCGCTGCCCGCATGCGGCGCCTCGCCTCCTCGTCCGTCAGCGACGACGCGATCGACTGACCCGCCAGGGCAGCGCGACGAGGACCGAGACCGCAGCGCACGACACCATGCCGATGATCTGCCAGGCGGCGGGTCCCGACGCAGGGGGCCAGACGAGGTCGATCAGCACCGACACGACGAGCTGCCCCAGCACGGCGCCGAGGCCCATCAGGAGCACTCCGGTGCGCGCGACGATCACGACGCCGAGCAGGATGTAGGCGGCGCCGAGCAATCCACCGAGGTAGAGCCACAGCTCGCCGGGCAGATCCGCCGGGAGCGGCGACGGCGCACCGCGGACCACGACGCTGAGGCTCGCCGCCACCGCGAGAACGACCACTCCCCCGGCGAAGCTCATGAAGGTCGCGCCGAGGGGGGATCCGATCCGCTGCCCGAGCCGGCCGTTCACCGCCGACTGGAACGCGATGCCGGCACCCGTCAGGAACGGCAGGACGAGCATCCACAGCGGAGCGCGCGCGAGCACGTCCCCGCCGAGGGAGAAGCCCACCGCGGCGAGCGCGAGCAGACCGCCCAGGAGGCGCCCCGGCGTGACCGCGACGACACCCGCCGGTCCGAAGCCGACCCGGTCCAGCAGCAGCCCGTGCAGGGTCTGCCCCGCCACGACGCCCACCGTGAAGAGGGAGACGCCGAGCAGACCCGCGACGAGCCCCTGGGTCGACACCGTGAGGGCGCCGCACGCCCCGCCCAGCAGCATCCACCACGGCACGCGCCCGCTGCGGACGCCCTTCCACAGCCGACGCACGCCCTCGCGCCCGCCTCGCGTGAGGCCGACGGGGATGCAGAGCAGCAGCAGCCCCGCGGCGAAGGACACGAGCCCGGCGACGATGCCGTTGTCGAGGTGGACGCCGAGCTGTCCGTTCACCCGCGCCTGCACCGCGGTCATCGCGCCGATCGCGACGGCACCGCCGAGGGCGAGCGCCGACGCCGCACGCCCCGAGGATCCGCCTGCCGTCACCGTCCGAGCCTACCGGCGAGCCGGATGACGGACGAGCCGGACCGTGGACGATCCGGACCGTGCCGGCGATCCCGGGACGGTGTCGTCGGACTGAAGCACGGTGTCGGCGGTCCGCGGTACGCTCCCCGCATGTGCGCGAGCTACGGATTGGATCCCCGCTTCAGCGATCAGCAGCTGATCGAGGAGGCCGACGACGAGCTCATGGAGGGCATCCGCGCCTGGGCACGACGGAACGCCGACGAGACGTTGCGTCCGACCGGACGCAACCTGCGCAATCTGAATCCGATCGTCGTGCGGGGCGAGCACGCGCCGACGCTCGAGCTCGGCTGGTGGGGCTACCTCGTCGACGGGCGGCCCGCGAAGTTCCCCTCGATCAACACCCGCTCCGAGCGGCTGCAGGACCGCCCCGCGGGGCTGCGCGGACGGGCGATCGTGCCCGCGACGCGCTGGTTCGAGCTCCAGAAGCCGCAGCAGCTCTGGCACGGCTTCGGCCTCGGCGGCGCGCTCTTCGGCATGGCCGCGGTCACCCAGCGGGGTCGCACGGAGGACGGCACCTGGTACACCTGCTACTCGATCGTGATGCGGCCCGCCCCCGAACGCCTCGCCGGCCTCCACGATCGGATGCCCGTCCTGCTGCCCGCCGCGTTCGCGGCCGACTGGCTCGATGGGGCGCCGACGCGGGACCTCATGGACGAGGCGCTCACGGCGTCCGGCAGCGTGCTCCCCGCCGTGCGGGCCGACGCGCTGCCCGCCGCTCCCTGAGCAGCCGGAGAGACGCGACGATCGCGGGATCGGAGCCTCCTGCCGGACTCGAACCGGCCACCTGCGGTTTACAAGGCCGCTGCTCTACCAGATGAGCTAAGGAGGCGAGAGTGGCCGGAGCCGCTCCCAGAGTAGCAACCCCGCCGGGCCCTCCCGACGACGGCGACCGGCGGGGACGAGCGGCCCCGGTCAGGGAGTCGGGGTCGGAGTGGGCGTCGGTGCCGCGCTGCCGTAGTAGGCGTCGCTCGCGACCGACAGCACGAACTGCGAGAACTCCGCCGCGTCGGTGAGCGACCCCGCGTAGGTCTGGCCGTTCACCACGATCGTCGGCGCGCCGGTGAGCTTCACGCTCTTGGACCCCGGCAGCGGACCGTCGAGCGCCCGGGTCGTCGCGTCCTTCACCCACGAGGCGTAGGACGCCTTCGCGATGCAGTCGTCGAGGCCCTTGGCGTCCTTCACTCCGCTATCCACGGCGAGGGCGGAAAGCTCGGCGTCGGTCTTGCCGTCGCTGTCCAGCTTGGGCTGATCCGAGAGCAGCGCGTGGTTGAACGCGTAGAAGGCATCGGGCTGCTGGGAGGCCACGCAGGCCGCCGCGGAGGCGGCGCGCAGCGAGTACTTGGTGCCGTTGGAGTTCGCGGTGAGCAGCGCGACGGGGTGATACGCCACCGTCGCGGCGTCCTGCTCGACCCAGGTCGCCAGCTGCTTCGCGTTCGCGCGCTCGAAGTCGCCCGCGCCGGGCGAGAGGTAGTCCACGTAGACGTGGATGTCGACGGCGCCGGGCGTCTCGCTCGGCGAGGGGGTCGGTGCCGCCGTCGCCACGGACGCGCCCGCCGCGGCGCTCGGGGAGGGCGTCGGGGTCGAAGCGCTCTTGGCCGCCTTGAGATCGGCCTTGGTGACGACGACGCCGTCGTCGTCGAGGTGAGAGGGGGTCAGCGACGGCTTCGACACTGCGGATCCGACGGCCCACGCGACGCCGACGCCGGCCGCCGCGACCACCACGACCGCGACGAGACCGAGGATCACTCGGCGCAGCACCCGGGCGCGGGACTGCTGGGCGTTGACCTGCTGGGCCTTCTCCCTCACGGCTGCACGGGGGTGCGGAGGCGTGGGGACGTTCGGCGTTTCGTCGCTCGACATCGTTCCTCTTGATTCCTGGGGACGGGCTTCCCCTCGGCGGCCGCGGAGAACGCGGCGTGGCACGGTCTCGATGCTAGTCAGGCAGGCTGAGAAATGCCCAGATGGGCGCTGGTCGCCCCCTGCGAGCGAGAACTCGAGGGAAAGCGTTTCACGCGTGGTGGACGCCCCCGCCCGCGCATGCGATACTGATCGCGGCCCGATGGCGGGCCACGGCGGGTTCGCGCCCGCCGCTTCCTCACTACGGATCGTCCGGCACGTACCTGCCGGTGAAGGAGACAACCATGGCAACCGTGACCTTCGACGACGCCACCCGGCTCTACCCCGGCGGAACGCGTCCCGCGGTCGACAAGCTGAACCTCGAGATCGCCGACGGCGAGTTCCTCGTCCTCGTCGGCCCCTCCGGCTGCGGAAAGTCCACCTCTCTGCGCATGCTCGCCGGCCTCGAAGAGGTCAACGCGGGGCGCATCCTCATCGGCGACCGCGACGTCACCGACGTCCCGCCCAAGGACCGCGACATCGCGATGGTGTTCCAGAACTACGCGCTCTACCCGCACATGACGGTCGCCGAGAACATGGGCTTCGCCCTGAAGATCGCCGGCGTCGGCAAGGAGGAGCGCGCGGCCCGCGTGCTCGAGGCCGCGAAGCTGCTCGACCTCGAGCCGTACCTGACCCGCAAGCCGAAAGCGCTCTCCGGCGGTCAGCGCCAGCGCGTCGCGATGGGCCGGGCGATCGTGCGCTCGCCCCAGGTGTTCCTCATGGACGAGCCGCTGTCGAACCTCGACGCCAAGCTCCGCGTGCAGACCCGCACGCAGATCGCCTCGCTGACCCGTCGCCTCGGCGTCACCACGGTCTACGTCACGCACGACCAGACCGAGGCGCTCACGATGGGCGACCGGATCGCGGTGCTCAAGGACGGCGTGCTGCAGCAGGTCGGCACCCCGCGCGAGCTCTACGCAGAGCCGAACAACGTGTTCGTCGCCGGCTTCATCGGCTCCCCCGCCATGAACCTGTTCCCGGTCGACCTCGCCGAGGGCGGCGTGCGCTTCGGATCCAAGGTCGTTCCGGCCGAGTCCTCCGCGATCGGCAAGGCCAGCGGCAGCAACGTCACGATCGGCGTGCGGCCCGAGGACATCGTCGTCGCCCCCGCCGACGGCGAGGGCCTGCAGGTCACGGTCGACCTCGTCGAGGAGCTCGGCGCCGACGGCTACCTGTACGGCCACTCGGAGATCGACGGCAAGCGCACCGACATCGTCGCCCGCGTGGACGGCCGCAACCACCCGAACGCCGGTGAGCGGGTCACCCTCGCTCCCGTCGTCGGCCACGTGCACCTCTTCGACGTCGAGTCGGGCGAGCGCCTGAACTCGAAGCCGATCGAGGCGGCCTGATCCGCGGGATCGCGATCCCGGATCCTGAAGACGACGCGGCGCGGGGGTTCCCCTCGCGCCGCGTCGTCGTCTCCCCCGACCGACGAGGACCCGCCATGAAGGACGCCCTGACGATCACCGCGAGCGCGGTGGACCCTGGCCTGCTCGCGCTGCCGTGGTCCACGCCCCTCGTGAAGTGGCCGTCCGACGTGATCGTCTCGCTCCCCAAGGGCTTGTCCCGCCATCTCGTGCGGTTCGCCGATCTCTCCGGTCGCGTCGTCGCCGTCAAGGAGACGACGGAGGAGATGGCCCGCCGCGAGTACGAGATGCTCGGCAACCTCGCCCGCCTCGACGTGCCGTGCGTCTCCCGCGTCGCCGTCATCGCGGGGCGCGTGGACGCGAAGGGGGACCCGCTGCCCGCCGCGCTGGTCACCTCGCACCTGCGCTTCTCGATGCCCTACCGCGCCCTGTTCACCCGGGTCCTGCGGCCGGACACGGCCACGCGGCTCGTCGACGCTCTCGCCCTCCTGCTCGTGCGCCTGCACAACGTCGGCTTCTACTGGGGCGACGTGTCGCTGTCCAATGCGTTGTTCCGCCGCGACGCCGGCGCGTTCGCGGCGTACCTCGTCGACGCCGAGACGGGCGAGCTGCACGAGACGGGCCTCACCGACGGTCAGCGCAGCTACGACCTCGATCTCGCCCGCACCAACATCGCCGGCGAGATCATGGATCTCGCCGCGGGGGGCCGTCTGGAGCGAGGCGTCGACGCGATCGCGATCGCCGACGGGATCGTCTCCTCGTACCGCTCGCTGTGGGCCGCGCTCACCGCGCAGGAGTCCTTCGCGGCCGGCGAGGCGTGGCGCATCACCGAACGGGTGGAGCGGCTGAACTCCCTGGGCTTCGACATCGGGGAGATGTCGATCCAGACCACCGCCGACGGCACGCGCGTGGAGATCGAGCCGAAGGTCGTCGACGCGGGCCACCACCAGCGACGGCTGATCCGGCTCACCGGCCTCGACGTCGAGGAGAACCAGGCGCGCCGGCTGCTCAACGACCTGGACGAGTTCCGCGCGCGCTCGACCAAGCAGTGGGCCGACGAGGAGATGTACGCCCACGAGTGGCTGACGCGGGTGTTCGAGCCCGTCGTGCGCGCGATCCCGTACGATCTGCGCGCCAAGCTGGAACCCGCAGAGGTCTTCCACCAGGTGCTGGAGCACCGGTGGTACATGTCCCAGGCCCAGGGCCGCTCCTTTCCGCTCGCCGAAGTGCTCACGTCGTACATCAACGACGTGCTGCGGCACCGCCGCGACGAGGCCACGATCATGGGACCGCCGACCGAGACGATGTCCCTTCCGGTCATCACCGGATCCGTCCCGGTCGACGAGGACGAGGCCGCGATCGACTGGCGCGACCTGGTGTGAGCTCCGGTCCGTCCGACCCTCGACCACGCCGGGTCGGCGCGCAGGGACGCCGGGCGCGGGAGGGACGAAACGCGTCGAGGTCGTGAGACCGCGTCTCGTCCCGCTCCTCGCCCCCTCCGTGCTCGCTCGACGGCCCCGCGGGAGAACGCGTCAGTAGCCGACGGTGAAACGCTCGCGGTGGTGGTTGCCCTGCTCGATCTCATCGACCACGGCGACGGCGAAGTCCGCCCCGGAGATGAACGAGTTGCCCTCGGAGTCGCGCACGATCACGTCGCCGCCGTCGCGGTACGCTCCGGTCCGCTCCCCCTCCGCCCACGGGCCGAAGACCTCGGCGGGGTGCACCAGGAACCAGTCCAGGGATCCATCGGTCTCCTGCAGCAGCGCGAGCGAGTCGACGCCGACCTGCGCCTCGTGCTTGTACTCCTCGGGGAAGTCGCCGTCGATGAGACGGGGTCCGCCGGGTGCGACGAGGCTGCCGCCCGCGCCCCCCACCACGCCCAGGCGGGTCGGGGTTCCGCGGAACGTCGCGATGAGCTCCGTGAGCACGCCGAGGACCGCGTCCTCCATGTCCCCGCGCGGGCTGAGCGCAGAGACGACCGCGTCGGCGCCGTCGAACACGTCGCCCAGCGACGCGAGGTCGCGCACGTTGCCCCGCACGTCGGTCGCCCCCTGCACGGGGTCGGACGGCACGGAACGCGAGACGGAGACGACCTCGTGGCCGCGGTTCACGGCCTCCTGGACGATGTGGCGACCGGCGTATCCGGTGCCTCCGATGACGACGATGCGGGACATGGGCTTTCCTTCCGTTGGGCGGGCCGTCGTGCCTGCTTCGGAGGGTGCAAGGCTCCCCCGCTGCCCGCTATTCCTCGAAGCGGCGAACTCTCCGGAACCTGCGCTCCGCGGCAAGCCCGTGCGCGCCTGGTCATGCGGGCGCGCGTCGCCGCCGTGCCCCGCCCGCCGGGGGCGCGGGTCAGGCCTGCGCGTTGCGGAGGGTGGCGACCTGGTACAGCGCGACGGACGCCGCGATCCCCGCGTTGAGGGACTCCGTGGCCGCAGAGATCGGGATCGAGACGATCTGGTCGCAGGTCTCCGTCACGAGGCGGGACAGACCCTTGCCCTCGGACCCGACGACGATCACCACCGGACGATCCGCGAGTTCGAGCGCGGGCAGCGACACGTCGCCGCCACCGTCGAGCCCGAGCACGAACACGCCCTGCTTCTTGAACTCGGAGAGCTGCCTCGTGAGGTTCGAGGCGAGCGCGACCGGCACCCGCGCCGCCGCTCCGGCGCTCGTCTTCCAGGCCGCGGAGTTGACGCTCGCCGAGCGACGCTGCGGAAGGATCACGCCCTGTCCGCCGAAAGCGGCGGTGGAGCGGATGATCGCGCCGAGGTTGCGCGGGTCGGTGATCCCGTCGAGCGCCACGAACAGCGGTACCTCACCGCGATCGATGACCTGTTCGAGCAGGTCCTGCGGGTGGGCGTACTCGTACGGAGGCACCTTGAGCGCGACACCCTGGTGCACGCCGTCGAAGCCGGCCATCCGGTCGAGCTCCTGACGGGTGACCTCCAGGACCGGGATCTCGCGATGACGGGCGATCGCCAGCATCTCCTTGACGCGATCGTCCATCTCCACGCGCTGGGCGATGTAGAGGGTGGTCGCCGGGATCTTGGTCCGCAGCGCCTCGAGGACCGAGTTGCGTCCGGTGACGGTCTCGGTGTCGTTCGAGGTCGCGGAGCTCGGCACGCGGCGGTTCTGCGAGGGCGATGAGGGCTTCTGCCCGATCCGGCCCTTGCCTCCCGCCGCCGCGTAGCGCTCCTGGGCCGCCTTGCGCTTGCCGGCGACGTGCCAGGCGCGGTCCTCGGCCTTGGGGGTGTTCCCGCGCCCCTCCAGCGCCTTGCGCCCGTTTCCTCCGGTGCCCTTGGTGGCACCCTTCTTCTTGCTGTTGCCCGCTCCGGGGCGGCTCGGCTTAGCCATCGATGCTCCAATGAGTTCCGTCTGGAGTGTCCTCCAGGGTGATGCCCGCCTCGGCGATCGCATCGCGGATGCGATCGGCCGCGGGCCAGTCCTTGTCGGCGCGCGCCTGGGCGCGCTGGGCGATCATCGCCTGGACGAGCGCGTCCAGCGCGGTCGTGGTCTTCGCGACGGCGCCGCCGTCGGCCCCTCCGGCGGCGAGCGGATCGAGTCCGAGGGTGTGCGCCATCGCGCTCACCTCCCGGAAGGCCGTCCGCGCGCCCTCGCGGTCCCCCGCATCGGCCGCCGCGTTGCCGCGTCGCACGGTGTCGTGCAGCACCGCGAGCGCCTGCGGCACCCCCAGGTCGTCGTCCATCGCGGCGACGAAGGCGGCAGGGAGCGCGTCGATGCCCTCCGGCGCGCCCTGCGCGTGCCCGCGCGTCGCGTCCTCGGCGGACATCCGCCCCGTCCGCTCCAGGAACGTACGGATCCGCCCCAGCGCCGCCTCGGCCTCGGTCCACGAGGAGTCGGTGAGATCCAGGCTGGAGCGGTAGTGGGCTGCGGCGAGCGCGTAGCGCACGACGAGCGGATCGTGCAGGGCGAGCACGTCGGCCGCGAGCGTGAAGTTGCCGAGGGACTTCGACATCTTCTGCCCGTCGACGGTCACCAGGCCGTTGTGCACCCAGTACCGCGCGAACGGGTCGCCGGCCGCCGTCGACTGCGCGAGCTCGTTCTCGTGGTGCGGGAAGCGCAGATCCAGCCCGCCGCCGTGGATGTCGAACTCCGGTCCCAGGTAGCGGCGCGACATCGCCGAGCACTCGATGTGCCAGCCGGGCCTGCCCGCGCCCCACGGCGAGTCCCAGGTCGCGTCGGCAGGCTCGCCCGCCTTGGCGCCCTTCCACAGGGCGAAGTCCTGCGGGTTGCGCTTGGCGCGGGGATCCGCATCGGCGGCGGCCTCCATCGCGTCGAGGGACTGATGGGTCAGCTCGCCGTACGCCGGCCAGGAGCGCACGTCGAAGTACACGTCACCGGAGGCGTCGTCGGCGGCATAGGCGTGGCCGCGGTCGATCAGGCGGGCGATGAGCTCCTGCATCTGCGGGATCGACGCGGTCGCCCGCGGCTCGTACGTCGGAGGCAGGATCCCCACGGCCGTGTAGGCGGCTGTGAACTCCTGCTCCATGCGGTACGCGAGCGCCCACCACGGCTCCGCCTCGGTGGCGTTGGCGAGGACCTTGTCGTCGATGTCGGTCACGTTGCGCACGACCGTGACCCGTCCGTGGCGCCGCTCCAGCCACCGGCGGAGCAGATCGAAGCTCAGCGCCGCCCGCACGTGCCCGATGTGCGGGCCCGACTGCACGGTGGGTCCGCACACGTAGATCGTCACGTTCGAAGGATCGAGCGGGACGAAGTCGCGCACCTGCTGCGTGCGCGTGTCGTGGAGGCGGAGGGTCACCGCACAAGCCTAGCGGGCGCCTCCGTCCTGTCCGCTGGGAGCGGGGGGCGGCGCTCAGGGGCGCAGCAGGATCTTTCCCTCGCGGCCGGCGCGGAGCGTCCCCTCGGATGCCTCGCCGACCTGGTCGAGGGGCAGCACGGCCGCGACGGGAAGAGTGAGCACGCCCTCGCGGATCCGCTGCAGCAGCTCGCCGAAGAGCTGCCCGCGACGATCGGCCGGCATCGCCTGAGCGACCTTGGACCCCCAGAATCCGCGGATCGTCAGCTGCCGGAAGATGACGTCCCCCGAGGCGATCTGCATCGTCGGGGACTTCATCGCCCCGAACACGACCAGCAGCCCGTTCTCGCCGAGCATCTCCGCGATCTGACCGCTGCTCTCGCCACCGACCGAGTCGATGCCGGCACGGATCGACGCGCCGCCGGTGAGCGCGCGGACCCTGTCCTGCCAGCCGTCCGAGTCCGTCGCGACGATGTTCTCGACGCCCTGGGCGGCGAGCTCCGCGATCCCCGCCTCCCGGCGCACCAGCCCGACCGCGTGCACGCCGCGCGCGGCGGCGAGCTGGCCGACCATGCGCCCGACGGCACCGTTCGCGGCGTTCTGGATCATCCAGTCCCCCGGCTCGAGACCGAGCGCGTCGAGCACGGCGATCGCGCTGAACGGCATCGACGCCAACTGGGCCGCCTGCTCGTCGGGGATGTCGTCCGGCACGGGGATGAGGGCCGCAGCGGGAGCGAGCACGTACTCGGCCCACGCCCCGAAGGCGCCCCCGACGGTCACGCGCCGGCCGACGAGCGCCGGGTCGACGCCGTCGCCGACCGCGTCCACGATCCCGACGGCCTCGGTGCCGGAACGTGCGGGCATCTCCGGCTTGAATCCATAAAGACCCCGCACGGTGAGCAGGTCGTGGTTGTGCACCGACGCGAGCAGGACTCGCAGCCGCACCTGACCCGCGCCGGGATCGGGCAACGGCACGTCCTGGACGCTCAGGACCTCGGCGGGATCCCCGAAGGAGGAGTGGACGAGTGCGCGCATGATCGGATCCTTTCGCGGCGAGGGAGGCGGCGTGAACCGCACGTTCCAGCGTAGACAGGATCCGGACGCTCGGCATCGGATCCGCACGATCTCCGTCGGGACAGGCGACCGGTGCAGCGCGGCCCGTCGGCTCAGTCGGCCGGCGGCGGTCGTGCGTCAGCGGGCGCTGTGCACGAGAGCGATCGCGGTGACGGCGATCCCCTCGCCGCGACCGGGGAAGCCCAGCCCGTCGGTGGTCGTCGCCGAAACGGCCACCGGTGCGCCGCCGAGGGCGTCGGAGAGCGCGCGCTCCGCCTCCTCGCGCCGAGCGCCGAATCGGGGGCGGTTGCCCTGGAACTGCACGGAGACGTTGCCGATCTCGAAGCCCGCCTCGGCGAGGATCTCCGCGGTGCGGGCGAGGAACACGTCCCCGTGCGCGCCGGCGTACTCGGGATGCGCGGTGCCGAAGTGCTGCCCGATGTCGCCGAGGCCCGCCGCACCCAGCAGGGCGTCCACGATCGCGTGCGCGACGGCGTCGCCGTCCGAATGCCCCTCGAGCGCAGGCTCCCCCGGCCAGTCCAGACCCGCGAGGCGCAGCGTGCCACCCGAGGCGAAGGCGTGCACGTCGGTGCCGATGCCGACCCGGGGAATGTCGCGTTCGGCGGACGAGGAGGACGAGAGGATCATGCGGGCGCGCTCCAGGTCGTGCGGGGTGGTGATCTTGAAGGCCTCCTCGGATCCGAGGATGTGCCGCACGGCGCCGCCGACGGCAGCGAACAACGCCGCGTCGTCGGTGTACGCCACGCCCTCGCGCGCGGCGAGCGCGTACGCGGCCAGGAGCTCCTCTTTCGGGAAACCCTGCGGCGTCTGCGCGGCGGCGAGCTCCGCGCGATCCACCGGCGCGAGCACCGCGCCGCCGTGCACGCGCTTGAGCGTGTCCACGACCGGGAGCGCAGGGATGACGCCGACACCGGGGCCGACGGCGGCGGCCACCGCCGCGAACTGGGCCGGCGGGGTCAGCGCCCGTGCGGCGTCGTGTACGAGCACGGTCTCGACGTCGTCGGGGAGCGCGGCCAGCCCGGCCGCGACCGAGCGCTGACGCGTGTCGCCGCCGTGGACCACGAGCGCGCCGCGCGACCTCGCCATCCGAGTGGCCGGTTCCGTGAGGCCCTCCGGCACGACGATCACGACGCACGCCGGACGCGCGGCATACACGCCGTCGAGCGCGTGCTCCAGGATCGTCCGCGCGTCCAGCGGTACGAAGGCCTTGGGAGCCCCGGCGGCGAGCCGCGTGCCGGAGCCCGCAGCGACGACGATCACGCCCGTTCGTGCGAGCGGAGGAGTCGGGTCGGTCACCCTCTCACGTTAGCGTCACCCTCTCACGTCAGCGCCTCGCACCCCCATCGCCCCCGCGCTTCCCGCCGCTCCGTTCCGCACACGCGCTTCCCACCGCTCCGTTCCGCCCCGCCTCTCGCCGCGCACCCGTCGTCCGCTCCCGAAACCGAAGGCCCGACGAGACCGCCCCTCCCCAGTCCGCGATATGTCGGCCCGCCGCACGTCTGTCGGCCCCGATCCCGGATCAGATCCGAGTTACCGAGGTTCGGCCGACATATCGCACCGGGACAAGCCGACATATCGCACCGAGAGAAGGGGCGCACGCGGCCCAGACCCGCACAGCAACTCACGCAGAACACAGCCGCTCACGCCGGCCACCCAGTCCAAGCCGGCACCGCAACTCACGCCGGGCTCGCGAAAACACGCGAAAAGGGGTGGATGCCGCAGTCGGCATCCACCCCTTCACGCAGAACTCAAGAAGCGAGGACCTCGTCGAGCAGGGTCCCTGCCTTCTCCTCGTCGATCTTCTCCGCGAGCGCGAGCTCGGAGGTGAGGATCTGCCGGGCCTTGGCCAGCATGCGCTTCTCTCCCGCGGAGAGCCCGCGGTCCTGATCGCGGCGCCACAGGTCGCGGACGACCTCGCTCACCTTGATCACGTCGCCGGAGGCGAGCTTCTCGAGGTTCGCCTTGTACCGGCGCGACCAGTTGGTCGGCTCCTCAGTGAACGGGGCGCGCAGCACCTCGAACACCCGATCCAGGCCCTCCTGGCCGATCACGTCGCGAACGCCGACAAGGTCGACGTTCTCGGCGGGCACCTCGATGATGAGGTCTCCCTGCGTGACGTTGAGCTTCAGGTACTTCTTGGTCTCCCCCTTGATCACACGGTCCTTGACCTCGATGATCGTCGCGGCGCCGTGGTGCGGATAGACCACGGTCTCACCAACCTCAAAAAGCATAAAGTCGTGTCCTTTCGGCAACCTACAGGATACCACAGCGGGCATGCGCTAAGGTTCGCGCCCCGAGGGGATCCGCACCCCCGCGGATCCGTGAGGACGCACCCCGTGCCCCTAGAATGGATCACGGATCGTCACGTGAAGCTTCCAGGAGGACCCGTGAAATCGCGCCTTGCTGCGTCCATCGCCCTCAGCGCTCTCGTCGTCGTCGGCGCCACGGGGTGCTCGATGATGGCGCCGCAGGCGACCACCATCGAGTACTCGGCCTCCGACGGCGCGAACGTTCCGAAGAACGGACCGATCGAGGTCCGCAACGCCTTCCTCGTCACGGACGAGGAAGGCACCACGGCGAACTTCGTGGCGGGCCTCGTGAACACGACGGACGACGCCGCGACGATCCACATCTCGATCGGCGACGGCCCCGACCAGAGCGTGCGCGTCGCCGCCCACCAGGCCGTCAGCCTCGGCGGGGACGAGGCTGAGCCGCTGCGCTTCGAGGATCTCGACGTGAAGGCGGGCCAGGTCGTCTCCGTGCACTTCCAGTCCGGCGACGGCTCGGGTCTGGACTACGACATCCCGGTGCTGGACGGCACCCTTCCGTACTACGCGACGCTCGTGCCCTCTCCGCTGCCGAGCCCCGTGAAGAGCACGATGGCCCCGACGGTCGAGCCCACCCCCGCGCCGTCGGAGACGCCGGCCGGCTGACCCGCTCACCGCTCCGCTCGAAGCCCCCGGAATCCGTCAGGATCCGGGGGCTTCGACGTTCGTCGGGCGGCGGCCGTGTCACCCCTCGAAGCGATACCCCAGGCCGCGCACCGTCACGAGCATGACGGGCTCGGACGGGCTCTTCTCGATGCGCGAACGGATGCGCTTGATGTGCACGTCGAGCGTCTTCGTGTCGCCGAAGTAGTCGCTGCCCCAAACACGGTCGATGAGCTGACCGCGGGTGAGCACCCGTCCGGAGTTGCGCATGAGCACCTCGAGCAGCTCGAATTCCTTGAGCGGCATGTTGATCACGTCGCCGTCGACGGCGACCGTGTGCCGGTCGATGTCGAGGGTGACCCTGCCGCCTTCCAGCACGCGCTCGTCGATCTCCTCCTCCGCCTGCACCACCCGGCGGAGCACCGCACGCATCCGTGCGAGCAGTTCCCGGGACGAGTAGGGCTTGGTGATGTAGTCGTCGGCGCCCAGCTCGAGCCCCACGACGATGTCCACCTCCGAGTCCTTCGCGGTGAGCATGATGATCGGGACGGCCGAGGTCGCGCGGATCTGGCGACAGACCTCCGTGCCGGGCATGCCGGGGAGCATCAGGTCGAGCAGCACGATGTCTGCGCCGCTCTCCCGGAAGAGCGCGAGAGCGGTCGGCCCGTCCTCGGCGATCTCGACCTCGTACCCTTCCCGGCGCAGGAGGTACGCGAGGGGATCGGCGAGATCGGGCTCGTCTTCGACGAGGAGGATGCGGGTCATACGAGTTCTCCGGAATCGGTGCGGACGACGTCCGCGGTGTCGGTGCGAGGGGCGCGGCGTGCGGGCTCCGCGGGGGCGGCGCCCTTCCTGTTCTTCTTGGCCTTGTCCTTCTGCGCCCTATCCTTCTGCGCCTTCTTCTTGGCCTTGTTCTTCTTCTTGTGCTTCTTCGTGCCGCCGGCATCGTGGTCGACGTCGGGCGCAGGGCTCTGCGGAAGGCGCATCGTGAAGGTGGATCCGCGTCCCGGGCGCGACCACAGCCGCACCTCGCCGCCGTGCCGCTGCGTCGCGTGCTTCACGATCGACAGCCCGAGCCCGGTGCCGCCCGTGCGCCGGGACCGGGCCTCGTCCGCGCGGTAGAACCGTTCGAACACCCGGTCGCGATCCGCTTCGTCGATGCCGATGCCCTGATCGGCGACGGAGATCTCGACGACGGATCCGTCCGCGCGGACGCCGACGCCCACCCGCGAGCCCTGCGGCGAATAGACGATTGCATTGGCGATGAGGTTGCCGACGGCCTCGACGAGGATCTGCGCATCTCCGCGCACCCAGGCGCCGCGGTCGCCGCCCCGGCTGAGTTCGACGTCGGCCGAGGTGGCCTGCACCGCATGCGACTCGACACTCGTCGCGACGATCTCGTCGATCGAGACGAGCTCGAACTCCTCGACGCCGTCCGCGGACTGCAGCCGGGACAGGCTCATGATCCGGCCGGTGAGCTGCCCGAGCCTGGCGGCCTCCGCCTGGATCCTTCCCGCGAACACCCGCACCTGTGCGGGATCCTCCGCGGCCGACTCGATCGCCTCGGCGAGCAGGCTCACCGCCCCGACGGGCGTCTTCAGCTCGTGGCTCGTGTTGGCGACGAAGTCGGTGCGCATCTGGTCGAGGCGCTCCTGCTCCGTGACGTCCCGGATGATGAGCAGGCTCAGGCGCGGACCGATCCAGCTCGCCCGCGCAGCGACGAGACGCGGGTCGAGGTTCGACCCCCCACGTGCGAGACGCAGGGTCGCCGTCTCCGATCCGCCCTCGCGCACCGACCGGACGAGCTGGCGCAGCTCCGGGTTGTCGATCGTCGCGCCGATCCCGACGCCGAAGCGGGAGGCCGCGGTCGAGGCGGCGGTCACGAGCCCCGAGGAGTCGACGGCGCACGCGGCGTCGTCCATCGCGGAAAGCACATCCGTCAGACCGTCCGGGAGGTCGGCGGACGCCTGCACCCGGGCGGAGACCCGCGCCCGCCAGGCGGCGACGATCATCGCCGCGATGCCCGCGCCGATCGCCACGCCGAGCCCGAGGGCGAGCAGGGCGAGCAGAGTGCTGTCCATGCCCTCCAGCGTAGGGGTCGCACGACCCCGGATCCGGGCGGGATCCGCCCTCGCGCGGTCTGGGCGCACTACTATTCACGAACAGGGCACCAACCGTTAACCTTCGGCGAAGACAATCGCTCTCGTGCGTGCCCGAGCGGTGCGCCAGCATCGTCCCGCGCTCGCCCGGCGGGCCGCCGAGCGTCCTCGCGGACCGCCCCGACGAAAGGTGCGCAGCCATGCGTGAACTCTTCCACCAGTCCCTCGAGGATCTGCAGACCCAGCTCGTCGAGATCGCCGACCTCGTCGCCGTGTCGATCGAGAAGGCGACCAGGTCCTTCGCGACGAGCGACGTCGCCCTGGCCGAAGAGGTCATCGCCGACGACGCCCGGATCGACGAGCTCGCCGTCGCTCTCGACGAGCAGGCGATCGAGATCCTCGCCCGTCAGCAGCCGGTCGCCCGCGATCTGCGCATCGTCGTCACCGCGCTGCGCGTGAGCGCGTCGCTCGAGCGCATGGGCGACATGTCGGAGCACATCGCGCAGCTCGCCCGACTGCGCTTTCCCGAGCGTGCGATCCCCAAGGGCCTCAAGGGCACGTTCACCCGGATGGGCGAGCTGGACGTCGAGATCGCGCGCACCCTCGCGGAGCTCCTGCGCACGCAGGACCTGCGCCTGGCCGACAAGATCCGCAACGCCGACGACGACGTGGACGAACTGCACGCCACCGTCTTCGAGAAGGTCCTCAGCGACAACTGGAAGGGCGAGGCCGGCGCGACCGTCGACGCGACCCTGGCCAGCCGCTACCACGAGCGCTTCGCCGACCACGCGGTCGCGGTCGCGAAGAAGGTCGTCTATCTCGCGACCGGGGACTGGGCCGTCGCCGAGGAGGACATCGCCCTCGCGATCGAGGCGCAGGCGGACTCCAGCGCCGGGCTGGCCTGATCCCGTCCGCAACGCCGGAGGCCTCGCGTTCCGTCCGGGAACGCGAGGCCCCTGCGCATACGGAGTCGGCCTACTTCTTGCCCTGCGCGGCGACGGCGGCGGCCCCGGCCGCGGCAGCCTCCGGGTCGAGGTAGCGCCCGGGTCCGAGCGGAACGTTGTCGTCGTCGAGCTCGTAGACGAGGGGGATCCCGGTCGGGATGTTCAGCTCGGCGATGTCCTCGTCGCTGATGCCCTCAAGATGCTTCACGAGGCCGCGCAGCGAGTTGCCGTGCGCGGTGACCAGGACCGTCTTGCCGGCGTCGAGGTCGGGGACGATCGCGTCGTTCCAGTACGGCAGCAGACGGTCGATGACGAGCTTGAGTGACTCCGTGCGCGGCACTTCGCCGTCGATCGACGCGTAGCGCGGGTCGTTCACCTGGCTGAACTCGCTGTCGTCGTCGAGCGGGGGCGGGGGCACGTCGAACGAACGACGCCACAGCTGGAACTGCTCGGGGCCGAACTCCTCGAGCGTCTCCGCCTTGTCCTTGCCCTGCAGCGCGCCGTAGTGGCGCTCGTTGAGCCGCCAGGAGCGGCGCACCGGGATCCACAGCCGGTCGGCCTCGTCGAGCGCGATGTCGGCGGTCTGGATCGCACGGCTCAGGAGCGAGGTGTGCAGCACGTCGGGCAGCAGACCCGCCTCCGCGAGCAGTTCGCCGCCGCGGCGCGCCTCGGCCTTGCCCTGCTCGTTCAGACGGACGTCCACCCAGCCGGTGAACAGGTTCAGCTCGTTCCACTCGCTCCGGCCGTGGCGGAGCAGGATCAGGGTGCGCGTCATGCTTCCAGCCTACCGGCGGGGGCGCGACGGTCATGCTTCCGGGTCGTCGCATGACTGCGCCGCTCCGACTCCATGAGCATTCCTTAGGTCCCTCAGAGGAACAGCACAGGACGTGATCCGCCGAGATCGGGATGATCGGTGCACGCCGTCGAGAGGACCGATCATGAGCACCTTCCCCGACCCCACGGACACGCCGGGCGGCCCCGCCTACGAGGGCCGCCTGCTCGACCGCCCCGAGGAGGAGGTCGTGGACCAGGGCGCTCCGTTCGACATCCGCACGCTGATGACCCGCCGCACCGTTCTGAGCCTCGTGGGCCTCGGCGCCGGCGGTGCGGTACTCGCCGCGTGCGCCCCCACGGTCGCCGGCGCGACCTCCACGTCGACGCCCTCCGCCACGACGACCCCGACCCCCTCGGCCTCGCCGTCCGCCACCGCGAGCTCCTCCGCCACGACCGCCGTGCCCGCCGCGGAGATCCCCGACGAGACGGCCGGCCCGTACCCGGGCGACGGATCCAACGGTCCGGACGCCCTCACCGAGTCCGGGATCGTGCGCCAGGACATCCGATCCAGCATCGGCGGCGGCGCGACCGCGACCGGCGTGCCGCTGACGTTCCGGCTGAACCTCCTCGACATGGCGAACGGGGATGCGCCGTTCGCCGGGGTGGCCGTGTACGCGTGGCACTGCAACGCCCGCGGGAAGTACTCGATGTATTCGTCCGGGATCGAGGACGAGACCTACCTGCGCGGGGTGCAGGTCGCCGACGCGAAGGGCCAGGTGTCGTTCACGTCGATCTTCCCCGGCTGCTACTCGGGACGCTGGCCGCACATCCACTTCGAGGTCTACCCCTCGGCCGCCGACATCACGGACGCCTCGAACGCGATCGCGACCTCTCAGATCGCGCTCCCCCAGGCCGCCTGCGCCGCGGTGTACGCGACGAGCGGCTACGACGGTTCCGCCGACAACCTCGCGCAGACGTCCCTGACCAGCGACAACGTGTTCGGGGACGACGGCGGAGCACTCCAGCTCGCGGCCGTCTCCGGCGACGCGACGGCCGGTTACGACGCGACGCTGAACGTCCGGGTCGACACGACGACCGCTCCGACGGGCGGATCGACGGGCGGCGGTCCGCGCTGAGGTCGGGATCTCCCGGAGCAGGAGTCCGATCGTTGCGGGAAGGTCGGCGCGGGTGAGCGGGCCGAGCGCCGAGCGGGCAGGATGGAGCAATGGCGTCCTCCCCGCTCGGCCGGCCCACCCGCGGCACGACCGGTACGAACCGGCTGCGCCGCAACGACCGCTGGATCGCGGCCTCCCCCGCCTTCCGGCGCGCGGCGGATCCGCTCGTCGTCGATCTCGGCTTCGGCGCGAGCGGGGTGACGGCGTTCGAGCTCGCCACGAGGCTCGTGCGGGTGCGGCCGGACGCGGAGGTGCGGGGACTGGAGCTGGATCCGGAGCGCGTGGCGACCGCGCAGGCGCAGCTGGCCGAGCTGCGCCGGGGGGACGGGCACTTCGCAGCGGATCTGCCGGTCTCGTTCGCCCGCGGCGGTTTCGAGGTGCCGCTGCCGTCGGGCCGTCGCCCGGCCGTGATCCGGGCGATGAACGTGCTGCGGCAGTACGACGAGCACGACGTCCCGGACGCCTGGGCGCGCATGGGCGCCCGGCTCGCCCCCGACGGCCTGCTCGTGGAGGGCACCTGCGACGAGATCGGGCGGATCGCGAGCTTCGTCGACGTCGACGCGTCCGGCGCGCCGCAGAGGTTCACGCTCTCGCTGCGACTGGCGGACCTGGAGCGCCCCTCGATCGTGGCCGAGCGACTGCCGAAGGCCCTGATCCATCACAACGTCGAGGGAGAGCGGATCCATGCGCTCCTCGGCGGCCTCGATCGCGAGTGGGAGCGCGCCGCGCCGCTGTCGGCGTTCGGCGCGACGCAGCGGTTCGTCGCCGCCGTGACGGCTCTGCGGGCCGCCGGGCATCCCGTGATCGGCACCAAGGCGCGGTGGCGCCTCGGTGAGCTCACCGTGCCCTGGGCCGCGGTCGCTCCGGGCTAAGCGTCGGCACCCGGCACGGCTCCGGCGCGGCTCAGTCCTCCGGGAAGCCGGATCCGGTCAGCCTCAATAGCGGCCGTGCCTTCACGATCGTCTCCTCGTACTCCTCGACGGGATCGGAGAGCGACACGATCGCACCCCCGACGCCGTAGTCCCGACCGCCGTCGTGGGCGACGAGCGTACGGATCACGACGCTGAGGTCGACCGCGCCGTCGAACGAGAAGTACCCCAGCGCGCCGCTGTAGAGGCCGCGGGGGCCCTGCTCCAGTCGGTCCAGGATCTGCATGGTGCGTCGTTTCGGCGCTCCCGTCATGGATCCCGGCGGGAACGCGGAACGCACGGCCGCGACCGGAGAATCGCGCAGCGTCGAGCGCACGGTGCTGACGAGCTGATGCACCGTCGCGTAGCTCTCCACGCGGAAGAGCCCGTCGACACGGACCGAGCCCCGCACGGCGGTGCGGCCCAGGTCGTGGCGGACGAGGTCGACGATCATGAGGTTTTCGGCACGATCCTTCTCGGAGCCGGCGAGCTCCGCGCGGATCCGCTCGTCCTCGTCGGGATCGGCGCCGCGCGGTCGGGTGCCCTTGATGGGGCTGGACTCGACGGCGCCCTCGTCCGTGATCCGCAGGAACCGCTCCGGTGAGGTGCTCAGCACGCTCACGCCGCCGAGACGCAGGAACGCTCCGAAGGGCGCGGGATTCTGCGCCCGCAGGACGAGGTAGGCGGCCAGCGGGTCGAACGAGGGGTCGGGTTCCGCGTGCAGCAGGTTCGTGAGGCACACCTCGTACGTCTCCCCCGCCGCGATCTCGCGCTGTGCGGCGGCGATGAGGTTGAGGTAGTCGTCGCGGGAGTGGCGCGCGGTGAGCGTGCGCCCCGATCCGGTCACCGCGGCCTCCGCGGACGGAGCCCCTGCCGCACCCAGCCCGCGGATGCGCGCCGCGGTCCTGTCGAGCCATGCGTCGTCGTCGAGGGAGAGGAGATGGATCCGCTGCAGGGCGTGGTCGAGGACGAGGGCGCGATCGAGACGCACGAGGAGCGCGTCGGGCGTCGGTGCGGCGGAAATGGGGACGGAGCCGCCCTCGGCGCGCAGCTCGTACCCGAGCGCGCCGACCCAGCCGAGCGCGAACGGCAGGCCGGGGACGGTCGCGCGGGTGAGGGAGAGCTCCGAATCCAGCCAATCGAAGAACCCGGTCCGCAGGATGCGCTCCCCCGCGGCGTCCCGGAGGGTCACCGTGCCCGCCCGCACGTCGGCGCTCGCGGTGAGCAGATCGTCTCCGCCGCCGAGGATCGAGTAGCGCGCCCGCGGGTCGCCGGGTCGGTTCCCGTCGAGCCAGACGGCCTGGGCGCTCGTGCCGAACAACGCCGCGAACAGCGTGGCGGGATCGACGTCGAGGGGGAGCTCCCTGCGGCCGACGGTCCGCACGGTCGCGCTCGCGTGCGCGAGTCGAGGCCGTTCGCTCCCGCCGGCCCCGCTGCCCTCCGGGTCGACCCGCTCGGCGCTGCCCTCCTCCTTCCCGCGCCGGTCACGACGGTGTCGCCTCGCGAGCCCGGCGAAGTTCGCGAGCATCCGGTGGCCGTCCGCCGTGCCGATCGACTCGGGGTGGAACTGCACGCCCCATAGCGGCAGCGCGCGGTGACGGACGCCCATGACGACGTCGTCGTCGGCCGCACGGGCGGTGACGGCGAGCTCGTCCGGCACGTCCTGCACCATGAGCGAGTGGTAGCGCACGACCTCGATCGGCGACGGCAGTCCCTCGAACGGGCCGGATCCGTCGTGGCTCACCGGCGACGGTCTCCCGTGCCGCGGCTCCGGCGCACGCACGACGGTCGCGCCGAACGCCTGCGCGAGACCCTGATGCCCGAGGCAGACCCCGAGCAGGGGGATGCGCCGCCGGGCGCACTCCTGGATGGCCTCCGCGCAGATCCCGAAGTCGGCGGGACGTCCGGGGTCGCCCGGGCCGGGCGAGAGCACGACGGCGTCGTACCGGTCGAGCACCGACGCGTGCCATCCGTCCGCGTCGTTCGGGAGGACGTCGGGCGCGCGCCCGGTCACCTCCGCGATCTGATGGACGAGGTTGTACGTGAACGAGTCGTAGTTGTCGATGAGCAGGATCCGCAGGGGCGTCGTCACGCCCTCCGAAGCTGCGCCCGTCGTCGACACGGACACGGCTCAGCGCACGTCGGAGGCGGACTGCTGCCGCGGATCCGGCGCGGACGGCCGCCGGGAGAGCCGGGTCAGCCGCGGGATTTCGGCGGTCGCACCGGCATCGGCGGGCACGATGATCTCCTGCGCCGCGGCGACGTCCCCATCCGACGTGCGGACGACGAGGTCGCCGGTGGGAGCGCGACGCGAGAGGATCGCGAGCGCGATCGGTCCGAGCTCGTGGTGCCGCGCGGCGGAGGTGACCTGCCCCACCTCTTCCTCCCCCGCGAAGACGGGTGCGCCCGACGCGGGGAGCAGATCGTCGCTGCCGTCCAGGTGCAGCGCGGCGATCCGGCGGGGCGGGTGACCGAGGTTGTGCACCTTCGCGACGGTCTCCTGGCCGCGGTAGCAGCCCTTGTCGAGGTGCACGGCGCTACGGATCCAGTCGGTCTCGTGCGGGAGGGAGCGGTCGTCGACCTCGGCGGCCCACCGCGGCCGCCAGGCCGCGACCCGCAGCGCCTCGGCGGCGAGTACGCCGGCCCAGACCGCCTCGGGCTCCGCGGCGAGCGCGGCGGCGGCCTGCGCGTCGAGCAGTGCCGTGCGCCAGTAATAGCCCGCGCCGGGATGCTCCGAACCGCGATGGTACTGATGCCCACCAGGCTGGACCGTGGGCCAGGGATCGGTCCACACGATCGGGGACGACGCGGAACGCTCCACGAGGGCTTCCGCGGAGCCGCCGGCGAAGAACCCGACGATCTCCCGCTCGGGGCGCGGCTGCACCGTCACGTCGGCGCGGAACACCATGCGCCGCAGCCAGGCCGCGAGCGGCTCCGCATCCGCGGCGTCGGCGATGAGCCAGGTCGCGGTGCCGTCGTCGACGACCGCCGCGGCGTGCTCGACCCTTCCCTGCGGATCCAGCACGAGCAGCTCGGTGCTGCGCCCCGCCCCGAGCCGCGCCACGGCCTGGGACGTGATCGAGTCGAGCCAGGTGAGCCGATCCGCGCCGCGGAGCTCGATCGCGACCCTGTCTCCCAGCGGAGCGAGGGCCTCGCCGCGCTCCAGCGTCCGCTGTTCGCGGATCGGGTCGCCGAAGTGCTGGATGACCGGACCGTCGGAGACGGCTCCGTCCTGCGCGGAGAACGCCGTCATGTCAGACCTTCGCGAGACGTGCGGAGGCGTGCGAGCGCAGTTCGGTGCCGAGCGCGGCGATGTCCCAGGCCCAGAGCAGGTGGCCGTCGACCAGCCCGTACATGCGCGAGGCGGCCCCGTAGTCCTTGCCGCCGGCGCCGCGCACGATCGCGTCGGTCGCGATGTCGACCCGCGGGCCGTCGATCCGGCCGAGATAGAGCTCGAGCACGCCGTCGGAGTGCGCGATCGACACCTCGAGGGGGAAGCCGCCCTCCGGCAGACGCAGCGTCTCGACGTCGTCGACCGTGCGCGCTGCGGCGCGCGTCTCGCGCGGGGGCAGAAGCGCCGGACCGGGATCCTCGACGCCGGCGGGCCGGGCGAGACGCCAGAAGCCGGTCTCCGCGACCAGTGCCACGGGCTCGGCGTCCTCGGCGGCGAACGTCGCGGTCGCCGCGTAGTTGAGGAACGGGCCGCCGTCGTGGCTGAAGCTCACGCGATGCGCGAACTCGCCCGAGTAGTGGTGCGTGGCGCCGTCGTCATCCGTGACCTCGTAGTCGATGACGCCGGTGCCCTCCCACACTCCGAGCAGCCAGGACAGCGGGACGATGTCGGCGGGAAGGTCCGAGGGCAGATCGAGCACGTGCGGCCCTCTCTCTCAGGATGGGTGCCGGAAGCCGGCGCGGGTCAGCGCTGGCCGCGGAAGAGGTTGACCAGGACGGCGCCCGCGCAGAAGGCGATCGCGAGACCCGCCAAAGCCAGCAGGCCGACGAAGAAGAGTTCCAGCGCGACGATGTCCATGCTCCTACTCTATTCCGTTCCCGGCGCGCGCGTCGCCGTCGGCCTCAGCCGGTGAAGAGCGCCGCGACGCCGAAGCCGACCGAGATCACGCCCATCACGAAGAGGGAGCCCAATGCGCCGGCCGCCACCCGCAGGATGAAGCCGCGCGTCTCCGCCCGTGCGAGCTGCACCCCGAACGAGAGCAGCACGCACACGCCGAAGCCGACCAGGTACCAGGCCATCATCCTGTCGGCGGGCGCGACGATGCCGATCACGATGGCTCCCACCGCGGCCACGGCCCAGGTGACGACGAGCCCGGTGAGAGGGCTGCGGGGGACGAGAACGGGGTCGGCCATGCGCCCATTGTCGCGCATCGCCTCTGAGAGCGCACCGTGTGAGAGCGCACCGTCGCGCTCGGCCGCCGCGCACGGCGATGACGTCGCGCACGGGGATGACCACGATGTCATCGTGTGCGTCGGCATCGGGACGGCTGAGTAGAGTGGCCCCAGGAAAGGATTCGTGTGGCGCAACTCCTGGTGCTGACCTCGTCTCCCGCAGCGGAGCCGGTCCTGCCCGCGCTCGAGCTCCTCGGGCATCGCGTGCGGACGATCCCCGCGCAGCCCGCGGAACTGGTCACGGCCCCGGATGCCGACGTCGTCCTCGTCGACGCGCGGAGCGACCTCGTCGCGGCGAAGTCCCTGTGCACCCTGATCCGCACCACGGGTCTGCGCGGCGCCCTGCTCCTGGTCGTCACCGAGGGCGGCATGAGCGCCGTGAACGGGGACTGGCGGATCGACGACGTCCTGCTGCGCGAGGCGGGGCCCGCGGAGATCGAGGCGCGCATCCGCCTCGCGATCGCCCGCGAGCAGCCCACCGCCGAGCCGGTGCGCGTGCAGACCTCCGGGCTGACGATCGACGAGCAGTCGTACTCCGCGAAGCTGCACGGCTCCGCGCTGGATCTCACGTACAAGGAGTTCCAGCTGCTGCACTTCCTCGCCACGCACCCCTCCCGCGTGTTCACCCGCGAGCAGCTGCTCAGCGAGGTGTGGGGCTACGACTACTTCGGCGGCACCCGCACGGTCGACGTGCACGTGCGACGGCTGCGGGCGAAGCTCGGGGACCAGGAGCACATCATCGGCACGGTGCGCAACGTCGGCTACCGCTTCAACGTCGACGAGGAGGAGGCCCGTCCGGTCTCCCCCGCCCGCTGATCCGCGGCGGGATCCGTCACGCTCCCCGGCGTTCACGCACGCGTCACACGGCGGTGCTTAGATGTACGCATGATCGATCCCGCACTGGCCGACTCCGGTCTCGACGACGCCGAGGACGACGACTTCGACGAGCTCGTCGCGCCGGAAGACTCGCTCCTCCCGGATGACCGCTACCTCGATCGCGAGCTGAGCTGGCTCGCCTTCAACCAGCGAGTCCTCGAACTGGCCGAGGACGAGACGCTGCCCGTGCTCGAACGCGCGAACTTCCTCGCGATCTTCGCCAGCAACCTCGACGAGTTCTTCATGGTGCGCGTGGCGGGGCTCAAACGCCGCATCATGACGGGGCTCGCGGTGCCCACCAACGTGGGCCGTGCCCCGGTGGACGTGCTCGCCGACATCTCGGCCGAGGCGCACAAGCTGCAGCTGCGCCACGCCGACGCCTGGACCCGGCTGGTCCGCCCGTCGCTGAGCGCCACCGGCATCACCGTCGCGGACTGGGACGACCTGGATGGCGAGGCGAAGGCCGAGCTGACCGACTACTTCCAGACCAACGTCTTCCCCGTGCTCATGCCGCTCGCGGTCGACCCGGCGCACCCGTTCCCCTACATCTCCGGACTCTCGCTCAACCTCGCGATCCGGATCCGCAACGCCCGCACCGGACGGCAGGAGTTCGCCCGCCTCAAGGTGCCGCCCATGCTCCCCCGCTTCGTGGAGGTCCCCGGGGAGGCCGGCCAGCGCTTCATCCGTCTCGAAGAGCTCATCGCCAACCACCTCGACGACCTCTTCCCCGGGATGGAGGTGCTCGACCACCACGCCTTCCGCCTCACCCGCAACGAGGACATGGAGATCGAGGAGGACGAGTCGGAGAACCTCATCCAGGCGCTGGAGGCCGAGCTGCTGCGCCGCCGCTTCGGCCCGCCGATCCGTCTCGAGATCACGGACGACATGGACGACGTGACGCTCGACCTCCTCCTCACCGAGCTCGACATCACCGACCAGGAGGTGTACCGCCTTCCCGGCCCGCTCGATCTGCGCGGCCTGTTCGACCTCTCCCGGATCGACCGCCCCGATCTGCACTACCCCACGCACCTGCCGACGACCGCGGTGGCCTTCAAGCCGGGCGCGAACGAGTCGATCGACATCTTCCAGGCGATTCGCAAGGCCGACGTCCTCGTCCACCATCCCTACGAGTCGTTCACGACGAGCGTCGTCGCCTTCCTCGAGCAGGCGGCGCGGGATCCGCACGTGCTCGCGATCAAGCAGACCCTGTACCGCACCTCGGGCGACAGCCCCATCGTGCAGGCGCTCATCGACGCCGCGCAGGCGGGCAAGCAGGTGCTCGCCCTCGTCGAGGTCAAGGCGCGCTTCGACGAGGCCAACAACATCGTCTGGGCGCGCAAGCTGGAGAAGGCCGGCGTGCACGTCGTCTACGGCCTCGTCGGCCTGAAGACGCACTGCAAGCTCGTGAACATCATCCGCGAGGAGGACGGCGCGCTGCGCAGCTACAGCCACATCGGCACGGGCAACTACAACCCCAAGACGAGCCGCATCTACGAGGACTTCGGCCTGTTCACGGCCGACCCGCAGGTCGGCAAGGATCTGACCCGTCTGTTCAACGAGCTCAGCGGCTACGCGATCGAGAAGAAGTTCAAGCGACTGCTCGTGGCTCCGCTGCACCTGCGCAAGGGTCTGCTCCGCCTCATCGAGAAGGAGCGGGAGAACGCGCTCGACGGTCGGCCGGCGCACATCCGCATCAAGGTGAACTCGATGGTCGACGAGCAGATCATCGACGCCCTGTATCGCGCGAGCGCGGCCGGCGTGCACGTCGAGGTGTGGGTGCGCGGCATCTGCAGCCTGCGGACCGATCTGCCAGGGGTCACCGACAACATCACGGTGCGCTCGATCCTCGGCCGCTATCTGGAGCACTCGCGGATCTTCGCGTTCCACAACGACGGCGGCGACCCCCAGGTCTACATCGGCAGTGCGGACATGATGCACAGGAACCTCGACCGCCGGGTCGAGGCGCTCGTGCGGGTGACCGCTCCCGCCCACGTCGAGGAACTCGTCACGCTTTTCGACGAGGCGATGTCCCCCGAGGTCTCCTCGTGGCACCTGGGAGCCGACGGCGTCTGGACGCGGCATGCGTTCGACGACGAGGGCCGGGCCCTGATCGACCTCCAGGACAGGACCATGACACAGGTGCAGCAGCGCCGTCGTCCCAGGGCGGTCCGATGACGGCGGGGCCTTCGCACGCGGCATCGGCGGACACCACAGGACTCACGGTCGTCGCCGACCGCCCCGATCGCGCGGTCTACGCGGCGGGCGGACTGGTCTGGCGCCTGGTGGACGGCAAGCTGCGGATCCTGCTGATCCACCGCACGAAGTACCGGGATGTGACGCTGCCGAAGGGCAAGGTCGATCCGGGCGAGATGCTCGCGGAGACCGCGGTGCGGGAGATCTTCGAGGAGACAGGGATCCGCGTGCACCTCGGGGCGCCGGTCGGCGTCTCGCGGTACACCATGACCAACCGCAAGCAGAAGATCGTGCACTACTGGGCCGCCGAGGCGACGGACGAGGCCGTGCGCGCGAGCGCGTTCGTGCCGAATCGCGAGATCGCCGCGATCGAGTGGGTGAGCATCAAGAAGGCCCGCGCCCGCCTCAGCTACCCGGTCGACGTCGAGATCCTCGACGCCTTCGCGAAGCTCGCCGCGGACGGCGCGCTGCGCACGTTCCCGCTGATCGTGCTGCGCCATGCCAAGGCCGCGAGCCGATCCGTGTGGGAGGGCCCGGACGCCAGCCGTCCGCTCACCCCCCGGGGACGGGCGCAGGCCGACGCCATCGTCGGTCCGTTGCGGGCCTTCGGCGTGGAGCGGATCGTGTCCAGCGACGCGCGGCGGTGCGTCGAGACGGTCACGCCCCTCGCGAAGTCCCTGGGGACGAAGGTGCGCAAGACGGCGCTGCTGAGCCAGGACGCGTGGGACGAGGGCGACTCGGATCCGCGGACGGTCGTGGGCAAGCGGGTGCGCGCCCGCAAACCCGCCGTGCTGTGCAGCCACGGGCCCGTGCTCCCCGACATCCTCCGGGAGATCGCGCTCGCCACCGGCACCATGCCGGGGTCCTACCTGGGCAGCGCCTCCGCGCTCGAGGTGGGGGCGTTCAGCGTCGTGCATCTGAGCGCCACGAACCCCGGATCCGGGATCATCTCGATCGAGACGCACCTCCCGAAGATCTGACGCGGAGCGCGGTTCCCGTTCACCTCGCGTTTACCTTCGATCTTTGATCGCGTAATGGACGGCCCTTATCGTCTGGCGTGGCCCTGCACCGGGGCGCACTCGACACAGCGAAGGACTTATACCGTGAAGCTCAACCGCATCACCACGATCGGCGCTGCCGGCGTACTGGCCGCGCTCGCGCTCGCAGGCTGTTCTGCGACGCCCAGCGGCTCCAGCACCGAATCCCCCTCGGCGACCCCCACCTCGAGCGCGGTCACCTCGAAGGTCGACGCGTCCCTGACCGGAACCATCACGTCGGGCGGGTCCAGCGCTCAGGCGAACGCGCAGGCCGCGTGGACCGCCGCGTACAACGCGCAGGCCAAGGGCGTCACCATCAACTACGACAAGTCCCAGGGCTCGGGCGGCGGTGTCACCAACTTCCTCAGCGGCGCGTACGACTTCGCCGGCTCCGACTCGCCGCTCAACGCGGACCAGACCACCTCGTCGAAGGCCCTCTGCACCGAGGGCGGCATCAACATCCCCGTCTACCTCGACGGCGTGGCGATCGCGTTCAACATCCCCGGCGTGACGGAGCTGAAGCTCAGCGGCGAGACCATCGCGAAGATCTTCGCGCTGAAGATCACCGACTGGTCCGACCCGGCCATCACCAAGGACAACGGCACCGCGCTCGCCGCGGGCAAGATCACCACGGTGGCGCGCTCCGACGGCTCTGGCACGACGGCGAACTTCACGAACTACCTCGCCGGCACGCAATCCGCCGTCTGGACCTACCCGGCGGGCAAGGACTGGCCGGTCGAGGGTGACGTCTCGAAGCAGAAGGGCGGCTCGGGCGTCGTCCAGGCCGTGCAGGCAGGTACCGGCACCATCGGCTACGCCGACCACTCCGCGATCGGCAAGCTGCCCAGCGTTTCGATCCTCCAGGACGGAAAGGCGATCCCGTTCAGCGCCGAGGCCGTCTCGAAGACCTTCGAGGTCGCTGCGGTGGACGCGTCCAACGGCGTCAAGGGCGATCTGTCCAAGAAGTTCGACTACTCGAAGCTCACCACGGAGACCTACCCGATCCCGCTGGTGTCCTACGCCATCGCCTGCACCACCTTCAAGACCGCGGCCCAGGCCACGCTCGTGAAGAGCTACATCGGCTTCATCGACAGCACGCTCGGCCAGCAGGTCGCCGTCAAGAACGCCGGTGCGGCACCGCTGCCCGAGTCCGTCCTGAAGGCGGCCCAGGAGTCGCTCGCGACGATCAAGTAACAGCTCACGTCGGTCCGGATCGGCTCTCAGGAGCCGATCCGGACTGGGCAGGGCTGCCGCCACCGGCGGACGCCGTGCCGAGTCTCGAACCGACCCGACAGAAACACTCCTGCGCTTGCCGGAGCACGAACGAAAGATGCGTACATGCGAGATCAAGGGTGGGACCGTGACTGACGTCGCCGAGAAGAACGCCACGACCGTCCGGTCTTCCGGCGGTCTCGTCGGAAACCGCAGGGCCGGCGATCGCTTCTTCCTGGGGCTGTCCACGACGGCCGCAGCCTCGATCATGGTCATCCTCGCCGGGGTCGCGGTCTTCCTGATCCTCAAGGGCCTGCCCGCCATCACGGCGAACTGGGACACCAACGCCGACCTCAACGGGTATCAGAACAAGCAGTGGGGCAGCTTCTGGAACTACGTGGCTCCGCTGCTCTGGGGAAGCGTCTGGTCCGCACTGATCGCCCTCGTCCTCGGAGCCCCCGTCGCGATCGGGATCGCGCTCTTCATCTCGCACTATGCTCCGCGACGCCTCGCCAGCGCCCTCGCCTACGTCGTGGACCTGCTCGCGGCCGTGCCGTCGATCGTGTTCGGCCTGTGGGGCGTCATCGTCATGCGGCCGTTCCTGCTCCCCCTCGCGGAGTTCCTGAACCAGTACTTCGGCTGGATCCCCCTCTTCCAGGGCCCGGTGTCGAGCACGGGCTCCACGATGCTCGCCGGCGGTGTCGTGCTCGCCGTCATGATCCTCCCCATCGTGACCGCTCTGACGCGGGAGATCTTCCTGCAGACGCCTCGGCTGCACGAGGAGGCCGCTCTCGCCCTCGGCGCGACGCGGTGGGAGATGATCCAGCTCGCCGTCTTCCCCTATGCGCGCAGCGGGATGATCTCGGCGATCCTGCTCGGTCTCGGGCGCGCGCTCGGGGAGACGATGGCGATCGCGCTGATCATCTCCCCCTCGATCCTGTTCTCCGTCGCCCTCCTCACCGACGGCAACAACTCGCAGACGATCGCGGCGAACATCGCGAACAACTTCCCCATCGCCACGGACGTGCAGCGCTCGGCACTGATCGGCACGGGACTGATGCTGTTCGTGATCTCGCTCGCCGTCAACATGGTCGCGCGGGGCATCCTCGGCCGCTCCGAACGGAGAACGCGCACGTCCTCGAAGATGGGAAAGCGCGTATGAGCACCCCCGCCCCCGTCACCGCACCGCCGCTCGCGCTCACCAGCGGACGGCTTCCCCGATGGATCGAGCCGGTCCTCGCGGTCGGCACGGCGGTCGTCGTCGCCGCCGTGCTCCTGGTGACGCAGCTCGTCAACCCCGCGCTGTGGCTCCTGCTGACCGCCGTCCTGTACCTCATCGCGATCGGGGTCGGGTCTGGCATCGTCGAGGGGCGCCGCAAGGCCGTGGACCGCATCGTCCGCGGGCTCGTTGTGTGCGCGTTCGTGCTCGCCGTCGCGCCGCTGATCTCGACGCTCTGGACCGTGGTCGCGCAGGGGCTCCGCGTGCTCACCTGGGATTTCGTCACGAAGGTCGGGGGCAGCGCCTTCGACCCGAACACCCTGGCGGTGACCAACACCCCCGGCGCGCTGCAGGCGGTCGTCGGAACGCTCATCATCACCGGAATCGCGGCGCTGATCTCCGTGCCGATCGGGATCCTCGCGGCCATCTACCTGACCGAGTACGCCCAGCCGAGCAACCCGATGCGCCGCATCATCACGTTCCTCGTCGACGTCATGACGGGCATCCCCTCCATCGTCGCGGGTCTGTTCGCGTTCTCGCTGTTCGCGCTCATCGTCGGTCCGAAGGCGTTCAGCGGCTTCTCCGCCTCGATCGCGCTCTGCGTCCTGATGATCCCGATCGTCATCCGGTCGACCGAGGAGATGATCCGCCTCGTGCCGAACGAGCTCCGCGAGGCCTCGCTCGCCCTGGGCGTGCCGCGGGCGACGACGATCATCAAGGTCGTCCTCCGCACCGCCGCCAGCGGCATCGTGACCGGTGTCGTCCTCGCCGTCGCCCGGGTCATCGGCGAGACCGCGCCGATCTTCATCGCGGCGAGCTTCACCGACAACTTCAACGCGAACCCGTTCAGCGGTCCTATGCAGACCCTCCCGGTCATGGCGTACACCTCGTACAGCTTCCCGGGCAAGGACATCGACGCGTCGCAGGCACAGGCGTGGGGAGCCGCACTGCTGCTCGTCATCGTCGTCGTCATCTTCAACCTCATCGCTCGGGTCGTCGCGAAGGCTTTCGCGCCGAAGAGCCGCTAATCAGGAAGGCACACAGCGTGTCCAAGAGCATCGAAGTCAACGATCTGAACGTGTACTACGGCGACTTCCTCGCCGTGGAGGGCGTCTCGATGAACATCGAGCCGCGCACCGTGACCGCCTTCATCGGCCCCTCCGGCTGCGGCAAGTCGACCTTCCTGCGCACCCTCAACCGCATGCACGAGGTCATTCCCGGCGCGCGCGTGCAGGGCAGCGTGTTCGTCGACGGCGAGGACCTGTACGGCCCCGGCGTGGATCCGGTGCTGGTGCGGCGTCAGGTGGGCATGGTGTTCCAGCGGCCGAATCCGTTCCCGACGATGTCGATCAAGGAGAACGTCCTCGCCGGCGTCCGGCTGAACAGCCGTCGAATGTCCCCCTCGGACGCGAACGACCTCGTGGAGAAGTCCCTGCGCGGCGCCAACCTGTGGAACGAGGTCAAGGACCGCCTCGACAAGCCCGGTGCCGGGCTCTCGGGCGGACAGCAGCAGCGCCTGTGCATCGCGCGGACGATCGCCGTGTCGCCGCAGGTCGTGCTGATGGACGAGCCGTGCTCGGCCCTCGACCCGATCTCGACGTTCGCGATCGAGGAGCTCATCACCGAGCTCAAGAACGAGTTCACGATCGTGATCGTCACGCACAACATGCAGCAGGCGTCGCGCGTGAGCGACAAGACGGCGTTCTTCAACATCGCCGGCACCGGCAAGCCCGGCAAGCTCATCGAGTACGCGGACACCGCGGCGATCTTCACCGCCCCGATGGAGCAGGCCACCGAGGACTACGTCTCCGGCCGCTTCGGGTGACCCCGGGTGACCCGCGAGGGGCGTCGCGGATCCGGTCGGATGCGATCCCCGGCCGCGGGATCAGTCGCGCGGCGAGAGCAGGTAGGCGTTGAGGGCCGCGGTGAAGGGCGCGTCGACCGCGAGCGGCCGATCGTCGATCGCGACGATCGGCGCGGCGAGGCGCACGCTCGAGACCAGCCAGGCCTGGTCGGCCGCGGCGAGGTCTGCGGCGGGCACCGTCGCGTACTCGGTGGTGTACCCGGCGGCCTCGAGGTGGCCGAACACGCTGATCTGCGTCGTCCCCTGCAGGATCCCGCCGTGCGGCGCCGGGGTGACGAAGCGGTCGCCGAAACGGAGGATCAGCGAGGCGGTGGGCGCCTCCAGCACGACGTGGTCGGTGGTCAGGAAGACTGCGTCGTCGGCGCCCCGCCGATGCGCCTCGCGCAGAGCCGCCATGTTCACCGCGTAGGACAGCGTCTTCGCGCCGAGCAGCAGCCAGGGCGCGCGATCGGCGGCGCCGCTGTCGTAGCCCCGATCGAGCGTGACGACGCGGATCCCCTCCGTGCGCGCGCGGGAGAAGTCTCCGGCCGGAGCCGCGGTCGCCCACGCCGTCGGCGCGGGTCCCTTCTCGACACCCCGGCTGAGGATCAGCTTGATGACGCTCTCCCCCGGTCCGCAGTGCCCGGCGGCGACCGCGATCGCCTGCGCCCATTGCGCGAGATCGGGGGCAGGCAGGTCGCAGAGGTCCGCGGAGTGCGCCAGCCGTTCGAGGTGCGGACCGACCTCCTGCGCGTGCCCGTCGACGACGCCGATCGACTCGAAGACGCCGTCCCCGCGCTGCGTGCTGAGCTCGCCCACGCTGAGGGCGGGCGCGGAGGCGTCGACG
Source organism: uncultured Microbacterium sp. (assembly GCF_945952435.1). Lineage (GTDB taxonomy): Bacteria > Actinomycetota > Actinomycetes > Actinomycetales > Microbacteriaceae > Microbacterium. The sequence continues at coordinate 50,207 of NZ_CAMFHZ010000020.1, forward strand.
ACGGTGAACGTGTCGGAGTAGTCCGCGCGAGGCTCGGAGGCGGGCTCGATCATGAGCGCGAAGCGGCGATCCATGCTCCGAGCCTAAGGCGTCGCCGACACTCCCGGGAGCGCGCTCTCCGCCCGGCGGAGGGAATAGTCTCGGCGCCCGCTTGTTACACTTGATCGGCCGGGCCGCATAACCCCGGGCTCCAATTTTCGCCGCTGCGAGCGGCCTTCCGCCGAGAGGCGTTCATGCGGCCCGGCTTTTCTCTGCCGACTGGGCCCGCACGGATGCGCACCCGATGCGCAGGAGTCAGTTCAGTGCATGTGCGCGCCACGCGGCCGACGACGCCGTGAGGTCGCGCCCGTAGGCGCTCAGCCGGGCGGCTCGGGTCGTGAGCACGCTCGCACGCTGAGGCTCGGTGGCCTCGTAGTCGTCCGCGAGGTGCGTCGCCCCGGACGCCTGCACGCGGCAGAACGCGGCGGCGCGGTCGAGGGCGACGGCGAAGTCCCCGGAGAACGCACCGCGCAGGATCGTGTCGATCAGCGCCACGAGCTCCTCGGGCGCCGCGGGGACCGGGGCCCCCGCGACCAGCGCGTCGGCCGAGGCGAGCTCGATCCTGCCGCGCTCGTGCAGCAGCGCGGCGGTGGCCGGATCCGCATGGATCGCGGCCTGCACGAGGTAGAGCCGCCAGAGCGCGCCCGGCAGGGAGACCGCGGGGCTCTTCGCCCAGAGCTCGGCGATCTCCTCGATGCCGTGCTCGCGTGCGTAGGCGACGAGCCGTTCCGCGCTGACCCCGCTGTCGTCCGCACGGACCCGGGCGAGCAGCGCCGCCGCGGTCGCGTGGGCGATGCGGGTCTGTTCGGCGGGGTCGTGGGATCCGAGCAGGCTGTCGAAGAGCTGCGGCGAGAGCCGGACGGGGCGGGGGAAAGCGGCGGGCATCGATCCAGGCTACGCGCGTCGGCGCGGCGGAGGCACCTCGCCGCGAGCCCTAGACTGGTGGGACGGGCCTCTAGCTCAGTTGGCAGAGCATCGGACTTTTAATCCGCGGGTCGTGGGTTCGAGCCCCACGGGGCCCACCAGTCAGGCACGGGGATCGCGTGGCTCCTCAGGGAAGCCGAAAACGGAAATCCCGGCGGAAATCCGTCCGCCGATATGGTGTCCGTGTGGACATCGGAACCGTGCTGACGGTGCTTGCGACTGGTCTCGTGACCCTCAGCGGTGTTGCACTTACGCAGATATTCACATCACGACGGGAGCGCCTTGCCCGCGACGCCGCCCGCCTCGATGCGCGGTCAGCCGCGGCGCAGGAGGCTGCGCGCGAAGTGGCCAAGCTGTTCCACGACGAGGCACTTCTATCGCGGAAGGCTGCTGATCGACATGAAGACATCGATGACAGTAGAGAGCTGTGGCACGGTCACTGGTACGCCGAGGCTGAGCCTCGGCTCGTACTGGCAATCGAAGCCATCCCGGTTCCGTCCGCTCGCGAACAGCTCCTGGTCGTCTGCGACGCCCTCGGCGACTGGATGTACGCGCAGTTCAAACAAACACCTCGTCTCTACGCCGTCGTGGATCTTTCGGACCTGGGACGGGGAATCGCGGCATCGTATATGCGCGGCGAGTCTCCAAACAGCGATCAAATTGCCGAACTCCACAGCGTTCGTGAAGTTCTTCAAGCAGTTGCTGCTCATCGAGAAGACCAGCAACAGGCCTCGGCCTAGTTGCCAGCCATCTTCGTCAGTCGAAAATCGGGGAGCTGTCCTCTGGACCCGGGGTAATAACGACGCGCTCAAGTGGGATCGGCACGTCGGATTCGCTCGGAACTAGTTGTTCCAGCACGTGCTTTGGCTTCGCTTCTCCGACTGTCTGGTCGAAGGTGCTGAACTCCGACAGGACGACCTCGTAGGTCTTGTTGATGACCGCGCTATCCACCTGTCCAAGCGCACGGGCGGCTATCGTCCCCTCAAACATGGCTCCGGAGTCTAGGTCTTCCAGGCCGAAGAGCTTCCGCTCCATATCGGCACGGTACAGGCGCATCCGTCCTCGCACTTCCGCGACGTCATTGGGAACAACCGTGTTGAGAAGTTCTTTCAAGTTCTGCACCTGGTCAGCCGTGAGCCGCTCCTCCTGAGCTTGACGAGCAGCATTCGCCGTTGCGACGGTGATATCCGCGCCGAGCGAGGCAAGCCCAGCGACGAAGTGCCGGAAGCTCTTCGCGCCTCGCGGTCGCAAGGCGACCAGCTGCTCAACGAGCGTCTCAGCGGGAAGATCCACTGCAAGGAGACCTACCAGCTTCTCCATCGCACGTCCCACAGGCGAATCACCGAAGAGGTCCTGCCCGTCGGAAGAAGCAATCTCAATCACGAAACTAGCGGCAGCCAGCTCGATGACTTCAGTCTCCATACGGTCGAGCACTTCGCGGCCAATGCGTCCTCGTTGCGGCGGATCCTGCTCGAACTCCACGAGTCCGAGGTTGTCCAGTACCCCCTGCGTCGAGGTGAGCATCGGCCCAATGCGCCGTGTCGATGCCTCTGAACGAAGACGCGACGGGTCGGAGATCTCGATACGGAGTCGGGAACGCCCCTCCGCTGTTGCCCGTCGCCAAAGCTCTTTCAATCCGACAGCGGCGGGAAGCGTCGGTGTCGGGAGCTCGATTCGGAAGTCATCGCCGGGCAACCACGAATCCTGAACCGACAACGCGGGAATGGCCGAATCTGGCTCACGCGTATCGTGAGGAAGGCGCACGACCCACAAGCGGTCTTCGGGCGCCTCGAACGCACGACGAAGCGTCCATGCGCCCGAACGAACCATCGAGAGGCGCGCGGCTGACACTGGAACGTATAGCCACGTATCGGCCGACGCGCCCTCTTCCGCCCACTCGGCCAGATAGGCCTGTCCCGTCCGTGACCTGGCAGAGAATACTCGCGGACCCTCATACTCTGCGTATATCTCATCGATATCCAGCGCACCCAGCGCGGTGTCGCGAGGAAGCCAGCTCATGTCACGACCTCGAAGGTGAGCCATGCTGTGTCTCCGACATTGCGCCACCAGGAGTGATGAGAGCGGTGAGTACGCGACGGAGTCGGCATGAGCCTTCCGGGTCCGTCTACGCTTCCGCGCGCGACACGCTTGGCGCGAAGGGCGCCGGATGCCTCTCGAAGCTTCGCGGCGCCTTCTTCCTCCGAGAAAACGCTGCACGAAACGGCGTGGCATTCTTGTTCATCTGCCCAGAATCTGCCGCGCGGAAGGAGGCCAGCGTCGAGCAGTTCGCGGTGGCTCCGAAAGTCGTCCTCGGTCACGGTTTCACTATCCACTAAACGAAAGAACATTCCCGCTGCCGGCCCAGCGTCGCCTGGAGGGCACGCATCTGGGAACCAGACTGGCCACACCATTGCTCGGTCCTCTCAAACGAATCGCTTCTTTGAGACGAACCTAGCGGGCATTTCCTATACGAAGCTACTTCGGACCTGCGACATTGGCGTACCGCTCGAACCGCGCGATGTGCTGCGCGTAGTCCGTTGGGTATAGGTGCGAGTAGATCGTGCCAGTGGTGACGACGCTCGCGTGGCCCAGCCAACGGCTCACCTGGTACGGCGGAAACCCCGATGCGACGACGAGAGCGGGCCGCTGTCCGCCCTGTTCCCTCCCCGTACGGGTTCCAGAGACGCCCAAACGACCATCCCCCATACGAGCGAGAGCGTCACCGGCGCACGTCACCCAGTTGCGCGCTCTCCCACTCCCTTGCCTCCGCATCGTGCGAGACGAGATCCTCGGCAGGAGAGCCGGCGACCGCATCCCGGAGCGCGTTCATCCGCCATCGGCGATCGTCGAGCTCGGCAAGGTGAGCGAGATGCGCGCCGAGCGTGACACCATCCCGGGCCGCCTGCTCCTTCAACCGATCACGCAGAGCACCGCTCACTTTGATCGTCGTAGTCATACTCTGAGTATGCCGAGGGTCAGCCCGTGACTTACAGAGTGCGGAGTTCCGAAGTCAGGGCCCTTCGGACGTGCGCACGGGCAGGCATACGAGGTTCCGCGCCAGCGCCTCGCTGCACTCGGTCCTTCGGGCCCACCTCACCGCGATCGCACCTCGGCGAACGGCGCGCCCGCCTGCCGGGCGAACAGGGCGATCGCGCGCTCCGCATCCGCGACCGTGATGCTGCCTCCGGCCACGACGTGCAGGCCGTAGGCGTCCTCCAGGGCGACGAAGTTCATGGCGATGTCCTCCACGGGGCCCGAGAGCGCGAAGTCGCCGCTCGCCTCACCGGCTTCGAGGATCCGCCGGTAGAGCCCCAGCTGCTCCCGGTACAACCGCTGGACGAGCTCGTCGTGCAGCGGAGACTTCCCCGCGAGCACGTCGAACTCGTACAGGAGCCGCATGAGCGCGTCGTCCGGACCGGACGGCAATCCCGCGCGCACCGCGATCGCGAGCTGTTCGGCCGGCCGAACCGCCTGCGCGACCAGCGCCTCCCGCTCCTCGCCGACCCGGCGCATCCCCGCGGCGTGGGCCTCGACCAGGATCGCGTCGAGATCCTCGTAGTAGTACAGCAGCGCCCCCCGCGTGACGCCGGCCTGATTCGCGACGTCGGTCAACGAGAGGTTGCGGAGCCCGTGCTGGGCCGCGGCGTCGAGGGCGGCGTCGACCACCTCGCGCCGGCGCTGCTCCTGGGTGCTGGGGCGTGCCATGCAGCCAGTATCGCAGTCCCGATGCACGTTCCGGATCCGCCGCCACGAGTTTCTTGACATCTGCGTGAATTAATTTACTCTTGAGTCAAAGAATCGCGCAGAGCCGCCGATGAAGCCTCACCGAAGACGCAGGAGACGTGACATGGTCGTCGACACCCTCTACACCGGCGGACGCATCCGCACGTTCGACCCGGCCCGGCCGTGGGCCGAGGCCGTCGGGATCACCGGGGACCGCATCGCGTACGTCGGCCGGGCGCAGGACGCACCGCTCGCCCGCCAGGTGGTCGAGCTGGACGGGCGCCTCGTCACCCCCGGGGTGGCCGATACCCACAATCACCTGCTCCTCGGCTTCGACGACATGGCCGTGAGCCTGGAGGGCGTGACGAGCCTCGACGTGGTTCGCGCACGGATCGGCGCCTTCGCGGAGCGCCACCCCGAGCTGGAGTGGATCTGCGCCGAGAACGCGCTGTACTCCGTCGTCGAGGACCGCCGCCCCCACGCCGACGATCTCGTCGGCGTCACGGATCGACCGGTCTTCATCACGACCTACGACCAGCACTCGGTGTGGCTCAACCGCCCGGCGCTCGCCGCGCTCGGGATCCTGAACGGCGGCGACATCGCGTGGGGCAACCCCGAGATCGATCGCACCACGGGCGAGCCGACCGGCTGGGTCACCGACTTCTACACCAGCGCGATGACGATCGACGGTCTCGCCGAGCTGCAGCGCGACATCCCGATGTACTCGCCGGACCGCCGCTACCGGAAGATCGTCAACAGCCTCGACATGGCCGCACGGCTCGGCATCACGAGCGTCGTGGAGCCGCAGGTGCCGCTCGCGGAGCTGCCGCTGTTCGACCGCGCAGAGCGGGAGGGCCGGCTCACCTCCCGCACGACCGCGGCGATCTACCACCCGGTCGGGGCGGACGGCGATTTCCGCGCACGCATCACCGAGGCGATCCGAGACACCCCGCAGCACGATCGCTTCCGTCTCGGGATGGTCAAGCTGTACGCCGACGACGTCATCGAACCGCACACCGCCGCGATGCTCGAGGACTACGCGAACCGCCCGGGACACCGCGGGCACACCAGCCTCGAGCCCACCGAGTTCACCAAGCTGTTCATCGAGCTCGACCGCCTCGGCTATCAAGTGCACACGCACGCCACCGGCGACGGGCGCATCCGCCTGACGCTCGACGCGATCGAGGCGGCGCGCCGCGCGAACGGCGATCGCGACGCGCGCCACGGCATCGTGCACGTCGAGTGCCTGGCGCCCGAGGACCTGCCCCGCTTCCGCGAGCTCGGCGTCGTGGCGGCCATGCAGCCGCGTCACGCGTCCCCCGACCTCGTCGCGGGCACCTGGATGGAGAACGTCGGCGAGGCCCGCTGGGATCGCGCGTGGCGCTTCCGCTCGATGATCGACTCCGGCGCGCGCGTCACGTTCTCCAGCGACTGGCAGGTCGGCGAGATGGATCCTCTCGTCGGCGTCTACAGCGCCATGACCCGGGCCCGCCTCGACGGCGGCGACGCCTGGACCACGGACGAGCGCCTCGACCTGGACCGCACGCTGGAGGCCTACACGAAGGGCGGCGCGGGCGCGTTCCATCGCGAGGGCGCGCTCGGAATGCTGCGGGAAGGCTATCTGGCCGACCTCGTGGTCTGGTCGGGCGACCTCTACACGATGGAGCCCGCCGAGATCCTGACCCAGCACGCCGACCTCACCGTCGTCGGAGGCTCCCCCGTGCACGATCTGCACGGCGAGCTCGGCGGTGCACGCCGGACGACCGCCCCGGATCCGGGCGGCGCGGGCCAGACCTGCACCGAGCCCGCCGCCGATCACCACTGCCATTCCCACGCACACTGAGGAACCCCGATGTCGACGCTGCCATCACACTCCGCCGTCGCCGCGGGCGACGACCAGCTCGCCCACGCCATCACCCATGAACCCGGCCGCCTCAAGCGCACGCTGAAGCTGCGGCACCTCGTCTTCATCGGGCTCGCCTACATGGCGCCGCTCGCGGTGTTCGACATGTTCGGCATCGTCGCCGACAAGACGCACGGGCATGTGCCGCTCGCGTACCTCGTCGTGCTCGTCGCGGTGCTCTTCACCGCCTTCAGCTACTCGCGCATGGTGCGCTTCTTCCCCATCGCGGGATCGGCCTACACCTACGCCAAGGAGACGATGCACCCGTCGGTCGGCTTCCTGGTCGGCTGGGCGGCGACGCTCGACTACCTGCTGCTGCCGATGATCAACGCGATCCTCTCGGGGATCTACATGGGCGCGATCTTCCCCGGCGTTCCGTTCTGGGTGTGGGTGCTGCTGACGATCGCGATCTGCACGGCCCTCAACCTCGTCGGCGTGCGGCTGGCCGCGAGCATGAACGTGATCCTCGTGTCGATCCAGCTCGTCGTGGCCGTGGTGTTCGTCGTACTGGCGGTCGTGAACGTCGCGAACGGAGCGAACGGCGCCGCGTTCTCGATCCGGCCGTTCATCTCGAGCGATCTGCAGGCCGCCGCCCTCGCCGGGGGTGCCGCGATCCTCGCCCTCTCGTTCCTCGGGTTCGACGCGGTCTCGACGCTCGCGGAGGAGGCGGAGCGGCCGACGCGGGACATTCCCCGCGCGATCTTCCTCATCGTCGCCGCGGCCGGGGCGTTCTTCCTCACCGTCACCTACGTCATGCAGACGCTCTTCCCGGACGTCACGAAGCTGGAGAACATCGTCGGGGCCTCTCCCGAGATCGCGAAGTACATCGGCGGGGCGGCCTTCCAGGCGATCTTCGTCGGCGGGTACATGATGGCCGTGCTCGGGTGCGGCATCACCCAGCAGATGAGCGCCGCGCGTCTGCTCTATGCGATGGGACGCGACGGCGCACTCCCGAAACGGCTGTTCGGCAGCGTGAATCCGCGCACCGGCGTGCCGGTCGCCAACGTGCTCATCGTCGCGGCGATCGCGCTGACCGCCCTGTCCGTGAACCTCGAGCAGGCGTCGTCGATGATCAACTTCGGCGCGTTCATCGCCTTCACGTTCGTGAACCTCTCCGTGATCTTCCTGTTCTTCCGGTTCATCTCGACCCGCACGTTCCGCACCTGGATCGGCTTCGTCTTCGTGCCCGCGATCGGCGTGGCGATCAACGTGGGCCTGTGGCTGAGCCTCGACGCGATCTCGATGATCATCGGAGGTGCCTGGACCGCGGTCGGCGTGATCTATCTCGCCGTCAAGACGCGCGGATTCCGTGCGGCTCCGCCGGATCTGACCGGTCCGATCAACATCGGGGCGGAAGGCTAGTCCCGGTCGGACGCGCGGACGGGGACGTCGAGCGACGCCAACAGCGACCGGATCCGATCCTCGATCTCGTCGCGGATCGCGCGGACGGTCGCGAGGTCCTGCCCTGCCGGGTCGGCCAGCGCCCAGTCCTCGTAGCGCTTCCCGGGGAAGACGGGACAGGCATCGCCGCACCCCATCGTGACCACCGCGTCGGCAGCGCGGACGTCGTCCGTGAGGAGCAGCTGCGGGACCGTGCCCGAGATGTCGATGCCCCGCTCGGCCATCGCCGCCACCGCGACGGGGTTGATCCGCTCCCCCGGTTCCGAGCCGCCGGAGCGCACCTCGACGCGATCCCCGCCGAGCGCTCGCGCGAAGCCGGCGGCCATCTGCGACCGTCCCGCGTTGTGCACGCAGACGAACAGGATCCGTCGCAGAGTTGTCATGCCTCGAGCCTAGCGGCGGGATGTCGTCCTTCCACTCGCGTGTCGTGCGCGATGCCGGCGCACGGCGTCGCGGTTGGCGCAGCGGACCGAGCAGTAGCGCTGACGCCCGGTACGGGACACGTCCACGACGACATGCGTGCACGGCGAGGCGGCGCAGCGTCCGAGGCGCGACATCCCCCGCGTCGTGAGATGCAGCGCGGTGCCGACCGCGAAGACCGCGCGCAGCACGTGCGGCAGCGCGTCGTCGTCGTTGCGGTAGTGCAGATGCCACCCTTCGCCGGCGTGGTCGGTGAGCCGGGGGTACGCGGCGGCCTGCGCCATCTGGGCGTTGAGCAGCCGGGCCCGCTCCGTCGGCGTCTCCGCATCCACCACGCCCAGCCAGCCGTCGATCACCGCCCGGGTGAGCGTGTGGTCGTGCGGCCGCGGGGTGAAGTCCATCGACATCCCGAAGTCCCGGGTGCGGCTCTCGATCCCCGCCCTGTCGTCCGGCCAGTCGTCCGCGAGCGACGCCGCCAGGAGGACCGCGTACTCACCGTAAGGGTTGAGGTGCATAAGGCCATTACATCAGTCTGGAGCCATGACCGCCTCTCCGTCCCCTGCCCCGGCCGCGCTCGGCTGCGTGGCGCCCGCACCTGCCCCGCACGCGCACGCCTGGATCACCCGATCTCGGCACCCCACCTCGGAGGGCGTCGTCGTCTACGTGCAGTGCGTCGAGTGCGGAAGTCTGCGCACCGACCTGATCGCCGCGCCCGCGGCCGTTCCGACGGCGTGGAGCAGGATCGTCAGGACGCCGTGAGCTCGACGAGCTTGCGGACCGTGCGCAGGTTCCGTGCCGTCCCTGCGACGCCCAGGGCCTTGTCGAGCACGGGCCGGGTGAGCGCGGTGGCGTGCACGCCGCCCGCCGCGTAGTCGACCCAGAGGTCCTCCCCGCGCAGCGCGATCCGCTCCCCCGGCCGCAGTCGCTCGGTGAGCGCGTCGACCGCTCCCCGTTCCGGCTCGCCCTCGAGGAACATCGCGTGCAACAGCTTGTCCTCGGCGTCGGGAAAGGGATTCTCGGCGAGGATCCGGGCCAGTCGATCATGCGTGCGCAGGATCACCGGGGTGTCGACCGCGAAGGCATCGCGGATCAGCGCGCGCACGGCGGCGCGGGTGGAGTCGGGATCCTCCGGCGCCTCGCAGAGGATGTTGCCGCTCGCGATGTAGGTGGAGACGTTCCGGAGGCCCAGCTGCTCCGCGAGGAGGGAGCGCAGTTCCGCCATCGGCACACGCCCCGCCCCTCCCACGTTGACGGCGCGCAGGAGCATCGCGCACCGCGGCGTGGTCATCGCGCCCCGTGCCGGGCGTCGAGGGTCTCTCGCCCGCCCGGGTCCGAGCGGTCCGGGTCCGAGCCGTCCAGATCCGAGCCGTCCGGGTTCGAGCCGTCCGGGTCCGCGCCGTCGGGATCCGAGCCGTCGGGGTCCGAGCCGTCGGCGCGACCGGGAGCGAGCTCGGCGCCGGCATGCGCGAGCTCGGCGAGGGCGGCGGCGCTGGAGTCGGCGCCGACCCCGGCCACCAGATCGGTGAGGATCCGCACCCTCACGCCGTGCGCGATCGCGTCCGAGGCCGTCGCGCGCACGCAGTGGTCGGTCGCGATCCCGACGACGTCCACGGCGAGCACCCCGTGCGCGGACAGCAGCTCCGCCACCGTCTCGCCCTCGGCCGTGGCCCCCTCGAACATCGAGTACGCGGGTCGCCCCTGCCCCTTGACGACGTGATGGGTGATCGCCGTCGTGTCCAGCAGGGGGTCGTAGTCCGCCCCGGTGGTGCCGGCGACGCAATGCACGGGCCAGGTGTCGACGTAGTCCGGATCGCCCGCGAAGTGGCCGCCGTTGTCGCCGTGGGCATCGTGCCAGTCCCGGGACGCGACGACGAGATCGTAGTCGGCGGCGTGTCCGGCGAGGAGCGTGGTGATCCCCGACGCGACGCGGTCGCCGCCGGCCACCGCGAGGGCTCCGCCCTCCGTGAAGTCGTTCTGCACGTCGACGATGAGCAGGGCACGGGTCATGCTCCGAGCGTACGCCGAAAGGGAAGAACCCCCTCCGAGGAGGGGGTTCTCGTGGAGCCGCCCAAGGGAATCGAACCCTTGACCTTTTCATTACGAGTGAAACGGTTAGGAGCCAATCAGCACCTACAAACCCTGTGATTACGCCAACTCTAGACCCTCAATGAGACATCAGTGCACACAATGGTGCACACATCCACTAGACGGGCGCGGCGATCCTGTCGGCTTGGCACGTCCCGCACTCGACGTGCGGTGACCGCATCGGCCCTCATTCCCTCTTCCGATTCGGCGGCCCGGATGAGGAGTGTGATGTAGCGGGCGGGGGTGAGTCCGAGTTGTTGCCGGATCCTGGTTTCTTTGTTGCCGCGCCAGGATGGGTTGCGGGCTTCGAAGGCGAGGAGTTCGGCGGGCGTCATGGGGTGAGTCTGCCCGCGGGGTCCGACATCACAACCGTTGAGGTTAGACTCGACCGGCCGCCTGTCCCGAGGATTCAGTTCTTACGGTTCAGGCGGTCCCGCATGTCCGCGGACGGTCGTATGGTCGCATCGTGCACGTCATTCAGCTCGCCCGCCGCCAATGGTTGGTCATCGACGTGCACTACCGGCCCCGGTTCTTGATCGTCGAAGCTCCCTTGGTGCTGCGTGAGACTGGGGAGACGCATATGAAGCATCGGGTGGAGTGGTGGAGCCCGGACCCGGCGAGGCGGCATGTCCTGACCGTGCACGACGGGCTCCTCGCGGCAGAGAACTGGTGCCGGGACGAGATCGCGAAGAGTGCCGAGGAGCGTGGAAGGATCTCGAGCTCGGTTGCGCGCCGCGGATTCTGACGTCGGAAACGACGAATAGCCCCGCCCTCACGATGGAGGGCGGGGCTTCGTTCACTCGTTGACGAGTTCTCGGTACTGCTTGCGGGTCATGCCGACTGTCTGCCCGTTGAGGGGCGTGTAGGCGACCGCGCCGACCGGGGCGGATCCTGCACCGAAGTGCTTGAGCCACTGGTCGACTGCGGGGATTGCCATGACCCGAGCGACCGCGGCGGACACGGCGGCGAGGGCAGCGATCGCTCCGGTCAGCCATGCGACCCACGGGCCGGGGAGCACGTCTGCGACAGCGTCGAGGATCTGCGGTGCGATGATGACCGTCGTCGCGAGGATCGCGGCTGCGGCGATGATGACCTGCACGGCGGTGCGAATGACGCGCTGCGCGGGGAACCAGATCTGATTCATGGGGTATCTCCTTGAATGGTCGGGTGGGCTTCGTTCCAGCCCGTGATGAGGAACTGCAAGCCGAGGCGTTCGAGAATCGGTGTGGGGAGAAGGGGAAGCTCTCCTTGCCGTCCCCGCTGATCCCAGAACCACAGCTGTGTTTCCCGTGCTCGGACGGCGTCATGCATCTCGTGCGATTCGCGTTTCACCGACTCAAGCTGTGTGCGGATAGGAGCTACTTGCCTTTCGACCTCAGCTTCGATCTGCTCCCGGATGTACTTCGACAGGTCGGAGGCGTCGTTGAAACGCGCAGCGATCGCGTCCGTTTGCGTCTTGCCTCGGGTCCCCACATAGGTGAGTAAGGCGGTGACGATGACGCCCAGGAACCCAAAGATCCCGACCACCCACTCGACAGGCATCAGCTTTCCCCTCCACGGCTGGAGGTCGCGCGGCGCTCTTTCCACTCCTCACCCAGCAGGTTCACCTGGAAGAGCGCGAGAGGTAGCCCGAACGCAAGCATCGCGATGATGAACCAGTTCGGTTCCGGCCTGCTGGGGAAGAACAGGATCGCGGCGACATAGGCGGCGATCATCCCTACCAGCAAAGACTTCCCAACCATCGCTACCGGCCACAGTCGCGGGAACGCATCAGCGACGAAGCACACGGCACCGATCGCGAAGAACAAGAGACCCAGACGGTCGATGAGGTCTTCGTCGAACAGACGCCGCAGTAGATCGGATCCGACGACGTATGCGTTGAACCCGGCCCACATCGCGACGAAGTCGTACGCGGGGACCCACACTCGTTTGAGGTTGCGGTACTTCCACTCCCCTACGGGGATCGCTTCAGGATGCCAGATCGTGCTTCTGAAGAGTCTCTTCATCCGGCCACCTCCGCGGGGTTCGTCATCGTCTTCGTACCGGCGATACCGCCGAAGCGTTCAACCACGTCTATGCGGGCATTCCGTTGAACCGATTGAAGTCAGGGCTTGGTGATGACCCCGCCAAGCGCGTCCCGTGTCGCCGTGGCGATCTTCGTGACGTCTTCCTGCGACATGCCCTTCGAGAACGCCTGGGCGGTGTTGAACGCGGTCCAGTGCTCACGCACGGCCGTCCAGTACCGCCAGTCGGGCAGATCCTTGATTGCGAGCCCGTACGTGGACGCCTCGGTCTCGAACACCTGGGCGGGCATCGAGTACGGGGGAACGCCCTGTCGGATGATGATGCCGGTGTCCGGGGATCCGGTCAGGCGGATTGCATACATGTCGTCCTCCTCGGGACTGTGGGTGGTCGCGGCCGATCCGATAGTGAAAGCGGGCGCGGCCTGGTAGATGCCGCGGATTCGGTAGTGCCAGGCCTCGTCGAATTCGTACCCCTCGGGGTACAGCCCATAGTCCCCGCAGTTGACGCGGAGCCATTCGGCGCGGGCAGATCCCATCGAGGAGATGCCGGGGTCATCCCCGGTGTCTCGGAGATCCATTGCGGCGACGTCGCCCTGAATCTCGTGGTTCGATTGGCCGGGCACGGCCGCGGTGCCGGATCCGTCCGTCCGGACGTAGCGGACACCCTGCCACCAGCGCACGTCTCCGTACAGGCCAGATCCTGAGCCCTGCGCGGTGTAGGTGTCGAGAAAGATCGCGATCTGCTCGTCGTGGGTGCGGATCCCGGACGTGACCAGAACGGCGACGCCGAACAGCCGGAGCATGTCCGCGTTCAAGCGCTCGACCTGGTACGCCATGTACGGAGTGAGCCGGGAACCATCCCGCCAGACGAACTCGGGTGCGTTGCCGCCCATGTTGGCCTCCTTGGTCCGTGGTGTCAGTAGCCGAACGCGGTCCACATGAAGGACCGCGTGGTGGCGGAGGTGGTGCCGGAGTACAGCACGCGGAAGCCGGTCTTGGTGGCGTCGTCGGTGGCCGCGTTCGGGTGCATGGAGGCTGCTGACGACACGTGGACCTGCATGATGTGCACGCTCAGCAGCGACGTCGGGAACGGGGTGCCGAACACGATCCTCGGCATGTACTCGTTGCCGAATGCGACCGAGGTCGTAGCGGTCAGGATCCCGGTCTTCACGATCAGGCCCTGCGGGAGCGACACCGCCGCGTTGGGGACAGTGATGCCGCTGATCGCCGCGCCCGGGTTCGCGTTCGCGTCGACCCGACCAGCGCCAATTTCAGCCCATCCTGAACCAGTGTGCCGATATTGCTTACCAGTGTCGGCTGCCTCCCCCAGCAGGCCAGCCCGCTTGTAGGCGTAGGCGTCCAATCCGGCGAGGTTCGCACGGATGATCCGGTTACCCACGTCAGCTGCATACTTCGCCACTTCGGTAGGGTTCACTGCCACGTCGGGCGCATCTGTGTCGAGAAACTTCGGATACCCCATCGTGGGGTCATAGGAATTCACGGCCATGCTGGCTCCTTAACGACAAACGTCCACCCGAGTGGGTGGGGGACTGCTGCACGGATAGGTGACATCTGATCTGGCTTGCCCGGGAGGGTGGCC
>NZ_CAMFHZ010000021.1 GCF_945952435.1 uncultured Microbacterium sp.
ATCTACACGCGTAAGATCGTCGGCAGCGTCAGATGTGTATAAGAGACAGCAGTACAGGAGTAGCGCTTCCATCAGGAAGGTGCTGCTGACGGCCTGCTCCAGCATCGGCCCGAAGCTGAAGCACACCTCGTCTTCCCCCTGAATCGCCGGCGTGGCCTGGTCGACGGACCTGACGTGCAGGTTCAACTTGGGATGCAAAGCGCTGAAGGCGTCGACCACCGGCGCGAGGACGGTTGACACGACGATCCGCGGCGCCGCGATGGACATGTGGCCGGTGAGCGGCTTGAACGTGGCCTTGCGCACCGCGTCGAGCGCCGCGGCGGCGCCCGCGCGATCACCGGCGCGCTCCGCCGCCCGGGCGACGCCCTCGGCGACGAGGGCCACGCCCGTCCCGGTCAGCAGGGCGGCGGCGTGCGCGACGGCCGGATCGGCAGGATCGGCAGGATCGGCGCGCACTGCGGAATCGGCGGGGACGGCGGGAACCGTCAGGCGCGCATCGAGCGACAGGCGCAGGCCGTCGGCGAGAGGACCGGACGGGAGATGCGGGTCGAGGGCTCCGGCCGCGGGCTCGAGGCCGGAGAGCGTCGCCCGTGGCAGCCAGAGGCCGAGGAGCGATCCGCCGCCCAGCGCGCGCAGGCGGACGGCGCGCTCGGGGTGCAGGAGGCAGAACGCGCCGCCGGGCAGGATCCGCGCCGCCCCGTCGTCGACCCGGAGCACCAGGGGCGCGTCCGCGACGACGACGCCGAGGACCGTGTCCTCCGCGCGCGCCCTCCAGGCCCAGTCGTCACCGGCCGCGAGCGCGTGCCTGGTCGCCTCGGCAGCGGGCAGGCTCCGCGCGGCGAGCGGCGGGACGGACCCGCCCTCGAGCGTGCGCAGCGCGCGGTCGACGATCGCGGCAATCCCCATCTCGCCCTTCCCGGTCCGCGCATGCCTTCTCCCCAGAAGCGACATACTGCCCTGAGATCATAAACCGATATAGCGCACGGGCGGCGAACGAGTCCGTGAACGATGCCCCGCGGTGACCGCGCGCGGCCCGACAGGCGGGGCCGCGGCGCTCAGAGCTTGCGGAGGAGCACCGACTCCACGGCGTGCGACGCGCCTTTGTTCAGCACGAGGGTGGCCCGGTGCTTGGTGGGCATCACGTTCTCGACGAGGTTCGGCAGGTTGATCTCGTTCCAGTAGCCGAGGGCCGTGGCGACCGCCTCGTCGTCGGTGAGATGCGCGAACACGTTGAAGTAGGAGGACGGGTTCGTGAACGCCCCCTCGCGCAGCGCGAGGAAACGGTCCACGTACCACTGCGTGACGTGCTCGAGCTCGGCATCGACGTAGATGGAGAAGTCGAAGAGGTCGCTCACCGCGACGTCGTTCGGCGCAGGAGGGGGCTGGAGGACGTTGAGCCCCTCGACGATGACGACGTCGGGCCGGCGGACCACGACGTGGGCGTCGGGGACGATGTCGTATCGGATGTGCGAGTAGAACGGTGCGCGCACCTCGGCCGCACCGCTCTTCACCCTGGTGAGGAACTCGATGAGGGCGCGCCGGTCGTAGGACTCGGGGAAGCCCTTGCGGTCCATGATGCCGCGGCGCTCCAGCTCCGCGTTGGGGTACAGGAAGCCGTCGGTCGTGACGAGCTCGACGCGGGGCGTGCCGGGCCAGCGACTCATCAGTTCGCGCAGCAGGCGGGCGATCGTGGACTTGCCGACCGCGACGGATCCGGCGACGCCGACCACGAAGGGCGTCGTGTCGTCGTCCTCGCCGAGGAAGCGGCTGGTCGCCTCGCCGAGCCTCTTGGTCGAGGTCGCGTAGAGGCTCAGCAGGCGGCTGAGCGGCAGATACACCTCGCGCACCTCCGCGAGGTCGAGCCGATCGCCGATGCCGCGGATCTCGACGACCTCGGTCTCGCTGAGCGGCTGGTCGAGGTCTGCGGCGAGGCGCGCCCAGTCGGCACGGTCGATGCGGCGGTACGGCGACATCGCCGACGGGGTGGACGGCTCGACGGGCTCGGGACTCACGCTCTCCATCGTATCGGCGCGTATTCTCGTCCCGTGCGTCTGGGAGTGCTCGACATCGGATCCAACACCGTCCACCTGCTCGCCGCCGACGTGCATCCCGGCGGCCGTCCGCTCGCGACGACGAGCGATCGCTCGGTGCTCCGTCTCATGCGGTACCTCACCCCCGCGGGTGCGATCAGCGACGAGGGCGTCGCCGCCCTCGAGGACGCCGTGCGCCAGGCGCGGAGGGTCGCCGGCCAGGAACGGGTCGACGCGCTGCTCGCGACGGCCACGAGCGCCGTGCGGGAGGCGACGAACGGCGCCGAGGTGATCGCGCGGATCGAGGCCGCGCTCGGTCAGCCGCTGCAGGTGCTGGATGGAGAGACCGAGGCGCGGTTGACCTTCCTCGCGGTGCGCCGGTGGTTCGGCTGGGCAGCGGGGCAGATCCTCCTCTTCGACATCGGCGGCGGCTCGCTCGAGCTCGCCGCGGGGTCGGAGGAGCTGCCGGACCTCGCCGCCTCGGTACCTCTGGGCGCCGGACGGCTCACCGTGCAGTTCCTCCCCGACGACCCGCCCGGCGAGGCCGCGGTCGAACGGCTCCGGGCGCACGCGGCCGCGCTGGTGGAACCGATCGCCACGGCGTTCGCGGCGCTCCCGCGACCGGATCACGTCGTCGGCTCGTCCAAGGCGATCCGCTCCCTCGCCCGCCTTGTGGGGTACCCGGCCCCGGGCTGGTCCGGATCGGAACGCATGTTGCTGCCCCGGGAGGCCCTCGGAGCGTGGATCCCCCGGCTCGCGCGCCTCCCCGCGTCCGCGCGCCAGGAGCTGCCCGGCATCACCGCCGACCGCACGTTCCAGATCGTCGCCGCCGCGGTCGCGCTGCACACCGCCATGACCGCGCTGCGCGTGGACGAGCTGGAGGTGTCGCCGTGGGCGCTGCGCGAGGGTGTGCTCCTGCGCTACATCGAGGATCAGGCGCACCGCGCGCCCGAGGACGACCGGACGCGCCAGAAGGAGTGAACCGGCCGCGGAACGGCGCCCTCCGGGATCACTCGAAGACGTCGACGCCTCCTCCCACGCCGCCTCGCGGCCCGCGTCCCTGGACCCCCTCAAAGCTGCGAAACCGCTGGGAAACGAGATAACATAACGGAACGATTCGGGCAGAGGGGACGCTGAACGATGGACTTCGTCGCACCCTCGCACGTGCTCGAGGGACATCTGGGACTGAGCGCGCACGAGGCGGGGATGGTCGCGGCGGAGCGCTATCGGTCCGTGCTGGTGACCGTGCACCGACCTCGGGCCCGCTCCTGGACGTGGCGCGAGCGCCCCCCGGAGGCCGCGCGCGCAGCGGTGCTCTTCCCCCGCGGCGACGACGCCGACGAGCGCCGTCCCCCCGCCGGCCTGTTCGTGCCGCCCGGCGCGACGCAGACCCTCGTCTGGAGCAGCACCTCCGAGATCGTCGCGATCTGGGTGGCCTGGGAGGCACTGCAGGGTCGACAGCGGCACGCGCCGCCCGCCACCTCGGTGCTGCCCGCTTCGCCCATGATCATCGCTTTCCGTGCGTTCTCCCGGACGATCGCCCGCGCCCGCGAAGCGAGCACGCTCGTCTCGCAGTACGCGATCGAACGGCTGCTCACCGACATGACGGCAGGGGCGCTGCGGGAGCTCGCGGCGGTCTCGGCGCCCGACCACGATCCCGTCCCCCTCGAAGAGCGGGCGCGGTCGGCGATGCGGGTGCACCGCGACGATCCGGACTTCACGGTCGCAGAACTCGCCGACGAGCTGCACGTGTCGCTGCGCCATCTGGAGAGGGCCTTCGCGGAGGGGGGAACCACTCCCGCGGCCACCTTGCGGGCGCTCAGGGTCGAGGTCGCGGAGTCTCTGCTGACCGATCCGGATCTGGCAGAGTTGAGCATCGACGAGGTCGCCGCGCATTCGGGGTTCTCCGGCGCCCTGCAACTGCGCAGGGCACTGCGTGCGGCGGGGCTCCCGTCTCCGAGCGCGATCCGCGGGCGCCCGCTCGGCCCGGTGCAGGGCCCTCGGGGATCCTGATCTCCCCGGTGTGAAGATCTCGCCGGAGCGGGCCGAGGAGAGTCGAGAGCCTCGGGGAAGCACCCTGCCCGGGACCGTGCGCGCAGCTGCGGACGCCACTGCGCGTCCTCGATCGGCGCCCGGGACGCACATCGGTATTCCAGAATGAAAGAGTCGTCCACACGGCTTCCGCCGACGTGCTGGATCCGCTAGAGTCGCAACGTTCGCACCTGTCGTCTGCGAATCCGAGCCGTGTGGGAACGGACCGGAAGCCCGTGATGTGGGATCACGGGAGTAGGCGACACCGAGGGGTCGGTTGTCGTGCGATCGCTCCGTCCGCTGCCCGCGGTCGGTCTGGGGAAAAGCACTGGGGAAAGGCGATGACGCACTGGGGATTGCGTTTCACGATGGTTCGTGGAGCCTCGACATGACGTCCGTCGAGGAGGCTCTGAGCCTCACGCGCACGGCTGTCGCCGCGCCGATGCCGATGACGGGCGAGCCCGTCGCGGCCGGCGCATCGGCGGCACCGCGCGCCACCGCCACGCTCACGCGTCGGCGGGACTGGGAGCGCCGCTTTCGCGCGCGCCTGCAGCTGAGCGACTCCGCGACGGTGCTGTGCGCCGTCGCCGTCGGAGCCGCGATCGAATTGCGCGAAGGCGTGACGCCGTCCGGCGTCGCCCTTCGCGCGGTTCTGCTCGCCGTGCTCTGGCTGGGACTGCTCACGCTGCTGCGCACCCGCGACGCGGCGTTGTTCCGTTCGCGCCGGGAGGAGGCGAAGGCGTTGACGAACGCCACCGTCCTCTCCTTCGGCATCGTCGCCATCGCCGTCGTCGTCTGGGGCGGACAGGCGATGCGACCGATGGTCCTGGCGGCGCTGCCGCTCGGCGCGACGGGTCTGCTCGCCGGCCGCCTCCTCTGGCGCGCACGGCTGCAGGCCCACCGGAGGAGCGGCCGATTCGCCTCCCGTGCGCTCGTCGTGGGCGACCGCGACGACGTCGAGAGCGCGATTCGGGCGCTGCTGCCGGCCGAGAAGTCCGGCTACCAGGTCGTTGGGGCGACCCTGCTGGACGGCAATGCGCGCGATCTCCTCGTCGGAGACGTGCGGATCCCGGTGTTCGGGAATGCGCTCACGGTGGGGACCGTCGCAGCGCAGCTCGGCACCGATACGGTCGTCGTGACGAGTCGCCCGGCTGGGGACCCCGACTTCGTCAAGCGACTGAGCTGGCGATTGGAGGGCACCGCCGCCGAGCTGGTGCTCTCCAATCGTCTTCCGGACGTGACCGCCCCTCGCCTGCGGTTCTCCGCGGTGGACGGGCTCCCGCTCATCCGCATGCGACTCACCGAGTACCGCGGCCTCGCGCACGTGTGCAAGCGGATCCTCGACGTGGTCGTCGCGACGATCGCGTTGATCCCGATCGCGATGATGGCCCCCGTGCTGGCGGTGCTCATCAAGCTCGACTCCCCCGGACCGGTGCTGTTCCTGCAGGAACGTGTCGGGCGGGACGGCCGGCTGTTCCGCATGGTCAAGTTCCGCTCGATGAGCACGGACGCCGAGGCGCGACTCGCCTCCCTCGGGGAGCAGAACCAGGGCTCGGGTCTCCTGTTCAAGATGAAGGAGGATCCCCGGGTGACCCGCGTCGGCCGGATCCTGCGCAAGCTCTCGCTCGACGAGCTGCCGCAGTTCTGGAACGTGCTCACCGGAGACATGAGCGTCGTCGGCCCCCGGCCGCCGCTGCCCAGGGAGGTCGTCGGCTACGAGGAGCATGTGACCCGCCGCCTCTTCGTGAAGCCGGGGATCACCGGCCTCTGGCAGGTCTCGGGACGCAGCGACCTCTCTTGGGAGGAGAGCGTCCGCCTCGACCTGAGATACGTCGAGAACTGGAGCGTCCCGGACGACGTCCGGATCATGTGGCGCACCGCCAGGGTGATGCTCCAGCCGAGCGGAGCCTACTGACAGATTTCGGCCGCAGACAGCGGCCGTGCAGGACCGGATCCGCGACCAGGCCTCCCGTCGCCTCCTGTGCTCTTCCTCCCCCAGAGCAATGGCGAAACCCTGGTCGCGGATCCCTAGGACGTGACAATATCGGTGCAAGGGACGCGGTTCGGGGAGGACCGCGGCTGGGGTTACGGCCGGGGAGGGCCGTGGGGAGGCGGCAGCGATGTCGGACGTAGGGGAACGCGGTGGGCGACGATCGCCGCAACAGGGGAACGACCTGCTGGAGAGGATCCGGGTCGTCCGGATCGCGGGCAGCCCGGTGCATCTGGTCGACGAGGAGCAGGCCCAGCGCGTGATCTCGTCGTCCGCCGGTGCCGCGGGACGACGCCCGCTCGCCGTGGCCTCGATCAACCTCGATCACGTCCATCACTTCCCCGTCTTCCCGGCAGAGACCTCCGAGGAGGGACCGGAGTGGTTCAACCTCATCGACGGCGCCCCCATCGCGGCCCAGGCCCGTCGCCTCACCGGCCTCGCGCACCCGCGTCTGGCGGGGAGCGATCTGATCGAGGGGATCCTCATGCGGGCCGCGTCCGCCGGGCTCTCGGTCGGCGTGATCGGCGGCAGCGACGAGGCCACGTCCGCGATGCAGCGGCGGCTGCGTACGGACTGGCCCGCGCTGCGGTTCGCCGGACGCTGGTCCCCCACCCGGTCGGAGCTCGCCGACGACGCCACGCAAACCCGCGTGGCGCACGCGATCCGCGCGGCCTCGGTCGACATCCTCCTCGTCTGTCTCGGCAAGCCCCGCCAGGAGGAGTGGATCCAGCGCTACGGCGCGGCGTCCGGCGCCCGGGTGTTGCTGGCCTTCGGCGCCGTCGTGGACTTCCTCGGCGGACGCATCCGACGCGCACCCGCATGGGTGTCCCGCGCGGGTCTCGAATGGGCGTGGCGGCTCGCGCGCGAGCCGCGTCGCCTCGCGCGCCGGTATCTCGTCCAGGGACCGCCCGCGTATCTGGCCGTGCGACGCTCGCGCACGGAGGGCCGCTCGTGACCGCGCCGGAGGTTCGGCGGACCGGCCTCACGCCGGCGATGCGCGCCGTGCTGATCGGAGTGCTGGCGGTCGTCGTCGTCGGCGTGGCGATCGCCGTCTGGTTCTGGGTCGCGGGGCCGGGGGCCGGATCCGCCGCGCCCGCTCCCACCGCGACGGTCGCGGGGCCGCGTCCCGGCGCCACCCCGACCTCGGGATCCGAGGTGCGCCCGCCCACCGCCACCCCGGGAACCGGTCTGCCTCCCCTGTCCGACGAGACGCCGCTCGTGAAGGCGCCCCTTCCCGCATCGGGCTCCGCCGACGGCGCCGTCGTCGCCGGATTCCCCGAGAACGTGCTCGGTCCGCTGCCCGGATCCACGCTCGGCTCGACCTCGATCGCGACCGAGGGCACCCGGATGCAGGCCACGCTGATCGCATCGAGCACGTCGCCGGAGGACGACATCCGCGCCCACTACCAGCAGCTGTGGGCCGGCCTCGGGCTGCATCCCGAGACCACCTCGGACGGCACGCTCTCGTTCACCGGCGCGTACGAGTCGGTCACCCTCGCGATCTCCTCGTCCGGCACCGGCAATCGCTACACGCTCTCCGGCGTGTTCCGGACGGAGTGAGGCGCCGTGTACATCTCCTTCTCGAACAAGCCCTCGCCGACAGACGAGACAGCCGCGACGGACGCGCCGGACGACAGCGGCGCAGCGAAGCGCACGAAGAGGCCTCGCGGGATCCGCACGGTCTCGTCCACGGTCGTCGCGTTCGGGATCGTCTCGATGCTCACCGACATCTCCTCGGAGTCCCTCACCGCGATCCTTCCGCTGTACGTCACGGCATATCTCGGTATGTCGACAATCGCGTTCGGGTTCCTCGACGGGCTCTACCAGGGCGTGAGCGCACTCGTCCGCATCGCGGGCGGCTACACCTCCGACCGCCTGGACCGCCCGAAATGGGTCGCGTTCGTCGGGTACGCGGTGGCGGCCGTGGCGCGCGTCGGCCTGCTGTTCGGCGCGGGCTTCGGCGTCCTGACGGCCGTGATCTCGGCGGATCGCATCGGCAAGGGGATCCGCACCGCACCCCGCGACGCCGTGATCACGGCCTCGTCGCGTCCCGAGACGCTCGGGGTCTCGTTCGGGGTCCATCGCACGCTCGACAACATCGGTGCGGCGGTCGGCCCGCTGCTCGCCTTCGTGATCCTGCTGCTGATCCCGGACGGGTTCGGGACCGTCTTCGTCGCCTCGCTCGCCTTCGCCGCGCTGGGCGTGGTGATCCTCGGCCTCTTCGTCCCCGACGTGCGCACCCGTGGTCCGCTGGTCCCACGTGGCGCCCCGACCGCAGACGTCCCCGCGGCGGGAACGGCACCGGCACGGAGACGCGTGCGCCTCTCGGAGGTGTTCAGCGGGCCGATGCGCCGCGTGCTGGCGGCCGCGGGAATCCTGGGACTGCTCACGATCGGCGACGGCTTCGTCTACCTCGTGCTGCAGGCCCGCAGCGGCTTCGCGGCGCAGTGGTTCCCTCTTCTCTACGTCGGCACGAACGTCGCTTTCCTGGCCTTCGCGATCCCGCTGGGCCGGCTCGCCGACCGGATCGGCCGGGCGCGCGTGTTCGTCTTCGGCCACGTCGGGCTGCTGGCGGCGTACCTGATCGCGGTCACCCCGCTCTCGGACATCGCGGCCACGCTGCTCTGCCTGCTCTGCCTCGGCGCCTTCTACGCCGCGACGGACGGGGTGCTGGCCGCGCTGGCCGCCCAGCTGACGACCCCGGAGACTCACGGAACGGGCATCGCCGCGGCGCAGACGGTCGTGGCGCTCACCCGGTTCGTCTCCGCGGCCGGCTTCGGAGTCCTCTGGTACACCCTCGGCCGGCAGCCCTCGATGCTGATCGTTGCGGCGCTCCTCATCGTCGCGGTCCCCCTCGTCGCCCTTCTGCTGAGGCCCTTCCTGTCGGCCAGGGGTCAGGAGGTCGGCACGTGAGCGCGCGCCTCAAGTGGATCCTCATCGCGATCGTGGCCGTCCTCGCCCTCGGCGCGACCGCCGGCGTGGGCGCCGTGTCCTGGGCGCAGTATCAGGCGCGGCAGGACCGCCCCTCCTCCGTCGGCACGACCGAGGGCGGGAAGGCGCTCGGCAGCGGGGATCGGATCGTCTTCCGCAACACCGCGGCAGGACAGGGCTACGGTCTCGTCGCCAGCGTGCCGCTCGCGGATCCCGAGGGCACGCGAGCGCTCACCTCGATCGCCTGCGACCGGGTCTCCGCCACGCCGACGCTGCTCTCGTGCCTGTTGTCTGAACGCGGCATCACCCCCCACTACACGGCGCGGCTCTACGACGCCGACGGCACGCCGCAGCAGGAGTGGCCGCTGCCCGGCGTGCCGAGTCGCACCCGCTTCTCGCCGGACGGCTCCCTGGTCGCGACGACCTCGTTCGTGACCGGGCACGCCTACGCCTCGGTCGGCTTCTCGACCGAGACCAGGATCCGCAAGACCGCGAACGGCGAGGACGAGGGAACCCTCGAAGACTGGACCCTGCTGATCGACGGTCAGCAGAGCGCGCCGGTCGATCGCAACTACTGGGGGGTCACGTTCGTCGACGACGAGCACTTCTACGCGACCGTGGGGATGACGCTGACCGGACGGACGTACCTCGTCGAAGGCGACATCGCCACGCACACGATGCGCACGGTCACCGACACCGTCGAGTGCCCTTCGCTCTCCCCCGACGGACGCAGGATCGCGTTCAAACGGGTCACCTCCGGTTCGGGGCCGACCGTGCACTGGTCGCCCGCGATCTACGACATCGCATCGGGCACGGTGTCGGTGCTCTCGGTCGAGAAGCGCTCCGTCGACGATCAGATCGCCTGGCTCGACGACACCACGCTCCTCTACGGCATGCCGAACGGCGCGCCGGGCGACTCCGACGTGTGGCGGCTGGACGCCGACGGATCCCGCACGCCGCAGAAGTTCATCGCGCACGCCTGGTCGCCGACGGTGGTCCACGGCGCGGGGAAGACGCCGTGACCGCTCACTCGGTGCCGGACCGGCCCGCCGTGCGCCCCCGCTCCCGCCGCAGCACGAGCAGCCACGCGGCCGCGGCCCCGACCACGGCCCCGAGCGCGTTCGCGGCGACGTCGCGCAGGCTCGGCGTGCGATCCGGGATCACGATCTGCGCCAGCTCCACCGCGACCGACAGCAGGATCGCGAGCACCGTGCCGCGCCAGGCGTGGCGGAACAGCAGGGTGAGCAGGAAGCCCAGCGGAAGGAAGAGGATGACGTTGCCGGCGAACTCCACCCACCCTGCGCCGAAGGACGCGCCCGTGGCCGCATGGATCCGGTCCCTGATCGCGAGCACGACGGCTCCGTACGAGATCGGTGTCAGCACGATGACCCCCAGGGCGAGCAGATACGCGATGAGGCACCCCATCGCCCACTTCTGGCGTCCGGCCACCCCTGTTCGCACGGTCCTCATTCTGCCCGCAGCGGAGCGTTCCCGGTGAGCGCGGAGCCGAACGACCCGCACCCGGCGTCCTTCGTCGACGAGGGCGAGGTCGATGTCGCCGTCGTCGTGGTCACCTATCGGAACCAGGACGAGGTGCCCGCGCTCCTCGCGTCGCTCCGCGCGGAGGCCGCCGCGACCCGGTTGCGGGTCGTCGTGGCCGACAACTCGCCGGACGACGACACGATGGCGGCACTCGCGCTGCACCCCGACGTCCTCTCGTTCCGCACCGGAGGGAATCTGGGCTACGCGGCCGGGGTGAACGCCGCGATGGAGCACGCGCGGGACGCGCCTGCCGTGCTGATCCTCAACCCGGACCTCCGCGTGGCCCCCGGAGCGATCGCCGCCCTGCTGGCGAGCACAGGGCGTCATCCGCGCGCGGGGGTGATCGCCCCCCGCATCGTCGACGACGACGGAGCGCTCACGCCCTCGATCTTCCACGAACCCGGCGTCCTCAGAGCGTGGTGCGACGCCCTGCTGGGCCCGGTCTGGGCGTCGAGACCTGCGGCGTTGACCGAGTGGGTGCGCTCCCCGGACGCGTACGGCACCGCGCGGCGAGCGGACTGGGTGAGCGGCGCGGCGATGCTCCTCACCCGCGAGGCGATCGCCGCAGTCGGCGAGTGGGACGAGCGCTTCTTCCTCTACTCCGAGGAAACCGACTACTGCCGCCGCGTGCGCGATGCCGGGTTCGACGTGTGGCTGGATCCTGCGGCGACCGTGGCGCACAGTCAGGGCAAGTCCGGCTCCTCCCCTGCGCTCGCCGCCCTGCAGGCGGTGAACCGGGTGCGCTATGTGCACAAGCACGCGCCGGCGCGCGCCGGCGCCTTCCGGTGGGGCGTGCTCGTCGGCGAGGCGATGCGTGCGGCGCGATCGCCGCGGCACCGCGCCGCACTGTCGGCAGTGCGCCAGCCGCGCCGGTGGTCCCTGCTGCCGCACGCGACCTGGTCCGGCTCGGCGGAGCCCGCCCCGCCCACGGTCGTGATCCCGGCCCACGACGAGGAGGCGGTCATCGGCCGCACGCTGACCCCTCTGCAGGGTCCGGTCCGCGCCGGAGCGCTGTCGGTGATCGTCGCGTGCAACGGATGCTCCGACCGCACCGCGCAGATCGCGGCGAGCTTCGACGCCGTCCGCGTCCTCGACCTGCCGGTGCCGTCGAAGGTGGCCGCGCTGAACGCGGCGGACGGGATCGCTGGGGGGTGGCCGAGGATCTATCTCGACGCCGACGTGATGCTGCCTCCGGCGGCGATCCCCGGCCTCCTGCGGGCACTGAGGGCCCCGGGCGTGCACGCGGCGCGCCCCGCGTTCGTGTATGACGTCTCGCACTCGACCCCTCTCGTGCGCGCGTACTACCGCGCGCGGTTCCGGATCCCCGCCATGTCGTCCGCCCTGTGGGGTGCCGGGATCTACGCGGTGGACGAGGAGGGGCACGCGCGCATCGCGCCCTTCCCGCCGCTGGTCGCGGACGACCTGCACGTCGAGAACGCGTTCCCCGCCGCGCAGAAGGCGTTCCCGCCCACACCGCCCGTCGTCGTGCATCCTCCGCGGACGACGAGGGCCCTGCGGGCGGTGATCGCGCGCGCACGGCGCGGTGCCGACGAGCAGGGCGTCGACGACTCCGCACAGACGGCACGCGCACTCCTGCGCACCGTCCACGGCCCAGGGTCGTTCGTCGACGCGGTGGTCTTCGCCGCCGTCACCGTGGCCGCGCGCCGTCGCGGACGCGCACCCTCCTCGCCGCGCTGGGAGCGCGACGAGACGTCGCGAAGACTCCAGGGATAGTGGGATTTCGATATACCACGCTCCCGGAGTCTTGACTCGTAACGATACCGGGTCGTTATATTGAGCTGTCCGCCTGCGCTCCCGCACTCCCGACCACGAGAGCACCCGCCCCATGGCTTCGTCCGCCCACACCCGAAGGTCCCGCCGTTCGCACCGAAGAGTGCGGGCGGTCATCATCGCCGTCGTCGCCGCGCTCGTCGTGTCGGGGACCGCAGCCGCCCAGGCGTCGTGGCGAGGAGCCACCGACGACCCCGCCGCCCGAACGGGCAGCGTCTTCCGCGCGACGACCTCTCCGTCCTCGGCTCCCGCGGACGCCGCGCCGGCCGTCTCCTCGATCCGCGAGGTGTCCGCGCTCGCGGCGAGCGACGACGCGCCGGCCACCGACCCCGACGCGCGCGCGGTGGAGGTGGGCCTGCGCTTCGTGCCCCGGAGCGACGGACGCGTGACCGCGCTGCGCCTCTACAAGACGGATCGCCAGCCGGACGGGCAGATCGCCACCCTGTGGAGCCCACGCGGCGAGGTTCTCGCGCGCATCGCGGTCCACGGCGACGCGGAGACGGGATGGCAGACGGCCGCACTGCCGCAGGCCGTGGCGCTGCGCGCCGGCGCGACCTACACGGTCTCCTACACCGCTCCGCGCGGCGCCTACGCCGTCCGGGAGAACGCCTTCGACCAGCCCGTCTCCACCGATCTGCTGACCCTGCCCGCCGGTGCGGGGGTCTACTCCTACACGCCGGGGCGCCTGCCGACCTCCGTCTACCTCAACTCCGACTACTTCGTCGACGTGGTCTTCGAGGCGGCGCAGTCCACCGATCCCTTCGTGCCGCCGACGACGCCGGAACCGGCCGGCAACACGACCGGAGCGTTCGACGAGCGGGCCGGATCGTCGACCCCGACCGACACCGACCGCCAGTCGGTCGAGCTGGGAATGAGGTTCCAGCCGCGCGTGGACGGGACGATCTCGGCCCTGCGCTTCTACAAGTCGCGGGAGAACCAGGGGCCGCATACCGGCACGCTCTGGAGCGAGACCGGTGACGTGCTCGCCACCGTGCAGTTCTCCTCCGAGACCGCACAGGGATGGCAGACGGCACGGCTGAGCACGCCGGTCCCGGTCTCACGGGGCAAGACCTACGTCGTGTCCTACCTGGCGACCGCCGGAGCGTACATCGCCGACACGGGATACTTCGATCGGGGCCTCACGACCCCGCTGCTGAGCGTTCCCGTGAGCGCCGGCGTGTACGCGTATGGGAGCGGCTCGTTCCCCACCGAGGTGTACCAGAACTCCAACTACTACGTCGACGTCGTCTTCACGGCAGGCACCGCGACGCCGGATCCGACGACCACGCCGACACCGACGCCGGATCCGACACCGACGCCCGATCCGACGACGACACCGACGCCCGATCCGACACCGACGTCCACGCCCTCCCCGACGCCCAGCAGCACCCCGACGCCGACCAGCACTCCGACACCGACGACCCCGTCCACGCCGGACCCGGTCGACCCATCGACACCTCTCCCCGGGGTCACGCTGCGCGCCGTCGACGGAGGCACGTCGTACTACGGCCAGTACCGCAACGGGCTGCCCACCTCATCGGCCTACTTCCCCGTGGGCGTCTGGTTCGAGAGCGTGCTGTCGCCCGCCGACACCGCGGCCGACAAGGCCATCGGCCTCAACACCTACGTGCAGCTCACCGAGAGCTCCGATCTGTCCCTGCTCGCGCCGGCAGGGATGACGGCGCTGCTCACCACCCGCACGGACAGAGCCGCCGGATACCTGATGTCCGACGAGGCCGACATGTGGGCCGGCCCCGGCTCCAGCCCGTGGACGGGCCTGTATCCCGGCGAAGGCGACATCTGCGCGCCCGCGACCGCGACGTGCGGGTACAGCGTGCTCGAGGCGAACCTCAAGGACGCACCGTCGGGCATGATGACCTACGCCAACTTCGGCAAGGGCGTGACCTTCTGGGACAGCAACGCCCAGGCCGCCCGCTACCTGACCTACGCCGATCTCGTCTCCGCGGACAACTACTGGTTCACCGACCCCAACATCTGCGGCTTCTCCGAGGGCGGCTGGGGGCCGGGGAACGGGGTGGATCCGCTCTCCCCGTCGCAGTGCCGCCTGGCCGCGAACTACGGCTGGACCGTGGACCGGCTGCGCACCCTCGTCTCCCCGCACGAGAGCAAGCCGGTGTGGGCCTTCGTCGAGGTGGGGCACCCCTTCGAGGACGACGGGGCGCCGACGATCACAGGGCCCCAGATCCGCGCCGCGGTGTGGAGCTCGATCATCCACGGCGCCAGGGGAGTGATCTACTTCAACCACAACTTCGGCGGGAGCTGCATCTCGCAGCATGTCCTGCGCGACGCGTGCGGGAGCGCCGTGCGCGGCATGGTCCGGGACGTGAACGCGCAGATCGCGACGCTCGCTCCGGTCCTGAACGCGCCGTTCGTGGACGGCCTCGTCCGCACCACCGGGAGTGTCGACACCTCGGTCAAGGTGCAGGGCGGATCACTGTACGTCCTCGCCGGGGCGGCGACGAACGCGGCGCAGGACGTCACGATCACCTCCCAATGCCGCGCACCGTCGTCGGTCACCGTCCTCGGCGAGAACCGGACGATCCCGGTCGTCGACGGCACGTTCACGGACCGGTTCGCCGACGGCAACGCCGTGCACATCTACCGGTACGACGGCGGGACCTGCGGCATCGGCTGATCCGGTCCGCCCGTGCCGTCCGGTGCCGGCCCCCCGGGGCGCGGATCGACGACGACGGGCATCGGGCGCGGGGCGTCCTCCGGGTCGCGGTGTTCCACGCGCAGGTGGTCGCCGAGACGTCGGTGGGCGTCGACGTGCTCGCCGTCCGCGGAGCCGATCGTCCGCACGGCCGCGCACAGACCGACGACGAGGAAGAACACTCCCGCGGAGATCGCGAAGCTGAGCCCGTCGAAGAACAGGAAGAGCAGGGCGACGGTCGCCATCGACGCCGCCACGGCGCGCCCCAGGGTCCGGGTGTCGTCGAACGGCGTCCGCCGCGCGACGGAGGCCGCGGACCAGATCGCGACGCCGACGAGCCCGGCGAGCGCCAGCACCCCGAGGATCCCGAGCTCGATGAGCATCAGCACCCACTGGTTGTCGAAGATGTAGTAGCGGGCGAGGAAGGTCCCGAAGCCGTCGCCCACGAGCGGTGACGTCGCCAGGAACTCGGGGACCTGGGCGAACGCGTTGGTCCGCGACTGGGTGCTGGGATCGCTGCCCGCGCCCGTGAAGAGTCCGAGGATGGTGCTGAGCAGTCCGGGAACCACGACCACGACGACCGCGATCGCCGCGAGGGCCGCCAGGCTCACCCTCCACCGATACGCGCGCGGCAGCGCGGGCACGGAGGCCACGATCGCGATCGCGAGTCCGATCGTCGCGGAGCGCGACACGGCCAGCACGGAGACGACCACGATGAGCGCGGGCGGCACCCACCACCACCCGCGCGCGGAGGTCTTGGCGCGGAACCCGCCGAGTGCGGCCGCCGCGATGGCGAGCGGGAGGATCGCCGCCATCGCCGCCGTGAACTCGAGAGGATTCGTCGCGGTCGCCGCCGCGCGCGTGAATCCGCCCCGGTCGTCGACGCCGCCCACGTCGATCGCGATGCCCGGCAGAGCGGAGAACCAGTCCAGCAGCGTCGACTTGGTCAGGAACTGCGCGAGCCCCAGCACGGCCAGACACGTCGCGCCGATCACCAGCACGCGGATCAGCGTGGCGACGTCGTTGTAGGTGCGGAGCCCGTCGACCGCGATGAGCACCACCCCGGCCCAGGACAGCAGCCGCAGCATCGCCGTGAACGCGGGGCTGATCTGATCCGCCGGCTGTCCGCGCAGCAGCGCCGCCGCGAAGCTGACGAGCGCGATCACGAGCAGCAGCCCGAGCAGCCACCGCACGGGCTGGCGGACGGGGACGACGTCGTGCGCCCTGGTCTGCAGGCGCGTCAGCATCCAGACGACGAGCAGCACGATCCCCCAGAGCATCGCCGGGCGTCCGAGCGATCCCAGCGAGCCGATGGTCATGTTCGACGGGAACGCGAACAGCAGCACCACGTAGATCGTCAGGAGCGTGACCGCTCCGCCCCTGCGAGCGCCGCGGAACGAGCGGTGCAGGCGCGCTTCGACCGGCGGGGCCGTGAGCCGCGGGACCCGCGCCGGTTCCCCGGTCACCGCGCGCTCTTCGAACCGGCCCGGGGATGCCCGCGCAGGGCGAGAGCGGGATCCTCGTCGTCCGCGTCGGGATCCTCTCGGACGTCCGCCGCGTCGTCCGCCGAGTCCGGCGCGTCGTGGCGTGCCGTGCGGGCGTCGACCGCGGGCTCGGGTTCCTCGTCCCGCGGCTCCTCACCCCGGGCCTCCTCGTCCCGAGCCTCCTCGTCCCGCAGTTCGTCGTCCCGCGGTTCGTCGTCCCGCGCGTCGTCGTCCCGCGGATCCCCTCCCGGCACGCGGGTCGACGCCGACCGCTCCGTCGCGGTGTGCCGGCGCGAGCGCGTCGCCAGCCCGTCGACCAGGCTCGCCACGAGGATGGCGACGACGAGCACACCGATCCCCACTCCGCCCGCGGCGATGATGCGACCGCGTTGCTGCGGCGTGCCCTTCTCGTCGACGGAGAGGGTCGACAGCGTGATCCGCTCGTTCTCGGGGATGCTCTCCTTCGCCTGCAGCTGCTTCAGGGTGTCGGCGTTCGCGGCGACCATGAGCGCGAGGACGCTCCCTGCCGTGCGGTCGTCGTCCGCGGTCACCTTGGTCAGCACGACCGGCCCCGAGGCCACCGGATCCCGGAGGACCTCGATCTGCACGCCCGGATGCCGGGCGAGCACGGGCTGCAGCGCGGATTCCGAGCCGACGGTGCGCACGAGGACGTCGGCGGGTGCGGTGAGGCCGCCGAGGTAGAGATACGGGTTCGTGGCGCCTTCGGGCAGCGTGCCCCGTCCCGGCAGCAGGAGCTGGGAGGCGGTCCGCTGGTACGCCGGGTGGACCGTGGTCCACACCCCCGCCGCCGCCACGAGAGCGAGCACGATGCCGGGGACGACGATGTACCACCGTCGGAGCAGCCCCCTCAGCGTGTCCAGAGCGTTCATGCGGTCTCCCCCTTGATCTCGCCCGGCGCCGGAGTCCAGGCGTGCGTGCGTGCGTGCTCGCGTCCGCGCGCGTGGCCGCGTCGCCGGATCTTCGAGCGGTCCAGGACCAGGGCCACGCCCCAGCCGATCAGCGCGCCCGCCGCCGCCATCGCCAGATAGGCGAGGATCTGGGAGGAACGCGTCGCCGTGACGTGCTCGATGCGCATCGTGAGCGGCTCGACGTGCACCCGGATGCGCTGGTCGGCATCCGCGACGACGGACTGCTCCGTCGCCACCACGGTCTGGATCTCGGCCAGGATCCGCGCCTGCTCGTCGGCGACCCATCGCTCGGTGCGGCCGACGACCTGCACCTCGATGATCGCCGAACCGTGGCTCGCACCCCACTGGGTGCC
This sequence comes from uncultured Microbacterium sp., assembly GCF_945952435.1. Taxonomy (GTDB): domain Bacteria; phylum Actinomycetota; class Actinomycetes; order Actinomycetales; family Microbacteriaceae; genus Microbacterium. Next base: position 17,756 of record NZ_CAMFHZ010000021.1, read on the forward strand.
CTCCTGCTGCAACCCGACGAGCGCACCCTGGCGCACGCCCGCGCCGTAATAGGGAGCATCCCCCCGCGAGTACTGCGGCGTGGGCCTGCCCTGATTGACCTGCGCGGCGACGGTGCCTGCGAACGCGATGATGCTCTCGTTGTTCGTCCCGTTGTCGGGAGTGAGCGTGCTGGCCGCAGGGAGGGTGAACGAGACGACCGTGCGCGTGCTGTAGGTGCCGCCGTCGCGTGCGAAGAGCACGGCGAGGAGGCACGCCGAGACGACGGCGATGGCGAACACGTACCACCGTCGCCGGATCACCCCCAAGACGTCTCGAAGAGTCACCGGATCCCCTCCCCTGGGATCATGCTAACCGCCTACCCCCGATCGCAGATCGGAATCCGCTCGCGGACTCCTCGGCACCCGCTGTGTCTCCTCCGCGGCCGCGACGAGGGCGTTCAGCCGATCCGCGCGCTCCCGCCAGCTGTGCGCACGCGCGAACGTCTGCCGTGCGCGCTCCTGCGCGGGGTCGTCGGAGCGTGCGATGAACGCCCGGACGGCCTCCACGAAGGACGCCGTGTCGCCCGCGACAGCCACGTGCGGCGTGTCCAGCCAGCGGGATGCAGGCAGCTCCGTCGACACCACCGGCAGGCCGTGGGCCAGGTACTCCAGGGTCTTCAGCGGCGAGCTCGCGCGGTTGAACGCGGTCGGCAGATAGGCGGTGAGTCCCACGGCGGCGTCCGCGAGCCGCGCCTCGAGCTCCTCGGACGGCACCGCGCCCTGCCAGTCGGCGAGGGGATGTGCGAAGAGGGTGCGGAAGGCGTCCTGCACGGACGCGTCGCGGGCCACCATCGGACCGACGATCCGCAGGGGGATCCCCGCGTCGAGGACCGCCTGCAGCGCGCGGATGTCGGTGCGTTCGTTCAGCTGCCCCATCACCACGGCGATCGGCAGACGTCCCGGGGCGCGCGGGGTGCGGTCCGGGATCGCGGGGGCGCCGTTGGGGAGCACCGCGCTGAGGCCGGCCGGCCACGCCCCGAGACCCTCCTGCAGCGGTGGGGACACGACCGCGAGCGCATCGGCGCGGCGCGCGTTGCGCCGCAGCGTACGCCCGATGAGCCGCGCGGAGAGCCCCATCATCCCGGCGCCGGCGACCCAGTCGTCCGTCACGTAGAGCACGCGCGCCGCCGCGTCGTCCGCCGGGAGCGGGGCCAGCGGGTTGGCGACGACGATCGCCGAGCCGGGGTACGCGCGACGCGCGCGACGCAGCGCGATCCGCCGCAGCAGGTCGCTCAGCCCGCGTGTCGGCCACCGGGTCGCGCCGGGCGGTGCGGCGATCCGGTACCGGACGACGCTCCCCGTCTCCTCCGGCCGCGGCACGAGCGCCGAACGCCAGCCCCGCCACGCACGACGGCTGGGCGGATCCATCCAGACGACGGTGCGATCGGCGACCAGCTCCTCGACGATCCTGCGATCCGTGCCGCGGGTGTCGTCCCATCCGACGCCGGCGAACCAGATCAGCGGCGCGGGGCGGACGTCGTCGGTCATGACGGGACCCGCTCGGCGTCGCGGCGCGCGGCGACGGGGCGCGCGTTGAAGTCGTCGAGGGACTCCCGTCCCAGGACCCGGCTGATCCGCTTGCGCGCGTAGTAGCCCGCATACCGTGCGAGCGCGGCGATCTCCGCACCGACCTGTCGCTGCGATCCCTCGGCGAGCGCCTCGCGGTACACCTGGAGCTGCACCGCGCTGGCCCGTGTCAACGAGAACCGGGAGCGGGCGAGCTCGAGGCCGTACTCCCCGAGCACGGCCCGCAGCGACGGGGCCGCGAGCAGCGGAGCGAGCTCGGCCTCGAGCGCATCGGCGCCGCCCTGCTCGCCCTCCCCGACCCCGTACCAGCCCGTCCAGGAGAACCGGTCGACGGTCTCCGAGGTCAGCGTCCGCCAGAAGCCGGATTCGCCCTGCACGATGAGCGGCTTGCCGAAGGCGAGGGAGCGCAGGGCGGATCCGCCCATGCCGAGCGCGACGTCCGCCACGGCATAGGCCGGTCGCGGATCGTCGAGGCGCCCGGTGAGCACCACGGTCCCCTCCCCGTGTCGCTCGTTGACGCGGCGGGCGCGCTCCGCCACCTCGTCGCGGGCAGGACCGTCTCCGACGAGGACCAGCCGCACCGGGAAGCGATCGGAGATCCGTCCGACGACGTCGATCGCGGCGAGGGTGCCCTCGAGCTTGAGCTCGCGGGCGAAACGGGTGACCGAGACCACGTTCACACGCCCGTCGTCGAGGCCGTACCTCATGCGGAACGCATCGACACCGACGGGCAGGGCAGGGTCGTTGAAGGCGAGGTCGACGGGCGGCTCGATCGTGCGGACGCGCGGGCGGCCCGCACGGCGCTCGACCGCGGCGATCTGCTCCGTCCCCACCACGAGCTCGACGTCGTGGGGGATGAACGGCGGGACGGACATCGACATCACGGTGCCCACGACCCGCGCGGGGGATCCGAGCGCCGCCGCGAGCACCGCGTCCAGCACGGGTGGCCACTCGTAGCCGTGGATCACGTCGACACCGCGCGCGCGGACCAGGTCGACGAGTGCCCTCGCCGTCGTCGGCGACGGCCGTCGGCCGGGCGGCGGCGCCTCCACGAACTCGAGGCCGAGCTGGTCGATGCGGCCGTTCAAGGCGCCGGGGCGCCCGAAGACGAGCACCTCGTGTCCCAGATCGCGCACGCCCGCCGCGAGCTCGATCGCGTTGAGCTGGCTTCCGCCGATCCCGAGGTCGTGCGGGTACACGATCACCTTCATGCCGGACTCCCCTCGACGCCGACGCCTCGGAAGGCCGCCACCGATCGTCGCGAGCACAGCAGCGCCCCGCCGATGACGGCGGTGCAGAACAGCCCGGCCAGCAGCGACGCGACGAACGCCCCCGGCACGAACGCCGAGATCAAGAGGCTGCCGCCGAGCGCCACGAGGCCGAACAGCAGCGGCACGAGCGTCGTCCTGGCGAGGGCGACGAGGTGCACACCGGCGCGCCCCAGGGCCCAGCCGTAGCAGCCCACGAGCACGATGCCGGCCACGACGAACTGGGCGAGCGCGACACCGCCCGTGCCGCCGAGCCTCGCCCCGATCAGCAGGGCAGGGATGAGCAGCGCAAGCCACACGAGCTGGACGATCAGGAGGGTCTTCGACTTGCGCAGCACCGCCAGGAAGTCATAGGAGAGCTCGAACACGATGCGGATCGCGGCCTGCAGGGCGAGCCACTGGAGGGCGAGGGCCGCGGGCTCCCACTGCGGCCCGTAGACGAAGGAGACGATCGGAAACGCCGCGCCCGCGATGAACGCGCAGGCCGGCAGCGCCACGGCCGTCAGCAGCCGCAGACCGTCGCGGAAGGTGCGGTCCATGAGGTCGCGCTGCGCCTGGATGCGGGCGAAGGCGGCCGGGGCGACCGCGCGGATCGGCTGCGACAGGATCATCACCGGCCAGCTCGCCAGGTTGAACGCGAGCAGGTAGAACCCGAGCGCCTGCGTGCCGAGCGTGGTCCCGACCACCAGTTGGTCGGCGTAGCCGACGGCGAAGACGACCAGACTCGATCCCGCCAGCGGCAGGCCGAAGCGCAGGAGCGGGCCGACGACCGCACGATCCCAGCCGAAGCGGATCCCGGACGGGCAGAACGCGACGAGCATCCCGGAGAACACGACCGAGGCGACCACGCGGCCGATGGCCAGGCTCATCGCCCCCCAGCCCAGGGCGGCGAGGACCACGGAGATTCCGGCGCCCAGCCAGATGTTGACCTGGTCGGCGGCCGCACGGCGCCCCTGCTGGAAGTCCCGCTGCAACAGCGCCGCCGGGGTCGCCACGATCCCGTTCAACGGGACGCAGACGAGCATGAGGCGCACGACGTCGGTCGCCGACGGGTCGCCCATCGCCGCGGCGAACGCGGGGGTGAGCATCCAGGCGACGAGGAAGAAGACCAGGCTCGCCGCGGTCGAGATCGTGGCGACCGTCGGGGCGATGCGCCGCGGATCGCCTTCCCAGCGCACGATCGCCAGGCTGATCCCCAGCTCGTTGAAGCTCAGCACCGCCGCGAGGGCGACGAGGGCCACCGCATACGTGCCGAACGCGTCAGGGCCGAGGAGGCGTGCGATCGCGATCGAGATCAGCAGGGTGCCGAACTTGCCGATCGCCGTGTTCGCGAAGCTCCAGACGAGCGCCCTCCGCGCCCCGGGGGCCGCGCGGGCGCCCTTCCTCTCCCCCGTGGTCACCATCACTCACGCCACCGCTGCGCGCAGCGCCGCCGCCACGGCCTCCTGCTGGTCGGGCCGCAGGTGCGGGAACATCGGCAGGGAGAGGATCCGCGCGGCGGCGGCCTCGGCGACCGGGAACTGTCCTGCCCGGTGTCCGAGACCGGCGTACGCCTGCGTGAGCGGGACGACGGTCGGATAGTGGATGCCCACCCCGATGCCCGCGGCGGCCAGTTCGGCCATCACCCGGTCGCGGTCCTCGACCCGCACCACGTACAGATGCCAGACGTCCTCGTTCCCGGGGCGGACCGAGGGAGGCCGCACGCCCTCGATGTCCCCGAGGAGGTCCGCGTAGCGGGCGGCAGCCTCGCGGCGGGCGGCGTTCCACCCGTCGAGTCGGCGCAGCTTCGCGCGGAGGACGGTCGCCTGGACCGCGTCCAGACGTGCGTTCATCCCGATGTGGTCGTGCACGTACTTGACCGCGCTGCCGTGTGCGGCGAGCGTGCGGATGAGCGCCGCGGCGTCCGCGTCGTCGGTCATCACGGCGCCGGCGTCGCCTGCGGCGCCCAGGTTCTTCCCCGGATAGAAGCTCGTCGCGGCGATCCGGGCGAGCGATCCCGCGCGCCCCTGCCTCGAGGTCGCGCCCTGCGACTGCGCCGCGTCCTCGACGATCACGAGGCCGTGGCGCTCGGCGATCGGTGCGATGCGCTCCACCTCGGCCGTCTGGCCGAAAAGGTGCACCGGCACGATCACGCGGGTGCGCGGCGTGATCGCGGCCTCGACCGCGTCCGGGTCGATGAGCAGGTGTTCGTCGTCGACGTCGACGAACACCGGGACGGCACCGATGCGGGACGCGGCCTCCGCCGTCGCGATGAACGTGTTGGCCGGCATGATCACCTCGTCGCCCGCGCGCACGCCCGCGGCGCGGTACGCGAGTTCGAGAGCATCGGTCCCGTTCGAGACGCCCACGACGTGGCGGACGCCGATGTAGTCGGCGTACTCGCGCTCGAAGGCCTCCACCTCTGCGCCGCCGATGAACCCTGCGGTCTCCAGCTGTCGCCGCCACACGGGAAGGATCTCCTCGGCGACCTCCGCCTGCTGCGCGGCCAGGTCCAGGAATGGGACGTTCATCTCTTCTCCCCCAGGTTTCGCGCCGGCACCCCGGCCCAGGTCTCCCCCTCCGGCACGTCCTCGAGGACGGCCGCTCCCATGCCGACGACGGCGTCCGCGCCGATCGCGACCCCTTGTCGTACGGCGGCGTTCATGCCGACGTACGCGGCCTCGCCGATCCGCACCCCGCCGCCGAGGGACACTCCCGCAGCGAGCGTGGCGAAGTCCGCGAGTACATCGTCGTGGGTGATCGTGCTGTTCGGCATGACGACGACGTGACGTCCGAGCGTCGCGTCCGCCGTGACCACGACCGCGTCGAGCAGGATGCTGCCGGCGCAGATCATGCTGCTCGCGCCGATGCGCGCGGACCGCGCGGCGAAGATCTCGTAGCGGTCTTCCCGGACCCCCGCGTCGGCGAGCCGGCGGACGATCCCGCGGCGCCCCGCGCCCGGCCCCACGCACACGAGGAGCTGCTCCGGGCGCTCCGCGGCGAGCGCGACCGGCCCGAGCACGGGGAAGCCCGCGAACTCGCCGCCGTGACGGCTCTCATCGTCGTCGAGGATCCCGGTGACGCCGGCGATCCCCGCCGCGACGACCTCGCGTGCGAGCCCGCTCGCACCGATCAGGAGTAGTCCCTCGCTCACGATGTCGCCCCCTGCGGATCGCGGAGCACCGCGATCACGCGGTCCTGATCAGCGTCGGTGAGCGCGTGGTAGACGGGGAGGATGAGCGTGCGTTCGTTCAGTCGCTCCGTCACGGGCAGGCCGCCCTCCGGCACCCGGTCGCGGTACGGCGGCTGGCGGTGCGCGGCCATGATGCCACGACGGGCCGAGATGTCCGCCGCGGCGAGCGCCTCGAGCAGTCCCTCGCGGTCGAGCGGGTACCGCTCGTCGACCTCCACCCAGAAGGACTGCACGTTGCCGGTGCCGTAGGACGGGTCCTCGACCGCGCGCAGGCCGGGGATCGTCGCGATCGCCTCCCGGTAGCGATCCGCGATCGCGCGTCGACGGGCGACGATCTCCGGCAGCCGCCCGAGCTGCACGAGCCCGACCGCCGCCTGCAGGTCGGTCATCCGGAAGTTGAACCCCACCTCGGTGTACTCCTCGGCCGGCGGCAGCGTGGAGCGATGGCGGTCCGCGGCCGAGACGCTCATGGCGTGCTCGCGCAGGTGCCTGGCGCGGTCGGCCCAGTCCTCCCGCGTCGTGGTGAGCATGCCGCCCTCCCCGGTCGTGAGGAGCTTGCGGGGGTGGAAGGACCAGGCCGCGATGTCCGCGCCCGCGCCGACGGGGCGGCCCTTGTAGGTCGACCCTGCGCCGCAGGCCGCGTCCTCGATCACGACGATGCCGAGCGGATCCGCCACGGCGCGCACGTCGTCGAGGTCGAGCGGAACGCCGCCCTGATCCACGGCGATGACGGCGCGCGTCCTGGGCGTGAGCGCTGCGCGCAGGGTCTCGCCGGTGATGTTGCCGGTCTCCGGATCCACATCGGCGAACACGGGGTCGGCACCGACGTAGCGCACCGCGTTGCTCGTCGCGACGAAGGAGAACGACGGCACCACGACATCGTCGCCGGGGCCGATGCCCGCCACGATCAGCGCGAGGTGCAGCGCGGTCGTGCAGCTCGTCGTGGCGACGGCGTACGGCGCCTGCACCGCGGCGGCGAAGTCCTCCTCGAAGCGCTTGACACGGGGGCCCTGCGCGACCCAGCCGGACGCGATCGTCTCGGCGACGGCGTCCGCCTCCTCCTGACCGAGCCAGGGGACCATGACGTTGATGCGCGCGCTCATCGCACGACCTCGGCACGCCCTGCGGAGATCTCCTCGCGCAGCGGCCGCCACCACTCGACGAGCTGGGCGAGTCCGTCCTCGAGGCCGATCGAGGCGCGGAAGCCGAGGTCGCGCTCGGCGGCGGAGACATCGGCGAGGCGGCGCGCGACGTTGTTGACCGTGCGCGCAGGTCCGTACTCGACGCCGAGGTCCGACCCCATCACGCGCAGCAGCGTCTCGGCCAGCTCGCGCAGGCTCGTCTCGGCGCCGCTCGCGATGTTGTAGGTGCCCTCGACGATGTCGCTCTGCGCGGCGAGGACGTTCGCGCGCGCGATGTCGGGCACGCACACGAAGTCCATCGTCTGCGTGCCGTCGCCGAAGATGAGCGGCGGCCTGCCATCGGCGATGCGCTCCATCCAGCGAACCAATACTTCGGTATACAGGCCGTGCACGTCCATACGGGGGCCGTACACGTTGAAGTAGCGCAGCAGGACGTAGTCGAGGCCCTTCATCGCGCGGAAGCTGCGGATCAGGCCCTCGTTGAACGTCTTGGCGGCGCCGTAGAGCGTGTCGTTGTTCTCGTGGTGGTGGCGCTCGGTCGTCGGGAAGTCCTCCGCCATGCCGTACACGGAGGCGCTCGACGCGGCGACCAGCTTCTGCACGCCGTGCGCCGCCGCGGCCTCGACGACGTTGAAGGTCCCGTCCACGAGCACCTCGAGCGCGAGGCGGGGCTCCTCGGCGCACTGCGTGATCCGGATCGCGGCCTGATGGAACACGATGTCCTTGCCCGCCGTGACCTCCTCCACCGTGTCCCTGTCGCGGATGTCCCCGTCGATGAGGGTCGCGCGTCCGGTGGCGAGCGCGTCGTCCAGGTTGGCGACGCGTCCGCGGACGAGGTTGTCCAGCACGTCGACGTGATCCGCGCCGGCCTCGAGCAACTGGTCCACGAGCGTGGATCCGATCGTGCCGGCGCCGCCGGTGACGAGGATCTTCGCTCCTTCGATGCGGGTCATGCCATCTCCAATCGGGTGGTGGTCTGGACGGGGAAGGGTGCGCCGGAGGTCTCGAGGCTGCCGCGGGCCGCTTCGAGGATCGACAGGACCCGGAGCCCCGAGGCTCCGTCCGTGCGCGCCTGCCGGCGGTCCCGGATCGCGGCGGCGAACTCGGCGGTCATGTTCGACAGCGCCTCCTTCTCCTCCAGCGCGGGCGCCCAGGTGTCGCCGAGCCGGTAGGAGATCTGGGCGGCCCTCGCGTCGCTCGTCGTCGCCTTCGACTGCTCCGCGAGATCGACCCCGCGGTCGTAGACGCTCACCCGCTGCTGCGGGTTCAGGTCGTCCCAGACGAGCGTGCGGCGCGTGCCCCCGATCACCATCTGGCGGATCTTGGTCGGGCTGAGCCAGTTCACGTGGATGTGCGCGATGGCACCGCCCGCGAGGGGCAGCGTCAGGTAGCCGATGCAGCTCTTCCCCGTGCGCAGCGGATCGGCGCCCACGGCGGTCACGGACTCGGCATCGAGCCCCTGCGGCAGGATGAAGTCGATGATCGACAGATCGTGCGGGGCGAGGTCCCAGAACACGTCCACGTCGGGCTGGATGAGACCGAGGTTGATGCGCACGCTGTCGACGAAGAGGATCTCGCCGAGCTCGCCCGCCGCGATCAGCTCACGGATCTTCAGCACCGCCGGGGTGTAGCAGTAGGTGTGGTCCGCCATGAGCACGAGACCCTTGTCCCGCGCCGTCTCGACCATCTCGACGCCGAGCGCGCGGTCGGCCGCGAGAGGCTTCTCGACCGTGACGTGCTTGCCCGCGGCGAGCGCGGCCATCACGATCGGGTGGTGCGTGCGGGCGGGCGTCGCGACGGCCACCGCGTCGATGCGCGGGTCGGCGAGCACCTCGTCGAGACGCGTCGACACGGCCACGCCCCCGACCCGGTCGGCGACGTTCCTCGCGCGCTCCTCGTCGAGGTCGCAGATGACGGCGAGGTCCCAGTCCGGGCTCGCGGAGAAGTTGCGTGCGAGGTTCGGGCCCCAGTATCCGGCCCCCACCACGGCTACGCTCAGCCGTTCAGTCACTTCGGTCCTTTTCTGTCGTGCCGGCCTCCCCAGACGGCACCACGGCCTACGGGGTGGGCGTGAACGTCACGTCCACCCAATAGTTGTTCGCGGACAGGTTGGAGGGGAAGTCTGCGGAGTAAACCCAGGCGCTGCCGTTGGCCGGCGTCGCGAAGGGCGCTGCGGTCGTCGCGTCGGCGAGCGTGCCCAGGTCCACGGCGTAGCGGCCGGTGGTGCTGTAGAGCCCGACGCGGTACTCGGTCCCCGGCGTGAGGGTGACCGGAGTCGCGAACTGCGCGGTCTGCCAACCGTCGGCGGTCTCGCCGAGGAAGACGACCTGCGCGAGCTTCTGCCCGTCGGCCTGCCAGAGGTAGCCGGTGTGCTGGCCCGTGTTCGCGCTGCCCTTGTAGAAGCGGATCCCGGTGGCCTTGCCCGCGGTGTCGACCGTGAACCGTGTGGCGACCTGCACGGCCGCGGAGTCGTTCCACGCCGCGTTCGCGGGGAGGGCGTCTCCGAAGATGGTCTCGGCGTCGAGCACCGGAGGGGCCGCGGCGGTCGTGAACGACCACGAGCCTCCCGTCACCGTCGCCCCCGGGACGGTCACCGTCACCGTGTACGTCGCGCTCCAGCTCAGCGGATCGGTCGGCGCGAACGCGACCGTCCCTCCCGCGGCGTCGAACGTCGACGCACCGGAGACGGCGCCCAGCGGGCCCGTCAGCGAGATCGCTGCCGTGGACGGCGATCCGGCGAGCACCGCGCTGATGCGGTCCGTGGGGGCCACGCCCGTGGCCGAGGCACCCGGGGTCTGCGACGTCAGGGCGTACGTCGGCGCGGCGGGTGCCGGCGCGGGGTCCGCCGCGGGCGCGGCGCTCGTCGTCGGCGTCGGCGAGGGCGTCGGCGTCGGCGAAGGCGTCGTGGTCGGCGAGGGCGTCGGGGTCGGCGTGGACGCGTCGGTGGACGGCGCTGCCGGTGCGGCGACCTTCGCGGCCACCCCTGCGCCGAAGGTGACCTCGGCATCGACGAAGTACCCGGACGAGTTCCACGACGAGGTCGGGAAGCCCCCGCCCGTCCCATACCGGAACAGGCCGTTGGCGGGCGCCAGGCCCACGATCTTGCCGTTGGCCTTCTCGTTGTAGAAGTAGCCCGGAGCGCTCGCGTAGTGGCCGTTCGGCGCGTAGTACGAGACGACGTAGGTCGTGCCCGCCGTGAGCGCGACCGGCGACGAGAGCACCGCGCGCTGCCAGCCGGTCGCCGTCTCCCCGGTGAACGTCACCTGGGCGAGCCGTGTGCCGTCGGCGGTCCAGAGCGAACCCACGTGGGTCCCGGAGTTGCCCGTGCCCTTGTAGAACCGGATCGCGGTGGCGCTGCCGGCGTCCGTCACGCGGAAGGCGGTGCCGACCTCGACCGCGCCGGAGTCATCCGCGGCCGCGGTCGCCGGGGCGTCGGTTCCGAAGAGCGTGCTCCCGGTCGGCGTGACCGTCGCGGCCGTGGTGAAGCTCCACGTCTCCAGCGTCTTCCCGGCGAGCGCCACGGTGACCGTATAGGACGTGCCCGCGGCCAGAGCGGCCGAGGGAGTGAAGGTGAGCCGTCGGGTCGAGGCATCGTAGGCGCTCGTGCCGGCGATTGCGGCTCCCTGGGCGACGGCGACCGAGATCGCCGGGGACCGTCCCGTCACGTCGCGGTCGAACGTCGCCCCGATCGACCCGTCGACCGCCGCGTCGGTCGCGCCCTTCGCGGGACTGTAGGACGAGAGCACGGGCGTGTCGTCCGCCGGGGCGAACTCCACGTCGACGAAGTAGTTCGTGCTGTTCCACGACGATGCGGGCATCGTGCCGCCGGTGCCGTAGCGGTACCGTCCGTTGTTCGAGGTCTCCGAGACGAGTGCGCCGCTCACGATCGCCGTCGACAGGCCGCCGGACGAGTACGAGTACGCACCCTTGGGCGCGAGGTAGGAGACCGTGTAGACGGCCCCCGGGGTGAGCGAGACCGGCGTCTGCAGCGAGGCGCGCTGCCATCCGGACGCGGACTCCCCCGCGAACGTCACCGTGGCGAGCCGCGTGCCGTCGGGACCCCAGAGCGATCCGACGTGCGTTCCCGTGTTCGCGGAGCTCTTGTAGAACCGGATCCCCGTCACGCTCCCGGCGGCGGTGGCGTGGAACGCCATGCCCAGCTCGACCGAGCCGGTGTCGGTGTCCGCCGCCACCGTCGGGGTGCGGTCGCCGAGAAGCGTCGTGACGGAGGATCCGCTCGCCGCGACCGCGAAGGACCACGTCGTGTCGGAGACCGTGCCTCCCGAGGCTCCCTTGAGGCCGGTGAGCGAGGCGGTCACGGACGCGCCCGCCGGAAGCGCCGCGGAGGGTGTGAACGTCACGGTGCGTGCGTCGGCCGACAGCGCCCACGAGCCGGCCACGGCCGTCCCGTTGACCCGGACCGTGCCGGTGTAGCCCGTCGCGATCGCGGCGCTGAACGTCGCGGCGATCGTGCCGTTCGCCGGAACGCCCGTCGCCCCGGTGGTGGGCGAGGTCGCCACGAGCACCGGCGCCTGGGCGGAGGGCTGGAAGACGACGTCGACGAGATAGCCGGTGGAGGACGCCGTCGTCGGGAACGCGTTCTGGTACGTGAACACGGAGCCGTTCTGCGGGACCGTCAACGGCCCGCGGGTGAAGGCGGCGCTGAACCGTCCCGGCGTCGCCGAGTAGCCGCCCGCCGGGGCCACGTACGACACCACGTAGGTCTGGCCCGCGGTGACGTGCAGGGCGGTGCTCAGCTTGGCGGTCTGCCAGCCGTAGAGCGAGGAGTCGTCGAACGTGACGCTGGCCAGCTTGGTCCCCGTCGAGCTCCACACCGCGCCGGTGTGCGATCCGCCGTTGCGGGCGCCGCGGAAGTACTTGATCGCGGTGATGTCGCCGTCCTGCGAGGGCGTGATCGTCACGCCCAGGGTGATCAGGGTCGAATCGGTGTCCGCGTCGATCGTGGGACGCTCGCTCTCCGAGAAGAGCGTGCACGGGCAGGTGCCCTCCGGCAGGTCGGCGGTCTGCGTGGTGAAGGACCAGGCTCCTCCGGACAGCGTCAGGCCGGCGGAGTCCTTCGCCGCGGGTGTCGCGGTGTAGGTGGTCCCCGCCGCGAGCTGCGCGGTCGGCGTGAACGTGACGGTCTTCGACGTGGCGTCGTAGGAGGAGGATCCGGCGACGGCCGTGCCGCTCGCCGTCTTCAGCGCGATCGACGCGCTCGACGCGACCACCGCGCGGTTGAAGGTCGCCGAGACCTTGATGTTGAGCGCGACGCTCGTGGAGGTGGCCGCAGGCGTCCTCGCCACGACCGAGAGAGGCGATCCGTCGACCGAGGTGAACGTCGCGTCGACGTAGTAGTTCGCGTCGCCGTAGGTGCGCGTCGGGAACTCGCCGGGGTTGCCGTAGACCCCGGGGCTGGCCGCGCCCACGCCGCTGGCGACGGTGAGCGGCGTCGAGGGCGTGGCGTGGTACGGCCAGTACCGTTCGACGTAGGCGTAGCGCCCCTTCGGGGCGGTGTACGAGACGATGTAGCTCGTTCCGGCGGACACGGCGACCGGCGAGGAGAACTGCGCGGTCTGCCACCCGCTCGCGGTCTCGTTGGAGAACTGCACGGTCGCGAGCGACTGCCCCGAGGCCGACCACAGCGTCCCGGTGTGCACCCCGGTGTTGGCCGAGCCCTTGTAGAAGCGGACGCCCGAGACGAAGCCGTCCGTCGACGGGGAGAAGCGCAGGCCCAGCTCGACCGCCTGCGTGTCGTCGGCGGACGCCTGCGCGGGCACCGTCGTCCCCCACACCGTGTACGGCCCCGGCACCGTGATGGTGCGCTTCGTGCCCGCGGCGGAGTAGTTCCCGCTGTCGTCCATCGCGCGCGCGGCGATCACGGTCGACCCGTACCCCTGGATCACGGTCGTGTAGGTCCAGGACGTGGTGCCGGTCGCGGGATGCCAGGTCGTCCCCCCGTCTGTGGACACCTCGACGCCGGCGACGCTCCCGCCGGTGTCCGACGCCGTCCCGCTGATCGTGACCGTCGTGCCGTGCGCGATGCTCGCGCCGGCCGCGGGGGTGCTGATCGTGGTCGTCGGCGCCGTCGTGTCGGTGCTCTTCGTCGCGGCGGAGAGACCGCTCATGAGGCTGCCCGGCTGCGCCCCCATGTCGGCGAGCAGGTTGACCTGCGCCTGCTGCATGCGGACGTCGGCGGCCGCGCCGTTCCCGTCGTGCTGCTGATCGAGTCCCCAGCCCCACTGGATCGTGCCGGCGCCGAAGACGAGCGCCCCGCTGGCCGCGCGGTACATCGTGAGGTGGTGCTCGGTCGTGCCGGGCACGACGACGCTGCCGTAGTCGGTGAGGTACTGCGGAGTGCTGCCCACGGTCGTCGAGAGACGGAAGAGCCCCGCCGGGCGGAAGCCGTTGTCGACGTCCTCGTCCGATTCGTAGCCGATCGTGTGCGCGGCGAGCGCCTGACTCGATCCGCTCGCCAACGACGCGAGACTGGTGTTGCGCCATAGCCGCAGCTTGCCCTGCGCGCTCGTCACGGTGATCGGCAGATCCGTGTTGTTGCTCATGAAGATCGTGCCGGTGAGCCCGTTCTCCGGCAGCGTCCCGCCCTGGGCGGCGGTCGCGAAGCGCGGATCGCGCCAGGTCCCCGTCCACTGGGTGGTCGGATCGATCTTCGCGTTCGCCCAGGTCTCCTTGTAGGAGACCAGCGTGCGGTACGCGGCGCCCCCTGGCGCGGTGGACGCCTCGTAGCGGGTGCGCCAATAGACCTCGTTCCCCGAGAGGAACTGCAGGTTCACCCCGGCGTCCCGAGCGGCCTCGACGTTCTTGCGCTGCGCTCCGGACCAGTACTCGTCGTGGCCGACGGACAGGAACGTCTTGTGCGTGAGCAGCTGTGAGCCGCTGCGATCCGTATCGACCCCGGCGATGTAGGTCATGTCGTAGCCGTTGCGCTCGAGGAACCGCACCGTCGCGTACTCGGAGCTGAAGTAGAAGTCGCGTCCGTCGTTGTCGCCGCGGGTCGCGAACGGACGGTTGTAGCTGATCTTGTAGGCGCGACCGTTCGCGGCGCCCTGGTAGAAGTCGGATCCGCCGTACGTGTTGTAGGCCTGCCAGGTGGGATCCGAGGTCTGGAAGACCACGTCGGAGCGGCTGCCGTCGTTGCGGACGATGAAGATGATGTGGCTCGCGCCGCCGGTGTCGTTGCGGGTCAGCTTCGCGATGTAGACCCCCGACACGGCGCTCGACGGCACGGCCCAGGACGCGGAGACGCCCCAGGTCCCGCAGTCGTACAGCTCGGTGGACACGTCGGAGATGCACTGGGGCTGCTTCTGCGGAAGCGCCGCCGTGACGGGCACGGACTGGATGAACCGCGCCCCGAGGCCCTGATACCAGCCGGTGCGGTAGATGTCGACCTTGTAGGACGTGGCGTTCGTGTCGACCTTGAAGTCGATCGTGGAGCCGGCGTTCACGCTGATGTCCGAGGCGAAGCCCTGGATGCTCGAGTCCCCCGCGCCGTCGATGTCCCAGACGTCGGGGCTGGTGCCGGGTTTCGAGTTCTCGCAGACGATCGGATTGATCGTCGCCCCGCAGGAGCTGCCTGCGGCGTTCGCCGACATCGGCAGGTCGAAGGCGACCAGCGCCGTCAACGCGATGATGAGCGCGACGACGAGCGTCAGCGCACGCCGCGCACGGCGCGCGATACGCAGTTCCCCAAAAATGCTCATGTCCCCAGTTCTCGATCCTCGGATCCGAGACGAGCTGCGCTGACCGAACATCTCCCAGCAGATGTTCCGCCCCTCATCATCACCCCAGATGAGACGAGAGCGCGAGCTTCCCCGATCGGCATGCTAGCGCACTCGACAGCCTCCCGTCACGCATTTCGGCGTTCTGATATTCCGGAAGTCCGCTCATGGCGACTCCCTCCCCGTACTCGGCGCTCTGCGGGGGCTGCGGGAGGGGGGCGCTGCACTCCTATGCTGAAGTCACTCGCCCCACGGAGGTCCTCATGAGCAGCGCAGCATCCCCGTTCGTCGCCCCGTCCGCCGACGTCGACCCGCGTGCGGAGATCGGCGCCGGCACGCGCATCTGGCACCTGGCGCAGGTCAGGGAGGGCGCCAGGCTCGGCACCGACTGCAACATCGGTCGCGGCGCCTACGTGGGACCGGACGTCGTGATCGGCGACAACTGCAAACTCCAGAACTACGCGCTCGTGTACGAACCGGC
Organism: uncultured Microbacterium sp.; assembly: GCF_945952435.1. Lineage (GTDB taxonomy): Bacteria > Actinomycetota > Actinomycetes > Actinomycetales > Microbacteriaceae > Microbacterium. Next base: position 33,124 of record NZ_CAMFHZ010000021.1, read on the forward strand.
CCGCCTCGGCGACGGCGTGTTCATCGGCCCTGCCGCCGTGCTGACCAACGACGAGTTCCCGCGCGCCGTCACCGTGGACGGCACGCTCAAGTCGGGCGACGACTGGCACGCGGTGGGCGTCGAGATCGGCGACGGCGCGTCGATCGGCGCCCGCGCGGTGTGCATCGCCCCCGTGCGGATCGGTGCGTGGGCGCTCGTGGCCGCCGGCGCCGTCGTGACGAAGGACGTCCCGGCGCATGCGCTCGTGGTCGGGGTGCCCGCCCGTCGGATCGGGTGGGTCGGTCGCGCGGGCCGTCCGCTCACCCCGCAGGACGGGGAATGGGTGTGCCCGGAGACCGGAGAGCGGTATCGCGAGGCGGACGGCGGGCTGCAGCGCGTCGGGTGAGCGACGCGCTGCGGGCGCCGGCCGCGCTCAGCCGAGATGCTCGCGGATCAGATGCTCCGCGATCGCCATCGAGCTCGTCGCCGCAGGGGACGGGGCGTTGCGCACGAGCGTGACCGCGCCGACCCGGTCGATCGCGAAGTCGTCCAGCAGCTCTCCCCCTCGACCCCAGGCCTGCGCCCGCACCCCGGCCGCGGTCGTGCGCCGCAGATCCGAGGACCGCAGCTCGGGGATGAAGCGCCGCGCCTTTCCGAAGGAGCGCGGCTTGAGCAGCGAAGCGCTGATCTCGTCGACGCCCATCCGCCAGTGCTGCCTCGCCAGGGGCCAGGCGCCGGGCCACCGCAGCGACTCCCACGTGTCCCTCGCCGACCAGCGCCCCCAGCTGTACCCCTCCCGCGCGAGCGCCGGCACGGCGTTGGGTCCCACGTGCACGTCGTCGTACACCCCGCGGGTGAAGTGCACCCCGAGGAAGGGGAATCGCGGATCGGGGACGGGGTAGATCATGCCGCGCACCAGATCGGCGCGCTCGGGACGCAGCGCCCAGTACTCTCCGCGGAACGGGAGGATGCGCGGAGAGGGATCGGCGCCGACGAAGCGGGCGACGACATCGGACTGCAGCCCGGCGCACACCACGACGCGATCGAAGACCTGCTCGGACACCGGAGTGACGACGCGCACCCCGTCACCCTCCGCACGCATCGCCGACACCGTGCTGCCGAGCAGGATCCGGCCGCCCTCGGCACGCACGTCCTGCGCCATCGCCTCGGTGATCGTCGCGTAGTCGACGACCGCCGTGTGCGGGGAGTGCACGGCGGCGACCCCGTGCGCGTGCGGCTCGATCGCCCGGATCCCCGACGGGTCGTCGATGCGCACCAGATCGGGCACGCCGTTGGCCCGCGCCCTGCGCTCGATCTCGTCGAGGGCACCGCGTTCGGCGTCGTCCACCGCCACCACGAGCTTTCCGACCTCGCGGTACGGCAGGCCCTTCTCGGCGCAGTAGTCCCGGATCAGCCCGCGACCGCGCGCGCACAGCATCGCCTTGAGCGAGCCCGGCGCGTAGTACAGGCCCGCGTGCACGACCCCGGAGTTGTGCCCGGTCTGGTGCGCGGCCAGACGCTGCTCCTTCTCGATCACCGTGACCTCGTCGCCGCGCCGCGCGAGGGCGCGGGCCAGCGCGACGCCGACGATCCCCCCGCCGACGATTCCCACCCTGTTCCCCATGCGGTCAGCATATCCACGGCCACGATCCCAGGATTTGGGCACCGCGTGTCGATGCCCTAAGCTTGACCCTTGGTGTGCGATCACTGCTGGTCGCACGCACGAACGTGAGCCCTCCACTGGCGTGTTCCGCGAGGAACCACCCCGGAGTGGGATTCACGAACCTCTCCGTTCGATTCAAGAAAGCAGCACTATCGTGACGCGCACTTACACCCCGAAGGCCGGGCAGGTCCAGCGTGACTGGGTCGTCATCGACGCCACCGACGTCGTTCTCGGTCGCCTCGCCTCCCACGCCGCAGCGCTCCTGCGCGGCAAGCACAAGGCCACCTTCGCCAACCACATCGACTCGGGTGACTTCGTCATCATCGTGAACGCCGACAAGGTCGCGCTCACCGGTCAGAAGCTCGAGAAGAAGATCGCCTACCGCCACTCGGGCCACCCGGGCGGCCTCAAGGCCGTCGCCTACTCCGAGCTGCTCGAGAAGAACCCGGTCCGCGCCGTCGAGAAGGCGATCCGCGGCATGCTCCCGAAGAACAGCCTCGGCCGCCAGCAGCTGTCGAAGCTCAAGGTCTACACCGGCTCCGAGCACCCGCACGCCGCTCAGCAGCCCAAGACGTACACCCTCGACCAGGTCGCCCAGTAAGCGCCGCTTTCACGAAAAAGGACATACTCGTGGCTGACATCCAGGACACCACCGACTTCCCGCAGAACTTCACCACCTCGACGCCCGACGCCGAGACGGTGGAGACCGCCCCCCGCCCCGTGCTCAGCGTCCCCGGCGCTGCCGTGGGCCGTCGCAAGCAGGCCATCGCCCGCGTGCGCCTCGTCCCCGGCGCCGGCACCATCACGGTGAACGGCCGCTCGATCGAGGACTACTTCCCGAACAAGCTGCACCAGCAGCTGATCAATGACCCCTTCACCGTGCTGAACCTCGCCGGTGCCTACGACGTGATCGCCCGCATCTCCGGCGGCGGCCCCTCGGGCCAGGCCGGTGCCCTGCGCCTGGGCATCGCCCGCGCGCTGAACGAGATCGACGCCGAGAACAACCGCCCGACCCTGAAGAAGGCCGGATTCCTCTCGCGCGACGCTCGCGTGAAGGAGCGCAAGAAGGCCGGTCTCAAGAAGGCCCGCAAGGCGCCGCAGTACTCGAAGCGCTAAACCCTACAGTTCCTTCATGGCCCTGTTCGGTACCGACGGGGTGAGGGGGCTGGCCAACGGTCCCCTCACCGCCGATATCGCGCTCACCCTGGCCCAGGCGACAGCTGTCGTCCTGGGCCAGGGCCGTATTGCCGAGGCCCGCAGGGCCGCCGGCAAGCGTCTCACTGCGGTCGTCGCCCGCGACCCGCGGATCTCGGGGCAGTTCCTCAGCGCCGCGGTCGAGGCGGGACTGGCCTCCTCCGGGGTGGACGTGCTCGACGCGGGCACGCTGCCCACCCCGGCCGCCGCGTTCCTCATCGCCGACATCGACGCCGACTTCGGCGTGATGATCTCGGCGTCGCACAATCCAGCGCCCGACAACGGCATCAAGATCTTCGCCCGCGGCGGCGTGAAGCTGCCCGACGTCGTGGAGCAGCGCATCGAAGAGGCGATGTCCGGCGACAAGCTGCGCCCCACCGGCGCCGACGTCGGCCGCGTGCAGCGCTTCTCCGACGCGGAGGACCGCTACGTCATGCATCTGCTGGCGTCCCTGCCGCACCGGCTCGACGGCCTGCACGTCGTGCTCGACTGCGCCCACGGCGCCGCCAGCGGGGCCTCGCCCGAGGCGTTCCGCCTGGCCGGCGCCAAGGTGACCGTCATCGGCGCGGAGCCGGACGGCATCAACATCAACGACGGCGTCGGATCCACGCATCTGGACAAGCTGGCCGCCGAGGTCGTGCGCGTCGGAGCCGATGTCGGCATCGCCCACGACGGCGACGCGGACCGCTGCCTCGCCGTGGACGCCGAGGGCGCGATCATCGACGGAGACCAGATCATGGCGATCCTGGCCGTCGCGATGAAGCAGCGCGGCCGACTCGTCGAGAACACCCTCGTCGCCACCGTAATGAGCAACCTGGGCCTGCACCGCGCCATGGCCGAGCACGGCATCACCGTGCGCCAGACCGCGGTCGGCGACCGCTACGTCCTCGAGGACATGAACGCCGGCGGCTACTCCCTCGGCGGGGAGCAGTCCGGCCACGTCATCATGAGCGACTTCGCCACCACCGGCGACGGCGTGCTCACCGGGCTGCACCTGGTCGCCGAGATGGCGCGCCAGAAGAAGACCATGGCCGAGCTCGCCTCGGTGATGACGGTGTTCCCGCAGCGACTGGTCAACGTCAAGGGCGTCGACCGGACGCGCACCGACGACGAGATCGTGCAGCGTGCGATCCGCGCGGTCGAGGCGGAGCTCGGCGACACCGGGCGGGTCCTGCTGCGCGCGTCCGGCACCGAGCAGCTCGTCCGCGTGATGGTCGAGGCCGCCGACGAGGCGACCGCGGAGCGGTGCGCGCACCAGCTCGCGGAGGTCGTGCGCGAGCGTCTCGCCCTCTGACCCGCGGATCCCGATCCGCCGTGCGCTCCCGGTGCGTTCACCGGAAGTGCACGGCGGTTCGACCGACCGTCGTGCCTAGAATCGTGCCGTGACCTCAGGGCGGGATCCACGATCGGCGCGAGGGGGCTCCGACGACGCCTCCGGCTCCCCCGCGGCCTCCGCAGGGGCTGCCGCGGGCCCCGACGCCCCGCGCGGGCGCCCGGAGCGTCGGCCGCTTCTGCGCAGCGTGCGCTTCTGGGTCCCCGTCTCGATCCTGATCGTCGTCCTCGCCGTGGGCGCGATCGGCGCCGCCGTCGCGAAGCACCTGTACGACCAGGCGATGTCGGCGAAGTCCGACCTCGAGACGGCGATCCCGCTTCTCGACGACGTGCAGCAGAAGCTGCTCGCGAACGACCCGGCGGGCGCGAAGGCCACCGTCGCGCGGATCTCGACGCTCACCTCCGACGCGGCGCGTCGCACGAGCGGATCGCTGTGGACGAACGCGGAGTGGGTCCCGGTCGCCGGACCGAACCTCACTGCCGTCCGGGTGACCGCCGACGCGGTGAACACCCTCGTGCGCGACGCGGTCACCCCGCTCACCGCCGTCGATCTGGGGGCGCTGATGCCGAAGGACGGCGGGGTCGACCTGGCGCACCTGTCCGCCCTCGCCGCCGATGTCGAGACCGCGGACCGGAGCATCGCCGCGGTCCGCGCCCGGATCGGGACGATCGACCGGGCGGCGCTCGCTCCGCCGGTCGCCGATGCCGTCCACCGGCTGGACACCGCGCTCGCGAGGATCGAGCCGATCCTCACGCCCGTGCACAACGCGCTCACGATCCTGCCGCGGGCCCTCGGCGCCGACGGGCCGCAGCACTACCTGCTGATCTTCCAGAACAACGCCGAGTCGCGCGGCACCGGGGGCAATCCCGCGGCGATCGCGATGCTGACCGCGCAGGACGGCCGGCTCAGCCTCACTCAGCAGGCGGGGTCGCAGGACTTCGTCAACGGACGCGCGGATCCGGTCACCACGCTGAACCCGCAGACCGAGGCGCTGTACGGATCCAAGATCGGACGGTACATCCAGGACTCGACGCTCTCGCCCGACTTCACCGAGACCGCCGCGATCGTGCGCGCGTTCTGGGCGGAGTCCTTCGGCACGCCCGTCGACGCCGTGGTCTCGGTGGATCCCGTCGCCCTCGGCGACCTGTTGTCCGCGATCGGCCCGGTGCAGATGCCGGCTCCGTTCGACAGGACGCTCACGGCCGAGAACGCGGTGCCGCTGCTGCTCAACCAGGTCTACGCCGACTATCCCGACCCCGCCGTGCAGGACGCCTTCTTCGCGGCGGCCGCGCGGAGCGTCTTCGAGGCGCTGCTGAGCAGTCACGCCGAGCCGAAGGCGCTGCTCGGCGCCCTCGTGACGGCCGCGGACGAGGGACGGCTGATGTACGCGACGGACGACGCGGATCAGGCCCGCCTCCTCGCCGGGACCCCGGTCGGCGGAACGCTCCCGACCGACAACGCCAAGACCACCGACCTCGGCGTCTACCTGGACGACGTCACCGAGGGCAAGCTCGACTACTACCTGCAGCTCGGCATCGCCGCGTCGAGCACGCAATGCCGCACGGACGCCGCCCCGACGTTCACGACCACGGCGACGCTGCAGAACACCCTCGCCCCCGACGCGGTGGCGGGCCTCGCCCCCTACATCTCCCCCGCCCGGTTCTTCCCGAAGGGCGACATCTCCACGGACGTCTACCTGTACGGCCCGGTCGGCTCGACGCTCACCGGCGTCACCGTCGACGGAACGCCGGTGGATGCGACGGGCCTGCCCCACCTCGGCCGCACGGCGGTCAGGGTCAACGTCCTCACCGCGCCGGGGCAGACCGCCACGGTCGCCGCGACCTTCACGGCTCCGGTGGGGGACTACGGGCCGCTCGCCGTGCGTCACACGCCGATGGTGCGCCCGACGACGGTCGCGCTCGACAGCCCGGGGTGCACGCGGCGGAAGTAGCCCGGCGGGCGACGTCGCGAACATCGGGATGGGCGTCGCCGTCGTGCTCGTACTCTCCGCCGCGGTGCTGCTGAGGGCGCTCGCGGGCTGACGACCGCCCCGACGGCGCCTAGGGCCTCCCCAGGCCGCGGTAGGTCCACCCCGCCGCGCGCCAGGCGCCCCCGTCCAGGCAGTTGCGACCGTCGACGACGATCCGGCCGGTCGTGAGCGTCGAGGCGTGCTCCGGGCTCAGCTCCCGCCGGTACAGGTCCCACTCCGTGACCAGCACCAGGGCGTCCGCCCGGCGGATCGCCCTGTCTCGATCCTGCTCGTATTTGAGCTGCGGATGCGCGATGCGCGCGTTCCCGATGGCCTGGGGATCCGTGACGGTCACCTTCGCGCCGAGTCCGCGCAGCCGGGTCGCCACGTCGAGCGCCGGGGAGTCGCGGACGTCGTCGCTGTACGGCTTGAACGCGGCGCCGAGCATCGTGATCCGACGACCGACGACGGAGCCCCCGAACGACTCGACGACGAGACGCACGGCCTCCGCACGCCGACGCAGGTTGATCGCGTCGACCTCGCGGAGGAAGCCGACCGCCTCCCCCTTGCCCAGTTCCTCCGCACGCGCGGCGAAGGCCCTGATGTCCTTCGGGAGGCATCCGCCGCCGAAACCGATCCCCGCGCCGAGGAAGCGTCGTCCGATCCGCTCGTCGTGGCCGAGGGCGTCGGCGAGCAGCGTGACGTCAGCGCCCGACGCCTCGGCGATCTCGGCCATCGCGTTGATGAACGAGATCTTCGTGGCGAGGAAGGCGTTGGCAGCGCCCTTTACGAGCTCTGCGGTCTCCCGGTTGGTCACGAGGAACGGGCTGCCTTCGGCGATCGGGTCCGCGTACGCCTCGCGCAGGCGTCGCACCGCACGACGGCCCGCCTCGTCGTCGCCGGCGCCGACGACGAGGCGGTCGGGGTGCAGCGTGTCGTGCACCGCCCATCCTTCGCGCAGGAACTCCGGATTCCACACCAGGGTCGCGCCGCGCTGCTCGATCGCGGGGGCGAGCTCCGCGGCCGTCCCCACGGGAACGGTGGACTTGCCCGCGACGACGTCGCCCTCCCGGAGATGGGGCAGGAGGCCCGTCAGCGCCTCGCGCACGAAGCGCAGATCCGCCGCCGAGGCTCCGGCGAGCTGCGGGGTGCCGACCGCGAGGAAGTGCACGGCGGATCCGGCCGCGTCCGCGACGTCCGTCGAGAAGCGCAGCCGCCCCGATCCGATCCCCGCGGCCAGGAGCTCGTCCAGACCCGGTTCGTAGAACGGGGCCGTGCCGGCGGCGAGCGCCGCCGCCTTGGCCGGGTCCGCGTCGACGCCGACGACCTCGTGGCCGAGCGAGGCCATCGCCGCCGCATGCACCGCACCCAGGTATCCGCAGCCGATCACCGACATCCGCATGCTCAGAGTTCACCGGCGCCCCCTCACCGGCACACGGCGCCGAGGGGTCCGCGGGGTGACGGGTGCGTGAACGATCGGCGCGGCCCGTCGTTCTCCTCGACGCTCAGGGCGTCGTGTCGCGGGCGGTGCCCTCCGTGCCCGTGACCGTCGGGCTCGTCCCGGTCTCGGACTCGCGCCGCTTGAGGTGCGCGGTCACGAGGATCGGCAGGTGGTCGGACTGCCCCTGGGGAAGCGTGCGCACGGAGTCCACGACGAACCCGCTCGCCGCGGCGAAGTCGTAGAAGCCGCGGAACACCCGGTACCGCGTGTAGGTGTGCTGATCGCTCATGACGAGCTCGTAGCCGTCGTCGCGCATGTGCTCCGACAGCCGTTCCTTGAACACGGGGTAGTTGAAGTCCCCGACGATGAGCTGCGGAAGGCCCCAGCCGAGCTCGGACAGCTCGGAGAGCGCGGCGCGGATCTGGTCGCGACGAAGGGCGTTGCGTGCGGTGAGCGGCGCGGCGTGCAGCGACGCGACCAGGAAGTCCCGCCCTGCGTCGATGTCGCGGAGCCGCACGCCGAGCAGACGCTCGTGCGCGGGGCGCAGCACGCGGTCGTGCAGCGACTTCTTCACCGACACCGAGGCCGCGTCCACCAGGTGGAAGGCGCTCGGACGGTAGTACACCGCGAGCCCCAGGCGATTGCGCTGCGTGGTGTCCGCGATCACCAGGTCACCCGCGACCGGCGGCAAGGACTCGGTGTCGCCCTCCTGGACGCACAGCACGTCGGCGTCGTTGGCCTCGGCGAGGTCGTCGAGCTCGTGCGCGGCACGGTGCTTGCGCAGGTTGTAGGAGATGATCCGCATCGTGGTCCCACCGTACCCGTGCGCCCTGGGCGAACCCGGGATGCGCCCGGGAGTTCATCAGGTGTTCCCGGGATGCGCCAAGCCGTGCGTCGCCGCGTTCAGCCGTCGAGGTCGCGACGGTTGCGGGTCTGCTCGGCGCGCGCCGCGAGCAGGGCGTCGGCGGGGTATCCGACCTCCGTGAGGGTGAGACCCCGGGCCGGGAGCACCTTGAACGCGCTCGTGCGGGTCAGCTCGTCGCGGAGCCGGGCGAGGTCCTCGACCGCGAGACGGCCCTCCCCCACCGCCGCGCACGCCCCGACGAGCGCGCGCACCATGCTGTGGCAGAACGCGTCGGCCTTGACCTCGGCGACGAGCACCCCCGCGGCATCGCGCGTCCATCGGTAGTCGAGCAGAGTCCGGATCGTCGTCGCCTCCTCGCGCGCCTTGCAGTAGGCGGCGAAGTCGTGCAGACCGATGAGCGTCTGCGCGGCCTCGTCCATCGCCTCCGCATCCAGCGACGCGGTCTGATGCGTCGTGTCGTGCCGCAGGAGGGGATCGTACCCTGCGCGCCCATCCGCGAGGCGGTAGCGGTACCGGCGCCACACGGCGGAGAACCGGGCGTCGAAGCCGTCCGGGGCGAGCGAGGCGCGGGTCACCGTCGCGTCGGGATACCGCCCCAGCACGCCGCGGATCCGTCGGGCGAGCGACGCGGCGGGATCGGCCGCTCTCGTCCCGTCGCGGGTGACCACACGCGACCACTGCCGCTCGTCGAGGTCCACGTGCGCGACCTGGCCGGTCGCGTGGACCCCCGCGTCGGTGCGTCCGGCCACGACGAACTGCGGATCGGAGCCGCCCTCGTCGGGGCCGACGATGCGGGCCAGGGCGGCCTCCAGCGTGCCCTGGACGGTGCGCAGTCCCGTCTGCCTGGCCCACCCCCGGAAGTGGGTGCCGTCGTAGGCGATGTCGAGACGGATGCGCACCGCCTCAGGCTACCCTCCCCCTGCACGACGGAATCTGCACTGGGACTGAGTGCCGTCGTGTGCGACACTGAATCGCAACGCAGCAGAAGACCGGCACCCGGGCCGGCACGACCGAGATCGAAGGAGATCCCATGGTCCGCAGCACGTTCGCCGATGTCGAGATCCCCGCGGTCCCGATCCACGAGTATCTGTTCGGCGGCATCTCCGAGCACGACCTCGACCGCACGGCCCTGGTCGACGGCATGTCGGGGGCGGAGACCAGCTACCGCCAGCTGATCGGCCAGATCGATCTGTTCGCCGGGGCGCTCGCCGCGCGCGGGATCGGCGTCGGCGATGCCGTGGGGCTGCTCTGCCCCAACGTGCCGGCCTTCGCGACGGTGTTCCACGGGATCCTCCGCGCGGGCGCCACGGCCACCACGATCAACGCGCTCTACACCGCCGACGAGATCGCGAACCAGCTCCGCGACGCCGGGGCGACCTGGCTCGTGACCGTGAGCCCGCTCCTCCCGCAGGCGCAGGCCGCCGCCGCACAGCTCGGGATCCCGGCGGACCAGCTCATCGTGCTCGACGGCGCGGAGGGGCATCCGGATCTGCGCACCCTCCTCGCCGAGGGGCATGCGGCGCCGGACGTCTCCTTCGATCCGGCGACGCATGTCGCGGTGCTGCCCTACTCCTCCGGGACGACGGGGCGGCCCAAGGGCGTCATGCTCACGCATCGCAACCTCGTCGCCAACGTCGCGCAGAGCTCGATCTCGATCGAGCTGAACGACGACGATCGGGTGCTCGCCGTCCTGCCCTTCTTCCACATCTACGGCATGACGGTGCTGCTGAACCTCGCAGTCCGCGAACGGGCGACCCTCGTCACGATGCCGAAGTTCGACCTGACGGAGTTCCTCCGGATCGTCGCCGAGCAGCGTACGACCTGGCTGTTCATCGCGCCTCCGATCGCGGTCGCCCTCGCCAAGCACCCGCTCATCGACCAGTACGACACGTCATCGGTCGCCGTCGTGTTCTCCGGGGCGGCGCCGCTCGACGGGGCCCTCGCGGCCGCGGTCGCGGAGCGGCTCGGCTGCACGGTGCGCCAGGGGTACGGCATGACCGAGACCACCCCCGTCACGCACACCATCCCCGTCGATCGCGACGACATCGACCTCTCCTCCGTCGGTCTGCTGCTGCCGAACACCGAGGCCCGGTTGCGCGCGGAGGACGGATCCGAGGTCGAGATCCCTCTCGAGGGCACGAGTGCCCCCGGCGAGCTGCTCATCCGCGGCCCCCAGGTGATGAAGGGCTATCTGAACCGTCCCAATGCGACCGCGGACATGCTCGACGAGGACGGCTGGCTGCACACGGGAGACGTCGCGACGGCCACCGCGGAGGGCGTGTTCCGGATCGTCGACCGTCTCAAGGAGCTCATCAAGTACAAGGGCTACCAGGTCGCTCCGGCGGTGCTCGAGGCCGTGCTGCTCGAACACCCCGCGATCGCCGACGCCGCCGTGATCGGCGCTCCGGACGACGATGGTCAGGAGGTGCCCAAGGCCTTCGTGGTGCGCCAGCCCGGCGCCTCGCTGGACGAGGACGAGGTCACCGCGCATGTCGCGGCCCACGTGGCGCCGCACGAGAAGGTGCGCCTGGTCGAGTTCATCGACGTGATCCCGAAGTCGGCGTCCGGCAAGATCCTCCGCAAGGATCTCCGAGCCCGCCCCTGAGCCTCGCGTTCCCCGGATCCTCGCGTTCCCTCAGCCGCCGTCCGCCGCGGCCCGCGACGGGTCGGGAGCCCGGCGGAAGACGACGAAGTGGTAGAGCAGGAACCGGACGAGGACGACGACCACGATGCTCCCCACGTTCACGGTGTTCAGCATCGCGAGACCCGCGGGTCGCCCCGTCGCGAGGAGCACCCCCTCCGCGCCGAGCCACAGCAGCCCCGCGCCGAGCGCCGTGCAGACGACGTTCACGGTCAGGAACAGGATGATCTCGACGCCGCGACGGCGACGGTCGCGATGCCGGAACGTCCACTCCCGGTTGCCGAAGTAGGCATTGACCAGCGCGACCGTCGAGGCGGCCACCTTCGCGATCACCGCGTTCCATCCGAAGAGCCCGACGAAGAGGTTGAACACGCCGATCTCGATGAGGGTGCTCAGCGCGCCGACGATGAGGAAGCGGGTGCCGACTCCGGCGAGACGGCGCAGGCGGTGACCGCGGTCCATAGCGCCATTAGACTACCGCGGGAACAGGCACGGTCCCCGTCGCCTGCCGTTGCGGATCCTGAGGTACGAGTGCCCTACGCCCATCTCGCCGTCGTGATGCCGGCCTACAACGAGGCCGAGGGGATCGCGGGGTTCATCGACGAGATCCGCCGCGCCGTCGCACCGCTCGCGGAGCGCGTCACCTTCGTCGTCGTCGACGATCGCTCGGCCGACCGCACGGCCGCCGTGCTGGCCGGCGTCGACGATGTCCAGGTCGACTCCCGGCCCGTGAACAGAGGGCACGGCCCCACCGCCCTCGTCGCGTACCGGCGCGGTCTGGCCCTGCACCCCGACGTGCTCGTGCACGTCGACGGGGACGGCCAGTTCCTCGGATCCGACCTCGCCGCCGCGGTCCGGGCGCTCGGTCGCACCGGCGCCTCGGTCGTTCACGGGGTGCGACGGCACCGCACAGAGGCATGGCATCGCCGGGTGCTCACGCTGTGCGTGCGGCTGCTGATCGCCTCGTGGGTCGGTCGCGGGATCCCCGACGTCAACACCCCGCTGCGCGCGTATCGCCCCGATGCCGCGCAACTGCTCGTGGACCTCGTGCCGAGCGACGCGCTGGTCCCGCACGTGCACTTCTCCCTGGCCGAGGCCCGGGCCGGGCTGGACGTGCGCTACCTGCCTGTGCAGAGCATCCCTCGTCGCGGATCCGAGGCCACGGGCACGATGTGGGGTCGCGCGGCGAGACCCTCGCTCCCCCCGAAGAGGCTCCTCCTGTTCGCACGGGACGCCCTGCGCGAGACGTGGGCCTGGTCCCTGCGCCCCGGCGCACCACTGCGCACCGTCGCACCCGCCCCCACGCGCGCCGTGGGCCCGGCGGAGGCCGAGCCCACGGCCGACGAGGACGCGCCGCCCTCATGACCTCTCGGCTCCGCACGACCGCGTTCTGGGTCCTGCTCGCCGTCCTGGTCACGGCGAACGCGATCGTGATGCTGCACAGCCTTCTCGTGCTGCGCTTCTGGGAGGACGAGGCGTTCAACCTCACCGTGCCGCGCAACCTCCTCGCCGGGTGGGGCTACACGAGCGACGGCACGCTCTCCGGTTCCACGCCGACCCCCTTCGACCCGCGCATCTCCACGGGACCGGTGGTCCTGCTCCCCGTCGCCGCCGTGCTCGCGACGGGACTCGATCCGATCCTCGGTGCCCGACTGATCCCCCTCGCCTACTGGCTTCTGCTGCTCGGGGGACTCGCGGTCCTCGGTCGCCGCCTGAGCGGACGCTTCGGCGCACTGACGGCCGTGACCGTGCCGCTCGCCTTCGACACCGCGGGCGGGTTCTCCCCCATCCAGGGACCCGCCGATCTGCTCGGCGAGGTCGCCGCCGCCGCCTGGATCGTGTGGGGGCTCGTCGTGCTCCGCCGCCGCCCCTGGCTCGCGGGGTTGTTCCTCGGCCTCGCCGTGCAGGCCAAGCTCATCGCCGTGCTGGCGCTGCCCGCGTTCGCGGTCGCGCTGTTCCTCCTCGCGCCGCCCGCTCCGTTCGCGGCGCGGGCGGCGGCCACCCTCCGTCGCGGGATCCTGCCACTGCTGCTCGCCGCCGCGCCGACCCTGCTCATGGAGCTCGCGGCGCTCCTCTCCCTCGGTCCCGACGGTTACGTGCGACATGTCCGATCCCTCGGGCACTTCGTGCTGAGCGGGGGCCAGCAGTACGCGCCGACGACCATCCCGGAGAAACTGGCCACGCTCGCCGAGGCCTGGTTCGTGCCGTGGCCGTTCGTCCTCGCCGCGGGCGTCCTCGGCCTGACGGCGGTCGTGGCCGCCGCGCTCGCCCCGGCTCTCCGGGCCGAGGGCAGGATCCGCGGCTGGCCGCCGCACGGCCCGCACCTGCGCGCGCTCGGGATCGGCTCCGCACTGGGCCTGCTCACGTTCGTGGGCTGGTGGGCACAGGCGTCGCAGCTGCCCCTGTGGGTGCGTCACCCCGCCGTCGGGGTGTTCGCGTTCACGCCGGTCCTCGCCGCGGTCGTCGTCCGTGCCGCGACGGCCCTCTGGCATCGCTCTGCCCACGGAATCCCCGCCGCCGTACGCGGCGCGCACGTCGCCAGACGCGCCGGGGCCCTCCTCTCCCTCGCGATGCTCCTCGTCGTGGGGGCGGGCGGCGCGATCGCGGACACGGCGAGGGCGCTGAGCCCTCCTGCCGCCGAGACGCTCGCCCAGCAGCGCGCGGCGGTCGTGCCGGTCGCCGCGTGGGTGCGGGACGAGGGGGTGCTCTGGATCGCCGCCAAGCCCTGGGGCGGCCCCGTCTCGTCGATCGTGCTCAGCGGCGCCCACGTGGGCCTCTTCGACGCACCGGCCATGCGCGAGACGCCCACGCTCGGCGGCGCACCGTGCGCGAAGGGCTCGGCGCTCGTGTCGGCCCGCGCCATCGTCGTCTGCCCGGCCGGCTGAGGACCGCGCCGGGCGCCGCCGGGGAACGACGAAGCCCGCCGTCCCGGACGGGACGACGGGCTTCGATCGAGTCGGACCCGGAGGTCTTACTCGGCCTTCTCCTCGGCAGCGGCCCCGGCCGGAGCCTCGGTCTCGGCGGCGGGGGTCTCGACGACCTCCTCCTCGACGACCTCGGTCTCGGCGGGAGCCTCGGCGGCGGGCTTCTCCGCCTTCGCCGGCTTCGCGGCGGCCTTCTTCACCTTGGGGGTGACGGGCTCGAGCACGAGCTCGATCACGGCCATGGGCGCGTTGTCGCCCTTGCGGTTGCCGACCTTGGTGATGCGCGTGTAGCCGCCCTCACGCTCGGCGACGAGCGGCGCGATCTCGGCGAACAGGACGTGCGTCGCCTCCTTGTTGCGCAGCACGGAGAGCACGCGACGGCGCGCGTGCAGGTCGCCGCGCTTGCCGAAGGTGACGAGGCGCTCGGCCAGCGGACGCAGGCGCTTGGCCTTGGTCTCGGTGGTCTTGATCGACTTGTGCACGAACAGCTGGGCGGCGAGGTTCGCGAGCAGCAGACGCTCGTGGGCGGGGCCGCCTCCGAGACGGGGACCCTTGGTGGGCTTGGGCATGATTGTCTAACTCCTGGATCGGAAGGGTGCGGGTATCAGAAGGATTCGTCTTCGGAGCCGCCGTAGAAGTGGGCGCCGTCGAAGCCGGGCACCGAGTCCTTCAGCGACAGGCCGAGCGAGACGAGCTTGTCGCGCACCTCGTCCACCGACTTCTGTCCGAAATTGCGGATGTTCATGAGCTGCGTCTCCGAGAGGGCGACGAGCTCCGACACCGTGTTGATGCCTTCGCGCTTGAGGCAGTTGTACGAGCGGACGGACAGATCGAGGTCCTCGATCGGCATCGACAGCTCGTTGGAGAGGACGGCCTCGACCGGCGCCGGGCCGATCTCGATGCCCTCGGCCTCGACGTTCAGCTCACGGGCGAGACCGAACAGCTCGGTCAGCGTGCGACCGGCGGAAGCGACGGCGTCGCGCGGGACGATCGAGTTCTTCGTCTCGACGTCCAGCACCAGCTTGTCGAAGTCGGTGCGCTCGCCGGCGCGGGTCGCGTCGACGCGGTAGCTGACCTTGAGCACGGGCGAGTAGATCGAGTCGATCGGGATCTGACCGGCCTCGGCGTACTCGCTGCGGTTCTGCGCGGCGGACACATAGCCGCGGCCGCGCTCGATCGTGAGCTCGAGCTCGAACTTCGCGGTCTCGTTGAGGGTCGCGATGACCAGCTCGGGGTTGTGCACCTCGACACCGGCCGGAGCGGAGATGTCCGCCGCGGTGACCTCACCGGCGCCCGTCTTGCGCAGGTAGGCGGTGATCGGCTCGTCGCGCTCCGAGGAGACGACCAGCTGCTTGATGTTGAGGATGATCTCGGTGACATCCTCCTTCACACCGGGGATGGTGCTGAACTCGTGGAGGACGCCGTCGATGCGGACGCTCGTCACGGCCGCGCCGGGGATCGACGACAGCAGGCTGCGACGCAGCGCGTTGCCGATCGTGTATCCGAATCCGGGCTCGAGCGGCTCGATGATGAACCGGCTGCGGTTCTCGGAGATCTTTTCCTCGGTGAGAGTGGGACGCTGTGCGATGAGCACTGTGTGTTCCTTTCGATCACGTGCCCGCTATATGACACGTGTGGGTGAGGTCTTGAGTTGTGGAGGAAACGCGGGTGAGGATCCCCGGATCCGATGCGATCGGATTCCGAGGATCCTCAGAGGGCGTCAGACGCGGCGGCGCTTCGGCGGGCGGCAGCCGTTGTGCGCCTGCGGCGTCACATCCTGGATCGAGCCCACCTCGAGGCCGGCGGCCTGCAGCGAGCGGATCGCGGTCTCGCGGCCGGAGCCCGGACCCTTGACGAGGACGTCGACCTTCTTCACACCGTGCTCGGCGGCCTGACGGGCGGCCGACTCCGCGGCCATGCCGGCGGCGTACGGGGTGGACTTGCGCGAGCCCTTGAAGCCCACGCCACCGGACGAGGCCCACGCGATGACGGCGCCGGACGGGTCGGTGATCGAGACGATGGTGTTGTTGAACGTCGACTTGATGTGGGCCTGGCCCAGCGCGATGTTCTTCTTCTCCTTGCGGCGCGGCTTGCGCGCGGCGGCCTTGGGTGCAGCCATGAAAGTTTCTCCTCTTCCCTAGGCCGCTTAGCGGGCCTTCTTCTTGCCGGCGACGGTGCGCTTCGGGCCCTTGCGGGTACGCGCGTTGGTCTTGGTGCGCTGACCGCGCACCGGAAGGCCGCGGCGGTGACGCAGACCCTCGTACGAGCCGATCTCGACCTTGCGGCGGATGTCGGCGGCGACCTCACGGCGCAGGTCACCCTCCACCTTGTAGTTGCCTTCGATGTGGTCGCGCAGCGCGACCAGCTGGTCGTCGGTGAGGTCCTTGACGCGGATCGACTCGTCGATCTCGGTGGCCTTGAGGATCTCGACCGAACGGGTACGGCCGATGCCGTAGATGTACGTGAGGGCGATCACCACGCGCTTGTCGCGCGGGATGTCGACGCCGGCAAGACGTGCCATGCGGTAACTCCTGGAGTGTGGTGGAGGTGTGGAACAGGATCGGTGCCCGGGCCTCCGCCCGAGGTGTCCCCCTCACGGGTTCTGATCCTGCCTGTGTGATGTGGTCGTTGAGCGAGAGCAGCGAGACGAAACGCCGCGATCGCCCACGCGACCGATATTGAGTTGTTCCTGCAAGAGGTTTCGGCCCGGTCGCCTTCGGCGTCCTCGCTCAACCGTGACGTTCGCGTGTCAACGCGGCTGCGCCGCATTGACACGACTCACGTCAACCCTGGCGCTGCTTGTGGCGCGGGTTGCTCTTGCAGATCACCATGACGCGGCCGTGACGACGGATCACCTTGCAGTGATCGCAGATCGGCTTGACGCTGGGGTTGACCTTCATATTGCTTCCTTCTCGCTGTCTTCACCGGGCAGGCGCGGACGCCTGGGGTGTTACTTCTCGACCGGCCTAGCGGTAGCGGTAGACGATGCGGCCGCGCGTGAGGTCGTAGGGCGAGAGCTCCACGACGACGCGATCCTCGGGGATGATGCGGATGTAGTTCTGCCGCATCTTTCCTGAGATCGTCGCAAGGACCTTGTGCCCGTTGCTGAGCTCAACGCGGAACATCGCGTTGGGCAGAGCCTCGGACACGACGCCCTCGATCTCGATGACACCGTCTTTCTTAGCCATAGCCTCGCTGACGCTTCTGCAGACCGGTCGATCTGCGGTGGGTGGGTGGGTGGAGCTGTGCGGATCCGGACACGCCGGTTCATGGCGCAAAGCACCAAGGATCTATGGTAGTCCGGATCCGCGCTTCGGGCAAATGCCCGCCAGGTCACTGACCGGTGGTGACGCCGTGCTTGCTGAGGAACGCGGTGAACTTGGCGGTGTCCGCGCTCTTCTGCAGGTCGAGGCGCTCGCCGTTGATCTCGATCGTGGGCGTGCCCTGGATCTTGTGGGAGGTGGCCTGCGCCGCCGGGTACTTGAGGAACGTGCCGTCCTTGATGCACGACGCCGCCTTGTCGGCGCCGACCGTCTTCGCGTCGTCGGTGAGCTGCGCGTCGGTGGGTCCGGCGGTGTTCTCGGCCGGCTGGTTGGTGAACAGCAGGTTGAGGTAGTCCAGGAAGGTGCTCGCGCTGCTGTCCTGCGCCACGCAGTAGGCCGCGGCCGCGGAACGCGACGAGTACTGGTTCTGCGAGTAGCGGTCGAGGATCGCGATCGGGTGGTACTCGAGCGTGATCTTGTTCTCTTTCGCGAGCCCCTGCAGCTGCTGGCCGTAGGTCGTCTCGAAGTTCTTGCAGATCGGGCACTGGAAGTCCACGAACAGCGCGATCTTGTCCTCGCCCTTGCCGACCGTCAGGGCTCCGGTGTCGGAGTTGACGATCGAGCCCTTCGGGGCCGGCCCGGCATCGGTCGCCTTGTTGTTCATCCAGACGACGAGACCGATCAGCGCGAGGATGACCACGACGACCGCGGCGGTGATCCCGATGACGAACCCGTTGGTCCTGCCCTTGGCAGCGGCCATTGCACATCCATTCTTCCGGGACCCGCCCGTGCGGATCCGACGACAGTGTTCCTATTCTGCCCGCACGCGGCTTTGAAGCCCCCGAAAGCCGCTCAGGCGAGGGGGACGGGGACGATCCCGAACGGCGCCAGTCCTGCGGCGCCGCCGTCCTCGGCCGTGAGCACCCAGATGCCGTCCTCGTGCCGGGCGACGCTGTGCTCCCAGTGCGATCCGTCGGAGCCGTCGACCGTCGTGACCGTCCAGTCGTCGTCCTCGACGTAGGTCTGGTCAGAGCCCGCGGTGACCATCGGCTCGATCGCGAGCACCAGCCCTGGCTTCACCTCGGCACCGCGATCCGGGGTGCGGTAGTTGAAGAGGCTCGGCGCCTCGTGCATCTTGCGTCCGATGCCGTGCCCGACGTACTCGCGGAGGATCCCGTAGGGACCGCCGAGAGCGCTCGGACCCGCTCCGAGGATGTGATCCTCGATCGCCGCGCTGATGTCCCCCAGGTGACGTGCGGTCGCCATCGCGGCGACACCCGCCCACATCGACCCCTCCGTCACGCGCGAGAGCGCGGAGCGCGCCTCGACCAGGGCGGGCTGCTCCGGATCCGGCACGACGAGGGAGATCGCGCTGTCCCCGTTCCAGCCGCGGAACTGCGCGCCGCCGTCGATCGACACGAGGTCCCCCGGCTGGAGCACCCGGGATCCGGGGATCCCGTGCACGACCTGATCGTTGACCGAGATGCACGTGGCATGCCGGTAGCCGCGCACGAGCTTGAAGTTCGACTCCGCACCACGATCGACGATCACCCGATCGGCGATCGCGTCGAGCTCGCCGGTGGTGACGCCGGGGCGCACCGCGGCGCGCACCGCCGCGAGCGCCGCCGCCGTGATGAGGCCGGGCTCCACCATGGCCTCGAGCTGGGCGCGGCTCTTGTAGATCGACCGCCGGAACGCCACGTCAGACCGCTGCCGTGCGGGCCAGACCGCGCGCGGCGAGCGCGGCGAAGATGCGCTCGGTGATCTCGTCGAGACCGCCGACCCCGTCGATGCGGTCCACGATGCCCTTGGCGCCGTACGCCTCGAGGATGGGAGCCGTCTCGCGCTCGTAGATGTCGAGGCGATGCGAGATCGCCTCCGGGGTGTCGTCGGCGCGGCCCTGCTCCGTCGCGCGGAGCTCGAGACGCTGGATGCTCTCCTCGCGCGGCACGTCGAGGAGGATCACGGCGTCGAGCGACGTGCCCTGCGCGGCGAGGAAGTCGTCCAGGTGGACCACCTGCGCCGCGTTGCGGGGGTAGCCGTCGAGCAGGAACCCGTTGGCCGCATCCGGCTGGGAGATCCGATCGCGCACGAGGGCGCCGGTCAGCTCGTCCGAGACGAGGTCGCCCGTGTCGAGGACGGCGGTGACCTGCTTGCCCAGATCCGTGCCCTCCTTGATGTGGGCGCGGAAGATGTCGCCCGTCGAGATCACGGGGATCCCGTACGCCTCGGCGATCCGCACGCCCTGCGTGCCCTTGCCGGATCCCTGCGGCCCGACGATGAGCAGCCGGGCGGTGTTCTGAGCGGATGCCGTCATCGGAGGAGCCCTTCGTAGTGGCGCTGCTGCAGCTGCGCGTCGATCTGCTTGACCGTCTCCAGACCCACGCCGACGATGATGAGGATCGAGGCGCCCCCGAACGGGAAGTTCTGGTTCGCGCCGACCGTCGCCAGGGCGATCAGCGGGATGAGCGCGATGATGCCGAGGTAGAGCGAGCCGGGCAGCGTGATGCGCGTGAGCACGTAGTCGAGGTACTCGGCGGTCGGGCGCCCCGCGCGGATGCCCGGGATGAAGCCGCCGTACTTCTTCATGTTGTCGGCGACCTCGACCGGGTTGAACGTGATCGCGACGTAGAAGTACGTGAACCCGATGATGAGGAGGAAGTACACCACCATGTAGATCGGGTGGTCGCCCTTGACGAAGTACGTCATGATCCAGGTCGCCCACGCCGGCGGCGTCTTGCCGTCCTGCGGGATGTTGAACTGCGCGATCAGCATCGGGATGTAGAGCAGCGAGGAGGCGAAGATCACGGGGATCACGCCCGCCATGTTGACCTTGATCGGGATGTAGGTGTTGGTGCCGCCGTAGGTGCGGCGGCCGACCATGCGCTTGGCGTACTGCACCGGGATGCGCCGCTGGGACTGCTCGATGAACACGACGAGCGTCATGACGACGATGCCGATCACGAGCACGAGCAGGAAGGTCTCGAAGCCCTTGGTCTGCCAGATGCTCCACATCGCACCGGGGAAGGTCGCGGCGATCGAGGTGAAGATGAGCAGCGACATGCCGTTGCCGATGCCCTTCTCGGTGACGAGCTCGGCGAACCACATGATGAGGCCGGTACCGGCGGTCAGCGTGATGATGAGCAGGATCTGCGCCCACCACACGTCGTTCGTCAGCAGCTGCTTGCAGGAGGCGACGCCGGTGCTGCCGAACAGCTGCCCGCTGCGCGCGACCGTGACGAGCGTCGTCGACTGCAGCAGCGCGAGCGCGATGGTCAGGTAGCGCGTGTACTGGGTGAGGCGGGCCTGACCGGCCTGACCCTCCTTGTGCAGCGTCTCGAAGTGCGGGATCACCACGCGCAGCAGCTGGGTGATGATCGTCGCCGTGATGTAGGGCATGACGCCGAGGGCGAAGATCGACAGCTTCAGCAGGGCGCCACCGGAGAAGAGGTTGACGAGACCCAGCAGGCCCTCTGTCCCCGAGTTCTGCGCGAGGCAGTCGGTCACGTTCGGGAAGCTCACGAACGGAGCGGGGATGGTGGCTCCGAGGCGGTAGATCGCGATGATCGCGATCGTGAAGCCGATCTTGCGACGCAGATCCGGCGTGCGGAAGATCCGCGCGATGGCGCTAAACAAAAGCATGCCTCCTGAAAGGGATGACGCCCGAGCAGGGACAGTCGCTTCCCAGGGTAACGCAAGAGGGGCCGGAGCAATCTCCGACCCCTCTCGACAGGGTGTTACTTGACGGATCCGCCGGCGGCGACGATCTTCTGCTCGGCAGAGCCGGAGACCTTGTCGACCGACACGGTCAGCGCCACGGCGATGTCGCCGTTGCCCAGGACCTTGACCTTCTCGTTCTTGCGAACCGCGCCCTTGGCGACCAGGTCGGCGACGGTCACATCGCCCCCGGCCGGGTAGAGCTCCGCGAGCCTGGCCAGGTTCACGACCTGGTACTCGACGCGGAACGGGTTCTTGAACCCGCGCAGCTTCGGGGTGCGCATGTGCAGCGGCATCTGCCCACCCTCGAAGCCGACGCGCACGGTGTTGCGGGCCTTGGTGCCCTTGGTGCCGCGACCGGCCGTCTTGCCCTTGGAGCCCTCACCGCGACCCACGCGGGTCTTGGCGGTGTTGGCGCCGGGGACCGGACGCAGGTGGTGCACCTTGAGCACGCCGGGTCGCGAGGCCTGGGCCTCGGCAGCCTTGGCGGCGGCCGGCTTCTTGGCGGCGGTCTTCGTCGCCGCTTCCTTCTTCTCAGCCATTAGTCGATCTCCTCAACCTTGACGAGGTGAGCGACCGTGCGGACGTAGCCGCGGGTCTGGGCGTCGTCGGGACGGACGACCGAGTCGCCGATCCGCTTGAGGCCGAGGGAACGCAGCGTGTCGCGCTGGTTCTGCTTCTCGCTCACCTTGGACTTGACCTGCGTGACCTTGAGGCGCGCAGCCATCAGGCACCTGCCTTCTGCGCAGCAACGGCCTCGGCCTCTGCGCGGACGAGACGCGCCGGGGCGACCTGGTCGAACTCGAGGCCACGACGCGCGGCGACCGCACGGGGCTCCTCGAGCTGCTTCAGGGCCTCCACCGTCGCGTGCACGATGTTGATCGTGTTCGACGAGCCGAGCGACTTCGACAGCACGTCGTGGATGCCGGCGCACTCGAGCACGGCGCGGACCGGACCACCGGCGATGACACCGGTACCGGCGGCGGCCGGACGCAGCAGCACGACGCCGGCAGCGGCCTCGCCCTGCACGGGGTGCGGGATGGTCGACGCGGAGCGCGGGACGCGGAAGAAGTTCCGCTTCGCCTCCTCGACACCCTTCGAGATCGCGAGGGGGACCTCGCGGGCCTTGCCGTAGCCGACACCCACGAGACCGTTGCCGTCGCCCACCACGACGAGCGCGGTGAAGCTGAAGCGACGGCCACCCTTGACGACCTTCGACACGCGGTTGATGGTCACGACGCGCTCGAGGAACTGGTTGTCCCCGCGGTCGCGCGAGTTGCGGTCGCGTCCGCCCTGACCGCGGTCACGGCCACCACGGCCGCCGCGGCGCTCGTCGCGCTGCGGAGCCTCGGTACCGGCCGCCGTCTCGGCGGGAGCCGTAGCCGTCTCGGTCACTTCGTTCTCCTTGTTGTCACTCACAGTGCCAGACCCCCTTCGCGGGCGCCGTCGGCGATGGCCGCGACGCGACCGGCGTACCGGTTGCCCCCACGGTCGAACACGGCCTCGGAGACACCGGCGGCCTTCGCACGCTCGGCGACGAGCTCGCCGACCTTGCGGGCCTTGGCGGTCTTGTCACCGTCGAACGACCGCAGGTCGGTCTCGAGGGTGGAGGCGCTGGCCACGGTGCGGCCCTTGCTGTCGTCGACGAGCTGCACGAAGACGTGACGCGCAGAACGGGTGACGACGAGGCGCGGACGCACCTCGGTGCCCTGGATCTTCTTGCGAAGACGGGCGTGACGACGCGAACGGGCGTCGGACTTCGTCTTGATCGCCATGGTTACTTACCACTCTTTCCGGCCTTGCGACGCACGACCTCGCCGGCGTAGCGCACGCCCTTGCCCTTGTACGGCTCGGGCTTGCGGATCTTGCGGATGTTCGCAGCCGCCTCGCCGACGGCCTGCTTGCTGATGCCGCTGACGGTGAGCTTGTTGTTGCCCTCGACCGTCAGGGTGATCCCGGCGGGCGGGTCGACCAGGACGGGGTGCGAGAAGCCCAGGGCGAACTCGACCGAGCTGCCCTTCTGCTGCACGCGGTAGCCCGTGCCGACGACCTCGAGACCCTTGGAGTAGCCCTGGGTCACGCCGATGATGTCGTTGCTGATGAGGGTGCGGGTCAGACCGTGCAGCGAACGCGAGGAGCGCTCGTCGTCCGGACGGGTGACGAGAACCTGGTTCTCCTCGACCGACACCTCGATGGGGGAGGCCACGGTGAGCGAGAGCTCGCCCTTCGGGCCCTTCACCGAGACGTCGCGGCCGTCGACCGAGACGGTCACGCCCGCGGGGATCTCGATGGGAAGTCGTCCAATACGCGACATTTCAGATCACCACACGTAGGCGAGAACTTCTCCGCCCACGCCCTTCTGCTCTGCCTGGCGGTCCGTGAGGAGCCCCGAGGAGGTGGACAGGATCGCGACGCCGAGGCCGCCGAGCACCTTGGGGAGCTCCGTGGACTTCGCGTACACGCGGAGGCCGGGCTTCGAGACGCGCTTGATGCCGGCGATCGACCGCTCGCGGTTCGGGCCGTACTTCAGCTCGATCGTGAGGTTCTTGCCGACACGGGCGTCGGAGACCTCCCAACCGGCGATGTAGCCCTCCTGCTGGAGGATCTCGGCGATGTGGGTCTTCAGCTTGCTCGACGGCAGCGTCACGGAATCGTGGTGCGCCGAGTTCGCGTTGCGCAGACGGGTCAGCAGATCTGCGACCGGGTCTGTCATCGTCATAGTTGTCTTCTTTCGTTCATGAGGTTCCGGCTGCCGTTACACGGCAGACGGCCTGCGATGAGCACGCAATTTTCAATTGTTCCATACCGCGGATCGCTGTGCGAACCGCGGAAAGGTCGTTGAGCGAGGCGGCGGAGCCGCCGAGCCGAAACGCGCTGTCCTGACGGACCCGTTTCGTCTCGGCCGCCTTCGGCGTCCTCGCCCAACGACCCCGGTATCAGGCCGCGTCGTTCGACTTGAACGGGAAGCCGAGGTGGCGGAGCAGCGCCCGGCCCTCGTCGTCGTTCTTCGCCGTGGTGACGACGGTGATGTCGAAACCGCGGACGCGGTCGATCTTGTCCTGATCGATCTCGTGGAACACGCTCTGCTCCGTGAGACCGAAGGTGTAGTTGCCGTTGCCGTCGAACTGCTTGTCCGAAAGACCGCGGAAGTCGCGGATACGGGGCAGCGCGAGGTTCACGAGGCGGTCCACGAACTCCCACGCGCGGTCGCCGCGGAGGGTGACGTGCGCGCCGATGGCCTGCCCCTCGCGCAGCTTGAACTGCGCGATGGACTTGCGGGCCTTCGTGACGATCGGCTTCTGGCCGGTGATCTTGGTGAGGTCGTCGACCGCACCATCGATCACCTTGGAGTCGCGCGCCGCCTCACCGACACCGGTGTTGACGACGACCTTGACCAGGCCGGGGATCTGCATGACGTTCTCGTAGCCGAACTCGTCCTGCAGAGCCTTCTTGATCTCGTTGTTGTACTTCGCCTTCAGGCGGGGCTGCACGGTGACAGCACCCGCGGCGTCAGCAGCCGCCATCAGAGGTCCTTACCGCTCTTCTTCGCGTAGCGCACGCGGACCGTGCGCTTCACGCCGTCCTTGGACTGCTCCTCGACGCGGTGACCGACGCGGGTCGGCTTCTTCGTCTCGGGGTCGACCAGGGCGACGTTCGAGATGTGGATGGGGGCCTCGATGGTCTCGATGCCGCCCGTCTTGGTGCCACGCTGCGTCTGGCCGACGCGCGTGTGCTTGGTGGCGTAGTTCACGCCCTCCACGATCACGCGGTTCTGCTCGACGAGGACCTCGAGGACCTTGCCCTGCTTGCCGCGGTCGCCGCCCTTTTCCTGCTTGCGGCCCGAGATGACCTGAACGAGGTCACCCTTCTTGATGTTCGCCATGAGTTACAGCACCTCCGGGGCGAGCGAGACGATCTTCATGAACTTCTTGTCGCGAAGCTCACGACCGACCGGTCCGAAGATGCGGGTGCCGCGGGGCTCCCCGTCGTTCTTCAGGATCACGGCGGCGTTCTCGTCGAACTTGATGTACGAGCCGTCGGGACGGCGGGTCTGCTTCACGGTGCGGACGATGACGGCCTTGACGACGTCACCCTTCTTGACGTTCCCACCGGGGATCGCGTCCTTGACCGTGGCGACGATGATGTCGCCCAGGCCCGCGTAGCGACGGCTGGAGCCGCCGAGCACGCGGATCGTGAGCAGCTCCTTGGCGCCGGTGTTGTCGGCGACCTTGAGTCGGGACTCGGTCTGGATCACTTTGCCTTCTCCAGGATCTCCACCAGACGCCAGCGCTTGGTGGCGCTCAGCGGGCGGGTCTCGTTGATGAGGACGAGGTCGCCGATGCCGGCGGTGTTGTTCTCGTCGTGCGCCTTGACCTTCGTCGTGCGGCGGATGACCTTGCCGTACAGCGGGTGCTTCACGCGGTCCTCGACCTCGACGACGATGGTCTTGTCCATCTTGTCGCTGACGACGTAGCCGCGGCGCGCCTTGCGGTAGCCGCGGGCGTCGGCGTCGCGCACGTCGTGTGCGGCGTGCTCGACGACGGCCTCGGCAGCAGCCTTCTTCTCAGCCATTACTCGGCCTCCTCCTTCGGCGCGTCAGCCTCGTCGGCCTTCTTCGCCTTTGCCTTGGACGCCTTCTTGGCCGGAGCCTCGACCGGAGCGGGCGTCGCACGGATGCCCAGCTCGCGCTCGCGGATCACGGTGTAGAGGCGCGCGATGTCGCGCTTGACGGCGCGGATGCGGCCGTGGCTCTCCAGCTGGCCGGTCGCCGACTGGAAACGGAGATTGAACAGCTCCTCCTTGGCCTTGCGCAGCTCCTCGACGAGGCGCTGGTCTTCGAACGTGTCGAGCTCGGTCACACCGAGCTCCTTGGTGCCGATCGCCATTACGCGTCGCCCTCCTCGCGCTTGATGATGCGTGCCTTGAGCGGCAGCTTGTGAATGGCTCGGGTGAGCGCCTCGCGAGCGAGCTGCTCGTTGACGCCCGCGACCTCGAAGAGGACGCGGCCCGGCTTGACGTTGGCGACCCACCACTCGGGGGAACCCTTACCGGAACCCATGCGGGTCTCGGCCGGCTTCTTCGTGAGCGGACGGTCGGGGTAGATGTTGATCCACACCTTGCCGCCACGCTTGATGTGACGCGTCATCGCGATACGAGCGGACTCGATCTGACGGTTGGTCACATACGCGGGGGTGAGGGCCTGGATGCCGAACTCGCCGAAGGAGACCTTCGTGCCGCCGGTGGCCTGGCCATCACGCTTGGGGTGGTGCTGCTTGCGGTACTTGACCTTGCGAGGGATAAGCATCAGGCAGACGCTCCTTCTGCGACGGGAGCCTCGTTGCGCGGCCCGCGGCGGCGGTCGCCACGGTCGTCACGACGGGACTTCGGTGCGTTGGCCTGCTCGCGAGCAAGCTCCTTGTTGGTGAGGTCGCCCTTGTAGATCCAGACCTTCACGCCGATGCGGCCGAAGGTGGTCTTGGCCTCGTAGAAGCCGTAGTCGATGTTCGCGCGCAGCGTGTGCAGCGGCACACGACCCTCGCGGTAGAACTCCGACCGGCTCATCTCGGCGCCGCCGAGACGACCCGAGACCTGGATGCGGATGCCCTTGGCGCCGGCGCGCTGTGCGCCCTGCAGACCCTTGCGCATCGCGCGGCGGAAGGCCACGCGGGCGGAGAGCTGCTCGGCGATGCCCTGGGCGACCAGCTGAGCGTCGGCCTCGGGGTTCTTGACCTCGAGGATGTTCAGCTGGATCTGCTTGCCCGTGAGCTTCTCGAGGTCGCCGCGGATGCGCTCGGCCTCGGCGCCGCGGCGGCCGATGACGATGCCGGGGCGCGCGGTGTGGATGTCCACACGCACGCGGTCGCGGGTGCGCTCGATCTCGATGTTGCTCACGCCGGCGCGGTCGAGCTGCGTCTGCAGGAGCTTGCGGATCCGGATGTCCTCGGCCACGTAGTCGGCGTAGCGCTGACCCGGCTTGGTCGAGTCAGAGAACCACCGGGACACGTGGTCCGTGGTGATGCCGAGGCGGAAGCCGTACGGGTTTACCTTCTGTCCCATTACTTGCTCGCCTTCTCGTTCTTGGCGACCTCAGGGGTGGCCAGCACGACCGTGATGTGGCTCGTGCGCTTCTTGATCTGGAACGCGCGTCCCTGGGCGCGGGGCTGGAAACGCTTGAGCGTCGTCCCCTCGTCCACGAAGGCGTTCTTCACGTACAGGTCCTGCTCGTCGAGGTACTCACCGTCGCGATCAGCCTTGACCTGAGCGTTCGCCATGGCCGAGTGCACGAGCTTGTAGATGGGCTCGGAGGCGCTCTGCTGCGCGAACTTCAGGATGGCGAGGGCCTCAGCGGCCTGCTTGCCCTTGATGAGCGCGACGACACGACGAGCCTTCTGAGGGGTCACGCGGATGTGTCGCACACGTGCGATGGACTCCACCATTTCTCTCTCCTCTGTCTCTCAGACAGTCGCCGCGTCAGCGGCGACGGCCCTTCTTGTCGTCCTTCTCGTGGCCGCGGAAGGTGCGGGTGGGCGCGAACTCGCCCAGCTTGTGACCGACCATGGTCTCGGACACGAACACGGGGATGTGCTTGCGTCCGTCGTGCACGGCGATGGTGTGTCCCAGCATGGCGGGGATGATCATCGACCGGCGCGACCAGGTCTTGATGACGTTCTTCGTGCCGGCTTCGTTCTGACCGATCACCTTGCGAAGCAGGTGCTCGTCGACGAAGGGGCCCTTCTTAAGACTGCGAGGCATCTTCTCTTACTCCTACTTGCGCTTCTTGCCAGCGTTACGGCGACGCACGATGTACTTGTCGCTTTCCTTGTTGGCGTGACGGGTCCGACCCTCAGCCTGGCCCCAGGGGGTGACGGGGTGACGACCACCGGACGTCTTGCCCTCACCACCACCGTGCGGGTGGTCCACCGGGTTCATCGCGACACCGCGGACGGTCGGGCGCACGCCCTTCCAGCGCTTGCGGCCGGCCTTGCCCCAGTTGATGTTGGACTGCTCGGCGTTGCCGACCTCGCCGATCGTCGCACGGCAGCGCGCGTCGACGTTGCGGATCTCGCCCGAGGGCAGACGGAGCTGCGCGTAGGGGCCGTCCTTCGCGACCAGACGCACGGAGGCGCCGGCCGAGCGGGCCATCTTCGCACCGCCGCCGGGACGGAGCTCGATGGCGTGGATGACGGTACCCGTCGGGATGTTCTTCAGCGGGAGGTTGTTGCCCGGCTTGATGTCGGCCGAGGCGCCCGACTCCACGACGTCGCCCTGCTTCAGCTTGTTCGGCGCGAGGATGTAGCGCTTCTCGCCGTCGAAGTAGTGCAGGAGCGCGATGCGCGCGGTGCGGTTGGGGTCGTACTCGATGTGAGCGACCTTGGCGTCGATGCCGTCCTTGTCGTTGCGACGGAAGTCGATGACGCGGTACTGGCGCTTGTGCCCACCACCGATGTGGCGGGTGGTGATGCGGCCCTGGTTGTTACGGCCACCGGTCTTGCTCAGCGGACGCAGCAGCGACTTCTCCGGCGTCGATCGGGTGATCTCGGCGAAGTCGGCCACCGACGAGCCGCGGCGACCCGGGGTCGTGGGCTTGTACTTGCGAATAGCCATGTTCTGTCCTTATCCCCCGGTCAGTTCACTGCCGTGAAGATGTCGATGGTGCCCGACTTCAGAGCAACGATCGCGCGCTTGGTGTCCTTGCGCTTGCCGGTGCCGAAGCGGGTGCGACGAGCCTTGCCGACGCGGTTGATCGTGTTGACGCTGGCGACCTTGACGTCGAAGATCTTCTCGATGGCGAGCTTGATCTCGGTCTTCGAGGCGCGCGGGTCCACCAGGAAGGTGTACTTGCCCTCATCGATCAGGCCGTAGCTCTTCTCGGAGACGACGGGCTTCAGGATGATGTCGCGCGGGTCCTTGTTGGCAGCCGCGGCGAGGATGTTGTCGCTCATGCGGAGACCTCCTCGGTCGAGCCCGACTTCAGCGCGACGAACGCGTCGAAGGCGGCCTTGGTGAAGACGATGTCGTCGGAGTTGACCACGTCGTAGGCGTTCAGCTGGTCGAAGTACAGCACGTGCACGCCGGCCAGGTTGCGGATGCTCAGGGCGTTGGTGTCGTCGCCGCGGTCGAGGACCACGAGGACGTTCTTGCCCGGGAGAGCGTTGAGGTACGCCGCAGCCGTCTTGGTCGAGGGCTTGCCGTCGATGCCGAAGGACTCGACGACGTGCAGGCGCTCACCGCGGAAGCGGTCGCTGAGCGCGCCGGCGAGGGCGGCCGCGATCATCTTCTTGGGGGTGCGCTGCGAGTAGTCGCGCGGCTTCGGGCCGTGGA
>NZ_CAMFHZ010000022.1 GCF_945952435.1 uncultured Microbacterium sp.
CGCCGCTACCGCCGCCAGGACGAGATCGGCACCCCGTTCTGCGTCACGGTCGACTTCGACTCCCTCGAGGACGACGCGGTGACGGTGCGCGACCGCGACACCATGGCGCAGGAGCGGGTGCCGCTCGCCGGTCTCGACGCCTACCTGTCGGAGCGTCTGCGCGGCGCCTGAGGGGATCCCCCGCGCTAGGTTCGGGGGATGGTCACCGTCGACACCGGATCCGCGGCACGCTCCCGTCGTCTGACGTGGACGATCGGTGGAGTGCTGCTGGTCCTCTCGGCGTTGACCGGGCTCGCCGGGCAGAGCACCCTGCCCTCGTTGAACGCGGCGACCCTGCCGCTCTTCGGCCTTGGCGCGACGGTGCTCGCGATCGGGATCGGGCGGCCGGGCAGCGTGACCGCTCGTCGACCGCTCGGGACCGGGGCGATCCTCGCACTGGTGATCGTCCTCGTGGTCGTCCGCCCGCTGCTGACCCATGCGCTGCTCCCATCTCCCGTCGAGGCGATACGGTCCGTCGGGCCTTTCCCCTCGCTGGCGGTCGCAGACCTCGTCCTCACGGTCGTCGAACTCTCCTGCGCGATCGTCGCGGTCGTGCGGATCGCCCGCCAGGGCGTCGTGCCGTCGCCGTGGCGGCTTGCTCCGCTGTGGGCGTTGTGCACGGTCGCCGTGACGCAGGCGATCGCAATGCTGCTCGTCTCGATCCCCGGCCTCGACGCCGGCGCGGTCGTCGGCGTCGTCGCAGGACTCTCCGTGATCCGCAGTGCGGCGATCGTGTTCCTCGGGATCGTCGCGATCGTCCTCGGCGCCCTCGCGGATCCGCGAGCCGTCACGCTTCTCTCCTCGCGGGAGTAGGCGGCGGTCCCGCGACGTCGTCCTCCGCGCGCGTGGCACGATGGATCCGTGGAGACGACGACCTTCGCCGCGACCGACGACTTTCCCCATCCGGCCTTCGTGGGGGTGACCGGCCCCGACGCGACCCGCGCGGTGCAGGGCGATCCGGAGACCGTGCTGCCGCTCGCCTCGGTGACCAAGCCGCTCACCGCGTGGGGCGTGTTCGTCGCGATCGAGCGCGGTCTGGTGGATCTGGACGAGGACGCGGGACCGCACGGGTCGACCGTGCTCGACCTGCTCGACCACACGAGCGGGCTGCCGATGGAGGGCACCGAACCGCAGCGGCCGCCCGGTGAGCGGCGCATCTACTCGAACGCGGGCTTCGACGCCCTCGCCGCACACGTGGCCGACGCGGTCGGCATGGACTTCGCGGACTGGATGCGCCAGGAGGTCGTGGGGCCGCTCGGCATGCGCCGGACCGACGTCACGGGGCGGCCGTCCGCCGGCGCCCACAGCTCGATCGGGGACCTGCTGATCTTCGGCCGCGAGGTGCTGCGCCCGACCCTCATCCCGGCCGCGCTGCGCGATCTCGCCCTCACGGTCTCGCATCCCGGGCTGCGCGGGATCGTGCCCGGCTACGGCGCGTTCCCCGACAACCAGTGGGGTTTGGGGTTCGAGCTCAAGGGCGTCAAGAGCCCGCACTGGATCAGCGACTCCTTCCCGCCGCAGACCGCAGGGCACTTCGGGGCGTTGGGCAGCTTCCTGCTCATCGACCGCGCGCACGATCTCGCGGGGGCCTTCCTCTCCGGCGTCCCGTTCGGCGAGGAGCACAAGCGGATCTGGCCGCCGCTCACCGACGAGATCGTCGCGCGCTACGGGCGGGACTGAGCCCACAGCTGCACGTCGTCGTGTTTCGGCCGGCGCGGCCGGGGACGGACGTGCGGGGGTAGCCTCGATCGCGGGTCCGATCCGGGCCGTCTGCCGCACCGAAGGAGATCCGTATGGCCGAGGTCGAGAGCTTCACCCTGGACCACACCGCCGTCAAAGCCCCCTACATCCGCCTCATCGGGGTCGAAGAGGGCCCGCGCGGCGACGAGATCTCGAACTTCGATGTGCGCTTCGTGCAGCCGAACGAGGGCGAGATCCCGACCGCGGCCCTCCACACGATCGAGCACACGCTCGCCTCCCTGCTGCGCGACCGCGTCGACGGCATCATCGACATCTCGCCGTTCGGCTGCCGCACCGGCTTCCATCTGATTGTCTGGGGTCGACCCGAGATCCCCGCGCTCGTCGAGGCCGTCACGGAGAGCCTGCGCTTCATCGCCGAGGACGCCGAGTGGGCAGACGTGCCCGGCGTCAGCGCCGTCGAGTGCGGCAACTACCGCGACCACAGCTTGCACGGCGCCCGGGAGTGGGCCGCGCGGATCGTCGAGCAGGGGATCAGCCGCGACGCGTTCGAACGTGTTCTGAGCTGATCGCGCTCCGCGGCGCCTGCCGTTCGGCGCCTGCCGTTCGGCGCGCTGCCTTTGGGCGCCTGCCCTGCGGCGCTGATCTGCGGTCGTCGTGGGTCGCCCTGTGGGCTCCTGCCGCGCCCGCTGCGGTTGTCGTTCCCTCGCAGTCCGGCCGCCGTGCACGCCCCCGGGGGCTCCTGCCGCGCCGATTGCGATCGCCCGGTGGTCGCCTCTGCCACCCGCTCCCGTCGCAATGAGTGCCGCTCTGGGCTCCTCAGAGCGGCAGGATTCGCGACGGGAGCGGGGTGGAGCGGCGGGTTCTGCGACGGGAGCCCTCCCCGAGAGGCGCCGAACCCCCGGAGACGAGCGGGCGCCGAACCGCCCGCCCCCGAACCGCCCGCCCCGGACCGCCCCCCCCGAACCGGAGCGCCGGTCCGGGGATCAGGCGCGCGCGATCCGCAGGGTGCGGACCTCGAAAGGGCGCAGCGACAGGTCGCCGCCGGTGCGCGGATCGTCCAGCTCGTCCTCGATGAGCGAGACCTCCCGGATCCCCGCGTGCGCGAACGCGACGGAGAGGGCTCCCGTCGTGCGACGGCCGAGCGCCTCGTACACGCGCACGATCACGTCGCCGGAGCGGTCGTCGGCCAGCTTCACCGAGGAGACGACGATGCCGTCGCCGCGCACGGAGACGAGCGGCTCGACGGGGTGGGCGCCGTGAACCACCGTCTCCGGCGCGTTCAGACGCTGTCCCTCGGCGGTGGCGCGGGCAGGATCCGCGCCGATCACAAGGCCGACGACGATCTCGTGCACGCCGTGGTCGGTGTCCGGATCGGGGAAGCGCGGCGCGCGGAGCAGGGAGAGCCGCACGGTCGTGGTGACGTCGTCGCCCTCGACCGAGCGGCTCGTGTCGTATCCGTAGAGCGAGTCGTTCACGAGTGCGACGCCGAATCCGTCGTCCTCCTGCACGAGCACGAAGCGGTGCATCGAGGTCTCGAACTTGGCTGCCTCCCAGCTGGTGTTGACGTGCGTGACCCGCCGCTGGAAGCCGAACTGCGTCTCCGCGAGGGTCTCCCGCGCGAACACGTCGAAGGGGAAGGCGAGCTTGAGCAGCTTCTCCGCCTCGTTCCAGTCGATCCGGTGGTGCAGCCGCAGCGTGCGCGATCCCGGTGCCAGGGAGATCGTCTGCCGCAGCGACGACGCCGAGAACGACCGCTCGACGACGACCTCCGCGACGCCGTCGACCAGGGCGGCCGAGAGCGTGTCGACCGCGACGAGATCCTCGACGCGGTTGCGGTAGTAGCGGTCGATGTCCCAGGCGTCCCACATGTTCGGGAAGTCCTGGTGCAGCTGGAACAGGTTGGCCGGCTGCCCTTCCGGGATCGCGTCGCGGCCCGAGGCCTTGTCGACCGCCGAGGTGATCAAGCCCTCCGGCGAGACCGTGACGACGACGAGGTCGTTCTCGAGCCGGAAGCCGGATGCGGTCTCGGTGAGGGAGACGGGGGCGCTCTCCTCCGGGGTCGTTGAGCGAGCACCGCCGAACGGTCGTTGAGCGACGACGCCGTCAGGCGACGGAGACGAAACGCCGTGCTCCGTCGAGGCACCGCGTTTCGTCTCGCTGCGCTCGCTCAACGACCCTGTGGGGACCGACGTCGGCGTGAACACGAGCTCCACCTCCCCGTCGCCCGCGAGCACCTGCCGCGCCGACGCCGACAGTGCTTCGGCCTCGGCGACGACCCGTGACAGCACCGCCACGGCCTCCCGATGCACCCACGCGATCGACGTGCCGGGCAGGATGTCGTGGAACTCGTGCAGCAGCACCTGCCGCCACAGGGCGTCCAGCTCGTCGTACGGGTAGGGGGTGCCGAGGCGGACCGCCGCGGTCGCCGCCCACAGCTCGGCCTCGAGCAGCGCCTGTTCGGCGCGGCGATGCGTCGCCTTGGTCGCGTGCTGGCTGGTGAGGGTGCCCCGGTGCAGTTCGAGGTAGAGCTCGCCGACCCAGACGGCGGGATCGGGCAGCTCGGCCTTCGCCGCGTCGAAGAAGTCGTCGGGATGGATCCACTCGACCTGCGCGGATCCCTCCAGATCCGCGAGGCGCGCGGCCTTTCCCGTCATCTCCCGCGTCGTCCCGCCACCGCCGTCCCCCCAGCCGACCGGGGCGATCGAGCGCGTCGCGACGCGGTTCTCCTTGAACTGGCGGGAGGCCTTGGCGAGCTCCATCCCGGACAGCTGGGAGTTGTACGTGTCCATCGGCGGGAAGTGCGTGAAGATGCGGGATCCGTCGATGCCCTCCCAGTCGAAGGTGTGATGCGGGAAGACGTTGCGCTGGTTCCAGGAGATCTTCTGCGTGAAGAACCACTCGAACCCGGCCCGACGCATGAGCTGGGGCAGGGCGGGGGAGTAGCCGAAGCTGTCGGGGAGCCACACGCCCTTCGAGCGGATCCCGAACTCGCGTGCGAAGAAGCGCTGTCCGAAGGAGAACTGCCGCACGAGCGACTCGCCCGTCGGCATCACCGTGTCGGACTCGACCCACATGCCGCCCAGCGGCAGGAAGCGTCCCTCGGCGACGGCGGCCGCGATGCGCTCCCACACCTCGGGTCGGTGCTCCTTCATCCACGCGTACTGCTGCGCGCTCGACATGCCGTAGCGGAACGCCGGCTGCTCCTCGAGCAGCGTCGTCATGGAGGAGGTGGTGCGGGCGACCTTGCGGATCGTCTCCCGCACCGGCCAGAGCCAGGCGGAGTCGATGTGGGCGTGGCCGATCGCCGCGATGCGGTGCGCGCTCGCGTCGGCGGGCGCGGCGAGCACGTCGGCGAGCCGGACCCTCGCGTCCGCGGCGGTCTCGACGATGCGCTGCAGGTCGAGCACGTCGAGGGCGTCGTCGAGGGCCTGCAGGATCCGCATGCGGCGCGGGCCGGTCTCGGGCAGCTCGGCCTGCAGCTCCAGCAGGACCTCCAGGTCGAGGGAGAGCTCGAACACCTCGGGCTCGAAGACCGCGAGGTCCATGTGCCGCACCCGATAGAGCGGTTCCGGCGAAGACGTCAGCACGTCGCCCTCCTGCGTCGGCAGGAAGGGGTGGTAGTCCAGCAGCACCGGGTTGGACGCGCCCTCCAGGTAGAGCTCGACGGGCTCGCCGCCCCGCGCCTCCTCCGTGATCGGCAGCCACTGGTTGCGCGGGTTCAGGCTCTTCACGGGGGTGCCGTCGGCGCGGTAGGCGAGCGCCTCGCACTGGAAGCCGGTCATGTTCACGTCGAATCCGAGGTCGACGAGCGCCTCGACGCGCTTGCCCGCCCACTCCGCGGGGACCTGGCCGCGGATCCGGAACCAGGTCGTGCCCCAGGCCGGACCCCAGGCGCCACCGGCCGAGAAGGGCGTGTAGTCGAGGGCGAGGCCGTCGGCGACGGGGACCGGCTCGCCGGGGAGCGCGTGCGCGGCGATCTCGAGCGGGATCCGGGCGGAATGGACCGCGGGGCGGACGCGCTCGGAGAGCACGCGCTGGGCGCGGCCGGTGGTGAGCGAGGTCTCTTCGTGCACGGGGCGCTCCTTCGCGGTGCGAGAATCGGGGATACGTCCGCCGGATCGGAGGGGGACGAGCCAACTAAAACGATCTAGTACGGTGAGTCTATGTCACAGGCGAAGCGCACCACCATCGCCGATATCGCCCGGCTCGCGGGCGTCTCCCCGGGAGCGGTCTCCTTCGCGCTCAACGGGCGCCCCGGCGTGAGCGAGCAGACCCGGCAGCGCATCCTCGAGATCGCCGACGCGCACCAGTGGCAGCCCAGCTCCGCGGCCAGGGCGCTCGTGGGATCCCGCGCCGGGGTCGTCGGCTTCGCGGTGAACAGGCCGGCGCGCACGCTCGGCACCGAGGCGTTCTTCACCGACCTCATCGCAGGCGTGCAGTCGGCGCTCGCCGAACACGGCATCGCCCTGCAGCTGGTCGTCGTGTCGTCGATCGACGAGGAGCTGGCCACCTATCGGCGCTGGCGCAGCGCGAACCAGGTCGACGGCGTGATCGTCATCGACCCGCGCGACGACGACCCCCGTCTGACGCTGCTGGCCGCGCTGCCCCTCCCCGCCGTCGTGATCGGCAGCAGTGCGTCGGCCGATGTCCCGCCGACCATCTGGCTCGACGACGGGGCCGCCGCGAATGCCCTCTTCGACTACCTCGCCGCGCTCGGGCACCGCCGGATCGCCTACGTCTCCGGACCGGAGGAGTTCCAGCACACCCGGATCCGCGCGGAGGTGCTCGACGCGCTCGCCGCGCGCGCAGTGTCGGGCGAGACGCGGGTGACCGACTTCTCGCCCGCGGCCGCGGCGGCGGAGACCCGCACCCTGCTCCGCCGCGCAGAACGCCCGACCGCGATCGTGTACGACAACGACGTGATGGCGATCGCGGGCCTCAGGGTCGCCCAGGAGATGGGCGTCGCCGTGCCAGGTGCGCTCTCGATCGCCTCCTTCGACGATTCCGTCGTCACCGGCCTCGTGCATCCCTCGATCACCTGCCTCACGCGCGACACCTTCGCCCTCGGCGAGCAGGCGGCGCAGTTCCTGCTGCAGACGATCGACGCCGCGGATCCGCTCCCCGCGCGACGCGGCCCTGCGCCCGCGCTCACGATCCGCGAGAGCACGGCGGCGCCGGCCGGGCGCTGAGCGGCCGCAGTTCCGCGGCCGGGGCATCCCTCAGGGCGGATCCGATAGGCTTCACGGGCTGAAAAGAGGAGACGCCATGGCGCCGGAACCAACCGCGGGCGAGACCGCCCCCGTGAAGAAGCATCAGGATTACAACCCGGGTCCGCGGGTGGGGATCACGTTCTCCACCTTCGACCTGCTGCACGCGGGGCACATCATGATGCTCGCCGAGGCCAAGCGGCAGTGCGACTACCTCATCTGCGGGCTGCAGATGGATCCCACCCTCGACCGCCCGGAGAAGAACGCTCCCACGCAGACCGTGGTCGAGCGCTACATCCAGCTGCGCGGCTGCGAGTACGTCGACGAGATCGTGCCCTACTCGACCGAGCAGGACCTGGAGGACATCCTCCGCTCGTTCAAGCTCGACGTGCGCATCGTCGGCGACGAGTACGAGGACCGCGACTTCACCGGCCGCGCGTACTGCGAGGAGGCGGGCATCGAGCTGTACTTCAACAGCCGGGATCACCGCTTCTCCAGCTCCGGCCTGCGCAGGATCGTCGCGGCCAAGGAGGCCGAGCGGCTCAGCCGCGTCTGACGCGACCGCGCCGGGCCACGGCGCCCCGGCTCACTCCGCGACGACCGTGTTGTTCGAGGAGTAGACCCCGGATCCCGTTCCCAGGTCGGGACGGATCAGCGCGTCGATCCCCCGGGCGGCGAGACCCGCGGGGTCTGCGGCGACCCGCGAGGTGACGAACGCGACGTCCTGTCCCGCCGCGCAGGCGTCCACCCAGGCCTGGAACACCGCTCCTCCGGGGCTCAGCGCCGCGCGGCTGAGCGGTACGTCGTCCTCGTCGACCTCCACGACGATCGCGGTCGTGCGCGCCGGCGCCGGCACCCGTCGGCGCAGCGTCGGGATGACCTCGGCGAAGCGTTCTCCGATCGGCTTCGCGCGGCCCTCCTGGTCGATCAGCCCCAGCGAGTACTCGAGCTCGGGGTAGTCGGCGAGGCTCCGTGCGACGTCGTGCGAGCACCACCAGGTGACGCCCCAGAGGTTCTCGGTGCGCGCGGCGGCGCGCACCGTCGCCTCGAGGAAGTCGGGCATCTCCTCGGGCGCGAGGCAGTTCGACGGCGCGCCGACCTCCTGCAGCCAGACGGGGCGCGCCGGATCCGTCGCGAACGCGCGGGAGAGCTCGATCATGTACTCGGCATGCCGGTCGCTCGCGGCGCTGCGCCCGCCGTAGCGCTGGGCGGTGCCGTTGAAGATCCACGAGTGCACCGTGGTCATCGCACCGATCCGGGTCGCGTGGGCGGGCACGAAACCGTGCCCGTCCATGTACCATGCGGCGTCGTACTCGCTGTGCACGTGCGGGAGCCCCGGTGCCGCGCGTTCCGCGGCGTCGAGCAGGGTCGTCAGCCAACCGGCCGCCTCGGCGGGGCTCACGGGCCACGGGGAGGGATGCACCGCGGCGGAGAATTGGTTCACCTCGTTGCCCAGGGTGAATCCGAGGAAGTTCGGGGCGTCCGCGAGCGCCGTGCCGAGTCGTTCGACGAGGGCGACCTGACCGCTCAGCGCCTGCGGATGCGTGAACATGTTCTTGTCGTGCCAGGTGAACAGCCACGACGGGATGAAGTCGAAGCTCGACAGGTGGCCCTGGATCACGTCGACGCTCGCATCGAGGCCGAATTCGGCGGCCACGTCCACCACCGCGCGGACGTCGGCGACAGCCTTCTCCCGGATGAGGGTGCGGTTGGGCTGCAGCACCGTCCAGAGCGGGAAGATCCGCACATGATCGAGGCCCAGCGCCGCGAGCCCGGCGAAGTCGCGACGCACGGCGTCGAGATCGAGGTCGAGCCAGGAGTGCATCCACTCCTTCGACGGCGTGTAATTCGCGCCGAACCGGAGCGGAGCGTCCCCGCGAGGGGCGACGTCGGTGCCGAGGGTCATCGTGTTCGTCCTTCCGGGACGGGCTGGCGGGGGTGGGGCGAGTCGCCGAGTTTCCTGCCCGAAACTATAGCGATTTATCTCTTCGCCAACCACCGTCGGCTACGGCGCGTGGGGCGAGGTGAACATGCCGATCGGGGCCGCACGACCGATCTCCGGAAGAACGCGCTGCTCGACGCCGAGTACGAGCGAGGTGACGCGGATCCGGGGAATCGTTCCTGAGAACGGTGTCGCCCGGCGAGGTGTCAGGCCTTCGCCTTGGCGGCGGCCTTCATCGCCTTCTTGTGCTCGCGGACCTTCGCGAGCGATTCCGGGGAGACGATGTCGGCGACCGAGCGGAAGGATCCGTCTTCGCCGTAGGGAGCGGACGCCTCGCGCCAGCCGGCGCCGGTGAAGCCGTACTGCTTGCCGAGGAGCGCCAGGAAGATCTTCGCCTTCTGCTCGCCGAACCCGGGCAACGACTTCAGGCGACGGAACACCTCGGCGCCGTCCGGCGCGTTCCCCGCGGCGTCGGGACGGGTCCACAGCGCGGCCGCGTCCCCGCCCCAGTCGTCGACCAGCACGCGGCTGAGGCTCTGCACCCGTGCCGCCATCGACCCGGGATACCGGTGGACGGACGGAGACTCCTTGAAGGCGGCGAGGAACTCGTCCGGGTCGTAGTGGGCGATCGCGGCGGCGTCGGTCGCCCCCGTGCGCTCCGCGATCTTGAGCGGCCCGGCGAACGCGGTCTCCATCGCGACCTGCTGATCCAGCAGCATCCCCACGAGCAGCGCGAGAGGGTTGTCCGTCAGGAGCGCGTCCGCGGCGGAGTCGCCGGTGATGTGGAGAGTCATAGGTCCAGTGTGACAGGCAGTCTCTGCGTCAGAGCGGGTGGGCGGACGACGGAGGGCGTGTCATTGGAACGCTGCGCACGTTTGCTGAAGCCTGCTGCGCCCCTGGTCGGGCTCTGGGACGATGAACTCGTGAGTGACTCACCCGTCGATCCCGCCCTGGTTCCTGAATTGCTGGTCAACGATCTAGCGAGAAGCATCGAATTCTGGTGCGGGCTCTGTGGATTCCAGATCTCCTACAGGCGTCCCGAAGAGGGTTTTGTCTACATCGCGCGCGGATCCGCTCACCTCATGCTCGAACAGCGGGGCATCGGACGGAATTGGATCACTGGGCCGCTGGAACCTCCTCTGGGGCGAGGAATCAACTTCCAGATCGCCATCTCGCACCTGGACCCCGTCATCACCGCTCTGCGCGAGGCGGACTACCCCCTTTTCATGGAGACCGAATCGACGTGGTACCGCATCGACGAAGATGTGGAAGCGGGCGTACAGCAGTTCCTTGTCACCGATCCCGACGGGTATCTCCTTCGATTCCAAGCGTCGATCGGCCGTCGATCGATCGCCCCGTAGGAGGCCCCGGGGCACCGACGTGCGCCGGGCCCCAGAGCGACGTTCTCATGTCAGCCGCTCGACCCGAGATACCTCCGCACGCGATATGTCGAGCGAGCTCCGGGCAATATGTCGGGTGACCTCCAGAACGTCGGCCCCGAGACGGGTCCGGATCCGACAGTCGTGCGGCCGCCCGACATATCGCGTGGGACCGCGCGTGAGAGATGCTGCGCACACAGTGGAGGCTCACGTGCGATGCGCGACGACGCGGATGGGGCCGCCTCACGGAGTGCGTTCCGATATGTCGGGTGAGATCAGCGAAAACGGTTCAGAATCCGGATCGGAGCCGATGTTCGTGCGCTGGGCCGACATATCGGGTTCCTCCGGGCGTACGTACGCCCGGAGGGCGCTTCCAGGGGCGAGTTGCGCTCCCCCGGGCCCAGCCGGCCACCCGGGCCGAGCCCGTCGCCAGCCGCTCGAGGGACGCGATGCGCCCGACGCGATGCGCCCGACCCGCCTCAGGCCGAGGCGGCGTCGGGGCTCTCGTCGGAGGACACCCGGGCGGGATCCGCAGGCGCCAGGCCGTAGAGGGCGTCCACGGCTGCGGTGAACTCGGCTCCGCGACCCTGCGCGGCGAGGTCGTGGGCCCGGCTCGTCGGGGTGTGCAGCAGCACGCCCGCGAGGTGGCGCAGCGCCTGCTCGACGCGTCCGTCGTCGTCCCCGCGGCGGCGGGCGCGATCGATCTCGGAATCGAGCAGATCGAAGATATGGGCGCGCAGGGCGACCACCGAGGGCGTCACGCTCTCGCGCGCTCCCATCTCGTGGAACGTCGCCGCGGCCTCGCGCACGATCGTGCGGGCGGCGTCTGTCGCCTGCAGCTCCTCGAGCGGGGCGTGCAGGCGGATCGTCTCCAGATCGAGCAGGCTCACGCCCTCGAGCTCGGCGACGTCGGG
Organism: uncultured Microbacterium sp.; assembly: GCF_945952435.1. Taxonomy (GTDB): domain Bacteria; phylum Actinomycetota; class Actinomycetes; order Actinomycetales; family Microbacteriaceae; genus Microbacterium. The sequence continues at coordinate 11,183 of NZ_CAMFHZ010000022.1, forward strand.
GGAGACGTTGCGCGGCATGCCGAGGTCGACGATGAGCTGAGCGGCGGATCCGTGACCGGGGACCGGACACCCTGACGTCGATTCCACGAGGGCGAGGGAGGGACCGCGTCCGGTGCGGAGGATCGCGGCGTCGAGCACATCCTCGGCGCTGGTGCAGGTGATCACGATCGAAGCGTGGGCGGCGGCACGGGCGTATTCGGCGGCGGGCAGCGCGCGGATCCCGTGCTTGGCGGCGAACGCCGCCCCGCGACCGGACGGGGAGTGCACGCTGATGTCCTGGGCGCCGCGTTCGCGGAGCGTGGCCAGCGTGACGGCCGCATACGATCCGGTGCCGACGAGCAGGACCCGCGCGGCGGACCAGTCCGCGACGCGGCTGTCGGCGAGTTCGAGCGCGAGCCGCACGAGCGACCGGCCGGCGCGACCCAGGGCCGTGTCGTTCTTGACCTTGCGCTGGGTCTCGCTGGCGCGCTGGAACAGGCGCTCGAGCTCGGGCGAGGTGGTGCCGTGCCGGCGGGCCGAGCTGAGCGCGCGGCGCACCTGGCCGGCGATCTCGCCCTCTCCGGAGACGACGGACTCGAGCCCGGAGGCGACCGCGAAGAGGTGCTCGACCACGCGGGGACCGCGATGGACGGTCGAGGCGCCTTCCAGGTCGGGGGTGGGAATGCCGCTGCGCGCGGACACCGCGCCGAGGACCCGGGCGACGGCGTCGTCGGACGCATCGTCGTCGACGTCGACGTACGCCTCGAAGCGGTTGCAGGTGGCGAGGACCACCGCGCCTCGGGAGGCGTCGGACAGCGATCCGGCGAGGTCTTCCGGGGTGCGGCTGAGTCGCTCGAGGAGATCGAAGGGGGCCGTCTTGTGATTGGCCGTGACGCAGAGCAGCACCCTGAGAGTTTACGCGCCGTCCGCTTTGCGGATCCTGGACGCGGCCCGTCCGGCCGGATCGGGCATGGATCCGGCGCTGCCTCCCGGCCGGATCTGTGCGGCTTTCCGGCGGGATCCAGCGCTGCATCCCGGCTGGAGCTGTGCGGTCTCCCGGCGGGATCGGGTGCGGTGTCGCGTCCCGATCCGACACTGCCTCCCGGCCGGATCCGGAAGGGATCGGGCCTCGGATCCGTACCCGCGGAGGATCCGGACGCCCCGCCGGGGACAGCGCGCGTGGCGCCAGGAACGGGCATCGCGCCGCGGGATCGCGCCGAGAGGACAGCCCCGCAGGCGGCTCAGAGCACGGGCGGGGGAGAATGGGGCCATGCCCTTGAACGACGCACCGCTGCTGCGCGCCCTCGCCGGAGATCGCCCCGACCGCACCCCCGTCTGGTTCATGCGCCAGGCGGGCCGCTCGCTCCCTGAATACCGCGAGCTGCGCGTCGGCACGCGCATGCTCGACGCGTGCCTGACTCCCGCGCTCGCCGCGGAGATCACGCTGCAGCCGGTGCGTCGGCACCACGTCGATGCGGCGATCTTCTTCAGCGACATCGTCGTGCCGCTGCGCCTGGCCGGGGTCGAGGTGCACATCGAGCCCGGTCGCGGACCGGTCTTCGCGGATCCGGTGCGCACGTCCGCCGACGTCGACCGGATCACGGCGATCGACCCCGCCGACCTCGACACCGCCCCGATCGCCGAGGCGGTCCGGCTCGTCGTCGCCGAGCTCGGGGAGACCACGCCCCTCATCGGCTTCGCCGGTGCGCCGTTCACGCTCGCCGCCTACCTCGTGGAGGGCGGGCCTTCCAAGGAGCACCTGCGGGCCCGGGGCATGATGCACACGGATCCCCAGGCCTGGCACCGCCTCGCGGGCTGGCTCGCCCGCGTCTCACGGGTCTTCCTCGACGCGCAGCGCGAGGCGGGCGCGCGCGCGGTGCAGCTCTTCGACTCCTGGGCCGGATCCCTGAGTCCCTTCGACTACCGCTCCTTCGTCGCCCCGCACTCGGCGGAGGCGGTCGACGCGATCGCCGCCCCCATCATCCACTTCGGCGTCGGGACGGGACCCTTCCTCGGCGACATGCGCCTCGACGGCCGGGCCGACGCCGTGGGCGTGGACTGGCGCCTGCCGCTCGACGAGGCGGCCGCGGTGCTCGGCGGCGACGTCACCGTGCAGGGCAACATCGACCCTGCGCTCCTCACCGCTCCGTGGCCCGTGCTGGAGGCGCACGTGCGCGACGTCCTGCGGCGCGGCACGGCGGCCCGCGCGCACATCCTCAACCTCGGCCACGGCGTCCCGCCGGAGACCGACCCGGCCGTCCTCACCCGCATCGTCGAGCTCGTGCGCACGGTCGACGCCGAACGTCTCGTCGGGGCGGGCCGGTGACCGACGAGGCCGGTCGGCCCGGTCCGGACGGGACCGCCCCTCCTGCGCCGGAGCTCGCGGAGAAGGCCGCGCGCCTGCGCGTCGCGGTGATCGGCGGCGGGGTCGCGGGACTCGTGGCCGCGGAGGCGATCGCGGCCATCGGCGCGCGGGTCACGGTGTTCGAGGCCCAGCCGGAGCCGGGGGGAGCGGTGCGTCGCGGCGAGGCGGACGGTCTCTCCTTCGACGCCGGGGCGGAGAGCTTCGCGGTGCGCGGAGGTCATGTGCGCGCCCTCATTGACGAGCTCGGCCTGGCCGACCGCGTGGTCTCGCCCGATCCGGGCGGCGCCTGGGTCGCGGGGATCCCGTCCGGGGCGGCGCCGCTGCCGAAGGGCGGCCTTCTCGGCATCCCGGCCAACCCCTTCGCCGAGGACGTGCGCCGGGTGATCGGCTGGCGCGGCACGTGGCGCGCGTGGCTGGACCGGCTGCGCCCGCCGCTCACGATCGGCCACGACCGCAGCCTCGGCCATCTCGTGCGCACGCGCATGGGGGCGAGGGTCCTGGAGCGGCTTGTCGCGCCCGTGAGCACGGGCGTGTACTCCGCGCACCCCGACGACATCGACGTCGACGCGGCGGCCCCGACACTCAACGCGGCGCTCACCCGCGCCGGATCGCTGTCGGGCGCGGTCACCGAGATCGTCGGCACCGCGGCGCGCACCCCCGGTACCGCCGTGCAGGGCCTCGACGGAGGCATGTCGGGCCTCGTCGATGCGCTCGTCTCGCGGATCGCGCTGCTCGGATCCGAGGTGCGCACGTCGAGCCCGATCGAGCGTCTGGAACGCGCGGACGGCGGCTGGGTCGTGCATCCGGCGTCCGGGGAGGGTGCGGTCGCCGACGATCGTGACGCCGATCTCCCCGCGCTACTCCCCGTGCGTCCTGAGGCCGCTGCCCCGTCGCAGACGGCGCACGCCACGGCCGCGGAGGCGCCCTTCGACGCCGTGCTCGTCGCGACCGACGAGCCCACGGCACGGCGCCTGCTCGCTCCGCACGTGCCCGGTCTGGACGACGTCGCAGCGGGGTCGTCTCCCCGCATCGAGATCGTCACCCTCGTGCTCGACGCGCCGGTGCTCGATACCGCGCCCCGGGGGTCGGGCGTGCTCACCGTCCCGGGTTCGCACACCGCCAAGGCGCTCACCCACAGCACCGCGAAGTGGCGGTGGCTGCGCGAAGCCGCAGGGTCGCGCCACGTCGTGCGGGTGTCGTTCGGATCCCAGGACGAGGAGCCGGCGACCGCCGCCCTGGACGACGCCGCTGCCGCGGCTCTCGCTCTCGCCGAAGCCGGCGCCCTGCTCGGCGTGGAGCTGACCGCGGATCAGCTGCGCGGCAGCGATCGTGCGCGGTATGTGCAGGCGCAGCCGTCCTCGGTGCTCGGCGCCGTGGAACGGCGCGATGCGGCGACGGCGGCGATCCGTGCCGTCGACGGGGTCGCGGCGACGGGTGCCTGGCTCAGCGGCACCGGTCTCGCGCAGGTCGTCCCGCACGCGAAGGCCGAGGCGGAGCGGCTCCGGCACGCCCTGCTCTGGGGCTGACCGGCTCCCCTGGCACCCGGCACGGGGCGCACAGCGAACCGTGTCCCGCGCCCGAAGTCAAGCCCCGCCCGCCGATAGATGCCGACAACGGCATACGGCGATAGGCTGGGCATCCGCATGGTCGAGCAGTGAGGAGACCCCATGAAGGGGAAGATCGGACTCGTCGTCGGACTCGGCGTGGGATACGTCCTGGGAACGCGCGCCGGCCGCGAGCGCTACGAGCAGATCAAGAAGCAGTGGTTGAAGGTCTGGCACCTGGATCCGGTGCAGACGCAGGTCACCCGCGTGCAGGAGTTCGCGAAGGCCCAGGCCGCGGCGGTGCCGCAGGCCCTGTGGAACGCGGGCGTGAAGGTCGTGAAGGCCGCTACGGCCGATGGATCGGCGCAGGAGCGCGTCGACGCCGCCGTGGCTGCGGGACGCACCTCGGCGCATGACGTGGCGGAGACGGTCAAGGACGCGACGGAGGAGGCCGAGAAGGCCGCCGCCGAGAAGCGCGCCGCCGAGAAGGCCGCCGCCGAGGTCGCCGCCCCCGCGAAGAAGGCGGCCAAGCCGTCCTCCTCGAAGAACGCGGCGAAGCCCGCCTCGCGCAACGGCTCCTGACATGGCCAAGGACTACCGGGATCGCGCCGACGACAGCCTGCTGACGCTGCTCGGCGACCTCCCCGACCTCGTCAGCAACCTCGTCAAGGCCGAGATCGACTCGGCCAAGGCCTGGGTGTCCCGCACCGCGAAGGACGCGGGGATCGGCAGCGTCTGGTTCCTCGTGGCCCTCTTCTTCCTGTTCTGGACCGTGCCGGTCATCCTGGTGTTCTCGATCGCCGGCCTCTCCTCGTGGTTCCCCGTGTGGCTCTCCGCGATCATCACGTTCGGGATCCTGCTGCTCGCCGTGGTGGTCTTCGCGCTCCTCGGCCTGCTGAAGTTCCGCAAGGTGCTGCGCCGGGAGAATCCTGCTCAGGCCGTCGCCACCGACGTCCGCATCGTGAAGGAGGCCGGCAATGGCCGTTGACGCCCACCTGCCCCGCACGGCCGTGCCGAACGGCCTCACCGATCCCGTCGCGTCGGCGCGGGCGGAGTTGAAGGCGGCGCTGCTCGCGATCGAGGAGAAGGGCAACGTCCCCCGGCAGCTGCAGAAGGCCGGGGTGAAGGCGCGCGCGTTCGCGCAGCGCAATCCGGTCGGTGCGGGCGCGGCCGTGCTCGGTGTCGCCGCGGCGGTCGGCGGGATCGTCTGGGCCGTCGCCCGCAGCATCGCGCGCTGATCCGCCCCGCCTCAGCGGTCCCGGCGGAGCGGACCGTGGTCACGGTTCACAGCGGGAGGGGGCAGACTGGGAAGCATGGCCGAAGCTGCTGACTCGCCCGTGTCCGCCCCCGACGACGTCGGATCGCCCCAGGGTTTCACCCTCTGGGCCGTGTGGCGTCGGGACCCCTCCGCACCGGTGACCGAGACCGATGCGACGGAGCTCGAGGACATCGTCGGGCTCGTCGAACGCGGAGGCATCTCGGTCCGCGGCTTCTACGACGTGTCGGGGCTCAAGGCCGACGCCGACCTGATGGTGTGGCTGCACGGACCCGACGCCGAGGAACTGCAGAAGGCGCTGCGCCGGCTGCGCCGCACCGAGCTGCTGCGCTCCCTCGTCCCGGTCTGGAACGTGCTGGGCGTGCATCGGGATGCCGAGTTCAACCGCGCCCACGTGCCCGGGTTCCTCAGGGGCGTCGAGCCGAAGGACTGGCTCTGCCTGTACCCGTTCGTGCGGACGCCGGAGTGGTACCTCATCGAGGAGGCCGAGCGCCGGCGCATGCTCGCGGAGCACGGCCGTCGCGGCGCCGCCTTCCGCGGCGTCATCGCGAACACCGTCGCGTCGTTCGCGCTCGGCGACTACGAGTGGCTGCTCCCTCTCGAGGCGGACGACCTGACGGAGCTCGTCGACCTCATGCGCGACCTGCGCTACACCGACGCCCGCCGCTTCGTGAAGGAGGAGGTGCCGTTCTACACCGGCCGGCGGCTCCGCCTCGACGAGATCCCCGAGGTCCTGCAGTGACCGGATCCGGCGCGCCGATCCGCCTCGGCACCCGGCGCAGCGCGCTCGCCCAGGCGCAGTCGGGCCATGTCGCCGCCGCGTTGGAGAAGACCTCCGGCCGTCGTGTCGAGCTCGTCCCCATCACGAGCGAGGGGGACGTGAATCGGGCGTCGCTCTCCGAGATCGGCGGTCAGGGGGTGTTCGCCACCGCGCTGCGGGAGGCGTTGCTGCGCGGTGAGTGCGACCTGCTCGTCCACTCCTTGAAGGATCTGCCGACGACGGTGCCCGCGGCCCTGACGATCGCCGCGATCCCCGCGCGCGCGGATGCGCGGGACGTCGCCGTCACCCGCGACGGCACGCCGTTGCACGAGCTGAAGGCCGGATCCGCGATCGGCACGGGCTCCCCCCGTCGCATCGCGCAGGTGCACGTGCGCAACCCGCGGCTGCACACGGTCGATCTGCGGGGCAACGTCGACTCGCGGCTGCGCCGGGTCGCGGAGGGCGAGCTCGACGCGGTGATCCTCGCTGCCGCCGGGCTCGACCGCCTCGACGGCGATCCCCTCGGGGCGCTGCACGCCGAGCCGCTCGGCCTCGCCGAATGGCCGACCGCCCCCGGCCAGGGTGCCCTCGCGGTCGAGACCGCCGCCGACGCGCCCGCCGACCTGCTCACCGCGATCCGCACGCTGGACGACGAGGCCACGCGGATCGCCGTCACGGCGGAGCGGGCCGTGCTCGCGGGCCTGGACGCCGGATGCCAGGCGCCGATGGCCGCGCACGCCGAGCTCGTCGACGGGGTGCTGCGGATCCGCGCGGTGGTGTACGCGCCGCGCGACGGCTGGCGGATCGGACTCGACGTCACCGAGCGGCTCGATCGGGCCCCGCGGCCAGAGGGCGAGGATCCGCGTCCAGGCAACGTGGACGTGGGCGCCGCCGACCAGGAGTATATTCATCCCAACGGCAGGGGCAACGGAGCGGACTCTGCCGATGATGCGGACCCGATCGGCGCGGCGCGCGAGGTCGGGTTCTCTGTTGCCCGACGGTTGCTCGAACGCGGAGCGGCCGACCTCCTTCCCCGCGCCTGAACCCGATGACATGACTGAATCGAAGCAAGAAGCCAAGCCCCTCGCCGGGTGGCGCGTGCTCGTGCCGCGCGGCGGTCCCTGGGGCGACGGCGTCGCCGCGAGCCTGCGCGCGCAGGGCGCGGTCCCCGTGGTCGCCCCGCTCATCAACTTCGCACCGACGACCGATCAGGCGACGCTCGACGACGCGCTCGCCCAGCTCGCGGCCGGCGCCTACGACTGGCTGACCATCACGAGCGCCACGACGGTCGACGTGCTCTTCGCGGAGCGAGCCGAGATCCCCCGTTCGACGAAGATCGCGGCCGTGGGCGAGACGACCGCCGCCGCGCTGGCCGCGGTGGGGTATCACGTCGACCTCGTCCCCGAGGACGACAACTCCGCAGAGGGCATGGCCCGTCAGATCATCGCCCTCGAACCGGAGCCGAAGCGGATCCTGACCCTGCGCAGCGAGATCGCGAAGCCCGTGCTCACCAAGTCGCTCATCAAGGCGGGGCACCACGTCGACAGCGTCGTGGCGTACCGCACCGTGGGTGTGCCGGTGACCGAGCGGATCCGCCGCGACGTCGAGAACGGACGCATCAACGCGATCCTCGTGACCAGCGGATCCGTCGCGGAGCAGGTGCGCGAGCAGTTCCCCGAGATCCCGGACGAGACGCTGCTCGCCGCGATCGGACCGCGCACGGCGAAGGACGCGAAGAGGGCGGGCCTGCCGATCACGGTGATCGCGGACAGGCAGACGGTCGACGCGCTGATCGACGCCGTCTCGCATTTCACCCTCCCGCACGCGGCCGACGAGTTCGCGCCGTGAGCGGCCGCATCGACGGGCTGGGCCAGACGGCCGGGTTCCCGGACGTGCGTCCGCGGCGTCTGCGTCAGTCGGCTCCGGTGCGTGCGCTGGCCCGGGAGACAGATCTGCTGCCGCGGCACCTCGTACTGCCCCTGTTCGTCCGCGAGGGCATCGACGAGCCGGTCGCGATCCGGTCCATGCCGGGCGTCGCCCAGCATTCCCTCGACTCGCTGCGCCGAGCCGCGGTCGAGGCCGCAGAGGCGGGCGTCAGCGGCGTGATGCTGTTCGGCGTCCCCGCGGTCCGCGATGCGCAGGGATCCGGCGCCGACGACCCGGAGGGGATCCTCAACGTCGCGACGGCGGCGCTCGCCGCCGAGGTGGGCGATGCGCTCGTCGTGCAGACCGATCTGTGCCTGGACGAGTTCACCGATCACGGCCATTGCGGGGTGCTCGCCGCCGACGGCTCGGTGGACAACGACGCCACGCTGGAGCGCTACGCGTCGATGGCGCTCGCCCAGGCCCGCGCGGGATCCCGGCTTTTGGGGCTCTCCGGCATGATGGACGGACAGACCGCGGCGATCCGGCATGCGCTCGATGCCGAGGGCTTCCAGGATGTGCTCCTGCTCGGCTACGCGGCGAAGTACGCGAGCGCCTTCTACGGACCGTTCCGTGAGGCGGTCGACTCCCAGCTGCAGGGCGACCGGCGCACGTATCAGCTCGACCCGGGCAACCGGCGCGAGGGCGTGCGCGAGGCGCTGCTGGACGAGGCCGAGGGCGCCGACGTCGTGATGGTGAAGCCGGCGATGGCCTTCCTCGACGTGCTGCGCGAGGTACGCGATGCCGTGCGGGTGCCCGTCTGGGCGTACCAGGTGTCGGGGGAGTATGCGATGATCGAGGCCGCCGCGCAGAACGGCTGGCTCGATCGCGAGCGGACGATCCTGGAGTCGCTGTTGTCGATCCGTCGCGCGGGTGCCGACGCGGTCCTGACGTACTGGGCGACCGAGGCCGCCCGCTGGATCTCCCGGGGCTGACGCCTCCGTCGCTCGGTCGCTCGTCGCACAGCTCTCGGGTCGCTCCCGCGCTGCTCTCGGGTCGCCAGTTCGCTCCCGTCGCGAAAACGGCCGGAAAGCTGAAGGGAAAGCGGCAGAGATCGCGACGGGAGCGGGTTGTGCGGCGACCCAGGCGCTTCCGGAGCGGGCAGGGGGGCAGGAACGGCACAGCCACCTCCGGGAGAATGGATGCATGACCGACCGCAATGACGACCTGTTCGACGCCGCCCGTGCCGTGATCCCGGGCGGGGTGAACTCGCCCGTCCGCGCCTACGGATCCGTGGGCGGCACGCCGCGCTTCCTCGCGAGCGCGGCCGGTGCGACGGTGACCGACGCCGCCGGCACGACCTACGTCGATCTCGTCGCGTCCTGGGGTCCTGCGCTGCTCGGGCACGCGCATCCCGAGGTCGTCGCCGCCGTGCAGGAGGCGGCGACGCGGGGTCTGTCCTTCGGCGCGCCGACCGAGGGCGAGGTGGAGCTCGCGGCCCTCATCGCCGATCGCGTGCGCGTCGGAGAGGCGCGACCCATCGAACGCGTGCGTCTGGTCTCGACCGGGACCGAGGCCACCATGACGGCGATCCGCCTCGCGCGGGGCGTGACCGGGCGCGATCTGCTCGTGAAGTTCGCCGGGCACTACCACGGGCACTCGGACGGGCTGCTGGCCGCGGCCGGATCCGGCGTCGCCACGCTCGCTCTGCCCGGATCCGCCGGAGTCCCTGCTCCCATCGCGGCGCAGACGCTGGTCATCGACTACAACTCGCCGGAGGCGCTGGCCTCGGTGTTCGCGGAGTACGGGGACCGGATCGCGGCGGTCATCGTCGAGGCCTCCGCGGCCAACATGGGCGTCGTCGCACCGCAGCCGGGCTTCAACCGTCTCGTCGCAGAGACCGCACACGACCACGGGGCCCTCCTGATCCTGGACGAGGTGCTCACCGGCTTCCGCGTGCACCCCGCGGGGTTCTGGGGCCTGCAGCAGACGACGGGCGAGGAGTACCTGCCCGACATCATCACGTTCGGCAAGGTCGTCGGCGGAGGGATGCCGCTCGCCGCCCTGGGCGGCCGGGCGGACGTCATGGATCAGCTCGCGCCGACGGGCCCCGTGTACCAGGCGGGGACGCTGAGCGGGAACCCGCTCTCCGTCGCGGCGGGGCTCGCGACCCTGCGCCTCGCGACCGACGACGTGTACGCCCGGATCGACGCCGCCTCCCTCCGGCTCTCGTCCGCGCTCGACGACGCGCTGACCGCCGCGGGTGTGGTGCACGCCGTGCCGCGGGCGGGGAACCTCTTCGGCGTCGCGTTCTCGTCCGCAGCACCGCGGGACTACGCGCAGGCACAGGCCCAGGAGGCGTTCCGCTACGCCCCGTTCTTCCACGCCATGCGCGCGCAGGGCGTGGCGCTGCCGCCCAGCGTGTACGAGGCCTGGTTCCTGACCGCCGCGCACGGAGAGGAGGAATTGTCGGCGATCGAGGCCGCCCTTCCGCTCGCCGCGGAGGCCGCCGCGGGAGCGACGCCCTAGGCTCCGAGTCGTCGACGACGGACCGTCTTCGACGATCGTTGCCTTCCTGTGAGGCGCACCCCTGCAGATCTCGGGGGTGCGCTGGCAGACTGGAGAGATGGTGACGCTGCTGCTCGATCGGACCCGCCTCGAGGTGGAGCTCTCGCCGCTCGAACGCGCCGTCTCGTTCCGCCGGGAGAACCTGCACATCCCGCGCGAGTGCATCGTCAAGGTCCAGCTGACCGATGACGCCTGGACCTGGTTGCGCGGGGTCGGCAGCCCCGGAACCCATGTGCCGCTGCTCCTCGCGGCGGGCACCTGGAAGTCGGCGAACGGCGACGACTTCGTCCTGATCCGTCGACACAAGCCCAGCGTGGTGATCGACCTGGAGGGCGCGGAGTTCCAGCGCCTGGTCCTCACCACCCGGCACGGTCCGGCTCTCGCGCAGGCCCTGCGTCTGGACGCGAGCGCCGAGCTGGCCGAGGTGACCGACATCGCCGCGACCGCGTCGATCCCGGTGCAGGGCGCCCCTCGGCGTCGCGGAAAGCCCGCCGTCCGTCCCGTCTGAGCCGTCCGCTCAGCCGGGGGATCCGCACGCCCCTCCCGTTTCGGGCAGGGAGAGAGGCCGTTTCGGGTAGGGAGAGAGGCGCCGGAACGGCGATGCGGCGACCGTCCGGAGACGATCGCCGCATCGAGCGCGAGTGCGCCGCGGCTCAGTCCTCGCGGTGCTCGCCGTCGTGCTGCGGTCGGACCTCGTGGTCCGGGTCCTGCTCGGAGGGCGCCTCGTGCTCGTGCGGTGCGTCGCCCTCCGCGTGCTCGTCCCGTGCGTCGCGCTGCTCCTCGGCCTCGGCCTCGGCCTCGGGGCCCGCGGCGTACGCCGGGGCCTCGTCGTCGTAGAACGCGCGGGCGGCGGCGGCGAGCGAGGCGCTGACCGCTGCGGCGCGCGGGTCCTCGTCGTGCGGGATCTCGTCCTGCGGGATCTCGCCCTCGGTCACGTCGTCGGAGTCCTCGTCGTGCGCGCCGTCGAAGATCACCTGGATCTCCTGCGTGCGCCCTTCCGCGAGCGCCGCGAAGATCTCGATACCGGCGATCTCGGTCGTCTCCGTGCTCGGCTCTGGGGTCCCGAACGCGTCCCCGGAACCCGCGGTGCCGATGACCGTGGTGGCCGCGGTCGGTGCGTCGCCCTGTGCCGGCTCTTCGCCGTCCGCGTCCTCGCCGCCGGTGCTCTCCCATTCGGCGCTCTCCCCATCGGCGTTCTCGTCGTCGGTGCTCTCCGTCGTGCCGGCGCTCTCCCCGTCGCGGTCCACGGATGCGGAGGTGCTCTCCGCGTCGGCGGAGTGCTCGTGCGCGTCCTGGCGCTCCTCGTCCGGCGCCTCCTGGCCGGTCGAAGGGACGCCGGTGATGAGATCGTCGAAGGAGACGGGAGCCGCCTCCGCGATCGTCAGCGCTCCGGTGCGGAACGCGCCGAGGGCCTCCTCCGCGGGTGCGTGCGTGATCGGCTCGTCGGTGTCGGTGTCGGTGTCGGTGTCGGTGTCGGTGTCGGACTCACCCGGGGCGTAGCCGGAAGCCGCGATGGGGGCGGTCAGCGCGACGCCGGCGGCGATCGCCGTGGCCTCGTCGTCCGATCCGCCTTCGTCGTCCGTTGCGCCCTGCTCGCCGCTGTGGTCGTCGGATCCGGCGTCGTCGGAGCGTTCGGTCTCCGCCGAGTGTTCCCCGCGACTGTCCTCGCTCGCCTCCGCGGCGTGCTCAGCGGTCTCGGCATCTTCGGATCCGTCCCGAGGCGCGGATCCGTCGGTGTCGTCGGTGGATCCCTCCGCGGACGACCCGTCGGTCTCGGGGTTCCCGTCGGCCGGGTGCTCGTCATCGGCGTCGTCGGCGACCGACGCGGCTCCTGCGCCGCCCTCGGTCACCTCGACCGTCGACGGCGCCGCGGGAGTCGGCTCTGCCTCGTTCGCGGCTTCTCCCTCGGCGGACTTCGCCGCGGCGAACTCGGCTGCCTCGCGGCGAGTGGTCGGAACGGGGAACAGCTCGGCGGCGACCTCCGGCGTGGTCGGAGCCGCGCCGAAGAGACCGGCGACACCGGCCCCGGCGGCCGCGATCACCGGCGCGGCCGCGGTGCCGAACAGGCCCTCGTCGGGCTGCCCTTCGCGGGTCTCGGCGTCCTCGGAGCCGTCGTCCTCGGCCGCGGTGCCGTCATCCGGACCCGCACCGCTGCCGGACTCGTCCGCGCCTTCGGACGCCTGCTCCGCGTCGGGAACGGCGGCGACCGGCAGCGCGATCGTCGCCGCAGGCTCGACCGCGTCGTCCGACGACGGGGCGGACGGGGCGCCCACGACGGGGAGTGCGCCGGTCGACGGCGCGCGACGACCGTGCACGATGTCGAGGAAGACCTCTTCCAGGCTGGGCCCGCGCTGCTGGAGCGTGGTGAGAGCGATGCCCGCGTTCGCCGCGATCGCACCTACGGTCGCCGCATCGGTGTTGTGCGCGGTGAGCCCCGAGCGCAGGACGTCGAAGGCGAGTCCGGCGTTGCGCAGAGCGGCGGCGAGCGCGGCGCGGTCGTCCGCGTCGACGACGACCGACTCCGTCGCGGGATCGCTGAGCTTGCCGATGCTGTCGGCATAGACGAGGTGGCCCTTGGCGAGCACGAGCACGTTGTCGGCGATCTGTTCGATCTCGCTGAGCACATGCGAGGACACCAGCACGGTGCGTCCCTCGTCGGCCAGGCGGCGCATGAGCAGGCGCATCCAGCGGATGCCCTCCGGGTCGAGACCGTTCGCCGGCTCGTCGAGCACGAGCGCACCGGGGTCCCCGAGGAGAGCGCCGGCAACGCTGAGCCTCTGCCGCATGCCGAGCGAGTACGCCCCGATGCGCGTCTCTGTCTCGTTCTGCAGGCCCACGAGCTGCAGCACTTCGTCCACGCGGGACAGGGGGATGCCGTTGGCCTTCGCGGCGATCGTCAACTGGCGCGGCGCCGTGCGGCGCGGGCGGTAGATCGCCTCCTCGAGCACGGATCCGATCGTGCGCAGCGGATGGCGCAGCTCCGCATGCGGGACGCCGCCGATCGTGGCGGTGCCGCTCGTGGGGCGGACCTGACCGAGCAGCATGCGCAGCGAGGTCGTCTTGCCTGCGCCGTTCGGGCCGAGGAACGCGGTCACCGCACCGGGCTCGATCCGCGCGGACAGATCGTCGACGGCGGTCAGAGCCCCGAAGCGTTTCGTCGCTCGCGAGAACTCGAGCACTTGTCCGTCGGTCATCCGAGGCCTCTCGTCGATAAAGCAGTTCCCCTCTATCTTGTCGGATCGGTCGTGAAATCGCGTGCAGACCCGGTGTATTCCGCGGGATGCGCCGGTCCGCCGGTGCGGTGACGCCGGGGTAACGTGTCACCCGTGAGCACCGCCGAAGACGTCCAGGGATCCGCCGTCGCGACCGCAGAGGAGGTGCTCGTGCGCACCGAGGGCGCGCTCGGGCGGATCACGCTGAACCGCCCCCGTGCGCTCAACGCGCTGAGCGTCGGGATGATCCGGCTCGTGCAGGCGGCGCTCGACGCCTGGCGCGAGGACAGCGACATCGAGATCGTGTTCGTGGACGGCGCTGGCGAGCGCGGCCTGTGCGCGGGCGGCGACGTGCGCGAGCTGCACGCCCAGATCGTCTCAGGGCGCAGCGCGCAGACGGTCGAATTCTTCCGCGAGGAGTACGCGATGAACGCGGCGCTGGCGGAGTTCCCCAAGCCCGTCGTCGCGATCGCCGACGGTATCACGATGGGCGGGGGCGTCGGGGTCGCAGGGCACGCCGCGATCCGGATCGTCACGGAGCGCTCGCAGCTCGCCATGCCGGAGACGCGGATCGGCTTCACCCCCGACGTCGGAGGGACCTGGCTGCTCGGACGCGCCCCCGGTCGGCTCGGCGAGTTCTTCGCGCTGACCGGCGCGAGCATGAGCGGCGCGGACGCCCTCTACACCGGCTTCGCCGACTTCTTCGTCCCTTCGGAACGGCTCGAGGCGCTCCGCGAGGCCCTCGCCCACCGGGCGGATCCGACGGGTCCGAGCGAGATCGTGATGCTCTTCGACGAGACGCCGGATCCCTCGACCCTTCCCGCCGCGCGCGCCTGGATCGACGAGGCCTTCTCGGCCGGCACCGTGTCGGAGATCGTGGACCGCCTGCGTGCGATCGCATCGTCCTCGGACGGGGCGGATTCCGCCGCCGGACTGACCCCCGCCGCGACCGCCGATCTGCTCGAGTCGCTCGCGCCGACCGCGCTGGCGGTCACTCTCGAGGCGGTCCGCGAGGCGCGTGCCGCCGCATCGTTGCGGGATGCGCTGGCGGGGGAGTACCGTCGCGTGCTCTGGTTCGTGAACCACCACCCCGACCTGGTGGAGGGGATCCGTGCGCAACTGGTGGACAAGGACCGCGATCCGCACTGGGATCCGCAGACTCTCGCGGACCTCGCCCCCGACGCGGCGGCGGGCGCCCGCGACTTCGTCCCCTCCGTGCCGCTCTGGGCGTGAGCGGCATGATCTTCCCCCACTGCTGAGTTCACGGCTGGGTGCTCCACAGATCCCGTAGGAAGGCGTCGGCGCACGTCGCGTCCGGATACGGTGCTGGCATGGGGGCGCGCGGACGCGCAGAATGGGGGCATGCACATGTCGGTCGAACTCGTGGGGGCGGTGGTCTCCGCGCTCGCGGTGGTCGTCACCCTGGGGCTCGGCATGTTCGGCGGCTTCGCCTGGGTCGTGAGACGCATCGACCGCGTCGACGATGCGCTGTCGACGCGGATCGATCAGGTCGAGGACTCGCTCTCTGCGCGGATCGAACGCGTCGAGCGCAACCTGTCGGAGGCGCGAGCGGAACTGAATGCGGAGATCACCGAGGTGAAGATCAGCGTCGCGCGCCTCGAGGGTCCTCGTCCTCCGCTCCTCATATCTCGGTGATCTCCGAGCCTCGCAGACGGGAATTTCTCGCTCCGATCTGAGAATTCCGTCCCGCTCGAGCCTCGTTCGCCCTGAGCGAAGATCCGATCCGATCCGCCGCATGGGGGATGTGAACGTCGGTGGTGCGTGGCAGGGTGTTTCGTGGCCGCCCGTCGGCCTCTCCTCCTTCCTCCGGGAAGTCCGCTCCCTTCAAGGAAAGTCCGCCTGTGCTCGGGAAGATCCTGTTCCGTTATCTGAAGCGCTACAAGTGGCTGCTTCTCGGCGTGCTGGTGTTCCAGTTCGGCAGCGCGTTCGCCGCGCTGTACCTGCCGCGCCTCAACGCCGACATCATCAACAAGGGCGTCGCCAACGCCGACACCGCCTTCATCTGGTCGCACGGCGGCCTCATGCTCGCGGTGTCGCTCGGTCAGATCGTCGCCTCGATCATCGCCACCTACTTCGCCGCACGCGCCGCGATGAGCCTCGGACGCGACATCCGCGCCGACGTCTTCGCCCGGGTGAGCGGCTTCTCCGAGCGAGAGGTCTCCCAGTTCGGCGCCGGCTCGCTGATCACCCGCAACACGAACGACGTCCAGCAGGTGCAGATGCTCGCGATGATGGGGTCGACGATGTTCATCACGGCCCCGCTGCTCGCGATCGGCGGCATCATCATGGCCCTGCAGACGAGTCTGCAGCTGAGCTGGCTGATCGCGATCTCCGTGCCCGTGCTGCTCATCGTGGCCGGCATCATCATCGGACGCATGGTCCCGCTGTTCCGCAGCTACCAGGGCAAGCTCGACAACGTGAACCGCATCATGCGCGAGCAGCTCACCGGCGTGCGCGTCGTGCGCGCGTTCGTGCGCGAGCGCATCGAGGAGGAGCGCTTCCGGGGCGCGAACACCGACATCATGGTCGTCGGCCGCAACGTCGGATCCCTCTTCGTCCTGCTCTTCCCGCTGTTCATGCTCATCCTCAACGTCACGATCGTGGGCGTGATCTGGTTCGGCGGCATCGACGTCAACAACGGCACCGTCGAGGTGGGCACGCTGTTCGCGTTCATGCAGTACATCGGTCAGATCATGATGGGCATCATCATGTCGAGCTTCATGGCGATGATGATCCCCCGCGCCGCGGTGTCCGCGGAGCGTGTCGGCGAGGTCCTCGACGCCGAGCAGAGCATGACCCGCCCCGTGGACGGGGTGACCCGGTTCCCGACCCCCGGATCCGTCGCGTTCGACGACGTGTCCTTCACCTACCCCGGGGCCGAATCGCCGGTGCTCCACGGCATCAGCTTCGCGGCGGAACCCGGGGAGACCGTCGCGATCGTGGGCTCCACCGGCGCGGGCAAGACCACCCTCGTCTCGTTGATCCCGCGTCTCTTCGACGTCACCGGCGGCAAGACCGCGGTCGGCGGTATCGATGTGCGCGAGGCCGACGTCGACGCGCTCTGGAAGACGATCGGACTCGTGCCGCAGCGGCCGTTCCTGTTCACCGGAACGATCGCGTCGAACCTGCGCTACGGCAGGGAGGAGGCGACCGACGAGGAGCTGTGGGCCGCGCTTGAGATCGCCCAGGCGAAGGACTTCGTGTCCGAGATGCCCCTCGGCCTCGACGCCCCGATCTCCCAGGGCGGCACGAACGTGTCCGGCGGTCAGCGCCAGCGTCTCGCGATCGCCCGCGCGATCGTCCACCAGCCCGAGATCCTCGTCTTCGACGACTCGTTCTCGGCGCTCGACCTCACCACCGACGCGCGCCTGCGACAGGCGCTCTGGCGCAACCTGCCGCACGTCACCAAGATCGTGGTCGCACAGCGCGTCTCCACGATCACCGACGCGGACCGCATCGTCGTCCTCGAGGGAGGAACGATGGTCGGCGTCGGAACCCACGAGCAGCTGCTCGCCCACAACGACACGTATCGAGAGATCGTGGAATCCCAGCTGGGGGTCGACGCATGACCGACGACATCGACACCACGTCCGCCCGCACCACACGAGCGTCCGGCCGCCGTGCGGATCGGGCCGGCTCCGCGCCGACGGTCGAGATGACCGACGCGGAGAGGGAGGAGGCCGAGCAGGCGGAGAAGGCGCGCCAGCAGGGCGGCGGCATGTTCGACGGCCCCGCTCCCGGCAAGGCCAATCAGTTCGGTCCGAGCTTCCGGCGCATGATCGGGCTGCTCAAGCCCAGCGCGGTCTGGTTCCTGCTCGTCTCCTTCTTCGGCGCGATCGGCGTCGTGCTGTCGGTCGCCGCGCCGAAGGTGCTCGGCAACGCGACGAACCTCATCTACGAGGGCTTCGTCTCGCTCACCCTCGGCAACGGGCAGAACGGTCAGCCCGGGTTCCCGAAGGGCACGACGCAGGCGCAGGTCGTCGAGACGCTGCGGCAGGCGGGTCAGACCCAGTTCGCCGACATGGTCGCGGCCTTCAGCCCCTTCCGGGTGGGCGACGGGATCGACTTCGACGCGTTGCGCGGTGTCATCACGGCGGTGCTCGCGATCTACGTCGTCTCGGCGCTGCTCAGCTGGATCCAGGGCTACGTCATCAACGTCATCATGGTGCGCACGATGTGGCGCCTGCGCGAGGACGTCGAGGCGAAGATCAACCGTCTGCCGCTGTCGTACTTCGACAAGGTGCAGCGCGGCGAGCTCATCTCCCGTGTCACGAACGACATCGACAACATCACGCAGACCATGCAGCAGTCGCTGTCCGGGGCGCTGACGTCCGTGCTCACCGTGGTCGGCGTGCTCGTCATGATGTTCTCGATCTCCTGGCAGCTCGCCCTCGTCGCCCTCGTCGCCCTGCCGCTCATGGGCGTCATCTTCGGCGTGATCGGCCCGCGCTCGCAGAAGGCGTTCGGGATCCAGTGGAAGAAGGTGGGCCGTCTGAACTCCCGCGTCGAGGAGGCGTTCTCCGGCCACGCGCTGGTGAAGGTGTTCGGGCGCGAGAAGGACGCGCTCGCGAAGTTCCAGGACGAGAACGAGGAGCTCTATCAGGCGGCGTTCAAGGCGCAGTTCCTCTCCGGCATCATCATGCCGGCGATGACCTTCATCGGCAGCCTGACCTACGTCGGTCTCGCGGTGCTCGGCGGGCTCATGGTCGCGAGCGGTCAGCTGCGGCTCGGCGACGTGCAGGCGTTCATCCAGTACTCGCAGCAGTTCACGCAGCCGCTCAGCGAACTGGGTGGCATGGCGGCGGTCGTGCAGTCGGGCACCGCGTCTGCGGAGCGCGTCTTCGAGCTGCTGGACGCGGAGGAACAGGATCCGGACGCCGAGGACGCCGCCACCGCCCGCGACGGCAAGGGCGTGATCGAGTTCGAGCACGTGGCGTTCTCGTACACCGAGGATCACCCGCTCATCACGGACCTGTCCTTCCGGGTGGAACCGGGCCAGACCGTCGCCATCGTCGGGCCGACCGGGGCGGGAAAGACCACGCTGGTCAACCTCATCATGCGGTTCTACGAGCTCAGCGGCGGCCGCATCCTGCTCGACGGGCAGGACATCGCCCGGATGGAACGGTCGGATCTGCGCTCGCGCACCGGGATGGTGCTGCAGGATCCCTGGCTGTTCGCGGGAACCATCCGGGAGAACATCCGCTACGGACGGTCGACGGCCACGGACGAGGAGGTGACCGAGGCCGCCAAGGCGACGTACGTGGACCGCTTCGTGCACGCGCTGCCCGAGGGCTACGACACCCTGCTCGACGAGGACGCGTCGAACGTGTCGGCCGGTGAGCGCCAGCTCATCACCATCGCGCGCGCGTTCGTCGCCCAGCCCTCGATCCTCATCCTGGACGAGGCCACGAGCGCGGTCGACACCCGCACCGAGCTGCTCCTGCAGCACGCCATGGCGGCGCTGCGCAACGGGCGCACCTCGTTCGTGATCGCGCACCGCCTGTCCACGATCCGTGATGCCGACCTCATCCTCGTGATGGAGCACGGAGACATCGTGGAGAAGGGCACGCACGACGAGCTCATCGCGGCGCAGGGAGCGTACTGGCGGCTCTACCAGTCGCAGTTCGAGCAGGCCGCCGCCGACACCGATGCGGACGCGGCGCTGGTCACGGGCGCGGTGCCGACGGCCGAGGGGGCTCCCGCCGTCGCGGCCGAGATCGAGGCGGGTGCCGCAGGGGTTCCCGGATCCATCACCGCTCCGGTCGCGGTCGCGGAGCGCACCGAGACGGTCGCCGAGGAGCCGGTCAGCGACCTCGGAGAAGACAGAGTCTGAACGCCCGGAGACGCCGCCGATCCTGCGAGGTCGGCGGCGTCTCCGCGTTCGGACAACGGCGGCACCCCCGCCAAGCGATCGGTGCGGACGGCCGGAACGGGCGACCGCCGTGGAGAATCGACGCTGACCACCGGTACCGGCGGCGGGCGCGAAGAAGCGCACTGACAGGCGGAACAGGTGACCGCCGTGGAGAACCGGTGCTGCCGACCGGTGTCGGTGAGCGGCACGAAGAGCCGCGGCTGTCGGCCAGTGCCGGCGACCGTCACGGACGAACGTCGCGAACAACCGACACGGACGGCCGCCACCGCACGACGCCGAACCGCCCCCTGTGCCGACCTACCCCGTGCCGACCGGCCTCGTGCCGACCGGCCCCGTGCCGTCCTACCCCCGTGCCGACGCCGACGCGCGCGGGGAGTCCTCATCGAGACCGAAGAGCTCGAGCGGGTGGGTCAGGCGCCACCACAGGCTCGGCCCGTGCAGCGCGGTGCGCAGGGTGAGGGGCACGGACGTGCTGTCCAGGGGACCCTTGAGCGTGAGCTCACCGGCCCGCTCGCCGGCGGTCCACTCGTCGCCCAGATCGAACTTCGTCGTGCCCGAGGCGGCCGCCCCGTTCCAGAGCACGACACGAGCGTCCTTCGCGGCCACGACCTGCGTCGTCTCTCCCCATGCCGTGTCGACCGTGCCCAGAGTCGTGCCCTTGACGACCGTCTGGGGCTGGTTCTTCAGCGCCGCCTCGACATCGGCGTACAGTCGGCGCGAGGCGTCGACGCGGGCCGCATCGCTCGGCTCCCCGAGGACGGTCGCGTACACCCGCACGGTGGTGGATCCGTCGGTCACGTCCATGCCCGAGAGCAGGTTGTACCGGGTGTCGTCGCCGTCGCCGATCGTCCCGGTCTTGATGCCGATGATGCCGGCGTCGTCGATGAGTCCGTTCGTGTTGGTCACGGTTCCGGCACCCGGCAGCTCGACGCTCTTCTTCTTCACGATCTCGGCGATCACCGGATTGTGCACCGCGAGCTGGCCGAGCTCGATGAGGGCTCGGGGCGTCGCGACGTTGCCGAAGTCGAAGCCGGACGGCGTCGTCACGGTGATGTCGGACAGGTCGTGCTGACGCAGCCACTGGTTGGCCGCCGCGGCGTAGTCGGCGTCGCTTCCCCACACTTCGCGGGCGAGGCGGTCGGCGTAGTTGTTCGCCGATCCGAGCAGGATCCCCTCCAGCAACTGGTACTGGGTCAGGGAACCGCCGGCCGGCACGTCGAGAGCCGACTCGTCGTTGCGCAGATAGCTCCAGTAGTTCGCGCTGTCCGTGTCGGTGAACGCGAAGGTGGCGCCGTCCTGGCCCGGCTGCAACGGCAGCTTCTCGAACGAGGCGAGCACCGTGACGAGCTTGGTGATGCTGGCCATCGGCGCGCGCTCCTCGGAGGAGGCGATCGTGCCGATGCCCGCGATCGAGACCGCGGCGCTTCCGGCCGTGGGCCAGGTCACCGCGGCCGCGGGGGCGGGCGCGGGGGCGAACGACACGGCCGACGCCACCGGCTCGACCGCGTTCAGCGGCCACACGGCGGTCGTCACGCCGTAGCCGAGGGCGACGAGCACGAGCCCGGTGATCGGAACGAGCACCCCCGGGCGCAGCGGGGAGCGGCGCGGGGCGTCGGCGAGCAGCGCGCGCGCCGCCGGGTCTACGGTCGCCACGGCGCCGGTGCGGGCGGCGATCCCGTCGGCGTCGACCCAGCTCAGCGCGGGGGCCGCGGGGGAGTTGGGCGTGCTCGGGGCCGCGTCGCCCGGGGCCGCGGCGACGCGACGCGGATCCGGGACCGTCTCGACGACGCCCGTGTCGCCCGTCCCGGCTCTGGGTCGTTCGTCGGTGTTCACGGTCTTACCGTACCGTCCGGGTTCATGCGTGCGCCGTCGACGGCGACGCGCCTCGCCGTCGACGGGGCTATGATGGGCGGATCACCACGGGAGTCCGGCGAGCCGGGCTGAGAGGGAGCGAATCGCGCTTCGACCGTCGAACCTGATCCGGATCATGCCGGCGCAGGGAGGAGTTTCTGATGATGCATGCCACCGTGCCCGCCCCCGGGCGCACCGTCACCGCTGCTGCGTCGCGCCGTCTGAGCTGGCGCGTCGTCGACATCGTCGTCGCCGCCGTGCTCGGCGTCGCGATCGGCCTCGTGTTCTGGATCTGGAACACGATCGGCTTCGCCTGGTTCACCGCCGCCGACGCTCTCACCCCGGGGTTCGGCGGGATCGCCGTGGGGATCTGGCTGCTCGGCGGCGTGGTCGGCGGTCTCGTGATCCGCAAGCCCGGTGCCGCGATCGTGGTCGAGGTCGTCGCGGCGATCGTGTCGATGCTCATCGGCAACATGTGGGGCGTCTCCACCGTGCTCGAAGGCCTGGCTCAGGGACTCGGCGCCGAGATCGTCTTCGCCCTGTTCCTCTACCGCCGCTTCTCGCTGCCGGTCGCGATGCTCGCGGGAGTCGTCGCCTCCTGCGGATCCTGGCTGTTCGAGATGTTCTGGGGCAGTTCCCCCAACATCCTGAAGTCGGTCGAGTTCAACGCGATCTACCTCGGTGCGCTGGTGATCTCGGGTGCGCTCCTGGCGGGGCTTCTCGGCTGGCTGCTCGTGCGGGCGCTCGCCGCGACCGGCGCCCTGAGTCGTTTCGCCGCCGGACGCGAGCGTCGCCGCGAGGTCTGAGATGACCGCGGCCCGGGTCGTCGCCGAGGGCTGGGGCTGGCGCTACGCCGGGCGCCGGCTCCCCGCCGTGCGCGACGTCTCCTTCTCGATCGAGCCGGGGGAGCGCGTGCTCCTGCTCGGGGCCTCGGGTGCGGGCAAGTCGACGCTGCTGCGCGGCATGGCCGGCCTGCTCGGGGATGACGAGGAGGGGGAGCGCTCCGGCGTCCTCCACGTCGACGGCCGGGATCCCGCGCACCAGCGCGGACGGATCGGCCTCGTCCTCCAGGACCCGGAGGCGGGCGTGGTGCTGTCGAAGGTCGGCGACGACGTGGCGTTCGGCTGCGAGAACCTCGGCGTTCCGCCGGAGGAGATCCCGGATCGCGTCGCCGATGCACTGGACGCCGTCGGCCTGCCCGTGGCGCAGGACCGCTCGACGAGCGCACTCTCCGGGGGGCAGAAGCAGCGGCTCGCCCTGGCCGGCGCGCTCGCGATGCGCCCGGGCCTGCTGCTGCTCGACGAGCCCACCGCGAACCT
Organism: uncultured Microbacterium sp.; assembly: GCF_945952435.1. GTDB lineage: Bacteria > Actinomycetota > Actinomycetes > Actinomycetales > Microbacteriaceae > Microbacterium. The sequence continues at coordinate 33,813 of NZ_CAMFHZ010000022.1, forward strand.
GGATCCGGCGGGCGTGCACGAGGTGCGCCAGGGCGTCGAGCGGGCGGTCGCGTCGACCGGTGCGACGCTCGTCGTCATCGAACACCGCACCGCGGTGTGGGCGCACCTGATGACACGGGTCGTCGTCCTGGCCTCCGACGGCGGCCTGCTCGCCGACGGAACGCCCGAGGAGGTCTTCGGCCGCCACGGCGACGCGCTCGCGGCGGCCGGGGTGTGGGTGCCCGGGCGCCCGGTCGAGCTGCCGATCCTTCCGCCGGCGGACCGCGAGGCGGAGCCGATCCTCACGACCCGCGACCTCGCCATCACGCGGGATCGCCGTCATCCCGTGCAGCGGGGACTCGCGCTCGCGATCCCGCGGGGGTGCGCGACCGTCATCACCGGTCGCAACGGCACCGGCAAGTCCACCCTCGCGTTGACCCTCGCCGGTCTGCTCGCGCCGCTCGCGGGCGACGTGCGGGCGGCGGACGATCTGCGACCGCCGCGCGGCGGGTTCCGTCGTCGCCTCGGACCGGGGCCGATCGGCTGGAGCTCGCGATCCCTGCTCACCCGGATCGGCATGGTGTTCCAGGAGCCGGAGCACCAGTTCCTCACCCAGACGGTGCGCGAGGAACTCGCGGTCGGTCCGCGTGCGCTGGGCTGGCCCGCCGCACGGATCGACGCCGTCGTGGACGGGCTCCTCGACCGGCTCGGCCTCGCCCCGCTCGCCGAGGCCAATCCCTTCACCCTGTCCGGCGGCCAGAAGCGCCGACTGTCCGTGGCCACCGTGCTCGCGGCGGCGCCCGCCGTGATCGTCCTCGACGAGCCGACGTTCGGGCAGGACCGGCGCGGGTGGATCGGCCTCGTCGCCCTTCTGCAGGAGGAGATCGCGCGCGGCACGACGGTGATCGCGGTGACCCACGACGAGGATGTGATCCGTCACCTCGGGGGGCGGCGCATCGAGCTCGGAACGGACGCGGCCGGCCCGGACGCACCGGGATCCTCTCGCGGCGTCTCCGTCGGCGCGGGGGGCCGCTCGTGACGGCGCCCGTCACCCATCGCACGCAGCCTGCTCGGACGGGCGGCCCGGAGCGTGGTGCGCGCACCGCGCGCGACCGGCGCGAGGTCGTGACCCCGCGCGCCTGGATCGACGGGGTCAACCCCGTCACCCGGGTGCTGCTGGCCCTCGTGCTCTCGGTCCCGCTCTTCGCCTCGATCGACGTGACCAGCGGCCTCGTGGCGATCGCGCTGCAGCTCCTGTGCGTGCCGTTGACCGGGCTGCGCGTGCGCACGGTGCTGCGCCGGATCGGACTGCTGCTGCTCGTCGCGCCCGTCGCGGGCGTCAGCATGCTGCTCTACGCGGCACCCGCCGGACAGGTGTTCCTCTCGTTCGGGGTCGCCCGCATCAGCGAGGGATCGATCCAGCTCGCGATCGCGGTGAGCCTGCGGGTGATCGCGCTCGGGCTGCCCACGATCCTGCTGTTCGCCCGGACGGATCCGACAGAGCTCGCCGATGCGCTCGCACAGGTCGCGCACCTGCCCAGTCGGTTCGTGCTCGGCGTGCTCGCCGGCACCCGCATGCTGGGGCTGTTCGTCGACGACTGGCGCACGATGTCCCTCGCCCGTCGCGCGCGGGGGGTGGGGGATCGCGGCGTATTGCGCCGCTTCTTCACGATGTCGTTCGTGCTGCTCGTGTTCGCGGTGCGGAGGGGGACGGCGCTCGCTCTTGCGATGGAGGCGCGCGGGTTCGGTGCGGACGTCCTGCGGACCTGGTCCCGCCCCTCGCGGCTGCACGCCCGCGACGCCGTCGCGCTCGCGGGCGGCGTGGGCATCATGGCGCTCTCGATCGCGGCGGCGGTCCTGACCGGCACGTTCCGGTTCGTGTGGTCGTGATCGTCGTCAGGACGGACGCCGGGGATCGCGACCCGCGGGTGCCTTCCTCTCGGCAGCAGTGACCGCGCGAGATCCGTGCGAGCCGATCACCCCGCGGGCAGCCAGAGGGTCATCCGCACGCCGTCCTCCGGCAGGTGCAGCACCTCGTAGCTGCGCTTCTCGACCGTCCCTGCGGCCGTGCGGATGTGCGTGACGGCGGCGCGGCGGCGCTGCACGACGTGCTCTCCCCACCAGGTCGCGAACAGGTCGCTCTGTGCACTGAGCTCGTCGACCAGGGCCACGAGCTCGGGATCGGCGAGGTCGTGCGCGTTCGCCGCCCGCAGGTGCGCGACGGCGCCGCGGGCGAGATCCTCCCACTCGACGAAGCGCTCCCGGCTGCGCGGATCGAGCAGCAGCGAGCGGACCGTGTTGCGCTGTGCCGGCGGCAGCGCGGCGAGGCCCTCGTGCAGATCGAGTCCCTCGGGATTCGCGGCGATCACGGTGCTGAGCCGGTCGAGCACATAGGCGGGGCTCGGGCGCACGGTCTCGACGAGGAGCGCCATACGGGCGAGCAGTGCGTCGTCCGGGATCCGCGCCGGGAGCGGGTGCGGCTCCCGCAGGCGGCGCAGGTGATCCGCCGCATCCCGGTCCAGGTGCAGGGCGTCGGACAGCGCCTGCAGCACGGCGTCGCTCGGGTGCGTCTCGCGTCCCTGTTCCAGGCGCACGTAGTAGTCGACGCTGATGCCGGCCGCGGCCGCGACCTCCTCGCGGCGCAGGCCCGTGATCCGGCGCCGACCCGCGGGGGCGGATCCGCTCAGCCGTTCGTCGGTGCGTCGCGCGCGCAGGAAGTCGCCCAGCGCGTTCGCCATCCGAGTTCCCCGATCCGCGCCGTGAGAGGGTGCGGCGCTCCTAGGAAGACTACGGTCTTCCGCGCCGGAGCGCCGGGCGAGAGGCTGGGCACGACCCGAGGAGGAGCCCGATGACCCCCTACACCCACGGCCACGCAGACGCGGTGCTGCGTTCGCATCGGCGGCGCACCGCCGAGGACTCGGCCGCCTACCTGCTGCCGCATCTGAGGGCGTCCGACCGCCTGCTCGACGTGGGTGCGGGCCCTGGCACGATCACCGCGGACCTCGCGGGGCTCGTCGCCGAGGTGGTCGCGACGGAGATCGGCGAGGACGAGCTGGCGCTCACCCGGGCGACGGCCGCAGAACGGGGCGTGACGAACATCGCGTTCCGAGTGGCAGACGTGCACGCCCTCGACGTCCCCGACGCGAGCTTCGACGTCGTGCACGCGCACCAGGTGCTCCAGCACGTCGCCGATCCGGTACAGGCGCTGCGCGAGCTCGCGCGCGTGACGAAGCCGGGCGGGATCGTCGCGGTCCGCGACAGCGACTACGGGGGCTTCCGCTGGTGGCCCGAATCGGACGCCCTCGACCGCTGGCGGGAGCTCTACCAGGATGCGGCGCGCGCGAACGGCGGGGCCCCCGATGCCGGGCGACGTCTGCTCGGCTGGGCGCGGGCGGCGGGCCTGAAGGACGTGGTGGCGACATCCAGCACGTGGTGCTGGGCCAGTCCCGAGGACCGGGCGTGGTGGGGCGGGATGTGGGCCGACCGGATCCTCGGGTCCGCGATCACCCGGCAGCTCCTCGACACGGGGGCGGCGACGGGGGACGACCTGGAACGGATCAGCGCGGGCTGGCGCGCCTGGGCGGGGGAGGACGACGGCTGGTTCTCGATTCTGCACGGGGAGATCCTCTGCCGGGTGTGAGGGGCCGGGTGTGAGGGGGCGGGTGCGAGGGGGCGGGCGCGTGAGGACCGATCCGCGCGGCGGGCGGAGCGGATCCGCTCAGGTCGCGTCCCAGAGGGCCCGGTAGTAGGCGATGCGCGCGCGATCCGGTCGCACCCCGTACGCCTCGATGAGCAGGTCCTCGTAGCCCGGCCCGAAGTTCCAGGTCGTGCTCATCGACGCGACGGCGATATCCGCCCAGCGGTCGGCCGTGCCGAGGGCTCCGAGGTCGACGTGCGCCAGCCAAGCGCCGTCGTCGGAGAGCAGCGTGTTCGGGACGCAGGCGTCCCCGTGGCACACGACGAGCCGATCGATGGGCGGGGGCTCGTGCAGGCGTTGGGGGACGACGACGCCTCGGCGTGCGGCGGCGTCGATCCGCTCGGGGACCCCCCAGCTCCACGGGCACTCGGCGACGGGCAACGCGTCGTGCAGCGCGCGCAGCGCCCGTCCGACGGCGGGCACGGCGATCTCGGGCCGCGCGATCCACCGGGCATCCACGGCGCTGCGCCCGGGGAGGGAGACGGACACCAGCCACTCCTCCGCATCATCCTCGCCCTGGGCGAGCACGTGCGGCACGGGGGTCCAGGCGGATGCCCACCGCATCCGCTCCGCTTCGTCGCGCAGGGTCGTCTCCGCATGGCGGGGGCCGTGCTTGAGGTAGCGGCCGTCGTCGGTGCGGAACGTCAGACCACCGATCCCGTTCTCCCACACCGGGGTGAGGGCCGCGCCGCGCGCGAGGGCACGGACGCGTGCGGGCACGCGCACCTCGCCGGAGGGGATCGTCATGCGTCCATCCTCGCCGGTGCGCGACGCGATCGTGGGCGCCGGCCGTTCGCCGCCCGCGCTCGCCCGGTCGCGGACGGACGTCCTCCCGTGCTGAGATGGGCATGTCACGGCCGGCGCGCCATAGAGATCTCGCAGACGCGGGCCGGCGAAGTATTGAGACGCAGACTCACGTATGCTGAGACTCAGTTGCAGGTTCGAAGGAGAACATCCATGCAGATCCAGGGATCCGGCGCCCTTGTCACGGGCGGTGCGTCCGGGCTCGGCCTCGCCACGGCACGTCGCCTGGCCGCCGCGGGCGCCGTCGTCACGATCGTCGACCTGCCGTCCTCCCGCGGCGCGGCGATCGCCGAGGAGGTGGGCGGCGTGTTCGCCCCCGCCGACGTGACCGATCCGGCCGCGATCGCCGAGGCGGTCGCCCTCGCCCAGGCCGCGGCCCCGGTGCGGATCGTGGTGAACTGCGCCGGCATCGCGCCGCCCGCGAAGGTGCTCGACCGCGACGGCAACCCCGCCGATCTCGCGGCCTTCGAGAGGATCGTGCGGATCAACCTCGTCGGCACGTTCAACGTGATCTCCCAGGCCGCCGCAGTCGTGTCCACGAACGAGCCGACCGCCGACGGCGACCGCGGCGTCATCGTGAACACCGCGAGCGTCGCCGCGTTCGACGGGCAGATCGGACAGCCGGCGTACTCCGCCTCCAAGGGAGGCGTGCACGCGATGACCCTGCCGATCGCCCGTGAGCTCGCCCGCTACGCGATCCGCGTCTGCACGATCGCCCCCGGGATCATGGAGACGCCGATGCTCGCCGGGCTCCCGCAGGCGGCGCAGGACTCGCTCGGAGAGCAGGTGCCCTATCCGTCCCGTCTCGGGCGCCCGGACGAGTATGCCGCGCTCGTGCAGCAGATCGTCGAGAACGGCTATCTGAACGGCGAGACGATCCGCCTCGACGGCGCGATCCGCATGGCCCCGCGCTGAGCGGATCCCACATCCTTGCTCCCGTCGCAGATGATGCCGCTTTCCGCCGTTCGGAGCGACATCTTCTGCGACGGGAACAGCCCTGACCGTCCTCCAGAGACCTGAGAGACCCGAGGAACGCATGACCGAGAACAAGCCCCTCGCCGGAAAGACCATCCTGATGTCGGGCGGCAGCCGCGGCATCGGCCTCGCGATCGCTCTGCGCGCCGCGGCAGACGGCGCCAACATCGCCCTGCTCGCGAAGACCGACACCCCGCATCCGAAGCTCGAGGGCACGATCCACACCGCTGCGGAGCAGATCCGGGCCGCGGGCGGTCAGGCGCTCGCGATCGTCGGCGACGTGCGTGACGACGAGAGCGTCACCGAGGCCGTGCTCACGACCCAGGGCGAGTTCGGCGGCATCGACATCGTCGTCAACAACGCCAGCGTGATCGACCTCTCCGGATCCCTCGACCTGTCCGCCAAGAAGTACGACCTCATGCAGGACGTCAACGTCCGCGGCACGTTCATGCTGTCGCGGGCCGCGGTGCCGGTGCTCAAAGACGCGGCGAACCCGCACATCCTCTCGCTGTCGCCGCCGCTGAACCTGAGCCCTCGCTGGCTCGGCGCGCACACCGGCTACACGCTCGCGAAGTACGGCATGACGATGACCACGCTGGGCCTCGCCGCCGAGTTCGCCGACGCCGGGATCGCCGCGAACACCCTCTGGCCGCGCACGACGATCGCGACCGCGGCCGTGCAGTTCGCCCTCGGCGGCGATCGGATGATGCGGGTCAGCCGCACGCCGGAGATCTACGCGGACGCCGCGTACACCGTGCTGACGAAGCCCGCGCGCGAATACACCGGGCAGACCCTGATCGTCGAGGACGTGCTGGAGGGTGAGGGGGTCACCGACTTCTCCGCCTACGCCGCGACGCCCGGGACCCCGGACGACCAGCTGTTCCCCGACATCTTCCTCGACTGATCCGCGCGGGCGGGCGGGCCTCGGTGCCCAGCCCGCTCGCACCCTCCAGGCCGTACCCTGGAAGCATGAGCGACACTCCTGCGTCCGCGCCCTCCGATGCGCCCATGCGGCGCACCTCCACGCGCGCCGCGCAGGTGCGTCCCGCCACCGAGGGCTGGACGCAGAAGAAGGACGCGGAGGGGCGTCCGCTGCTGCAGTTCGCGAGCCCGCGCCGCGGCAAGCCGCCCGTGCACCTCGCCGACCTCACCCCGGCCGAGCGCATCGCGAAGGTGACCGAGCTGGGCCTGCCCGGGTTCCGCGCCAAGCAGCTGGCGACGCACTACTTCACGCACTACACGTCGGATCCCGCGCACATGACCGATCTGCCGGCGGCGCAGCGCGACGAACTCGTGGCCGGGATGCTGCCGCCGCTGCTCACCGAGGTCCGCCGCCTCGAGACCGACCGCGGCGACACGATCAAGTTCCTCTGGCGCCTGCACGACGGGGCACTCGTCGAGTCGGTGCTCATGCGCTACCCGGGCCGTATCACGCTGTGCGTGTCGAGCCAGGCCGGGTGCGGCATGAACTGCCCGTTCTGCGCCACGGGTCAGGCGGGACTCACCCGCAACATGTCGACCGCCGAGATCATCGAGCAGATCGTGCGGGCCAACCGGCTCATCGCCGAGGGCGGGCTGGGCGGCAAGAAGGCGGACGACCACTCGATGGAGCGGGTCTCGAACATCGTGTTCATGGGGATGGGCGAGCCGCTCGCCAACTACAAGCGCGTGATGGATGCCGTGCGCATCATGGTCGCGCCGCAGCCCGAGGGCCTCGGCATGAGCGCACGCGGCATCACCGTGTCCACGGTCGGACTGGTGCCGGCGATCAACAGGCTCGCGGACGAGGACATCCCCGTCACGTTCGCGCTCTCCCTGCACGCGCCGGACGATCAGCTCCGCGACGAGCTCATCCCGGTGAACTCGCGGTGGAAGGTCGACGAGGCGCTCGACGCGGCGCGCGGCTACTTCGAGAAGACCGGGCGGCGCGTCTCGATCGAGTACGCGCTCATCAAGGACATGAACGACCACGCCTGGCGGGCCGACCTCCTCGCGGAGAAGCTCAACGCCCGCGGCCGCGGCTGGGTGCACGTGAACCCGATCCCGCTGAACCCGACGCCCGGATCCATCTGGACCGCGTCCGAGAAGGAGGTGCAGGACGAGTTCGTCCGCCGCCTCAACGACGCCGGTATCCCGACCACCCTCCGCGACACCCGCGGCAAGGAGATCGACGGCGCGTGCGGTCAGCTCGTCGCCACGACCGAGGACGAGGCCGCCGCGGCCGCGATGGCCTGATCCGCCGGGACGCGTCCGCGCTCGCTCCCGCTCCGCTCGCTCGGTCCCCACTCGCGCCCACCCCGGTCGTGCCCGCCCCGGTCGCTCCCGTCCGAGCTCGCTCGGTCCCGGCTCTGACGCGTTTCCCTCCCCTGCGTGTCTTTCCCTCCCCGTGCTCACGCTGCTGGGAGGAGGGAAAGGCACTGAGGGGAGGGAAGCGCGTAGTGGCGTGCGCGCGAAGGGCGGGGCTGGCGGGGAGGGGTAGGGAGCCTCAGCGCTCGCCGAGCAGCGCGGGGCGCACGTCGGCGAGGCGCTGCTGCAGCGCCTCCAGGAACGCGGAGATCGCCGGCTGGTTCAGCGCCTCCGGGCGCGCGATGAGCCAGTACGGGAGCCGTTCGTCGATCCGGTCGGGCAGCACGCGGATCAGGTCGTCGTGCCGGTCGGCGAGGAAGGCGGGCAGGAGGCCGTAGCCCGCGCCGCCGCGTGTCGCGTCGACGTGCACGTACACGTTGGTGCTCGCGACCGCGTCGAGCATCCCCGGTACGGCTCTGCGCGCGTCGTCCAGCGAGTCGACGTGCAGCATCGACTCGATGAAGTACACGAGCGGCTGCCCCACGAGGTCTTCCGGGGATCGGGGCGCGGGGTGGTCGCGCAGCCAGTCCCGGCTCGCATAGAGGCCGAGCGCGTAGTCGGCGAGATGGATCGCGCGGGCCCGTCGCACCTGCGGGCGGCCGACGACCACCTCCAGGTCGGCGCCCGTGCGCTGATGCGAGGCCTGCCGGGTCGACGTGATGACCTCGAGCGAGACGTCGGGGTGCACCCTGCGCAGAGCCGACATGGCGGGCGCCGCGACGAAGCCGCTGAAGCCGTCGGTCGCCGAGAGTCGGATCAGGCCGCCCACCCGTGCGCCGTCGCGGGCGTCGAGACGTTCGAGCGCCCGCTCCACGCCCTCCGCAGCGGCGAGCGCCCGCGATCCCAGCGGCGTCAGCTCCCATCCGGCTCCGTCGCGAGAGAGCACGCGCCCGCCGAGCTGGGCCTCCAGGGCCGCGATGCGTCGGGCGACCGTGGTGTGGTTCAGGCCGAGCTGCTGCCCCGCGCTCGTGAACCGTCCGCTGCGGGCGACGGCGAGCAGCACGAGCAGGTCGTCGGCGCTGAGCGGGGGTGTGGGGAACCGCGCGTCCATGTATGCAGTTTTGCATAGTGGCGCCCCTTGGACGCGTGCATCCGAGTCAAGTACCGTGCTGGAATGGCAGAGCAGCGACCCGTGATGACCGACGTCGATCCCACCGGCCGCGGCGACGCGGACCTGGAAGGGCGCCGAGCGCTCGTGACCGGCGGAGGCAGCGGCATCGGTGCCGCGTGCGCCAGGGTGCTCGCGCGCAGCGGCGCGCGCGTGATCGTGCTCGATCGCGACAGCGACGCCGCGACGGCGGTCGCGGACGAGATCGGCGGGGAGGCGCTGGCCGTCGATCTCGGCGATCTCGACGCGCTCGCGACCCGCGCCTTCGACGCCGACATCCTGGTCAACAGCGCCGGGATCCAGACCGTGGCGCCGATCGTCGAATTCGATCCGCGCACGTTCCGGCGGATGATCGACCTCATGGTGACCGCGCCGTTCCTGCTCACCCGCGCGGTGCTCCCCGGGATGTACGCACGCGGCTGGGGGCGTGTCGTGAACATCAGCTCGGTGCACGGCCTCCGCGCGAGCGAATACAAGGTCGCCTATGTGACGGCCAAGCACGCGATGGAGGGCCTGTCGAAGGTCACGGCGCTCGAGGGTGGCCCGCACGGCGTCACCAGCAACTGCGTCAACCCCGGATACGTGCGCACCCCGCTCGTCGAGAAGCAGATCGCCGATCAGGCCCGCACGCACGGCATCGCCGAGTCCGAGGTGATCGAGAAGGTCATGCTCGTCGAGTCGGCGATCAAGCGGCTCCTGGAACCCGAGGAGGTCGCGGATCTCGTCCGCTGGTTGTGCGGGCCGACCGCGGCGTCCGTCACCGGTGCGTCCTACACGATGGACGGCGGGTGGAGCGCGCGCTGAGCCGCAGTGCCGTGTGCGCGGGGGAGCCTGCGCTGAGCCGGCACCTCGGATCCGCTGGGCGGGCGCCCAGGGGTCGTCCGGTTCCCATACAGCCGGCGGGCTCTAGCCTGTCAGGATGTCCTATTCCGCGCACAGACCCGGTCGCATGGACTCCCAGGGCCGGATCTCCTTCGACGTCGACGGACAGGGCGACCCCGGAACCACGCCCGACGAGCCGCTCTATCACGTCCGCGATTACGCTCCCGAAGGCGCGGAGCCGGCCGACGAGCCCTTCCTGACCGAGGCCGCGGGGCCGGCCGTTCCGGCCCAGACCGCCGCCCCGGAGCCGGCCGCCGCCCCGGAGCCGGCCGCTGCTCCGGAGCCGCTCGTGGTCCCGGATCCCGCCCCCCTTCCTCCGCGAACCGCGGAGAAGGGCGGGGAGAAGGTCGACAGGACCAAGGCCCCCCGCCCCGCCCGTGCCCCCAGGACTCCGAAGGAGCCGAAGACCCCCCGCCCCCAGGGCTGGTTCCTGCGTCGTCTCGCGATCCTCGGCGGCGCCGATGGCGCGATCCTGGACAAGGTCCCGAGCGAGCAGCCGCGTTTCGTGCAGATGTTCTTCGTGCTCGCCGGCACCGCCCTCGTCTCCGCGCTGTCCATGCTCTTCGCGCTCACCACCGGTGTGCAGGTGCTGGTCTGGATCGCGGCGCCGCTCGCGGTCGTCTGGGCGCTGCTCATCTTCAACCTGGACCGCTTCCTCACCTCGACCATGCGCTCCACGCGCAAGGTCGGCCGTCTCATCGGCCTCGCGGTGCCGCGCGTGCTCATGGCCGCCATCATCGGGTTCGTCGTGGCGGAGCCGATCGTGCTGCAGGCCTTCCACAACGACATCGCCCGCGAGGTCACCGCGACGAACCTCGTGCAGGCGCAGAGCGACCAGAAAGCCGTGCAGGACGGTCCGGAGAAGAAGGCGCTCGACGCCGCGTCGCAACGTGTCTCCGATCTCCAGAACCAGGCGTCGACCGGCATCGTCAAGGGCACGTCCAGCGACTCCGCCTCGCAGAAGGCGGCCCAGGGCACGGTGACGCAGATCACCGCGCAGATGGCCGCGCAGCAGAAGGTGATCGATCAGGCCCGCGCGCTCTACCAGTGCGAGCTGACCGGCGAGGGCGCCGGCACGGTTCCCGGCTGCACCGGGGTGCAGGGCGACGGCGCCAGCAGCGACGCGGCGAAGTCGCAGCTCGACCAGGCGCAGCAGACCTACGACTCGCTCGCCGCGCAGCTGCGCCAGGCCAACGCCGATGTCGAGTCGGCTGACAGCTCGTCCAAGTCCGCGACGTCGGCCTCCGAGACGCAGAACCGCCAGCAGGCGAAGGATCAGCTGCCCGCCGCCGAGCAGGCCTACAAGACCGCGCTCGACGCCTACAACGCCCGTGCGGCCTCCGTGGCAGGCACGAACGCCGGGGCGATCGGTCTGCTCAGCCAGATCTCGGCCCTGGACCGGCTGTCGGCGAAGGAGCCCGTGCTGGGCTTCGCGCACTGGCTCATCGCCGCGCTGTTCTTCATGATCGAGCTGCTGCCCGTGATCGTGAAGGTCCTGACGAGCTGGGGAGATCCTTCCCTCTACGAGAAGGCCGAGGCGATCGCCAAGCAGGTCGAGCTCGACCGGGTCACCTCCAAGGGGTATCGCGACCGTGCCGCGATCATCGCGGAGGAGGCGCAGCACCGCTCCTTCGCCGAGGCGCACGAGGCCGAGACCGCGGCCGCAGCGGATCCGGCCCCGGCGGTCCGCGCGGCCGCGCCGCCTGTCCCGCCGTCCGCGGTGCCTGTCCCGGCGCCGTTCGCACCGCCCGTCCCGCCGGCCGCCGCAAAGCCTGTCCCGCCGTCCGCCGCCGAGCACGCGCACGTCGCCGCGTCGTCGTCCGCGCCGGGGAGCGCCCCGTCCTGGCCGGTCCCCGCGCACCCCGGAGTCGCGTCGGCCCATCCGGGTCCTTCGTCGCCCCGCGCGGCGGCGTCGGTCGAGCGGCCCGAGAACGCCCGCGTCTAACGCTCTCCCGCTGCCGGGCGCACCCTGATCCCCGTTGGGCTCTGATCCGGTTCGAACCAGCTCCCGTCGCGAAAACTGCCGGAAAGACAACCGGAAAGCGGCACTTTTCGCGACGGGAGCTGATGTGTCGCTCGGTGCAGGGCGCAACCGGCCGCACCCGGTCGGGGCGCGCCTACGCTGGATCCATGGTCAATTACCGATACCTGGGCAACAGCGGTCTGAAGATCTCCGAGATCACCTACGGCAACTGGGTCACCCATGCCTCGCAGGTCGAGGACGACGCGGCCGTGAAAACCGTGCACGCCGCACTCGACGCGGGCATCACGACCTTCGACACGGCCGACACCTACGCGAACACCGCCGCCGAAGTCGTGCTCGGCAAGGCCCTCGCCGGGCAGCGCCGGGAGAGCCTGGAGATCTTCACGAAGGTCTACTTCCCGACGGGTCCCAAGGGGCCGAACGACACCGGGCTCAGCCGCAAGCACATCCTGGAGTCGATCGACGGATCGCTGACGCGTCTCGGCACCGACCACGTCGATCTGTACCAGGCGCACCGCTTCGACTACGAGACGCCGCTCGAGGAGACGTTCCAGGCCTTCGCGGACGTCGTCCGCCAGGGCAAGGCGCTCTACATCGGCGTCTCGGAGTGGACCGCGGAGCAGCTGCGCGAGGGCCACGCGCTGGCGAAGCAGCTCGGCGTGCAGCTCATCTCGAACCAGCCGCAGTACTCGATGCTGCACCGCGTGATCGAGGGCAAGGTCGTCCCGGCCTCGGAGGAGCTGGGCATCTCGCAGATCGTCTGGTCGCCGATGGCGCAGGGCGTGCTGAGCGGCAAGTACCTGCCTGGTCAGCCGGTTCCCGAGGGATCGCGGGCGACGGATCCGCACTCCGGCGCGCACTTCATCCAGCGGTTCCTGCAGGACGACATCCTCACCGCGGTGCAGCGGTTGAAGCCGATCGCGGCCGACGCGGGGCTCACGATGCCTCAGCTCGCGATCGCCTGGGTGCTGCAGAACAAGAACGTGGCCGCGGCGCTCGTGGGTGCGTCCCGTCCGGAGCAGCTCGCCGACACCGTCAAGGCGTCCGGCGTGGTGCTCGACGCCGACACGCTCCGCGCGATCGACGAGGCGCTCGCCGGGGTCGTGAACGACGATCCGGCCGACACGGACGACGTCTCGCCGAAGGAACGCCTCGTCTGACGCACGCTGTCGTCGGTGCTTGTCCGACCGTTCTCAGGGTGGATCCGCTCCGAAGGGCGCGACCACGTCTCACGCGCTCCTCGTGCGGAGCCCATCCTGAGAACGGTACGGGTGCAGACCGGTACGGCGCGGACCGGTACGGCGCGGACCGGTACGGCGCGGACCGGTACGGCGCCGAACGCCCCGTACCCGGTCAGGCGACGGTGATGTCGACCTGGAGATCGTTCGCGAGGCGCTCGAGGTCCCCGCGCAGCGTCTCCGGATCCGCGTCGGCGGGCACGGTCGCCACGACGGCGGCCTCGAAGAGACGGCCGCCCGCCATCGCGGCGTCGCGGGTCTCGCTGGTCATGCTCTCGATGCTCAGCGCCCGGCGGTTCAGCACGCTCGAGATCTCGCGGACGATGCCGGTGCGGTCGTTGCCGAGCACTGTGATGTGCAGGCGCTGCAGCTCGTCGGCGGTGGCGGATCCGGGTCCCGCGTGCACGGCGATCGTCATGAGGCCCTCGAGCCCGCTCAGCGAGGCGCGCAGCTCCTCCACCCTGTCGAGGGGAACCGTCACCTGCACGACGCCGGCGAACGTGCCGGAAAGTTCGGCGAGACGGCTGTTCTCCCAGTTGCCTCCGTGCTCGTCGACGATGTCGGCGACGGTGGCCACGAGGCCGGGGCGATCGGTTCCGACGAGGGTGAGGATGAGCGTGATCATGCGGACAGCGTAGCCCCGTGCCGCGCCGCCGCCGAGGCGTCGCGCACGCGTCGACGGGTCAGGCGCGCGCGCCGCCCGTCGGTCGTCGCGGCTCAGTCCGCGTCCCAGACCCCGGTGTCGAGGAAGTGCTCCAGGCGCGCCCGGTGCGGGGCGAGGTCCCAGCCCTGCGCCGCGACCCAGTCGTCGGAGTAGTACGTGTCGAGGTAGCGGGTGCCGCTGTCGCAGATGAGCGTGACGACGCTGCCCTGCTCGCCCCGGGCGCGCATGCGTGCGATGAGCTGGAACGCCCCGACGAGGTTCGTGCCGGTGGATCCGCCGGCCCAGTGCAGGGTGCGAGAGCGCAGGAGCCGGATCGCGGCGACCGAGGCGGCGTCGGGGACGGGGAACATCTCGTCGATCACCCCGGGGACGAACGACCGCTCGACTCGAGGCCGGCCGATGCCCTCGATCCTGCTCTGGCATCCGGTCGTGACGGTCGGGTCCCCGGTGCGCCAGCCCTCGTAGAACGCGGACCCTTCCGGATCGACGACCGCGATCCGGGTGCCGTGGCGGCGATAGCGGACGTACCGGCCGAACGTCGCACTCGTGCCGCCCGTGCCCGCTCCGACGACGATCCAGGTCGGAATCGGATGCCGCTCGTGCGCCAGCTGGCTGAACACGCTCTCGGCGATGTTGTTGTTGCCGCGCCAGTCCGTCGCCCGCTCGGCATACGTGAACTGATCGAGGAAGTGGCCGCCGCATTCGTCCGCGAGCCGCTCGGCCTCCGGGGCCATCTCGGGGGAGGAGTCGACGAAGTGGCACCGTCCCCCGTAGAACTCGATGAGATCGATCTTCTCCTGGCTCGTCGATCGCGGGACCACCGTGACGAAGGGCAGTCCCAGCATGCGCGCGAAGTACGCCTCGGAGACCGCGGTCGAGCCGCTCGACGCCTCGACGAGCGTCGTGTTCTCGTGGATCCGGCCGTTCACGAGACCATAGAGGATGAGCGAGCGCGCGAGGCGATGCTTGAGGGAGCCGGTCGGATGCACCGACTCGTCCTTGAGGTACAGATCGATGCCCCACTCCGGCGGCAGCGGGAAGACGTGCAGGTGCGTGTCGGCGCTGCGGTTCCCGTCCGCCTCGAGCTTCGCGATGGCGGATCCGGTCCAGTCGGTCATTGTTCGAGGGTAGCGGCCGGCGCCGGACGTCCGACGCGTGCGAATCCTCCCGCAGGTTCCGGATCCCCGCGCAGCGGATCCGGCCCGCCTCCGGTTCGGAGCGGTCGCGCACCTCCCGGGGGCGGAGGCTCGCCCGCGACCCCTCGGAGGAGGGTGCCCCGAGGTTTACGGTGTGGGCCCGGAGCCGCCGCCGCGTCTCGTGCCCGCGCCGCGGCGGGCGCGATAGGCCGCGACCGCATTGCGGTTCGCGCAGGTCACGGAGCAGTACCGCTTGGAGCGGTTGCGGGAGAGGTCCAGGGCGAGCGAGAGGCACGTGTCGTCGGCGCAGACCGAGATCCGCGACCCCTCGTCGGCGCGGATCACGTCGATCAGCGCCATCGCCGTCTCGACGAGGATCCGGTCCGGGAGCGGGCGGTCGTCGGCGACCGCGTGCAGGTGCCAGTCCGCGTCGTCGTGACGGACCAGGCGCGCCGCGAGGGGGACGCCCGCCAGCGCGGCGTTCACCTCGCGAGCCATCGCGTCGCGCGGCGCGAGCAGCATGGTGCGCAGGCGCGGGCGCAGGGCGCGCAGTGCCATGAACTCCGCCTCGTCGCGGTCGATGCGCCCGGTGTAGGGGTGCGCGACGAGGAAGGCGTCCAGGTCGGCGGGATCCTGCAGGGTGTCCGGATCCTCTGCGGAGTTGACGAGATCGACGGCGGCCCGCAGCGACTCCTCGGTGTCATCGGCGAAAACCATATTGACATCTTACTGCGTCACATCGTAGCGTCACATGTCATGGCAGGTATCACCAGTGACGTGATGGCGGAAGCGCCGACGTCCCGCGATGCGCGCGGGGGGCTCCTGCTCGCGATCGCCGCGGCGTTCTCCTTCGGCATGTCCGGTGGCTGGGCGCGAGGTCTGATGGACGCCGGATGGAGCCCCGGCGCCGCGGTGCTCGCGCGGGTCGGGGTCGCCGCCCTCGTCCTGCTCGTGCCCACGGTCCTCGCGTTGCGCGGGCGATGGCGCGCGCTGCGGCGCCACGCGGGCACGGTCGCCGCCTACGGGCTGCTCGCGGTCGCGGCGACGCAGTTCTGCTACTTCCAGGCCGTGGCTGTGATGGACGTCGGCATGGCGCTGCTCATCGAGTACACCGCGCCCGTCGCGGTCGTGCTCTGGCTGTGGGTGCGCCGCGGAGAGCGACCGAGTCGGCGCAGCGTCCTCGGCGCGGCGGTGGCGTTCGTCGGACTCGTTCTCATGCTCGACGTCTTCGGCGCCAGAGTGAACCTTCCCGGACTCGCCTGGGCGCTCGCCGCGATGGTCGGAGCGGCCGCGTACTTCCTCCTCTCGGAGCGCGACGACACCGGGCTGCCGCCGATCGCCCTGGCGGGATCCGGTCTCGTCCTCGGCGCACTCGGCCTCGGAGCGGCCGGACTCGTCGGACTGCTGCCGGTCGCGTGGAACACGCACGTCGTGGCGTACCGGTTCGGAACCGTGCCCTGGCCCGTGCCCGTCCTGGCGATGGGCGTGGTCGCCACCGCGATCGCCTACGTGCTCGGAATCGCCTCGACCCGCCGACTCGGATCGCGTCTCGCGGCGTTCGTGGCGCTTGCGGAGGTCGTCGCCGCACTGCTCTTCGGGTGGCTGATGCTGGGCCAGCTGCCCGATCTGCTGCAGGCGTTCGGCGGTGTCCTCGTGCTGGGCGGCGTCGTGCTCGTCAAGCTCGGCGAGCCGATCCCGGGAGCTCGGGAACCGATCGCGGAACCGGCGGTGAGCGGCTGATCTGTATACGTAGGGAGGATCTGGGATCCCTGGAGAGCACTTCAGAGTCGTTTGTGTATACAATGACCGCATGAGCATCGTTGCGGAAGGAATGCGCGCAGGCGAGTTCGCCTACCGCGCACTTCTCGACGAGATCCAGTCGGGATCCCTCGCGGCCGGCACGGTGCTCGCCGAGGTCGAGCAGGCCGAACGCCTCGGCGTCAGCCGCACCCCGCTGCGTGAGGCGCTGCGCCGTCTCGCCGCCGACGGACTCGTCGCACAGGTCTCGCCCCGGGTGACCGTCGTCTCGGCGATCGACGCCGACGACATCCGCGACCTCTTCGCACTGCGCCGCGCGCTCGAGGAGACGGCGGCGCGATCGGCGGCGGCGTCCGGAGGTCGCGACGGATTCCTGGACCTCGCCGGACGGTTCGCCGCCGCGACGGACGAGCTGGACGACGAAGACGGCCGGGAACGCTACTACGCGCTCATCCGGCAGTTCGACGCCGCGCTCGACGCGGCGGTCGACAACGACTACCTCACCGCGGCGCTGCGCACCGTGCGCACGCACCTCGTCCGCGTGCGCCGCATGGCCCGCGACAAGCCTCAGCGCCTCACCGCGAGTGTGAACGAGCACCGGCTCATCGCCGAGGCGATCGGCCTCGGGGACGGCGAGCTCGCCGCGCACGCCACCCACGTCCACCTGCACAACGCACTCGCGAGCATCTTGGCATCGCTGGAGCCCGCCGCCGGCGACGGCGCGAACACCGACACGAAGGAACGAGCATGACCACCACCCATCACCTCCGCGTGCACCGCAGCGACGAGCAGCTCGAGCGGCAGGGGCAGCTCGCCTGGCGGATCGCCGAGATCGCCGCCGACGAGGTGGAGGTCGACGCGGACGTCGTCGACATGATCATCAACCGCGTGATCGACAACGCCGCCGTGGCCGCCGCCTCCCTCACGCGCGGCCCGGTCAGCGCGGCCCGCCAGCAGGCGCTCGACCACCCGGTGTCGGTCAACGGAGCCGGATCCACGATCTTCGGCTGCCCGCTCGAGCGGCGCACCAGCCCGGAGTGGGCGGCGTGGGCCAACGGTGTCGCCGTCCGCGAGCTGGACTACCACGACACGTTCCTGGCCGCCGAGTACTCGCACCCCGGCGACAACATCCCCCCGATCCTCGCCGTCGCGCAGCACGTCGGATCCGACGGACGCGCGCTCACCCGCGCGCTCGCGACCGGATACGAGATCCAGATCGACCTCGTGAAGGCGATCAGCCTGCACGCGCACAAGATCGACCATGTCGCCCACCTCGGCCCTTCGGCGGCTGCGGGCATCGGCACGCTGCTGGGACTCGACGTGCCCACGATCTACCAGGCCGTCGGTCAGGCGCTGCACACCACGACCGCGACCCGGCAGAGCCGCAAGGGCGAGATCTCCACCTGGAAGGCGCACGCCCCGGCGTTCGCCGGCAAGATGGCCGTCGAGGCCGTGGACCGCGCGATGCGCGGGGAGACGTCGCCCAGCCCGATCTACGAGGGGGAGGACGGCGTGATCGCGTGGATGCTCGACGGACCGGACGCCTCCTACGAGGTGCCGCTGCCCACGGCCGGCGAGGCCAAGCGGGCCATCCTCGACTCCTACACGAAGGAGCACTCCGCCGAGTACCAGGCGCAGGCCTGGATCGACCTCGCGCGCAAGCTGCACGGCGAGCGTCCCGAACTCGCGGATCCCGCGCAGGTCGAGTCGATCGTGCTGCACACGTCCCACCACACGCATTACGTGATCGGATCCGGCGCGAACGACCCGCAGAAGTACGACCCGCACGCCTCGCGCGAGACGCTGGACCATTCGATCCCCTACATCTTCGCGGTCGCCCTGCAGGACGGCACCTGGCATCACGTCGACTCCTACGCCCCGGAGCGGGCGCAGCGCGAGGACACCGTGGCGCTCTGGCACAAGATCACCACGGCGGAGGATGCGGAGTGGACCCGCCGCTACCACTCGATCGACCCCGCGGAGAAGGCGTTCGGGGGACGGGTGGAGATCCGCCTGACGAACGGTGAGACGGTCGTCGACGAGATCGCCGTCGCGGACGCGCATCCGCTGGGCGCGCGGCCGTTCGCGCGTGCCGACTACATCCGCAAGTTCCGGATCCTGGCAGAGCCCGTGCTCGAGGAGTCCGAGATCGAGCGGTTCCTGGGCCTGGCCGAGCGCCTGCCCGAGCTGACCCCGGAGGAGGTCGGCGCACTGACCATCGTCGCCGCTCCCGGCGTCCTCGCCGCCGCTCCCGCTCCGAAGGGCCTGTTCTGATGTCGCCCGCGGACACGACGCAGGAGATTCTGCGGCTCCGCGCCGGATCTGTGGCAATCGCGACGGCTTCTCCTGCGTCGTGTTCTGGATGCGGGATCGACCGAGGGAGGAACTGATGCTGTACGCGGCCACCACCGCCGCCGAGAAGAGGCGGATCCTGCGTGAGCGACTCGCCGCAGGAGAGCTGCTGCGCTTCCCCGGCGCGTTCAACCCGCTGAGCGCCCGGCTCATCGAGCGGAAGGGTTTCGACGGGGTCTACATCTCGGGCGCCGTGCTCTCGGCCGACCTCGGCCTTCCGGACATCGGCCTCACCACGATCACCGAGGTGGCGGGTCGGGGGCAGCAGATCGCCCGGATGACCGAGCTGCCCGCCATCATCGACGCCGACACCGGCTTCGGAGAGCCGATGAACGTGGCGCGTACGATCCAGACGCTCGAGGACGCGGGGCTGGCCGGGACGCACATCGAAGACCAGATCAATCCGAAGCGCTGCGGCCACCTGGACGGCAAGGCGGTCGTCGACGAGTCGACCGCGACCAAGAGGATCCGGGCCGCGGTCGACGCGCGTCGGGATCCGAACTTCCTCATCATGGCGCGCACCGACATCCGTGCGGTCGAGGGGATGGATGCCGCGGTGGATCGGGCCAAGGCCCTGGTCGACGCGGGCGCCGATGCGATCTTCCCCGAGGCGATGCGCACGCTCGACGAGTTCGAGCGGATGGCGAGCGCGCTCGACGTGCCGATCCTCGCCAACATGACCGAGTTCGGCAAGAGCGAGCTGTTCACGACGGATCAGCTGCGCGACGCGGGCGTGCAGATCGTCATCTGGCCGGTGTCGATGCTCCGGATCGCGATGGGCGCGACCGCCCGGGCCCTGGATACGCTGAACGACGAGGGCCACCTCACGGGCAAGCTCGGCGAGATGCAGCACAGGGCGGAGCTGTACGACCTCATCGACTACGAGGGCTACAACCACTTCGACACGAACGTCTTCAACTTCACATTGGACCAGACCGCTCGCTGAGGGCGGCGAAGCGACATCCGACCCGGGTGCCGAGCGACGAGCGCAGCGACGGGCCGAAGGACACGAAGGAGTGACATGACCGATCCCGAGATCAAGAAGGGCCTCGCCGGAGTCGTCGTCGACACGACGGCGATCAGCAAGGTCAATCCGGAGACCAACAGCCTGCTCTACCGCGGCTACCCCGTCCAGGAGCTCGCGGCCACCCAGCCGTTCGAGGCCGTCGCCTATCTGCTGTGGAACGGCGAGCTGCCGACCGCGGTCCAGCTCGCGACGTTGCGTGCGACCGAGCGGGAGCACCGTGCGCTCGCCGAGAACGTCCGGACCGCGATCGACCTCGTGCCGCTCGAGGCGCATCCCATGGACGAGGTCCGTACCGCCGTGAGCCTCCTCGGCGCGTCGGATGCGGTCGGATCCGGATCGGTCCTCGACGCGAGCGGGACTCCCGAGCAGAACCTGGAGCGCAGCGTCCGGTTGTTCGCCGCCCTTCCCGCGATCGTCGCGTACGGGCAGCGTCGTCGCCGGGGACAGGACCTCATCGAGCCCAGGGACGATCTGGACTACTCGGCGAACTTCCTCTGGATGACGTTCGGCGAGGAGCCGGATCCGGTGGTCGTCGACGCTTTCAACCGTTCGATGATCCTGTACGCGGAGCACTCCTTCAACGCCTCCACGTTCACGGCGCGGGTGATCACGTCGACCCTGAGCGACCTCTACTCGGCCGTGGTCGGTGCGATCGGGGCGCTGAAGGGGCCGCTGCACGGCGGGGCGAACGAGGCCGTGCTGCACATCTTCGACGAGATCGGCGAGGCGTCCCGCGTCAACGCCTGGCTCGACGAGGCGCTCGCGTCGAAGCGCAAGATCATGGGCTTCGGACACCGCGTCTACAAGAACGGCGACTCCCGCGTGCCCACCATGAAGGCGGCGCTCGACGAGCTGGTCGCGCACTTCGACCGTCCCGACGTCGCGGAGCTCTACACCGCGTTGGCCGACGAGTTCGTCGCGCGCAAGGGCATCCACCCCAACCTGGACTACCCGTCCGGTCCCGCGTACAACCTCATCGGCTTCGACACGCTCACGTTCACGCCGCTGTTCGTCGCGTCGCGCGTCACCGGTTGGACGGCGCACGTCATGGAGCAGGCGGCATCGAACGCGCTGATCCGCCCTCTCTCGGTCTACGACGGCCCCGCCGAGCGCCACGTCGAGGACTGAGCGCTCGCTTCGGTCTGGTTCGCGGCGCGATATGTCGGGTTTGTAGGGGCGGTCCGGCCCGTGCGCGCGTGTCGGCGGCCCAGCTCTCGGCGCGATCTGGGTGGGGCAGCCTGGCGCGATATGTCGGGTGTGTGCGGGTTTTGAGGGTGGATCCGTTTCGATCGCCCGAGAATCGTGCGATCACCCGACATATCGCGTCCCGTCCGGGCGTCCGGTCGCGCACGTCGGGCAATTAGTCGACTCCTGGTCGACGCTCTGGCGTAGCCCGGTCGCCCGCGCGCAGCTAACGGTTCAGCCAGTGCCGCAGGCTGCGGGTCACCCAGGGCAGCACCCAGTACGTCATGATCGGCGTGAGGACGACGGTCGTCGTGATCACGCGCAGCCAGATCGGCAGCTCGTTCCACCCGGGCACGGGACTCATCAGGTACGTGAAGACGAGGTTCACCGGGAAGAAGCCGAGCCAGATCGACACGGCTTGCTTCCAGCGCGGTGGCGACGGCGCGACCACCACGGTCGTCGATCCTGTCCCGTTCGGCACGGTGATCGTCTCGGTCGATGGTTCGTCGAACCACCCCTCGATACCGGTGCGGCGGCGGGTCTCCGCACTGCGGACGAACTCCTCGCCCATCGCGAGCCACCAGGCGCGTTCGCTCGACGCCTCCCAGGCCTCCAGCGAGGGCTCGTCGGCGAACCTGTAGAGCATGTGCCAGTGGTGGGAGCTTGCTCCCTCGCGCACCCACCCCGATCCGAGGAAGCCCGCATAGCGGCTCGCCAGGTTCACCCCCGTCTGCACCCAGGCCGTGGCCTCGGTGATGCGGTCGGGGTCGACCTCGCGGCGGATCGACACGGTGATGGGCGCGGGGGACGTGCTGGACATGGTGGTGGTCCTCGGGGAGAGCGTGCTTGTGGCGTCCTCGATTGTACGGATCCCATGTTTCGCCGACGTTGCGGATCGGCCGGCCGGCCCGCCCGCGCGGGGCGGGGGTGACGTCAGAACCGCTCGGCGAGCCAGGCGGTCTGGCGCAGCCACTGCGCGAAGGATCCGCCTTCGTGGCCGTTGAACTCGTAGACCTCGATCGCCGTGTCGTCCGACGCCACATGGTTGTAGGCGGCGAAAACGCTCGACGGCAGCACGATCGGATCCATGAGACCGACCGAGAACAGGGCAGGGATCTTGATCCGTCGCGCGAAGTTGACGCCGTCGAAGGACGACAGCGTCTCGAAGACCTGCTCCACCCGATCCCGGTGCACCGAGAGATACCGCTCGATCTCCCGGAACGGGGGCTCCGGCGTCAGCGCGACGGATCGACGGAAGTCGCACAGGTAGGGCACGTCCGGCATGGTGGCGGCGATGCCGGGGTGCAGCGCGGCCGCGGCGATGCTGATCCCCCCGCCCTGGCTCGCGCCGGTCACGGCGATCCGCGCGGGATCGACGAAGTCGAAGCCCTGGACGGCGTCGACGAGCAGCACGGCGTCGGTGAAGACGCGACGGTAGTAGTAGTCGTCCCGGTGGGAGATCCCGCGGGTCATGTATCCGGGCGTCGCGCTGTCGGAGCCGTGCGGGTCCGGGGTGTCTCCGCCGGTGCCCCATCCCGCTCCCTGGCCCCGGGTGTCCATGAGCACGTGCACGTAGCCGGCGGCCGCCCAGTGCAGGCGTTCGCCGGGGATGCCGCGGCCGCCGCCGTACCCGATGTACTCGACGACGACGGGGAGGGCGCCCTCCCGCCGGGGTCGGGTCACCCAGCCGCGGATGCGCTCGCCGCCGAAGCCGGAGAACGTGAGATCCTCGACGACGAGTTCGCCGATCGGCGTCGTCGCGGGAACGAGCTCCGGTGCTTGGGCGAGGGCGCGCGACTCCGCGAGGGTGCCCTCCCAGAACGCGTCGAAGTCGGACGGTTCGGCGACATCGGGGCGGAAGGTGCGGAGTTCGGCGAGAGGAAGATCGGTCAGGGGCACGAGTGCCATCGTAGAGGGGGTGTGTGCGGGATCGGCCGACCCTGCGGGGCCCTCCGTCGCTAGAGTGTGAGCCATGGTGGACCAGGGAGACTCGCCGCAGGGCGGTCACGAGCTGAACTTCGGATCGACGCCGCAAGATCCGTCGACGCCGCCGCCGGGCGCGCCTGAGCCTCCGGCCGTCCCCGGAGCCCTGGACGTGCCTGACGCGCCCGCGACCCCGGACGTGCCGTCGTACGGCGCGGATCAGGGCATGTCGCCGCGATCGCCGGACCCGTATCCCGGGCAATCCGGTGCGTATCCCGGGCAGCCGGGCGCCTACCCCGGCCAGCCGGGCGCTTACCCCGGGCAGCCGGGCGCTTACCCCGGGCAGC
>NZ_CAMFHZ010000023.1 GCF_945952435.1 uncultured Microbacterium sp.
GAGACACCACCCCGCCGGGGCTCCGCCCGGGGACGTTGAGCGAGGACGCGCAGCGACCGAGACGAAACGCGCGCCGCGATCACCAGATCGTGACGCGCTCCTCCGGGGCGAGCCACAGGCGATCCGTGTCCGCCACGCCGAACGCCTCGTAGAACGCGTCGATGTTGCGCAGGATCTGGTTGCAGCGGAACTCGTTCGGGGAGTGCGGATCGATCGTGAGCAGGCGGATCGTCTCGGCCTCGCGGCTCTTCTGCTGCCACACCTGCGCCCAGCTCAGCAGCAGCCGCTGCACGCCCGTGTACCCGTCGATCACGGGAGCCTCGGCATCGCCGAGCGCGATCTCGTAGGCCTTCAGCGCGATGCCGAGGCCGCCGAGGTCGCCGATGTTCTCGCCGATCGTGAGCGCGCCGTTGACGTGGTGGTCGGGGCTCAGCCCCTCCGGAACGAGCGCGTCGTACTGCGCGATGAGCGACGAGGTGCGCTCCTCGAACGCGGCGCGGTCCTCGTCGGTCCACCAATCCTGCAGCTTGCCGTCGCCGTCGTAGCGACTGCCCTGGTCGTCGAAGCCGTGCCCGATCTCGTGGCCGATCACGGAACCGATCCCGCCGTAGTTCGCCGCCGCATCGCGTCCCGCGTCGAAGAAGGGATACTGCAGGATCGCCGCCGGGAACACGATCTCGTTCATGAGCGGGTTGTAGTACGCGTTGACCATCTGCGGCGGCATGAACCACTCGTCGCGGTCGATGGGTCGGCCGACCTTGCCGAGCTGGCGGTCGTGCTCGAACTGCGAAGCCCGGGAGGCGTTGCCGACGAGATCCCCCGCGTCGACGACGACGGAGGAGTAGTCGCGCCAGGTCTTCGGATGCCCGATCTTGGGCGTGAACGTGTCGAGTTTGGCGAGCGCCTTCTCGCGCGTGGCGGGGCTCATCCATTCGAGCGTGGAGATGCTCTGCCGGTAGGCCGCGAGGAGGTTGGCGATCAGCTCGTCCATCACCGCCGCGGCCTCGGCGGGGTAGTGGCGCTCGACGTAGACCTTGCCAACTGCATCGCCGAGCGACCCTTCGACGAAGGACACCCCGCGCTTCCAGCGCTCCCGGATCGTGGGCACGCCCGTGAGCTCGGTGCCGTAGAAGGAGAAGTTCTCCTGCACGATGTCCTCGGTGAGGTAGGCCGCCAGACCGTGCACGATCTTGGCACGGAGCCAGGCCTTCCAGTCGTCGAGCCGTTCCTCGACGAGCAGCGCGCCGAGGCCGGAGAGGAAGCTGGGCTGATAGGCGACCACCTCGGCGAACGCCGCCGCACCCGCGGGGCCCGCGACGGCGTCGCGCCAGGGCGCAAGATCGACGCCGGCGAGCTCCTGCAACTCGTCCCACGTCTTGAGGTTGTAGGTCTTCACCGCATCGCGGCTGGCGACGTTGTCCCAGTGCGCGGCCGCGATCTCGTGTTCGAGAGCGAAGGCGCGCTCCGCCTGCTCCGCCGCATCGGCCACCCCCGCGAGCGCCAGGATCCGCTCGAGGTGCGCGCGATACGCCGCCCGCGTGCCCTCGAAGTTCTCCAGCCGGTAATAGCTCTCGTCCGGCAGCGACAGCCCCGCCTGCACCACGAACGGCACATAGCGCTCGGGGTCGCCCGGATCCGGCTCGACGAAGACGCCGAGGAGCGCGGCGATCCCCGCGCGGTCGAGGGATCCGATCGTCGCGAGGAACTCCGGAATGGATCCGATCGCATCGACCGCGGCGAGCGGCTCGGCGAGGGGCGCCGTGCCGAGGGCCGCGATGCGCTCGGTGTCCATGAAGCTCGCGAACAGGTCGCCGATCTTGCGCGCCTCGGTGCCCTCGTCGGCGGTCTGCGCCTCCTCGATGATCGCGCGGACGTCCTTCTCCGCCTGATCGGCGAGCATGTGGAACGACCCCCAGCGGGCCTTGTCCGCGGGGATCTCCGTGTTCTCGAGGAACGTGTGGTTGACGTGGCGGTAGAGATCGTCCTGAGGGCGGATCGCGGGGTCGAAGTCGCCGATGGCGAGGCCGGAGGGGAGAACGTCTGTCATGCGCTCAGCCTAGGCGGAGGCGCCGACGTCGCGTCCGCCGCGTCGTCGGCGCCCCCTAGGCTCGGGGAGTGCCCTCACCCACGCTGAATCGCGAGATCGTGCGGCTGGCCGTTCCCGCGTTCGGCGCCCTCGTCGCGGAGCCGGCGTTCCTCATGGTCGATGCGGCGCTCGTCGGCCATCTCGGCACCACCCCGCTCGCGGGTCTCGGCATCGCGTCTGCGATCCTGCAGACGATCGTGGGGCTGATGGTCTTCCTCGCCTACTCGACGACCCCCGCCGTCGCCCGGCGTTTCGGCGCGGGGGCGCACGGCGATGCCGTATCGGTCGGGATCGACGGGATGTGGCTCGCTCTGGGTCTCGGCGCCGTGCTCGCGGTGATCGGATCGTTCCTCACCCCCGTCGTGATCGGGTGGTTCGGGGCGGACGCCGCCGTGGCCGCGCAGGCCTCGGCGTACCTCGCGCCGTCCATGTGGGGCCTGCCCGCGATGCTCGTCGTCTACGCCGCGACCGGGCTCCTGCGCGGCATGCAGGACACGGTGACACCGCTGTGGATCGCCGGGAGCGGCTTCGCGGCGAACGCCCTGCTGAACGCGCTCTTCATCTACGGGTTCGGCTGGGGCATCGCGGGATCCGCCTTCGGCACGGTCGTCGCGCAGTGGGCGATGGTCGGCGCCTACGTGCTCGTCATCGGACGCCTGGCCCGCCGCCACGACGCCTCGCTGAGCCCGGAGCTGAGCGGCATTCGCGGTTCGGCCCGCGCGGGCGGCTGGCTGTTCCTGCGCACGGTGAGCCTGCGCCTCGCCTTGCTCGTCACGGTCGGCGTCGCGACGGGGATCGGGACCCGCGAGCTCGCCGGGTGGCAAGTGGTGTTCACGGTGTTCTCCGCTGCGGCGTTCGCCCTGGACGCGCTCGCGATCGCCGCCCAAGCCTTGATCGGCAAGAGCCTGGGCGCCGAGGATCCGGCCGGCGCCCGGCACGTGCTCAAGCGCACGGTCGCCTGGGGCGCGTGGTTCGGCGTCGTCGTCGGGATCGCGATCGGCGCCCTCTCCGGAGTGATCGGTCTCGCCTTCACCGGCGACCCGCGCCTGGCCGCGCTCATCCAGCCCGCGCTCGTGGTGCTGGCGATCGCGCAGCCGGTCGCGGGGATCGTGTTCGTGCTCGACGGCGTGCTGATGGGCGCGGGAGACGCCCGATATCTGGCGATCGCCGGCGGGCTGAACCTCGTCCCGTTCCTCCCCGCGCTCGCGATCGTCGCGGCGACCGGCGTCGACGGCGCAGCGGGGCTCGTCTGGCTCGCCGTCGCGTTCTTCGGCGTGTACCTGTGCGCGCGCCTGGTCACACTGGGTCTACGCGTCCGCAGCGGACGCTGGCTCGCGATCGCGGTCTGAGCCCTTCCGCCGTGCACAACCCGTACGGCTTGCGGGTTCTGCACAGATTCCGCCGTCCGCGTCCGTTCCTCGCGCCGCGCTGGCATCCTGGAGGGATCCGAGCGACACTGAGGGGGTGCTGACGATCAACGAGCCGCAGGTGTGGACGGTGATCGGCGTGTTCGCGACCGGGATGTTCGGCATGATCACGATCGTGTCGACCATGTTCGTGCGCGTCGTTCGCGGAGAGATCGGCGGTCTGCGCGGGGACATGGGCGGTCTGCGGGCGGAGATCAAAGGCGACATCGCCGAGCTCCGTACCGAGATCCGCAGCCTCGACCGCGACGTCAACGCGCTCATGAAGCACACGTTCGGCATCGACCGCGACTGACGGGCGCGACGCGGCGCCTCCGCCGGCGCTCAGTCGGCGTACCGGCGGCACCATTCGTACATGATCACCGCGGCGGCGGCCCCCGCGTTGATCGAGCGCGTCGAGCCGTACTGCGAGATCTCCACGTGCGCGGCGGCCGCGGCGAGCGCCTCCGCGGAGAGCCCCGGTCCTTCGGCGCCGAACAGCAGCACGCAGCGCTCCGGCAGATCCGCGTGATCGACCGGCACCGCGCCGTCCGTGTTGTCGACCGCGACGATCGGGATCCGCTCCTCCCGCGCCCACGCGGCAAAGGCGTCGACCGTCTCGTGGTGCACCACATGCTGATAGCGGTCCGTGACCATGGCGCCCCGCCGGTTCCACCGCTTGCGGCCGACGATGTGCACGGTGTCGGCGAGGAACGCATTGGCGCTGCGCACGATCGAGCCGATGTTCATGTCGTGCTGCCAGTTCTCGATCGCGACGTGGAACGGATGACGGCGGGCGTCGAGATCGGCGACGATCGCGTCCATCCGCCAGTACCGATAGCGGTCGATCACGTTGCGGCGGTCACCGTGCGCGAGCAGCTCGACGTCGTAGTGCTCCCCGGTCGGCCACTCCCCCTCCCACGGCCCGACGCCGTGCGCGAGGATCGGCTCGTCGGGTTCGGGGTGGAGGGAGGAATCGGGCATCCCGCCAGCGTATCGGCCCCGGTGGATGATTTAGGTACACCGAAAAATACGCTACGTTTTCGGTATGCCTAAAAATCTCGGACTCGCCGCCGCGGACCACCCCGTGCCGCGCGTCCGGGGAGCGGCGCTACTGGGCCCGGCCCTCGTCGCGGGCGTCGCGTACGTGGATCCGGGCAACGTCGCGAGCAACATGACGGCGGGCGCCCGCTACGGCTACCTGCTGGTCTGGGTCGTGGTCGCCGCCAACGTCATCGCGTGGCTCGTGCAGTACCTCTCCGCGAAGCTCGGCGTCGTCACAGGGCAGAGTCTTCCGGAGGCGATCGGCGCGCGCCTGCGGCGCCCCCTGGCACGCCGTGCGTACTGGCTGCAGGCCGAGGTCGTCGCGATGGCGACCGACATCGCGGAGGTCATCGGCGGCGCGATCGCGTTGCAGCTGCTCTTCCACGTCCCGCTTCTGCTCGGCGGGGCGATCACCGGGGCGGTGTCGATGCTGCTGCTGTCCGTGCAGGGCCGCGGCGGTGCGCGGCCCTTCGAGCTGGTCGTGATCGGTCTGCTCCTGGTCGTCGCGATCGGGTTCCTCGCAGGCCTGCTGCAGGCGCCTCCCGACCCCACGGCCGCGCTCGGCGGCCTCATGCCGCGGTTCACCGATGCGGGCTCCGTGCTGCTCGCGGCCTCGATCCTGGGGGCCACGATCATGCCGCACGCGATCTACGCGCACTCCGCGCTCGCTCGGGATCGCTTCGGAACAGCGCCCCGCGCGGCGCTCGTCGCCCGCCTGCTCCGCATCACCCGGTGGGACGTCACCCTCGCGATGGTCGTCGCCGGCGCCGTGAACCTCGGCATGCTCCTGCTCGCCGCCGCCACGCTCCCGGGCGCCGCGGGCACCGACACACTCGAGGGCGCCCATACCGCCCTCACCGCGCAGCTCGGTCCGGTCATCGGCACCCTCTTCGCCCTCGGTCTGCTCGCATCCGGATTCGCCTCGACCGCCGTCGGCGCCTACGCGGGATCCGAGATCATGCACGGGTTGCTCCGCGTGCGGATCCCCCTGATCACCCGGCGCCTCGTCACGCTCGTCCCCGCCCTCGTGATCCTCGGCGCCGGGGTGGATCCGACCGTGGCCCTCGTGATCAGTCAGGTCGCGCTGTCGTTCGGGATCCCGTTCGCCCTCGTCCCGCTCCTCGTGCTGACCGCGCGCCGGCGGACCCTCGGATCCCATGCGAATCACCCCGGCACCACGATCGTCGGCGTGATCGCCGCCGTGCTGCTCATCGCCCTGAACGCCGTGCTCCTGTGGCTGCTGTTCACCGGAGCGTGAGCGCGACCGACCGCGCCGAGGCACGGACCCGCGCCGCGTAGGCTTTCCGTATGGCACGATCCCGACGTCCGTCCGCCGCGCAACGCGCCGCCGAGAAGGCGGCAGCGCAGGAGTCCGCCCGTCGCGCGGTCCGGATCTGCACCTGGGCGTCGGTCGCCACGGGGGCGCTCGGGATCCTGCTCCTCGCGCTCCCTCGGCTGCTGCCCGTGGGCGGTCCGTGGGTGCAGCTCGTCCTGGGCGCACTGACCCTGATCCTGTCGTTCCGCGCCCGGGCGATCGGCATGCGCGGGGTCGACGGATTCGACGGACGCCTGTCGCTGCTCGGCGCGATCGCCGGCTTCGCGATCATGTTCTTCGCGGGGCAGGCGGCGTTCGCGGCCCTCTCGGCGCTCACACACTGACCGCCTAGGCTGGATCCGTGGCCTCTCCCGCAGCCGATGACTATCTGAAGACGGTCTACTCGCACACCGAGTGGCAGCCGACGCCGATCACCCCGTCCCAGCTCGCGGCCAAGCTCGGCATCGCGCCGTCGAGCGTCACCGAGATGGTGAAGAAGCTCGCCGCATCCGGGCTCGTCTCGCACGTCCCGTACGGCGCCGTCCGCCTCACGGACGAGGGCGAGCGCCGCGCACTGGCCATGGTGCGCCGTCACCGACTGATCGAGACCTGGCTCGTCCAAGAGTTCGGCTACGCCTGGGACGAGGTGCACGACGAGGCCGAGGTGCTGGAGCACACGATCAGCGATCGACTGCTCGAGGGGATCGACGAACGGCTCGGCCGGCCGCGGCGGGACCCGCACGGGGATGCCATCCCCGACGCGTACGGATCGGTCGTCCGCGAACCGTTCGTCCTGCTCGCGGACGCAGCTCCGGCGCACACCGGCCGCGTGCTGCGCGTGGACGATCGGGATCCCGAGCTCCTGCGCGCGCTCGAAGCGGCCGGTCTCGAGATCGGTGGAGAGGTCACGGTCGTCGCGGACGGCCTGCGGATCTCCGGCGCCGACGTGCCGCTTCCCGCGGGCGCCGCGGGCGTGGTCTGGCTCTCCGCCTGACCGCGCGCGGACGGCCAGCTCCCGCCGGTCGATCACCGTTCTCAGGACGGATCGGCGGTCACGGGGACGACATCGCCTCGGCACGGGCGCGGACGCCTTCGGTCCTGAGATCGGTTCGCAACGTGCCGGACACATGCCGGCTCTAGGCTGGGCACATGGTCGACCGGGTAGACATCGAATGCTGGCTCACGGACATGGACGGCGTGCTCGTGCACGAGAACGACGCGCTGCCGGGCGCCGCCGACCTGCTCGCGCAGTGGGAGCGCGCCGGGATCCCTTACCTCGTGCTGACGAACAACTCGATCTTCACGGCGCGCGACCTCTCCGCCCGTCTGCGCTCGAGCGGTCTGCACGTCCCGGAGGAACGGATCTGGACCTCCGCCCTCGCGACCGCCGACTTCCTCCAGCAGCAGCTTCCGGGCGGATCCGCCTTCGTGATCGGCGAGGCGGGCATCCTCACCGCCCTGCACGAGGCGGGGTTCATCATGACGGAGAAGGATCCCGACTTCGTGGTGGTCGGCGAGACGCGCAACTACTCCTTCGAGGCGATCACCAAGGCGATCCGCCTGATCGACCGCGGCGCGCGCTTCATCGTCACCAATCCCGATGCGACGGGCCCGAGCGCCGACGGCCCGCTCCCCGCGACCGGCGCGATCGCCGCGCTCATCACCAAGGCCACGGGCCGTGAGCCCTACGTCGTCGGCAAGCCGAACCCGATGATGTTCCGCTCCGCGCTGAACAAGATCGGCGCGCACTCGAAGAAGACCGGGATGATCGGCGATCGCATGGACACCGACATCGTCGCGGGGATCGAGGCCGGCCTGCACACGGTTCTCGTGCTCACCGGGATCAGCGATCTCCGCGAGATCGAGAAGTACCCCTTCCGCCCGGACGAGATCGTCGACGGGGTGATCGATCTGCTGCCGATCGCGCAGGCGCGCCCCGACGCCGATCCCTCCGACGTCGGAGACTGACCCGGCGATGGGCGCCCTCGACGACGGCGAGAGGGTGATCGCGGCGGACGCGGCCACCTGGCGGGCGTGGCTCGCCGCTCACCACGACACGTCGGCCGGGGCCTGGCTGGTACGCCCCCGCCCGGGCAACGACGAGGTGCACGTCGGCTACGAGGACGCGATCCTGCAGGCGCTGTGCTTCGGCTGGATCGACGGCCCGGTGCGCAGTTTCGACGCACGGCTCGGCGGCCTGTGGTTCGCCCCGCGCCGGCCGTCCAGCGGCTGGGCCGCCACGAACAAGGCCCGCGTCGCGCTGCTCGCGGAGCGGCAGCTGCTGGAGGAGGCGGGACTGCGGGCGATCGAGATCGCGAAGGCGAACGGCGCGTGGCAGGTGCTCGACGGACCGGAGGCGGGGATCGAGCCGGACGATCTGACGGTCGCGCTCGATGCGGATCCGGCGGCGCGGGCCGGCTGGGACGCGTTCCCTCCGTCGGCGAAGAAGCTCGGCCTCACGCAGATCGCGATGGCGAAGCGGCCGCAGACCCGCGCGGCGCGGATCGAGGCCATCGTCGCGGGCGCCGCGGTCGGGAGGCGGCCGTGAGCTCGAACCCCGTCCTCTGGGTCGCCCTCGTCGTGACCCTCGGAACCCTGACCGCATGGATCGTGTCGTTCGTGCGCGGCCGACGCGGGCGCAGCGACGGCCGTGGCCCGTGGTGGGAAGGCCCGTGGGACGAGGACGACCCGCGAGAGCGCTGATCGCGCTCGGCGCACCGGAGCCAGGCGCCCGAGGCGGTGCACCCCGCGGTGGCTCACCCCAGGCTGACCGCGCCCGCGTCGAGCGTCAGCGCGCCGATCGCCGGCACCGGCTCCGGAAGGCCCAGCGGACCGGATCCCGGGGTGATCGCGCCGAGGATCCGCGGAGCAACGGCCCCCGTCGCCCCCGGGAGCACGGCCGGCACGCCATGCAGCGTGCACCAGCCGATGAGCGAGAAGAGGATGGCCTCCTTCGCGTCCGACGGGGCTCCGAGTTCGTCGGCGAGGAAGACCTCGGCGTCCGGGAGCGCGGCGCGCAGCCCGGCCAGGACGACCGGGTTGTGCGCACCGCCGCCCGACACCGCGAGCGACGAGACGCCCCTCCCGGCGAGGTCGCGGGCGACCGTCCGCACGGTCAGCTCGGTGAGCGTGGCCACGAGGTCGGCGTCGGAGACCTCGTGGCCCAGACGGCTCAGCCGGTCGGCCACGTAAGCACCGTGGAAGTGCTCCTTCCCCGTGCTCTTCGGGGCGGGAAGGGCGTAGTACGCGTCGTCCAGGAAGGCAGCGAGCAGCTCCTGATCCACCCGTCCGGCGGCGGCGATCCTGCCCTCGGCGTCGTAACCGCGCGGATCGAGCGCGCGATCCTGGACCACCGCGTCGATGAGCGCGTTCGCGGGGCCGATGTCGTAGCCGAGCGTCGGCGCGGATCCGACCACGGTGACGTTCGCGATCCCGCCGAGGTTGAGCGCGGCGGCGGATCCGTCCGCGGCGGCCCGATCGCGCAGCAGCAGCTCGTCGAGGAAGGAGACGAGCGGCGCGCCCTGACCGCCGGCCGCGATGTCGCGGATCCGCACGTCCGAGACCACCGGCACCCCGGTGCGCTCGGCGATCCAGGCCGGCTGCCCGAGCTGCAGCGTGCCGCGCGCACGGCCGCCCTCGATCCAGTGGAAGACGGTCTGTCCGTGCGAGCAGACCGCGTCGATCCCGCCCGCGGCCGCCGCGGCCGTGCCCGCGACATCCGCGAACGCCTGGCCGATGAGGGTGTCGAGCTCGCACACCTCGGCGAGCGTCGCCGCGGCGGGCGGCAGCGCCGCGACGAGCCGCGCACGCAGCTCCGGCGCGTAGGACGTCTCGGAGACGTGCACCAGGGTTCCGCGCAGAATCGGGCCGCCGGGTCCCTCCCCGTCGAGGCGGAAGTCGACGACGGCGGCGTCGATCCCGTCGTGAGAGGTGCCGGACTGCAGGCCGAGGACGCGCATCGGCTCAGCGCAGGACGAGCGCGGCCGCGCCGATGAGCGGTCCCTCGTCGCCGAGTCCGGAGCGCACGACCCTGGTGCGGCGCGAGTAGCCGTGGGCCGCGGTCGCGGTGAGCGCCTCCCGGACGAGGTCGACGTAGTCGGCGGCCACGCGGGAGAACCCGCCGCCGATCGCGACCACCTCGAGGTCCACGAGGGTGGACGCATCCGCGAGGGCGGCGCCGACGGCTCCGGCAGAGCGCTCGATCGCGGCGCGGGCGATCCGGTCGCCGCCCGCCGCGTCACGGGCGAGGTCTTCGCCGCGCTCTCCCGACCACCCCTGCGACACGGCCCAGGCCACGCTCGCCGGGCCAGAGGCGACCTGCTCGACGGTCAGCTCCGGCGTCGCGTGCACCTGGCCGAGGTGACCGGCGTTGCCCGAGGCGCCCGGCAGGTACGTCCCGTCCACGACGAAGCCGCCCCCGACGCCGGTCGAGACGACGATCGAGAGGGAGGCCGCCGCGCCGGCGGTCGCGCCCAGCCAGGCCTCGGCGAGCGCGAGGCACCCGCCGTCGTGCGCGAAGACCGTCGGCACCGGGAGCCCGAGCACCGTCGAGGCGGCATCGCGGACCGCGCCGCGCAGGTCGAAGCCCCGGGCGTCGGGCATGTTCACCGGGTCGATCGTGCCGGCCTCCCGATCGATCGGCCCCGCGCTTCCCACCCCGGCCCCGACGAACTCGGCGTCGGCGGGCAGCCCGGCGAGGGCGTGCGCGACGACGGCCTCGATCGCCGCACGCATCGACGCGAAGGTGGCCGCGGATCCGGTGGGCCGACGGCTGCGCGTCCCCTCCACGACCGTCCCGTCGGCTCGCACCAGGGCCGCTTCGAGCTTCGTGCCTCCCACGTCGACCGCGAGCGCGACCGCGCTCTTCCCGGCCCCGAGCGCGCCGCTCACTGGGGGGACAGCCCGAGGTCGTCGAGATCGATCGCGGCGAGCCACTGCAGGCCCTCGGCCTCGACCGCCGCCTGGGCGCCGGTCTTGCGGTCGACGATCGAGACGACGGCGACCGGCTCTGCGCCCGCGGCGCGGAGCACTTCGACGGCCTTGAGCGGGGATCCGCCCGTGGTGGACGTGTCTTCGACCACGACGACCCGCTTGCCGGTGACGTCGGCGCCCTCGATCTGCCGTCCGCGGCCGTGATCCTTGGGCTCCTTGCGCACGACGAACGCGTCGAGGGGCGTGCCCGCCCGCACGGATTCGTGCATCACGGCGTTCGCGATCGGGTCGGCGCCGAGCGTCAGACCTCCCACGGCCTCGATGCCGTCGAGACCGCGGACGAGGTCGAGCACGATGCGGCCGATCGCGGGGGCGGCCCGGTGGTCGAGCGTGAGCTTGCGCATGTCCACGTAGTACGTGGCCTTCTTGCCGCTGGACAGCGTGAAGTCTCCGTGGAACACCGCCTCGTCCGTGATGAGGGTGATGAGGGCCTGGCGGTCGGCTTCGAGTTCGGGGGTGCTGAGCGTCACGGCAACAAGTCTAGAGTGGCGTCAACCGACCCCGAGGAGGACTCATGCTCGACCTCGATCCGTACGCGGCCCTGGCCCGGCTGAAGCCGGTGCCCCCGCTGGAACTCTCCAGCCCCGACTTCGAGGCCGACGGCCCGCTCCCGGTCTGGGCGTGGTCCGCCGACCGTGGCGGCGCCGACCGTTCTCCCGGCCTCGTGTGGGGCGATCCGCCCGCCGGGACCAGGAGTTTCGCACTGAGCGTGCTGGATCCCGATGCGCCGACCGGATCGGGGTTCTGGCACTGGGCCGTCGCGAACATCCCCGCGGACGTCCGCTCGCTCCCCGCGGACGCGGGCGACGGTGGCCCGACGTCCCTGCCCGCGGCGGCGGTCACGCTGCCGAACGAGGCGCGACTGCCCCGGTACATCGGTGCGGCACCGCCCGCGGGCACGGGCGTGCACCGGTACATGATCACCGTGGACGCACTGGACATCGAGGAGATCGAGCTCACGGGCGAGGAGACGCCGGCCTACCTCGGCTTCAATCGCCACTTCCACGTGCTCGCGCGCGGGATCCTCATCGGCACGGCGGATCCGTCCGAGCGCTGACACTCCGCCATCGTCCCATCGCTTTCAAGATGTGGAACTTAAGCTTCGTATTGTGATAATCTCGACGTCAAGATAACTCCCTTCCGGAGCCGACGCCGAGGAGACGCCGATGTCCACTCACCGCCACATCGCGGCGATCACGTACGAGACGGCCGCCCGTGCCGTGTCGCTGGCGATGGAGATCGGACGCGAACGCGGCATGGCGCCCGTCGTCGCGGTCGCCGATCCGTCCATGACGCTCATCGCGTTCGGCCTGGACGACGGCGCGACCCCGCACAGCGCCGAGACCGCGCGCCGCAAGGCCGCGACGGCCGCCTCGATCCGGCGGGCGACGTCGCAGATCCCCGATCCGCTGAGCATCGTGCTCCCGCTAGGCACCGGAGGCGCGCTGACCGCGATCGCCGGAGGCATGCCCATCGTGTTCGACGACCAGCACGTCGGCGGGCTCGGCGTGGCAGGCGGCTCCCCCGCGCAGGACGCGGAGATCGCCTGGGAGACCCTGACGCGCCTCGGCGCCCGCACAGAAGGAATGCACGCATGACCTCGTACCTCACCCGCGCCGACCTTCGGGTCGCCACCCCGATCGTCGAGTTCGCCGAGGCTTCGCTGACGGGAGCAGGCCGAGACGTCGACGCCTTCTGGGCCGGAGTGAGCGCCCTCGTGCACGACCTGGTGCCGCGCAACGAGGAGCTGCTGCGTCGGCGCGACGAGTTGCAGCAGCAGATCGACGACTACCACCGTGCGCACCCCGGTCGCCCCGACCCGGACTCCTACCGCGCCTTCCTCACGGAGATCGGCTATCTCGTGCCCGTCCCGGAGGGCGTCTCGGTGACGACCACGGACGTCGACCCCGAGATCGCCACGATGGCGGGCCCCCAGCTCGTCGTCCCGCTGCTGAACGCACGCTTCGCGCTCAATGCCGCGAACGCCCGCTGGGGCTCTCTGTACGACGCGCTCTACGGCACCGACGCGATCGACCGGAGCGACGACCTGGCCCCCGGTCGGGAGTTCAACCTCGCCCGCGCCGCCGCCGTCGTGTCCTTCGGACGGGACCTCCTCGACGAGATCGCCCCACTGACACAGGGCTCGCACAGGGACGCGACCGCCTACCGCGTCGATGACGGAGGCCTCGTGGTCGACACCGCCGCCGGTGAGGTGCGCCTCGCCGATGCGGACCGTTTCGTCGGCCGCACCGGCGATGCCGACGCCCCCTCCTCCGTGCTGCTCGTGCACCACGGGCTGCATGCCGAGATCCTCGTCGACCGCGAGGGCCGGATCGGCCGCACCGACGCGGCCGGCGTGCAGGACATCCTGCTCGAGTCCGCCGTCACCGCGATCCTCGACCTCGAGGACTCGGTGGCCGCCGTCGACGGCGAGGACAAGGCGCTCGGGTATCGCAACTGGCGCGGCTTCATGGACGGCACGCTCACCGAGTCCGTCACCAAGGACGGATCCACCTTCACCCGCGCGCTCGCCGCGGACCGCACCTACCGGACGGCCGACGGATCCGAGGTGACCCTCCCGGGCCGCGCGGTCCTGTTCGTGCGCAACGTCGGCCACCTCATGCGCACCGACGCCCTGCTCGATCGCGACGGCGCCCCCGTCTTCGAGGGGATCCTCGACGCCGTCATGACGGCGCTCGGCGCGCTGCCCGAGCTGGAAGGGCCGAACGCCGGCCGCAACTCGCGGACCGGGTCCATGTACATCGTCAAGCCGAAGATGCACGGACCGGAGGAGGTCGCGTTCGCGGCCGAGCTGTTCGCCCGCGTCGAGGAACTGCTCGGGCTTCCCGCGCGCACGCTCAAGTTCGGGATCATGGACGAGGAGCGCCGGACCTCCGCGAACCTCGCCGCGTCGATCGCGGCAGGACGCGACCGCGTCGTCTTCATCAACACCGGCTTCCTGGACCGCACCGGCGACGAGATCCACACCTCGCTGCACGCCGGCCCGTTCCTGCCCAAGGCGGCGATCAAGGCGCAGCCGTTCATGCAGGCGTACGAGGATCGCAACGTGGCGATCGGCCTGGCCTCCGGTCTGGACGGCCGCGCGCAGATCGGCAAGGGCATGTGGGCCGAGCCCGACCTCATGCACGACATGCTCGAGAAGAAGATCGCGCACCCGCTCTCCGGGGCATCCACCGCCTGGGTGCCGTCGCCGACCGCGGCCACCCTGCACGCCCTGCACTACCACCGGGTCGATCCGTTCGCGATCCGGGAGAGCCTGCCGCCGGTCGACGACAGCGCGCTGGACCGTCTGCTCGTGCCGCCGCTCGCGGAGCCCGAAGCCCTCACTCCCGAGGTCGTCGCGGCGGAGCTCGACAACAACGTGCAGTCCCTGCTCGGCTACGTGGTGCGCTGGATCGACCAGGGTATCGGCGTCTCGAAGGTGCCGGACATCCACGGCGTGGGGCTCATGGAGGATCGCGCGACCCTGCGCATCTCGAGCCAGCTGCTCGCGAACTGGCTGCAGCACGGCGTCATCACCGAGGAGCAGATCGACGACAGCCTGCGCCGTCTCGCCGCCGTCGTGGACGAGCAGAACGCCGGCGATCCGAACTACGAGCCGCTGGTCGTCGCCGAGGGCGCTCGCCCGGGCATCGCCTTCCAGGCGGCGAGACGGCTCATCGTCGAGGGCGCCGCGCAGCCCAGCGGATACACCGAGCCGCTGCTGCACGGCATGCGCCGGGAGAAGAAGGCGGAGCAGGCCGCGCGCTGACCGCTCCGAGCGCGTGCGCGTGCACGGCCCGCCAGGTGCGGGCGAACTCGTCCCCGTCGACCTCACCCGCCCGAAAGGACGCGCTCGCCACGACCATGGCGTCCGCGAGGGCGTCCAGCCGACGCTGGGCGGCCCGCTGCTCGTCGTCCTCGTGGAACGCGGAGCAGCACGCCGCGACGACGGCCGACGCGCGGCGGACGGGCCGTGCCCGTCGCGACAGCGCTGCACCCACGGACAGGACGACGACGAGGATCGCCACGATCGCCGCGAGCGGCGGAGCACCCGCGGCGGAGAGTCCGATCCAGCCGAACAGCGCGACGGCGCCCGCGACGGGGGCGTAGGCGCGCGACAGATCGGCACGACGGCGGTCGCGCTCCGAGGCGTCGGGCGGATACACGACGAGCGTGGTCGACACGGCGCCGTAACGGCTGACGGCACGGGACACGTACCCCCAGCGCGGTGGTGCGGGCCGGATCGCGGCGTGGGAGGGGGCCGGCGCGAGGCGCGGCCGGTGATCGATGACCATGGCTCCACCCTGCGCGGCGGTGCGCGCGGACGTCCGCTTCTTCACGGGACCCATACGGGAGAGGCACGGATCCCTGCGCTTCCCGAACGCGGACCGACTCTCCCCCGCCTCCGCGCGCGAACCCTGCGGTTCGTGTCGGCGCCCGCCCCTAGGCTGGATCCATGCGCCTGGCCACCTGGAACGTCAACTCCATCCGCACCCGCGTCGCCCGCACCGTCGAGTTCGCCGTGCGGGAGGACATCGACGTGCTCGCGATGCAGGAGATCAAGTGCAAGCCGGAGCAGTTCCCGTACGCGCCGTTCGAGGAGGCCGGGTACCACGTCGAGGTGCACGGCCTGAACCAGTGGAACGGCGTCGCGATCGCGAGCCGCGCACCGATGACCGACGTGCGCACCGGGTTCGACGGCATGCCCGGCTTCGCGAAGGGGCACGAGGGGCCCGACGCCCCGCTCGAGGCGCGGGCGCTCGGCGTGACGGTCGAGGGCGTGCGGGTGTGGAGCCTGTACGTGCCGAACGGGCGCTCGCTCGACAATCCGCACCTCGCGTACAAGCTGCACTGGCTCGATGCGCTGCGCACCGCCACCGCCGCCGAGCTCGAGGCCGCACCGGGCCTTCCCCTGGCGCTCGTCGGCGACTTCAACATCATCCCGTTCGACGCGGACAACGGCGATCCGGACATCGTCGTCGGTCGTTCCACGCACGTCTCGCCCGAGGAGCGCGCGGCCTTCTTCGCCCTCGAATCGGCCGGGGTGCGCGACGTCGTGCGCCCGCTGCTCCCCGAGGGGTACACGTACTGGGACTACCAGCGCCTCAAGTTCCCGCGCAACGAGGGCATCCGGATCGACTTCGTGCTCGGATCCGATGCCCTCGCCGATGCCGTGCAGGGCGCGTCGATCCATCGCGAGGAGCGCAAGGGCGAGCAGCCCAGCGACCACGTACCCGTCGTCGTCGACCTGTCGTTCGGCGCCGCGGACGAGGACGACGATCTGCCGATGATCTTCGCCTGATGCCCGATCCGGGCTCGTCGAGCGATCCCACTCCAGCCCCGTCCCCCCAGGGGTCGTCGAGCGATCCCACTCCAGCCGACTCCCCCCAGGGGTCGTTGAGCGAGGACGGCGCAGCCGACCGAGACGAAACGCGGCACCCTCGGATCCGCCTCGTCGCGACGGATCTCGACGGCACGCTGCTCGACCCGTCCGGGCACGTCACGGCACGCACCAGGGCCGCGCTCGATGCCGCGCGCGCCGCGGGGATCGTCGTGGTGCCCGTGACCGCGCGGCAGCCGATCGGGCTGCGGGCGATCGCCGCAGAAGCCGGTTTCGACGGCTGGGCGCTGTGCGGCAACGGCGCCTACGGCATCCAGCTGACCACCCACGAGCAGCTCTTCGCCTCCGAGATCGCGGTGGCGGTGCAGGAGCGGATCGCGCGCGAGCTGGGGGCGAGGATCCCCGGGCTGCTGTTCGCGAGCGTGCGCGAGGCCGGCGAGGTCTTCGTCGCGCAGGAGGGATACGCCGAGGTCGCCACGCTCAGCGACCACAAGCGCGACCCGGCGTCGATGGGCTCCGCGCCGCTGTCCGCGGTGGTGGGGACCCCGAGCCTGAAACTCGTGATCCGACACCCCTCGCTCACTCCCCGAGAGATCTTCGCCACGTTGCGCGGACTCGATCAGACCGGATTCACCGCGACGCTCTCCGGAGCGCCGTTCGTCGAGGTCATGGCGGAGGGCGTGACGAAGGCCACCGGTCTCGCGCGCCTGTGCGCCCCGTTGGAGATCGACCGCACGAGCGTGGTCGCGTTCGGCGATGCGCTGAACGACGTCGAGATGCTGCGCTGGGCGGGGCTCGGCGTCGCGATGGCGAACGCCGTCCCCGAAGCCCTCGCCGCGGCGGACGAGATCACCGCCTCGAACGCCGACGACGGCGTGGCCGTGACGTTGGAGCGACTTCTAGGACTCTGATCCCGTCGTGCTCTGTTCCGGTGCCGTGACGTGGACATGGCGAAACGGGGCGAGTTGCTCCGCGTCAGGCGGGAACGAGACGCTCGACCCGCGCGAGCTCGGCGCCGTGCTCGTCGTGCTCCACTTCGATGTCGTAGTCGTTCTGGACATTGAGCCAGAACCGCTCCGGGAGGCCGAATGCCTGCGCAAGCCGCAGCGCAGTATCGGTGGTGATGCGCCTCTTGCCTCTGAGGATCTCGCTGATCAGGGTCTGCGATACTCCCGTTGCCTGAGCCAGGCGATATGCGCTGATACCGAGCGGTTCGAGGAACTCGGTGCGCAGCATCTCCCCTGGGGTGATGGGGTCATGCACCTTCATCGCGTTGTCCTTCCTCGTGGTAGTCGACGATCTGGACGTCGGCAGGCCCCGCAGCAGTCCAGATGAAACAGATCCGGTACTGGTCGTTGACACGGATCGAGTACTGACCTTCGCGATCACCGGAAAGCTTCTCCAACCGGTTTCCCGGCGGGATCCGCAGGTCGTTGATCGCCTCAGCGGCGTTGAGCAGTCGCAGCTTCTTCTGCGCCGCGCGCTGCAGGTATAGCTCGCCGCGTTCTCCGGATCTCACGTCGCAGAAAGGTTTCAGTCGCCGATCGTGCCGGTGCGGATCTCGCCGGGAGCGGGGGCGTAGCGCAGCAGCAGGGTGCCGCCGTCCCCGGTCTCGGCGCGCACCAGGCGGAGGTTGTGCGGCGTCGCGCCGTCGGGGAAGACCTTCTTGCCCCGTCCGAGCACGATCGGGTAGACCCACAGCTGCAGTTCGTCGAAGAGCTGCTGGTCGAGGAGCGTCTGCACGAGGTCGATGCTGCCGATGACGTGCACGTCCTCGTGGCGCTCGCGCATCGCCGCGATCTCGGCGGCGAGGTCGTCGCCCACCCGCGTGCTGCCCTGCCAATCGAGCGCGAGATCCCGGTCTCGCGAGGCCACGTACTTGGGGACCCGGTCGAAGAGCCGCCCGATGAACCCCTCCTCCCCCGTGGTGTGCTGGGGCCAGTAGCCCGCGAAGATGTCGTACGTGCGCCGGCCGAGCAGGAGTGCGTCGAGCGTTTCGAGGCCGTGCGCCACGCTGGCGCCGACGGCGTCACTCGGCAGCGGTGCCTGCCAGCCGCCGAACGGGAAGCCGTCCGAGGGATCCTCCTCCGGCCCGCCCGGCGCCTGGGCGACGCCGTCGAGGGTGGTGAAGAGGTCGATGATGATGCGGCCGGTCATGAGCTGTCCGTTCTTCCGGTGGTCGGATCCGTCGACGGTCTCAGGGACCGAGGAGCGGGAGGGGTGCGATGTGGAACGTGCGGGCGAAGCGGTCGAGGATCCGCTCGTCGCCGCGCACGACGGCGACGTGATCCTGCGCGACGGCCTCCGCGGGCGTCGCCTCGCCCCCGATGAGGCGGCGGATCCCCGGACCGGCGACGACGATCGCCTCCGGTTCGCCCGAGGGCGGGCCGGCTACGCCCGGCGGCCCGGCCGGCGCGAGCTGCGCGACGTGCAGCGCGCCGGAGCGCACGATCACCCGCAGCGCGACGTCGCCGACGTGCAGCTCGAGGTCGAGATCCGCGGCCCGCTCCGCCTGGAACGAGGTGCGCAGCGCCATCGTGAGCGAGTCCGCGGTGACGACATCGCCCTCGTGCGGATCGCCCATCGTCTGGAATCCCCAGCGCCCGAGGGCGAGCAGGATCGGCTCCAGGGCTCTGCCGTACGGCGTGAGCTCGTAGACGAGCCCGCAATTGTGCAGCGGGACGCGGCGCAGCACCCCGCCCTCCTGCAGCTCCCTGAGCCGCGAGGACAGGATGTTCGTCGGGATCCGGGGCAGCCCGCGCTTGAGGTCCGTGTAGCGGCGCGGACCGACGAGGAGGTCGCGCACGATGAGCATCGCCCACCGCTCTCCGATCAGTTCGACGGCGTTCGTCACGCCGCAGTACTGACCGTAGCTGCGTGCCGCCATGTCAGCGCCCGCCCGTCGTCCGGCCCGGGCGGGTCAGGCCGATGCTCCGTCCTGCTGCGCGAGGTACGCCTCGGGGCCGTTCTCGACCGCCTCGGGAGCCATGTAGAGGAATCCGAGCGAGTTGCCGTCCGGGTCGTCGATGTCGCGGGAGTACATGAAGCCGTAGTCCTGCGCCGGCCGGGGTTCGGCTCCGCCTGCGGCGAGGGCACGGTCCGCCGTCGCGTCGACGTCCTCGCGGGAGTCGCGGGTGAACGAGACCGAGACCTGCGCGACCTCATTCGGATCGGCGATGGGCTTGTCGGTGAAGGTCCCGAAGAACTCACGGGTCAGCATCATGAAGTAGATGTCCTCGCCCCAGACGACGCATGCGGCGTTGTCGTCGGTGAACTGCGGGTTGATCTAGCATCCGAGCGCGAGATAGAACGCCTTGCTCCGCTCGAGATCGGTGACGGGCAGATTCACGAAGACCTTCGTGTCAGACATGTCGACTCCTTCGTCGGTGCGATCGCGTCGGTCCCGACGGGCCCTGCTCCCGCGTCCGCTGCACTTAGCTTGTTAAAAACAAGTGAGCTTGTCAAGAGCAAGTGCAATCTTCCCGAGAGTGCCTGAGGGACCTCCGCGGGATCCCCCGCACGAAGGATGTCGGAGCGCGGACTCCCCCCTACGGTGGAGCCATGCCGTTCACCCGCACGCCGACCGCACGGGAGCTGCGCAGCGACATCGCCCTCGCCGCCGCTCTCTTCGTCGGCGGGATCCTCAGCGCGGCCCTCTCGAGCATCGCCCGGATCTACGGCGATCAGCAGGCCGAACCGTGGACGGCACTGCCCTACCTCGTCGCGGTCACCGCGCCGCTCGCGGTGCGGCGGCGCTGGCCGGCCCCTGTCGCGCTCGTCGTGGCGCTCGCGTACTTCGGCGCCGTGACCCTGAAGATCCCGGAGATGTACGTCGGCAACATCGCCGTCTTCATCGGGATCTACACGGTGGGCGCCTGGATGAACCATCGCAGGGCTGCGTTCGTCACCCGCGCGGGGATCATCCTCGGCATGGCGATCTGGCTCGTCGTCGTGATGTATCGCGGCGCGCTGGAACAGGCGGGCAAGGCCGATCTCATGGCGGGAATGCTCTCCCCCTACGTCGCCGTCATGATGCTGCAGGTGCTGCTGAACGCGCTCTACTTCGGCGGCGCGTACTACTTCGGCGAGCGCAGCTGGGCAGCGGCGCAACAGCGCGCGGCCCTGGAACAACGCACCAGGGAACTCGAACGCGAACGGGAGCGCAGCGCCGCGCAGGCGGTGGCGCTCGACCGGGTCAGGATCGCGCGGGAGCTGCACGACGTGGTCGCCCACCACGTCTCGGTCATGGGCGTGCAGGCCGGGGCCGCCCGCGTCGTCATCCCGACTGATCCGGCCGGCGCGGCCGCGATCGTCGCCGGTATCGAGGACGCGGCGCGGGATGCGATCCGGGACTTCCGTCATCTGCTCGACACGCTCCGAGCCCCCGGAGACGAGGAGGACGCCTCCTCGACGGTCGGCGTGGACGACGTCGCCGCGCTCGTGTCGGCGTCGACCGCGGCGGGCCTCCCCGCCCGGATCCAAGTGATCGGCACGCCCGTGCCCGTCCCGCGTCTCACGGCGGTCAACCTGTACCGGATCGCACAGGAGTCGCTCACCAACGCCCGCCGCCACGCCGGGCCCGATGCGGAGGCGGACGTGCGGATCCGCTACGAGCAGGGCGAGTCCGGCGCGACCGTCGAGCTCGAGGTGGTGAACTCCGGGCGGATCGTGCCCGCCGTGCGTGCGGGTCTGGGCCTGCTCGGCATGCGCGAACGGGCGGCGGCGTCGGGCGGGACGATCGAGCTGGTCCCCCGCCCCTCCGGCGGTTTCCGGGTGCGCGCGACGCTGCCGGTCGGCGAGACGGAGGTCGCGGGATGACGGATCCCATCCGCGTGCTGCTCGTCGACGACCACGCCATGCTGCGAGCCGGGTTCCGCACGATCCTGGGCCTGCAGCCCGACCTCGCCGTGGTCGGCGAGGCGGCGACGGGCCCGGAGGCGGTCGCCCTGGCCGCGACGCTGCGCCCGGACGTCATCACGATGGACGTGCAGATGCCCGACATGGACGGGATCGAGGCGACCCGCCGGATCCGCGCCGACGGTCGGATCCACGCCGCCGTCGCGATCGTGACCACGTTCGACCGGGACGACTACCTCTTCGACGCGCTCGACGCGGGGGCGAGCGGATTCCTCCTGAAGAACGCGGGCCCGGAGGAGCTCGTCGCGGCCGTGCGCGCTCTCGCGGCGGGCGACGGCATGC
This sequence comes from uncultured Microbacterium sp., assembly GCF_945952435.1. Lineage (GTDB taxonomy): Bacteria > Actinomycetota > Actinomycetes > Actinomycetales > Microbacteriaceae > Microbacterium. The sequence continues at coordinate 21,384 of NZ_CAMFHZ010000023.1, forward strand.
TCGCACCCGAGGTCACCCGTCGCGTGCTCCGCCGCTTCGCCCCTTCCGCCGCCGAGCGGGGCGGGTCCGCCGAGCGGTCAGGACAGCCCTCGCGCGCGCTGCCCTCGGCGGACCTCCCCGAGCCGCTGACCGATCGCGAGCGCGAGGTGCTGCGACTCGTCGCCGAGGCGTGGAGCAATGCCGAGATCGCCGCCGAGCTCTACATCGGCGAGGCGACGGTGAAGACGCACGTGTCCCGGATCCTGCAGAAGCTCGGCGCCCGCGACCGCGTGCAGGCGGTCGTGCTCGCGCACCGGCTGGGCCTGACCTGAGGCGCCGATACTCTCGACCCATGCCCGAAACCACGCCCGTCCCGGTTCCGACCCCCGGTCGTGCGATCATCGCCGGGATCGTGACCGCCCTCGTCGGGTTCACGAGCTCGTTCGCGGTGGTGCTCACGGGCCTGCACGCGGCCGGTGCGACCCGCGAGCAGGCCGCGAGCGGTCTGCTCGCGCTGAGTCTCACGATGGGCGTGGCGTGCACCGTGCTCGCCGCGCGGTACCGCATGCCGATCACCGCCGCCTGGTCCACCCCTGGCGCGGCGCTGCTGGCCGCCGGAGGGGCCGTGGAGGGAGGCTGGCCGGCCGCCGTCGGCGCGTTCCTCGTCGTCGCCGCGCTGATCCTGCTCACCGCCCTCGTCCCGCGGATCGGCACGCTCATCGCCGCGATCCCTCCCTCGATCGCGCAGGCGATGCTCGCCGGCGTGCTGCTGCCGCTGTGCCTCGCGCCTTTCACCGGCCTGGCGGCCAACCCCTGGGGCGTCGTCCCCGTGCTGCTCACCTGGCTCCTGTTCGCCCGTTTCGCGCCGCGGTGGGCCGTGCCTCTCGCGTTCGTGACGGCGACGATCGTGATCGTGATCGGGATCGCCCGGAGCGGGGCCGCGGTCGACGCCGCAGCGCTGCTCCCGCGGCTCTCCCCGACCGTTCCCACGTTCACGCTCGGGGCGCTGATCGGCCTCGCGCTGCCGCTGTTCATCGTCACGATGGCGTCGCAGAACGTTCCGGGCGTCGCCGTCATGCGCAGCTTCGGCTACGAGGTGCCGTGGCGCCCCGCGATGCTCGTGACGGGTCTCGGCTCGGCGGCGGGAGCGGTCGCCGGCGGCCACGCGATCAACCTCGCGGCGATCAGCGCGGCCCTCGCCGCGTCCCCGGACGCCGAGCCCGATCCGCGGCGCCGGTGGGTCGCGGGCGTCTCCACCGGGGTCTCCTACCTCGTGCTGGGTGCCTTCTCGGCGGCCTTCGCCGCGCTCGTCGCGCTCGCACCCGCGGCGGTGATCCCTGCGGTGGCGGGCGTCGCCCTGCTGGGCGCGTTCGGATCGGCGGTGCAGCAGGCCATCGACGATCCCGGCGAGCGCATCCCCGCGGTCGTCACATTCCTCGTCGCGGCGTCCGGCGTCGCCTTCTGGGGTGTGAGCGCGGCGTTCTGGGCGCTGCTGGCGGGGCTGGTCGTGCGCGGCGTGCTGCACGTCGGCCGGCGCTGAGAGGATCCGTCGCACGGATCCGTCGCGCGGGGGATGCCCCGCCGCACGCGCTCCCGCTACCGTCGGGGCATGACAGGGCTCCTCGATCTGACGGGCGTGACCAAGAGCTACGGCTCGCGGCGCGTGCTCGACGACATCACCTTCCGCGTCGCGCCAGGGCGGCTCACCGGTTTCGTGGGCGGGAACGGCGCGGGCAAGACCACGACCATGCGGATCGTGCTGGGGGTGCTCGCCGCGGACGGCGGGGAGGTGCGCCTCGACGATCACCCGGTGACCGAGGGCGATCGCCGACGATTCGGCTACATGCCCGAGGAACGAGGCCTCTACCCCAAGATGAAGGTGCTCGACCAGGTCGCCTACCTCGCGCGGCTGCACGGCTTCGGCAAGGCGGAGGCGAACGCCCGGGGCGCGGCCCTGCTCACCGAGCTCGGGCTCGGCGAGCGCCTGACCGACACGATCGAGTCGCTCTCCCTGGGCAATCAGCAGCGCGCGCAGATCGCCGCGGCGCTCGTGCACGACCCCGAGGTGCTGATCCTCGACGAGCCGTTCTCGGGCCTCGATCCCCTCGCGGTGGACGTCGTCGCGGGCGTGCTGCAGACGCGCGCCGCCCAGGGGGCGTCCATCCTGTTCTCCTCGCACCAGCTCGACGTCGTCGAGCGGCTCTGCGACGACCTCGTCATCATCGCCGGAGGCACGATCCGCGCCTCAGGATCGAGGGAGCGCCTGCGCGCGCAGTTCTCGCAGCCCCGGTACGAGCTGGTCACGGACGGGGACGCCGGATGGGTCCGCGCGGAACCGGGCGTGTCCGTCGTCGACTTCGAAGGCGGCACCGCGGTCTTCGACGCCGACGCGGCGGACGCACAGCGGATCCTCCGTACGGCACTCGAGCGGGGAGCCGTCCGCTCGTTCTCCCCGCAGCACCCGTCCCTCGCGCAGATCTTCAAGGAGGTCATCCAGTGAGCAACGTCACCGGCCCCGCCGGCACCCCCAGCGGCGCCCTCTCGTCCGGGGCGGGCATCCTGCTCGTCGCCGAACGCGAGATCGGATCCAAACTGCGCAGCAAGGCGTTCCTCGTCTCGACCGGCATCCTGCTGCTCATCGCCCTCGCCGGCGTGCTCATCGGCGGCTTCCTGAGCCAGAACACCTCCGAGACGAAGATCGCCGTGACCGCGGAGACCGCGTCCGCGGTCGAGGGGATGCCCGGGCTCGCGGTGACCCGCGCGGCCGACCCCGCCGCCGCCGAGAAGCTGGTGCGCGAGGAGAAGGTCGAGGCGGCGCTCGTGCCGAGCCCCGGCGACACGACGTTCGGCTACACGGTCGTCGCGCTGCACAGCGCACCGAGCGAGGTCGCGTCGCTGCTGGCGAAGTCCCCGAAGGTCACGATCCTCGAGCCCGACACGACCAATCCTCTGCTGCGCTACCTCGTCGCGATCGGGTTCGGCGTCGTGTTCCTCATGGCCGCGTCCACGTTCGGCGCGACGATGGCGCAGAGCGTCGTCGAGGAGAAGCAGACCCGCGTGGTCGAACTGCTGCTCGCGGCCATCCCGGCGAAGGTGCTCCTGGCCGGCAAGGTCGTCGGCAACACGGTGCTGGCGATGGCGCAGATCCTCCTTCTCGCCGCGATCGGCGTCGTCGGGCTCATCGTGACGGGTCAGAACACGGTGCTGCAGGGCCTCGGATCCCCGCTGCTGTGGTTCGCGGTCTTCTTCCTTCTCGGGTTCGTGCTGCTCGCCTCGCTGTTCGCGGCCGCCGCGGCGATGGTCTCGCGGCAGGAGGACATCGGATCCACGACCATGCCGATCACGATGCTCGTGATGGCGCCGTACTTCCTCGTGATCCTCTTCAACGACAATCCCGTGGTCATGACGATCCTGTCGTACGTGCCGTTCTCGGCCCCCGTCGCGATGCCCGTGCGCCTGTTCGTCGGGGACGCGCAGTGGTGGGAGCCGCTCGTGTCGCTCGTGATCCTGCTCGTCGCGTGCGTCGCCGCGATCCTCCTCGCGGGGAAGATCTACGAGAACTCGCTGCTGCGGATGGGCGGGCGCGTGAAGCTCCGGGAGGCGCTGCGCGGCTGACGGGAATATTCACGCGAATGGATTGTTCTTCGTGAGGTGCGGACGACGGGGTCCGACGGCCCCTGTCACCTTCCGAAAGGTCTCATCGCGATGAGCACTCCCGCCCTCGACCGCACCGCGGTCACCGAAGCTCCCATCCTCGACGTCCTCGCCGAGCGCTGGAGCACCCGCATCTTCGACGCGCAGGCGACGATCGACGAAGCCGCCCTGTCGAGCGCGCTCGAGGCCGCCCGCTGGGCTCCGACGGCCGCCAACACGCAGCCCTGGCGCGTGATCGTCGCCCGCCGCGGATCCGAGCAGCACGCCACGATCGTCGCCTCCCTCGCCGGGTTCAACGCAGCCTGGGCGGGCGACGCCGCCGCCCTCGTCGTCTTCGTCGCCGAGACCACCCGCGACGACCAGCCGATGCCGTGGGCCCTGTACGACACGGGCCAGGCCGCCGCGCACTTCACGGTGCAGGCGCACGCCGACGGACTGTCGACCCACCAGATGGGCGGCTTCGACCGCGACGCGATCTCGGCCGCCTTCGGCCTCGGCGACGCGTTCACCCCGATCTCGGTCATGGCCGTCGGCGAGCTCGGCGACATCCGCACCGCGTCCGAGGAGCTGCAGCAGCGCGAGAACGCCCCGCGCACGCGCCGCCCGATCGCCGAGTCGCTGATCGTCAACGCCTGACACCCGGCACCGGGCAGGGCGCCCCGCGCCCTCGACGAAGAACGGCCGTGACCTCCGCCATCGAGCGGATCACGGCCGTTCTGCGTCGGATCAGCGCTTGCGGTGGCGCCCTGCGGCGAGCGCGTCCGCGGCCCGGACGAGCGACAGGTGCGAGAACGCCTGCGGGGTGTTGCCCACCTGCCGCCGACCGATCGGGTCGTATTCCTCCGACAGCATGCCGACGTCGTTTGCGAGGGAGCACAGCCGGGTCATGAGCGCTTCGGCATCCTTCCTCCGCCCGGTGACCGCGTACTGCTCGACGAGCCAGAACGAGCAGGCGAGGAAGGGGTGCTCCCCTCCCCGCAGACCGTCGACCCCGCTGGTCGTCCGGTAGCGCAGGAGCAGGCCGTCGCGCATCAGATCCTTCTCGATCTGGGCGACGGCGCCGAGCATGCGCGGATCGTCCGGCGCGCAGAACCCGGTGCGCGGGATCAGTAGCAGGGCGGCATCGGTCTCGTCCGTGTCCTCGTGCTGCACGAAGCGCCCGTCGCGTACCCCGCGCTCGTCGATCTCGGCCTTGAGGCGGTCGCGCAGTCCGCGCCAGTGTTCGACCGGTCCGTCCAGGCGGTCCTCCTCGACCGCACGGACGCCCCGGTCGAACGCCGCCCAGAGCATGACCCGTGAGTGGGTGAACAGGTGCGGATCCGCGCGGATCTCCCACATGCCGTTGTCCGGGCGGTCCAGCTCCTGCTCCGCGTGGCGCAGCAGCATCCGCTGCAACGACCACGAGCGGGGCGATTCGCCGAGTCCCGCGCGCCGCGCCGCCGCGAGCGTGACCATGACCTCGCCGATCACGTCGGCCTGATACTGCTGGGCCGCGCCGTTGCCGACGCGCACGGGGGTCGAGTGCGCGTAGCCCGGCAGGGACCACAGCTCGCGCTCGAGGAGGTCGCGCTCCCCCGCCAGCCCGTACATGATCTGCACGTCGGCCGGATCCCCGGCGACGGCGCGCAGCAGCCAGTCCCTCCAGGCGAGGGCCTCGGTGCCGGGGCCGTGGGCGAGCAGGGCCTCGAGCGTCAGGGCCGCGTCGCGCAGCCAGACGAACCGGTAGTCCCAGTTGCGCTCGCCGCCGAAGTCTTCCGGGAGTGAGGTCGTCGCCGCCGCAGCGATGCCGCCGGTCTCCCGGTTGGTCAGCGCGCGCAGGATCAGCAGGGAACGGCGCACCTCGGCGCGGAACGGGCCCGTGTGCCCGATCGCGGCCGCCCAGTCGTGCCACCAGCGCTTCATCGCCCGATCCGCCTCGTCGGCGTCCAGCGCGGGCGGGGCAGGGCGATAGGAAGGGAACCAGGTGAGGACCAGTTCTCGGGACTCCCCCTCCACCACGTCGACCTCGCCGGTGTGACTGCGTCCGTGCGGATGCAGCGCCGCACCGCGCACCACCACGGCGTCGGGTCCCGCCGTCGCGGTGAGCTCCGGCGCCGCCGCGGTTCCCGTCTGTCGCACCCAGGGCACCGCCCGCGCGTAGTCGAAGCGCAGTCGGAGCTCCTGCACGAACCGCACGCTGCCTCGCACGCCGGTGATCCGCCGCACGACGTCGGTGCGCTCGGCCCCCGTCGCCCCGTCCGGGCCGATCGGCATCCACTCCCACACCTCGGCGATGCCCTCGCTCGTCTCCCACCGGGTGCAGAGGCCGAACGTGTCGTCGTCGTAGTGCCGGGTCGCGGTCGCGAAGGGGTCGGCGGGTCGGAGGCTCCAGTGCCCGTGCTCCTCGTCGCCGAGCAGGGCGCCGAAGAATGACGGGGCGTCGAGCCGCGGCGCGCAGAGCCAGTCGATGCTGCCGTCGCGGGAGACGAGCGCGGCGGTGCGCGAATCGCTCAGCAGCGCGTAGTCCTCGATGGGAACGGTCACCCTTCGCAGTCTGGCACGGCGCGGGTCGCCCATCTTATGGAAGCGCCGAGCGGGCGCGCCATCCCTCGCCGGGTCCGCTCTCTGCTCGTATCGTGAGCACATGACGACCCCGACCACCCTGCTCATCCTCGGCGCCTCCGGCGACCTCACCTCCCGCCTGCTGCTGCCCGCGATCGCGCAACTGCTCCAGCAGCAACCGGAGCGCGAACTGATCCTGCGCGGCGCGGGGTCCGACGACTGGTCGGCCGAGCGCTGGCAGAAGGCGATCCACGACGCCTTCGCGACCGTGCACGCCGAGGATCAGGTGCATCGGGTCGACGGCAGCACCTACGTGCAGGCGGACGTCACCGACCGCGCCGCGCTGTCCGCGCTCGTCGAAGGCGTCGACGGCGGGCTCGTGCTGTACTTCGCGCTGCCGCCGGCCGTCACCGCGGCCGCGTGCGAAGTGCTGCTCGACGTGACGCTGCCCACGGGGACCGTGCTCGCCCTGGAGAAGCCGTTCGGGAAGGACGAGCACACCGCCGCCGAGCTGAACGAGCTCGTGACGCGGATCGTCCCCGAGAACCAGGTCTTCCGAGTGGACCACTTCCTCGGCCGGTCGACCGTGCTCAACATCATGGGCGTGCGGTTCGCGAACCGTCTCGTGGAGCCGGTCTGGTCGGCGGACCACGTCGAGTCGGTGCTGGTGCGCTACGACGAGTCCCTCGCCCTCGAGAACAGGGCGCGCTACTACGACAAGGCCGGCGCGCTCGTGGACATGATCCAGAGCCACCTGCTGCAGGTGCTCGCGATCCTCGCGATGGAGCAGCCGGCCGACCTGGACGAGATCGACCTGCGCGACGCGATGGCCGCCGCCCTGCGTGCGACGAGGATCTGGGAGGACGATCCCCGGGGATCGACCCGGCGCGCCCGGTACACCGCCGGGACGAGCGGCGACCGCCCCGTCCCCGCCTACACGGACGAGGACGGGGTGGATCCGTCCCGCAACACCGAGACCCTCGCCGAGATCACGTGCGAGGTGCAGACGGCGCGCTGGGCCGGCGTGCCGTTCACGCTGCGCAGCGGCAAGGCCCTCGCGGGACGGCGGGCCGAGATCGTCGTGACCTTCCGGCGCGTGCGGCACCTGCCGGGCGGCTTCACCGGCCTGCCGACCGACGGCGGCGTGCTGCGGTTCACGCTCGGCCCCGACCGCATCGACCTGGAGCTGAACGTGAACGGCGGCGACGACCCCTTCGCGCTGCGCCGGGAGACCCTGTCGACACCGCTCGGCGAGGGCACGCTGCTCGCCTACACCGAAGTGCTCAGCGAGATCCTCGACGGGGACGTCGCGCTCTCGGTGCGCGCGGACGCGGCGGAGCAGTGCTGGCGGATCATCCAGCCGGCGATCGACGCCTGGCGCGCCGACGAGGTCGTGCTCGAGGAGTATCCGGCCGGATCCCTCGGCCCCGCCGACTGGGCGACGTCGGCCTGAGACGACGTCGGCCCGAGACGACGTCAGCCGGAGACGACCTCAGCCCGAGACGACGACGGGCCGCCTCCGGTGCGGAGACGGCCCCTCGTGTCGCGGAAGATCAGTGCGCGGGGTGCTCGACCGCGACCTCGTTGCCGTCGCGGTCGACGATCCGGCCGTCCACGACCGAGTCGCCCTCCTCGAACGCGTCCAGGTACGCGACGGGGATGCTCCGGGTCGGCGCCGAGACGAACGCGTTCTTGCGCGCGACGCTGCCGAGGTGGTTGAACAGCAGGTTCAGCAGGATCGCCGTCACCGCCGCGGAGCTGATGCCCGAGTGGAAGATCGTGACGAACCAGGCCGGCATCTGCGCGTAGATCGTGGGGACGGCGATCGGCAGCATGCCGACGGCGATCGAGGTGGCGACGATCACGAGGTTCATGTTGTCGCGGTACTCGACCCGGGCGAGCGTGCGGATCCCGGACGCCGCGACGGAGCCGAACAGCACGAGCCCCGCGCCGCCGAGCACCGGTGTCGGGATCGCTCCGACGACGCGACCCAGCACGGGAAGCAGACCGAGGATCACGAGCACGCCACCGCCCGCGGTCACCACGAAGCGGCTCTTCACGCCGGTGATCGCGACGAGGCCGACGTTCTGCGCGAACGCCGACTGCGTGAAAGTGCCGAAGATCGGGGACACCGCGCTGGAGAGCATGTCGGCCCGCAGGCCCGCGGCGATCCTCTTGGAGTCGACCTTGGTGCCGACGATCTCACTCACCGCGAGGATGTCGGCGGTGGTCTCCGTGAGCGTGACGAGGATCACGATGAACATCGAGATGATGCCCGCGATCTCGAACGTCGGCATCCCGAACCCGAACACCTGCGGGAGGGCGAAGATCGGACCGTCGCCGACGGAGCTGAAGTCGGCCTTGCCGAGGAAGACCGCGACGATCGTCCCGATCACGATCGACAGCAGGATCGCGAGTCGCGAGATCGCTCCGACGGGGATCTTGCTCAGGACGAGGACGATGACGAGCGTGATGCCTGCGAGCATGAGGTTCTCCGGCGAGCCGCCCTTCGCGCCGCCCGTGTTCTCCCCCGTGCCCATGATCCAGCCTGCGGCGACCGGCAGCAGGCTGAGTCCGATCGTGGTGATCACCGTGCCCGTCACGACCGGGGGGAAGAAGCGGATCACCGTCGCGAAGACGGGCGCGATCAGCAGCCCGATCACGGATGCGGCGATGACGGAGCCGAACACGGCGGGCAGCCCGCCGCCGGTCGTCACGATCGCGCCCATGGTGGCGACGCCCGAGAACGACACGCCCTGCACGAGCGGAAGCTGGGATCCGAAGAACGGGACGCCCACCGTCTGCAGGATCGTCGCCAGGCCGCCCATGAACAGGCACGCCGCGATGAGGACGCCGATCTCCGTGGCGGACAGCCCCGCCATCTGCCCGATGATGAGCGGGGGCGCGATGATGCCGCCGTACATCGTGAGCACGTGCTGGATGCCGTAGCCGATCGTCGCGCCGATCGGGAGTCTTTCGTCTTCGGGCCGTGCGGCCGGGTTCTTCTGCTTCGTCATGGTCGACCTCTTCGTCGGGGGTGGTTGTGTCGGGGAGTCGGGGATTCGAGTTGTCGAGGTTGTCTCGGGGGTGTTGCCGGAGTCTTCTCGTGGCGCGGATCAGGTGGTGCGCGCGAGCAGGCTCCGCGCCGCCTCGCTGTGCTGGGCGATGAGGCGCGGCACGTCGAGGCCTTCGATGCGGCCGTCCACGACGCGCCACACACCGCCGACCATGACCCGGTCGGCGCGGTCGGCCCCGCACAGCAGGAGCGCCGCCACCGGGTCGTGGCTGCCGGAGAAGCGCAGCTCGTCGAGGGTGAACATCGCCAGATCGGCCTGTGCGCCCGGCGTGAGCACGCCGATGTCGCTGCGGCCGAGGGCACGGGCCGACCCCTGCGTCGCCCAGTCGAGGGCGCGCTCGGGCGTGACGGCGGCGGCGCCGTAGCGCAGGCGCTGCAGGTAGAGCGCCTGACGCACCTCCTGGATCATGTTCGATCCGTCGTTCGAGGCGGATCCGTCGACGCCGAGGCCGACCGGGACGCCGGCCGCCTCCAGTTCGACGGCGCGGGCGATGCCGCTCGCGAGGCGCATATTGGAGGTGGCGCAGTGCGAGACCGCGGTGCCCGCGGCACCCAGGCGCGCGATCTCCGCATCGTCGAAGTGGATGCCGTGGGCGAGCCAGGCGCGGTCGGACAGCCAGCCGACGCTCTCCAGGTAGTCGACGGTGCGCAGCCCGAATCGCTCGCGGCAGAAGTCCTCCTCGTCGATCGTCTCGGCGAGGTGCGTGTGCAGGCGGACGTCGAGCTGTTCGGCGAGAGCCGCCGTGTCCCGCATGACGCCGGTCGTCACGGAGAACGGCGAGCACGGGGCGAGTCCGATCTGCACGACGGCGCCCGCGCCGCGCTCGTGATAGGCGCCGACGAGACGCTCGCTGTCGGCCAGGATCGCCTCGGCCTCCTGCACGGTGCTCTGCGGGGGAAGACCGCCGTCCTTCTCGCCGAGCGACATGGATCCGCGGGTCAGCGTGGCGCGCATGCCGAGACGGCGGACGACGTCGACCTGCACGTCGATGCCCTCTTCCAGGCCGTTCGGGAACAGGTAGTGGTGGTCGGCCGCCGTGGTGCAGCCGCTCAGCAGCAGCTCGGCGAGCGCGACGGTCGTCGCGATTTCGAGATCCCGCGGGGTGAGCCCCGCCCAGACGTCGTAGAGGCCCTTGAGCCAGCCGAAGAGCTCGGCGCTCACGACCGGGCGCCAGGCGCGCGTGAGGGTCTGGTAGAAGTGGTGGTGCGTATTGATCAGGCCGGGCACGATCACGTGCCGCGAGGCGTCGAAGACCTCGTCGACCGCGGTCGCGGGCGCGGCGCCCCGGGCGACCTGCTCCACGATCCGGCCACCGGCGACGACCAGGCCGCCGGCCGCATCGGCGTCGTCGCCGGTGTGGATTCCGAGCGGGTTCTTCAGCCAGAGGCTGCGCTGCGGTACGGACATTCGAGGTGACTCCCTTGCTCGGCGTGTAGGGCCGGGCAACGGCCCCACGGGGGGCCAGCTCAGTGTTGACCTGTCTGCTGATCCAGGTGCCGCCATCGTCGGAGGCACTTCCAGATCTATCAGCCGCGCGACACGGACGTCAAGACTTTTTTCCGAATCTCGGAGAGTCACTTCCAGAATATGGAAGTTCTAGAACGGCGGCAGACGACAGAGCGCGGCCTCCGGGGAGACCGCGCCCTGTCGTCCAGCAGCCCGCGAAGCGTGGATCAGTCGTCCAGCAGCTCCGCGTCGATCACATCGTCGCCATCGCGCGCGTCCGCGTCCCGCGCATGGTCGTCCGTCGGCCCCTCGCTCGTGAGCACCAGGCCGGAGCCGTCCGCCGCGACGTCCACCCGCACCAGGTCTCCGTCGCGCACCTTGCCGCCGAGGAGCGCCATCGCGAGCTTGTCCTGGATCTGCGTCTGGATCAGCCGACGCAGCGGGCGCGCGCCGTACTGCGGGTCGTATCCGCGCTCGGCGAGCCACATCCGCGCGTCCGGAGTGACCGCGAGCGTGAGCCGGCGGTCCCCCAGCCGCGCCTGGAGGGCGTCGACCGACAGCTCCACGATCTGCGCGAGATCGGCCTCGCTCAGCGCGTCGAACAGGACGATGTCGTCGAGGCGGTTCAGGAACTCCGGTCGGAACGCCTGGCGGACGATCTCCATGACCTGCTCGCGCTTCTGATCGGGCGTGAGCGTCGGGTCGATGAGGATCGGCGAGCCCAGGTTGCTCGTGAGGATCAGGATCACGTTCTTGAAGTCGACCGTGCGCCCCTGTCCGTCGGTGAGCCGGCCGTCGTCGAGCACCTGGAGGAGGATGTCGAACACCTCGGGGTTGGCCTTCTCGACCTCGTCCAGCAGCACGACGCTGTACGGGCGCCGCCGCACGGCCTCGGTGAGCTGGCCGCCCTGCTCGTAGCCGACGTATCCCGGAGGGGCTCCGATGAGACGCGCGACCGAGTGCTTCTCGGAGTACTCCGACATGTCGATGCGCACCATGGCCCGCTCGTCGTCGAAGAGGAACTCGGCGAGCGCCTTGGCGAGCTCGGTCTTGCCGACACCGGTCGGACCGAGGAACAGGAACGAGCCCAGCGGACGGTTCGGGTCGCTGATGCCCGCCCGCGAGCGACGCACCGCGTCGGCCACGGCCTTGACGGCCGTGAGCTGCCCGATGAGCCGCTTTCCGAGCTCAACCTCCAGATGCACGAGCTTCTCGCCCTCGCCCTGCATGAGCTTGCCGACGGGGATCCCCGTCCACGCCGCGATGACGCTGGCGATGTCGGTCTCCGTCACCTGGTCGTTGACCATCCGGTCCTCGCTCGACTCGGCCTTCTCGGCCTCGGCGAGCTCGCGCTCCAGCTTCGGGATCTCCGCGTAGAGCATCCGCGAGGCCTTCTCCAGGTTCCCCTCGCGCTGCGCGCGCTCCGCCTCGCCGCGCGCCGCGTCGAGCTTCGTCTTGATGTCGCCGACCCGGTTGAGGGAGGCGCGCTCCTTCTCCCAGCGCTCCTGCAGGTCCTTGAGCCGGGTCTCGTCGTCGTGCAGACCCTCCCGCAGCTTCGCCAGACGCTCCTTGCTCGCCGCGTCCTTCTCCTTCTTGAGCGCCAGCTCCTCCAGCTTGAGCCGGTCGACGTGACGCCGCAGCGCGTCGATCTCGACCGGGGCCGAGTCGATCTCCATGCGCAGTCGGGAAGCGGCCTCGTCGATCAGGTCGATCGCCTTGTCCGGCAGCTGACGGGACGGGAGGTAGCGGTGGGAGAGCCCCGCCGCCGCCACGAGGGCGCTGTCGGAGACGGCGACCTTGTGGTGCGCCTCGTAGCGCTCCTTGAGCCCGCGCAGGATCGCCACGGTGTCCTCGACGCCGGGTTCTCCGACGTACACCTGCTGGAATCGGCGTTCGAGAGCCGCGTCCTTCTCGATGAACTCGCGGTACTCGTTGAGCGTGGTCGCGCCGATCATGTGCAGCTCCCCGCGCGCGAGCATCGGCTTGAGCATGTTGGACGCCGCGACGGAGCCCTCGCCGCCGCCTGCGCCCATGAGCACGTGCAGCTCGTCGATGAACGTGATGATCCGGCCCTCGGAGTCGACGATCTCCTTGAGGACGCTCTTCAGGCGCTCCTCGAACTGGCCGCGGTACATCGCTCCGGCGACGAGCGCCGAGATGTCGAGCGAGACGAGCTCCTTGTCCTTGAGCGACTCGGCGACGTCACCCGCCACGATCCGCTGTGCGAGACCCTCGACGACGGCCGTCTTGCCGACGCCCGGCTCGCCGATGAGCACCGGGTTGTTCTTGGTGCGCCGCGTGAGCACCTGGCTCACCCGGCGGATCTCCGAGTCGCGTCCGATGACGGGGTCGAGCTTGCCCTGGCGGGCGCGATCGGTGAGATTGATGCCGAACTGCTCGAGGGGGCTCTGCTGTTCTTCCTGCTCTTGCGGCTGCTGGGGCGTGGCCATTCGTCCTCCTGGGGTCTCCTTCTGATGCTGCTGCCCTGTGCCCGGCTCCGGGCGGATCGACGCGCAGAATGTTTCGCCGGCGTCGATTCAAAGTTGAGTTGATGTGACTCAACTTTACCAAGGAGGCGGAGGGAAGACCAGAGCAGATTTCCATCGCGAGGCCCGGAGAACGCAACGATGCCGGCCCCCGCGGGAGGGCCGGCATCGTGCGGCGCCGGGACGGGCGCCGGGTGAGGAGCGGGGTTCAGTCCACGCCGTGCGCGAGCAGTCGGCCGCGGGGCTCTCCGCCGTCGACGACCTCTCCGCGCAGATAGGCGGCGCGCACGACGCCGTCGAGCGTGCGTCCGGCGTAGGCGGACACCGGGTTCTTGTGCCGCAGCTCCGCGACGTCGACCGTGAACGACTCGTCGGGCGCGAACACGGCGAAGTCCGCGTCCCCGCCGACGGCGATCGCGCCCTTGCGCTGCAGGCCCACGAACGCCGCAGGCTGCGAGGACATGAGCGCGACGATCCGTTCGAGCGGGATGCCGCGACGGCGCGCCTCGGTCCACACGAGCGGCAGGCCCAGCTGCAGGGAGGAGATCCCGCCCCAGGCGACGTCGAATCCGCCGCTCTCCGGGTGCTTGAGCTCGACGGTCGCCGGCGAGTGATCCGACACGATGAGGTCGATCGTGCCGTCCGCGACCGCCTCCCAGAGCAGGTCCTGGTTGCCGGCCTCGCGGATCGGCGGGCAGCATTTGAAGGCCGTCGCCCCGTCCGGGATCTCCTCAGCGGTGAGCACGAGGTAGTGCGGGCAGGTCTCGACCGTGAGACGGACGCCCTCCGCCTTGGCCGTCCGGATCTCCTCCAGCGCGTCGGAGGAGGAGAGGTGCAGGATGTGCGCGCGGGCACCGGTGCGGCGCGCCCGGTCGATCACGTCCTTGATCCCGACGTCCTCGGCGGCCCTGGGCCGCGAAGCCAGGAAATCGGCGTACACCGGCCCCTCCCGGTGCGGCGCGTCCTCGATGACGTGCGGATCCTCGGCGTGCACGATGAGGACGGAGTCGAACGTGGCGAGCTCGGCGAGGTCCTCCTCGATCTCGTCGAGGCCGAGAGGCGGGAACTCGTCGACACCGCTCGGCAGCAGGAAGCACTTGAAGCCGAAGACGCCCGCCTCGTGCAGCGGCCGCAGCTGCGCCGTGTTGCCGGGCACCGCGCCTCCCCAGAAGCCCACGTCGACGTGCACCTGGTCCCGCGCGACCCCGCGCTTGATCTCGAGGGCCTCGACGTCCACGGTCGGCGGGATGCTGTTCAGCGGCATGTCCACGATCGTCGTGACCCCGCCCGCCGCCGCGGCACGCGTCGCCGACGCGAAGCCCTCCCACTCGGTGCGTCCCGGCTCGTTCACGTGCACGTGCGAGTCGACGAGGCCGGGCAGCAGGATCTCCTCCGACCCCACCTCGACGACGCGATCCCCCGCCAGGTCCGCGCCGAGGGGCGCGACGGCGACGATGACGCCGTCGCGCACGCCGACCTCGTGCGGGCCGACTCCTTCCGGCGTGAGCACACGCTCCCCGCGGAGGACGAGGTCGTAGTGGTCGGCGGGGTCTGGCATGGGTGTTCCTTCGTGTCGTACCTTGTCGTGCCTTGTCGTGCGAGAGAGGTGCCGGATCCGTGCGACGCTGCGCGGATCCGGTGTCCGGGGGTTCGGGGGACAGCCGTCGGCGTCAGCGACCGGGGGCGACGAGCGCCCCGAGGTCCGCTCCGATGCGCCTGCCCGTTTCGGCGAGGAGCCGGGGCGCCTCGGCCATGCTCACGACCGGATCCGGTTCGATCCCGCTGAGAGCATAGACCCGGGCGAAACCCGCCGCGGCGGCGGCCTCGGGCGAGAGCGTGGACCGCCCGCACACCGCGATGACCGGCACACCGGCCTCCCGGGCCGCGGCGGCGACACCGAGCGGCGTCTTCCCGCCGAGGCTCTGCTCGTCCAGGCTCCCCTCGCCGGTGATGACGAGATCGGCGCCGACGAGGCGCTCGGCGAGCCCCGTGAGCGCCTGCACGACCTCCACGCCCGGTTCGCGCGTCGCGCCGAGCACCGCGAGGGCGGCATATCCCACGCCGCCGGCGCCGCCCGCGCCGCCCATCCGCGTCGCCGCGCGGACGCCGGGTTGCCGTTCGAGCAGCGCGGCGTAGTGCGCGAGGGCGGCGTCGAGCCGAGCGACGTCGTCCGGACTCGCGCCCTTCTGCGGGCCGAACACCGCGGCCGCCCCCCGGGGGCCGAGGAGAGGGTTGTCCACGTCGCTCGCGAGCACGACCTCCGTATCCGCCAGACGCGGATCCAGGCCCGAGACGTCGATCGACGCGAGCCGCGCGAGCGCGGCCCCTCCGCCGGGCAGCGGCCGCCCCTCGCCGTCGCGGAGCGAGACGCCCAGAGCGGCGAGCATCCCGGCGCCGCCGTCCGTGTTCGCGGATCCGCCGATGCCCAGCACGATCCGACGCGCCCCGTGCTCGAGCGCCGCACGGATGAGCTCTCCGGTGCCGAAGCTGCTCGCGCCGCCCGGATCCCTGCGCCCCTCGGGCAAAAGATCGAGTCCGCTCGCGGCCGCCATCTCGATGAGCGCCTCGTCGCCGCGGACGGCGAACCGGGCGCTCACGGGAGCCCCGGTGGGGTCGGAGACCGTGACCGTGACCGGCTCGAATCCGGCCGCGAGGGCGGCGTCGAGGGTGCCCTCACCACCGTCCGCGACGGGGGCCGTGTCGATCACGACCCCCGGCGCGGAGGAGCGGATCCCCTCGGCGAGCGCCGCGGCGACCTCCGGCCCCGTGGCGGAGCCCTTGAACTTGTCGGACGCGATCAGGATGCGCATGGCGAGCCACCGGTTTCAGTCGAGCAGGGCGTAAACGGCCTCGGGGGCGTCTTCGGGCGTCACCGCGAGACCTTCGAATTCGGTCATCGTATCGAGGTCGGCGCCCATCGCGATGTTGGTCACGCGCTCCAGGATCACCTCGACGACCACCGGAACCCGGTACTCGTCGCGCAGACGCTCCGCCTCCGCGAAGCCGGCCGCGAGATCCTCCGGTCGCTCGACCCGCAGCGCCTTGCAGCCGAGGCCCTCCGCCACCTTGACGTGATCGACGCCGTAGCCGGTCGCGACCGAGGAGGAATCGTGCGGCGTGTTGATGTTGTCGAAGGCGAGCGACACCTCGTAGTCCATCTCGAAGGCGCGCTGGGACTGACGGATCAGGCCCAGGTAGCTGTTGTTCACGACGACGTGGATGTAGGGCAGGTGGTGCTGCGCACCGACCGCCAGCTCCTCGATCATGAACTGGAAGTCGTAGTCGCCCGAGAGCGCCACGACCTGTGCGTCGGGCTTGCCCCGCACGACGCCGAGCGCCGCGGGCAGGGTCCAGCCGAGCGGTCCCGCCTGGCCCGCGTTGATCCACTGGCGGGGACCGTACACGTGCAGCAGCTGCGCGCCGGCGATCTGGCTGAGCCCGATCGTCGTCACGTAGGTGGTGTCGTGACCGAACGCGCTGAGCATCTCCTGGTACACGCGGTGCGGCTTCATCGGTACGTCGGAGTAGTTCGTCTTGCGCTGCAGGCGCGCCTTGCGGTCGCGGCACTCCTCCGCCCAGGCGTGGTAGTCGGGCAGCTCGGCCACGCGGTCGCGGGCCGCCTCCAGCAGGGCGTCGATGAAGGCGCCCGCGTCCGAGACCACGCCGTAGTCGGGGGCGAACACGCGGCCGATCTGGGTGGGCTCGATGTCCACGTGCACGAACGTGCGACCGGCGCGGTAGGTGTCGAGACCGCCGGTGTGACGGTTGGCCCAGCGGTTGCCGATCCCGAGGACGAAGTCGGACTCCAGGAAGCTGGCGTTGCCGTAGCGCTGCGAGGTCTGGATGCCGACGAGCCCCGCGGCGAGGGGGTGGTCGTCGGCGATCGCGCCCCAGCCCATGAGCGTGGGGAAGACGGGCACGCCGAGCGTCTCGGCCAGCTCGACGAGCTTCTCCGAGGCCCCGGAGTTCACGATCCCGCCGCCCGCGACGATGGCCGGGTGCGCCGAGGCCGTGAGCAGGTCGAGCACCTTCTCGGCCTGTGCGCGGGTCGCGACGGGCTTGGCCACGGGGAGCGGCTCGTAGGTGTCGATGTCGAACTCGATCTCGGTCATCTGGACGTCGAACGGGAGATCGATGAGGGCGGGACCGGGGCGACCGGAGCGCATGAGCTGGAACGCGGTCTGGAACGCTCCGGGCACCTGCGCGCCCTCGAGGACGGTCTTGGCGAACTTCGTGACCGGCTTCGCGATCGAGGCGATGTCGACGGCCTGGAAGTCCTCCTTGTCGAGCTTCGCGACCGGCGCCTGGCCGGTGATGCAGAGCATCGGGATGGAGTCGGCGATCGCGGCGTAGAGCCCGGTGATCATGTCGGTGCCGGCGGGGCCGGACGTGCCGATGCAGAGGCCGATGCGGCCGTCGCCCGTGCGGCTGTAGCCGTCGGCCATGTGGCTCGCGCCTTCGACGTGGCGGGCGAGGGTGTGCCGGATGCCGCCGTGGGCACGCATCGCGGAGTACAGGGGGTTGATGGCGGCGCCGGGCAGGCCGAAGGCCTCGGTGGCGCCCTCCTTGACGAGGATCTGGACGATGGCGTCCACGGCACGCATGCGGGTCATGATCGTTTCCTTAGGTCTGATGGGGTCGTTGAGCGAGGACGGCGAAGCCGACCGAGACGAAACGCGGTGATCGGCCGAAAGCGGCGTTGCTTCACCCGCTCACACGACCCCGAAAGGGGTGGGTCAGTTCTTGCCGGACAGCTCGGTGGTGAGCTTGAACAGGCCCGAGTGGTCGAGCCCGCCGTCGCCGCGGGCGACGAGCGCGTTCACGAGCTGTGCGACCGCGGCGCCGAGCGGGACGGTGACCCCGACCGAGCGCGCAGCCGACGTGACGATGCCCAGATCCTTGTTGTGGAGGGCGAGGCGGAAGCCGGGCGCGAAGTCGCGTTTCAGCATCTTCTGGCCCTTCTGGTCGAGGACCTTGGATCCGGCCAGTCCCCCGCCGAGGACGGTCAGCGCCGCGTCGGTGTCGACGCCGAACGCCTCGAGGAAGGCGATCGCCTCGGCGAGCGCCTGGATGTTGACCGCGACGATGAGCTGGTTCGCGGCCTTCACGGTCTGCCCCGCACCGGCGGGGCCGACGTGCACGATGGTCTTGCCGATCGCGTTCAGCACGGGCTCGGCCTGTGCGAAGTCCTCCGCGGATCCGCCGACCATGATCGAGAGGGCGGCGTCGATCGCCCCCTGCTCGCCGCCCGAGACCGGGGCGTCCACGACGCCGAGACCGGCGGCGACCGCCTCCTCGGCGAGCTCCTTGGCGACGTCGGGGCGGATCGAGGAGTTATCGATCCAGAGGGCGCCGGGCTTCGCATGCGCGAACACGCCGTCCTCGCCCTGGACGACGCCGGCGACGTCCGGGGAGTCGGGGACCATGGTGATGACGACGTCGGCGTCCTTCACCGCGTCGGCGATGCTCGTCGCTGCGCTCCCTCCCGCGGCCACGAGCTTGTCGATGGCCTCGGGGCTGCGGTTATAGCCGGCGACCTCGTAGCCGGCCTTCACGAGGTTGGTCGCCATGGGCAGCCCCATGATGCCGAGGCCGATGAATGCGATGCGGGTCATGTCTTCGCTCCTTCGCGGAATGGTGTCGGGGGGCGCTCAGGCGCGCGCGGTCTCGCCCAGCCAGGCGAACGGATCGGCCTGCGTGGCCTTGTACTCGAGGCCGACCACGCCGTCGTAGCCGCCGGCCTCCGCATCGGCGATCCACTGGCCGAGGGGCAGCTCGCCGGTGCCGGGCTCGCCGCGCCCGGGGGCGTCGGCGATCTGGATGTGGCCGAACTCGGCGGCGTGGTCGCGGATCACGGCGGGCACGTCGTCGCCGTTGACGGCGAGATGGTAGAAGTCGGCGAGGAGGCGGACGTTGTCCACGCCCTCCTCGTCCCGCACGCGGCGGATGATCGCGAGCGCGTCCGCGGCGGTCTTGAGCGGGTAGGCGTCCATCCCGGACACCGGCTCCAGCAGCACGATCCCGTCGAGCGCGGCGACCGCGCGTCCGGCCGCAGCGAGGTTCTTCACGGCGAGGTCGTCCTGGGCCTGCGCGTCGACGCCGTCGATCCGGTTGCCGTAGAGCGCGTTGAAGGCCTTCGTGCCGAGACGCCGTCCGATGTCGACGACGACCTCCACGTTGGCCGCGAACTCGTCCTCACGTCCGACCCAGCTCACGAGCCCGCGGTCCCCGGCCGGCATGTCGCCCGCGAAGAAGTTGAGGCCCGTGAGCCGGACGCCCGCGTCCTGGATCGCGGCGACGAAGCCGTCTACCTCCTCCTGCGTGGGCACGGCGGCAGAAAAGGGCCACCAGAACTCCACGGCGTCGAAACCCGCCGCCCGGGCGGCGGCCGGACGATCCAGGATCGGGAGGTCGGTCAGCAGGATCGAGGCGTTGACGGTGTAGCTCATGAGATCATCCTTGATTCCAAATTATGGAAGAAAACTTTTGTTTGATGAAAGTTTAGATCGAGGGGCGGAAGGATGTCAACGGTCCGCCCGG
The DNA here is from genome assembly GCF_945952435.1 of uncultured Microbacterium sp. Lineage (GTDB taxonomy): Bacteria > Actinomycetota > Actinomycetes > Actinomycetales > Microbacteriaceae > Microbacterium. The sequence continues at coordinate 41,107 of NZ_CAMFHZ010000023.1, forward strand.
ATCCGTCCTCGCCCGGGAGACACGACGCCGCCTGCCTCCGAGGAGGCGGACGGCGTCGGCGGACCGTGGGAGCGCGTCGATCAGGTGAGGCGCACCTGGCGGTTCATGTCCTTGTAGAGCAGGTAGCGGAAGTCCTCCGGCCCCCCGGCGTAGCAGGCCTGAGGGCAGAACGCCCGCAGCAGCATGTAGTCGCCCGCCTCGCACTCCACCCAGTCCTCGTTGAGCCGGTAGACGGCCTTGCCCTGGAGCACGAAGAGGCCGTGCTCCATGATGTGCGTCTCGGCGAACGGGATGGATCCGCCGGGCTTGAACGTCACGATGTTCACCTGCATGTCGTGTGCCATGTCGCTCGCGTCGGAGAAGCGGGTCGTCGCCCAGACCCCGTCGGTGTCGGGCATGGCGACCGGCTCGATCGCGTCGTCGCTCGTGACGAAGGAGGCGGGCGCGTCCACGCCCTCCAACCACTCGTACGCCTTGCGGATCCAGTGGAAGCTCGTGAGCATGGACCCCTCGTTCGCGAGCGACCACTGCGCACCCGGCGCGAGGAACGCGTAGCCGCCGGCCGCGAGCACATGGGTCTCGCCGTCGAGGGTCAGCGTGAGCTCCCCCGCGGTGACGAAGAGCACGCCCTCCACGCCGGCCTCGGGCTCGGGGCGCGCGGCGCCTCCCCCCGGCGCGATCTCGACGATGAGCTGCGAGAACGTCGTCGCCGAGCTGGCGGTGGGCCGGGCGATGATCCAGGCGCGCGTGTCGGTGAAACCGGGCAAGCTGCTCGTCACGATGTCGCGCATGACGCCCTTGGGGATGAAGGTGTAGGCGAGCTTGACGACCGCCCGGTCGGTGAGCAGGTCCGTCTGCGGGGGCAGGCCTCCGGCCGGCGTGTAATAGGTACGGGTGCTCATCGGGCGTTCTCCTTGACGGTCAGTTTGGGGTGCGCGAGGCGGATCAGCTCGGCGGGTTCGGCTCCGGTCGCCGCGCGGACCTCGTCGTCCGTGAGGGCACCGCACTCGAGGCCGCGGACGACGAAACGGGCGAGAGCGCGCGCCGTGGCCGGCTCGTCCATGATCGCGGCATCGCCGCCGTTGAGGTAGGCGTCGAGCCTGCGGGCGGCCTCGGCGAAGCCCTCGCGGTAGAAGGCGTAGCTCGCGAGGTACCGGGTGGGCAGCTGCTGCGGAGCCAGATCCCAGCCCTGGTAGTAGCCGCGTTCGAGCGAACGCAGCACGAGCCGCGCATGCAGCACCCAGGCCGCGCGCACGTGCTCCGGGTCGCCGACCGGGATCACGTTCGTGGATCCGTCCGAGATCCGCACGCCGGTCTCGGCCACGGCCACCTGCATGACCTGCTTGGCGAAATCCGCGGCAGGGTGCTCCATCGACTGATACGCGGCCGCGATCTGCAACGACGCGCTGTAGTCGTAGGTGCCGTAGTGCAGGGACGAGATGCGTCCGCCCGCACGGTGCAGCAGGGTCGCGACCGGGACGGATCCGTCCGCCGCGACGATCAGCTGCGGCGTCTCCATCTGCACCTCGAAGCGCAGGCGTCCGCGATCCAGGCCCAGGCGGTCCTCGAAGACCTCGCAGAGCGCGACCATCGCCTCCACCTGCGCGACCGTGGTGACCTTGGGCAGCGTGAGCACGAGTCCGTCCGGAAGCGGGCCCGCCGCGGCCAGCGTCGACAGGAACAGGTCGAGCGTGCGGATCCCCCGCCGGCGCGTGGGCGCCTCGAAGCACTTGAAGCGGATCCCGATGAACGCGGGCGCGACGCCGGCCGCGACCGCCGCGGCGACCCGCTCGGCAGCGAGCACCGCGTCCGCGTCCTCCTCCTCGTCGGGGCGGGCACCGTAGCCGTCCTCGAAGTCGAGCCGCAGATCCTCGATCGGCTCCTCGCGCAGCTTCGCGTCCACGAGCGGCGCGAGCTCGTCGGCGAGCGCACCGAGGCCGACCGCCTCGGCGAGGGCCGCCGTGCCACCGGCGGCGGCGACCGCCTCGGCCGCCGCCGCGCCGAACGCGGCGGGCAGCTCGGGGCGGTACCGATCCGCGGGGACGTACAGCGTGTGCACCGGCTGACGGGATCCGTCGTCGCCGGGATACTCGGTCGCGAGGAGCGCGTCGGTGCCCTGCAGCCGATCGTCGACCTGCGCCAGGTCGTCCTCGCCCAGGGTTGCTCGTGCCATGCGACTCACTCCTTGCCCGCCTTGCTCGCGGCGCCCGACTGAACGACACGGACGATAGCGTCGGCGACCGCGCCGGCCACGAGCGGGTCGAACACGCTCGGGATGATGAAGCTCGCGTTGAGCTCGTCCTCTCCGACCCGCTCTGCGATCGCCTGCGCCGCTGCGACCAGCATAGGTGGCGTGATGTCGGACACGCCCGCGTCGAGGAGCCCGCGGAAGACTCCCGGGAACGCGAGCACGTTGTTGATCTGGTTCGGGAAGTCGCTGCGACCCGTGGCCACGACCGCGGCATGGCGCGAGGCGACGATGGGGTCGATCTCGGGGGTGGGGTTGGCCATCGCGAACACGATGGCGTCGTCGGCCATCGCCGCGATGTCCGACTCGTCGAGGATGTTCGGGGCGCTCACGCCGATGAACACGTCTGCGCCGACGAGGACCTCGCGCAGGGTGCCGCGGACGTCGCGGGGGTTCGTGGTCGCGGCGAGCTCCGTGCGGTGCGCATCCGTGTAGTCCTCGCCGCGATGGATCGCGCCGGTGCGCCCACAGGCGACGATGTCGGTCGCGCCTTCCGCGAGCAGCAGCTGCACGATCGCGTTGCCCGCGGCCCCGACGCCGGACACCACGATCCGCACGTCGCCGATCTCCTTGCCGACGACCTTGAGCGCGTTCCGCAGCGCGGCGAGGGTGACGATCGCGGTGCCGTGCTGGTCGTCGTGGAAGACGGGGATGTCGAGCTCCTCGCGCAGCCGCGCCTCGATCTCGAAGCACCGCGGCGCGGCGATGTCCTCCAGGTTCACCCCGCCGTAGACCGGGGCGATCGCCTTCACAATCCGGATGATCTCCTCGGTGTCCTTGGTGTCGAGGCAGACCGGCCACGCGTCGACGTCGGCGAACTGCTTGAACAGCGCCGCCTTGCCCTCCATGACGGGGAGCGCGGCCTCGGGGCCGATGTCGCCGAGGCCGAGGACCGCGGTACCGTCTGTGACGACGGCGATCGTGTTGCGCTTGACGGTGAGCTTGCGCGCCTTGCTCTTGTCCTCCGCGATCGCGAGGCAGACGCGCGCGACCCCGGGCGTGTAGGCGCGGGAGAGGTCGTCCCTGTTGCGCAGCGGGACCCGCGGCACCACCTCGAGCTTGCCGCCCAGGTGCATGAGGAAGGTGCGGTCGCTCGACTGGCGCACGGCGACGCCGTCGAGGGCGTCGATCCCCGCGCGCACCTGGTCGGCGTGCTCCTCGCCCGCGGTGTTGCACGTCAGGTCGACGACGATGGTCGTCGGGTGCGACTCCACGACGTCGAGCGCGGTCACGGCGGCGCCCGCTGCGGCGGCGGCCGCGGCCAGCTCGCTCGTGACGCTGAAGTTGGACGGCGCGTCGATGCGCAGCGTGATCGAGTTCCCGGGTCCCGGATTCGCCATGCGTTTCCTCCTCGTCGAGGCACCCGGGCTGTCGGACGCGGGCGCTGATGACCGTGTTGGGCGTCATCGTTTTCGTATAGTGGATACTATTATCTTCATTGTGGAAGTTGTGCGCAACACGGGAGTGTGACTTCTTTCGAATTTCACGCGTTGCGCTCTCGCATGATGGAATGACCTCGACGACGGGAGCGGACATGGCGGTCAACGACACGACGGGCGCGGCGAAGGCGCCGCGAGCGGCAGGATCCGGGGTGCAGTCCGTGGAACGGGTGTTCGAGCTGCTCGAGCTCGTGACCGACGCCGATGGCGACGTCACGCTCAGCGAGCTGTCCAACTCGACGGACCTCCCTCTGCCGACGATCCACCGCCTGCTGCGCACGCTCGTCTCCCTCGGCTACGCGCGCCAGCTGCCGAACCGCCGCTACGCCCTCGGCCCGCGACTGATCCGCATCGGCGAGGGGGCGTCGCGCCAGTTCGGAGCGCTCGCGCGCCCTCAGCTCAAGCAGCTCGTCGACGCGCTGGGCGAGAGCGCCAACATGGCCGTGCTCGACGGCGACATGGTCGTCTACGTCGCCCAGGTACCGTCGCAGCACTCGATGCGCATGTTCACCGAGGTGGGTCGCCGCGCCAACGCGCACGACACGGGCGTGGGCAAGGCTCTGCTGGCGGGCCTCGACGACGACGTCGTGCGCGGCATCGTGGGCCGGACGGGAATGGCGACGCCCACCCCCTACAGCCTCGGCACGGTGGACGACCTGCTCGCCGATCTGGACCGGATCCGTGAGCGCGGCTACGCGATCGACGACCAGGAGCAGGAGATCGGCGTCCGGTGCTTCGCGATGGCCGTTCCCGGGGCGCCGACCCCGACCGCCATCTCGGTGTCAGGACCGGTCGCCCGTGTCGACGATGCCTTCGGACAGCGGGCCGTTCCCCTGCTCCGCGACGCCGCCGACACGATCGCCGCCGACCTCGACGCGTAGCCCCCGGCGCGGATCCCCCGAACCCCGTGCCCCAGGCCGCGGGCCGCGGGCCGCGGGCCCCAGGCCGCGGTCGCAGGTGGCCGGTAAACGGGTCCGATATGTCGGACTTCGGCAGGCATATCGGACCGAAGCCCCGATCCGGGCCGACGTACCGGCAGCGATCCGGAATATCGGTCGGTCGAGACCAGGGATTGCGCCTGCCGGCTATTCCAGGTCGGATCCGCTCGTGCCGGCGTTGACGTCGAGGAGGCGGTATTTCTCGGCGGCCTGCGCGGGCACGGCGGAGTCGACGTCCCCGCGCTTCGCGAGCAGCTGCAGTGTGCGGACCACGACGGAGGGGCCGTCGATCTTGAAGTGCCGTCGCGCCGCGGCGCGCGTGTCCGAGAAACCGAAGCCGTCCGCGCCCAGCGTCGCCCAGTCGTTCGGGACGAACGGACGGATCTGGTCGGGCAGGTCCTTCGCGTAGTCGCTGACCGCCACGATCGGGCCGGTCGCGGACGCGAGCTGTCGCTGCACGAACGGCACCCGCGTTCCCCGGCCCAGGAACTCGTCCTCCTCGGCGGCGATCGCATCCCGGCGCAGCTCGGTCCAGCTGGTGACCGACCACACGTCGGCGGCCACGCCCCAGTCGTCCCGGAGCAGACGTTGGGCCTCCTGCGCCCAGCTGACGCCGATCCCGGACGCGAGCAGGTGCGCGCGGGGCGCGTCGACGGGCGCGATCCGGTGGATGCCGCCGAGGATCCCCTCGACGTCGACGCCCTCGGGCTCGGCCGGCTGCACGATCGGCTCGTTGTAGACCATGAGGTTGTAGATCACGTTGCGATCGGTCGAGTCCGCGCCGTACATGCGCTCGATGCCCGCGCGCACGATGTGGCCGATCTCGTAGCCGAACGCCGGGTCGTACGTGATGACCGCGGCGTTCGTCGCCGCGAGCAGCGGCGAGTGCCCGTCCGCGTGCTGCAGACCCTCGCCGGTCAGCGTGGTGCGCCCGGCGGTCGCCGAGATCAGGAATCCCCGCGCCATCTGGTCGGCGGCCGCCCAGATCGAGTCGCCCGTGCGCTGGAAGCCGAACATCGAGTAGAACACGTACACCGGCACCAGCGGCACGCCGTGGGTCGCGTAGGACGTGCCCGCGGCGGTGAAGGCGGCGAGGGATCCGGCCTCGTTGATGCCGACGTGCAGGATCTGCCCCGCAGCCGACTCCTTGTACGACAGCACGATGTCGCGGTCGACGGCCAGGTAGTTCTGGCCGTGCGGGTTGTAGATCTTGGCGGTCGGGAAGAAGGCGTCCATGCCGAAGGTGCGCGCCTCGTCGGGGATGATCGGCACGATCCGCTGGCCGAACCCGGGATCGCGCATGAGGTCCTTCAGCACCCGCACGAAGGCCATCGTCGTGGCGGCGCGCTGTGTGCCGGATCCGCGCGCCGCGACCTCGTAGGCCTTCGCGTCCGGCAGTGCGATCTGACCCGAAGCCTGCGGACGACGCTCGGGGAGGTAGCCGCCGAGCGCGCGGCGGCGCTCCTGCAGATAGCGGATCTCCGGGGCGTCCGATCCCGGGTGGTAGTAGGGCGGCTCGTAGGGGTTCGCCTCGAGCTCGGCGTCCGAGATCGGCACGCGCAGGTGGTCGCGGAAGTCTTTGAGGTCCTGCAGGGTGAGCTTCTTCATCTGGTGCGTGGCGTTGCGCGCCTCGAACCGCGGACCCAGCCCGTAGCCCTTGACCGTCTTGACGAGGATCACGGTGGGCTTGCCGTTGTGTTCCATCGACTGCCGATACGCCGCGAACACCTTGCGGTAGTCGTGGCCGCCGCGCTTGAGTCCCCAGATCTGCTCGTCGGTGAGGTCTTCCACGAGGGCGAGCGCACGCGGATCCTTGCCGAAGAAGTTCTCCCGGATGAAGCCGCCCGACTCCGCCTTGTAGGTCTGGTAGTCGCCGTCGGGGGTGGAGTTCATGATGTCGAGCAGGGCGCCCGAGTCGTCGCGGGCGAGCAGGTCGTCCCACTCGCGCCCCCAGACGACCTTGATGACGTTCCAGCCCGCGCCGCGGAAGAAGCCCTCCAGCTCCTGGATGATCTTGCCGTTGCCGCGCACCGGTCCGTCCAGGCGCTGCAGGTTGCAGTTCACGACGAAGGTCAAGTTGTCGAGCCCGTCGTTGGCCGCGAGCTGGAGCAGGCCGCGGCTCTCCGGCTCGTCCATCTCTCCGTCGCCGAGGAAGGCCCATACGTGCTGGTCCGCGGTGTCCGCGAGCCCGCGGTGATGCAGGTAGCGGTTCGACTGGGCCTGGTAGATCGCGTTCATCGGGCCGATGCCCATCGACACGGTGGGGAACTCCCAGAACTCGGGCATGAGCCGCGGATGCGGGTAGGAGCTCAGCGCGTGCCCCGCGCGCGACTTCTCCTGACGGAAGCCGTCGAGGTCCTCCTCCCCCAGCCGTCCCTCCAGGAAGGCCCTCGCGTACATGCCCGGTGAGGCGTGCCCCTGGAAGTACACCTGGTCTCCGCCGCCGGGGTGGTCCTTGCCCCGGAAGAAGTGATTGAACCCGACCTCGTAGAGCGTCGCGGCGCCGGCGTAGGTGGAGATGTGCCCTCCGACGCCGATCCCCGGACGCTGCGCGCGATGCACCAGGATCGCCGCGTTCCAGCGCATCCAGGCCCGATAGCGGCGCTCCAGCTCCTCGTCGCCCGGGTAGACAGGCTCGTCCTCCGCGGCGATCGTGTTGACGTAGTCGGTCGTCGTGCGGGGCTCGGAGGCGAGTCCCGCCCGCGCCGCCAGCGATCGGACGATGTGCTCGCCGCGCTCGGATCCGCGCTGCGCGACCAGGGCGTCGAGGGATTCGAGCCATTCGGCGGTCTCTTCGGGATCGTGGTCCAGGGTGTCGGATCCGGCGGCGGAGCTGCGCTGTTCGTGCATCTTCGGCCTTTCTGTGAGAGGTTGGGGCGCCGTCGCGAGGCGGCGGTTCAGGGACGTGAGGAGTGAGGATGAGCGGACGCATCGCCGTGGTGACGGGTGCGGGATCCGGGATCGGGCGCGCCGTGGCGCTGCGGATGCTGGCGGAGGGATGGCGCGTGGCGTTGGCCGGGCGGCGCGAGGATCCGCTGCGGGAGACCGCCGAGCGCGCGGCCGCGCATCCCGGAGAAGCGCTCGTGGTGCCGACGGACATCACCGTCGAGGCCGACGTCGACGCGCTCTTCGCGCGCACGGTCGAGGCGTGGGGCCGGGTGGACGTGCTCTTCAACAACGCGGGGGCGTTCGGTCCCGCGGCCTCGGCCGCCGACATCGCGCTCGCCGACTGGGAGAGCACGCTCGCCGTGAACGTCACCGGCGCCCTGCTCTGCGCACGGGCCGCGATGCGGGTGATGCGCGCGCAGGATCCGCAGGGCGGGCGGATCATCAACAACGGCTCGATCTCGGCCCAGTCCCCGCGCCCCCTCTCCGTCGCGTACGCCGTCAGCAAGCATGCGATGACCGGGCTGACGCGCTCGATCGACCTGGATGGCCGCGCCGCGGGCATCTCCTGCGGCCAGATCGACATCGGCAACACCCGCACCGAGCTCATGGACGAGCTCGGTGTGGGCACCGGCGCCCTGCAGCCCGACGGGAGCCGCCGTGTCGAGCCGACCTTCGACCTGGACGACGCCGCTCGCACGGTGCTGCTCATGGCCGATCTGCCGCCGGAGGCGAACATCGCCGCCCTCACGATCACCGCGAGCGGGATGCCCTTCGGGGGTCGCGGCTGAGCCGCTGCGCCCTATGCGACTCACCCGGACCCCCTCACCCGTCGGACCCGGTTCGGAGGTCCGGATCAGCGCCTCGTGCGCGAGCCCGCGCTCAGCAGAAGCCGGCGACGGCCTCCCACGCCCAGTGGTCGGTGTCGGCGCCGTCGCGCAGGAACGCCGCCTCGATGAGGCCGTACGGACGGTCCGCCGCGTAGAAGACCTCGTTGGGGTTCTCCAGTCCGAACGGCGAGAGGTCCACGACGAAGTGGTGCTTGTTCGGCGTCGAGAAGCGGATCTCGTCGATCTCGGGATGCGCTTCGAGGACGGCCTCTGCCATCTCCTTCAGCGTGTGCTGCAGCGCGTACGAGTAGTTGCGGGAGAAGCCGGCGAGCAGCAGACGGCGCACGTCGGCGTACACCTCGTTGAAGTCGAGGTCCGTGCGGTTGTAGCGCCATTTCGCGGTCACCGAGGTGGCGAGGATGCGATCCTCGGTCTCCGGCAGCGTCGTGTACGGATCCTTCGGGTAGCCGACGAAGCCGCTCGCGGTGGACTTGAGGACCGTGAGGTCCTTGAGGCCCGCGATGATCGTCGTGTCGCCTTCGTCGATCTGCACGAGTGCGGTGCGGGTCTCCGTGCCGCCGCGCACGAACGCGTGGTCGTGCGCGCCGCCGTCGCCGTCGATGCGCAGCCAGGTGTACTGCTCCGCCGACCAGCGCCCGCCGGTGACCCAGTCGAATCCGCCGGTGAAGTGACGCCCGAGCCGGAGCAGGTACTCCTCGGGGCTGCCGATGCCGTCCTTGGCGAAGGCGAAGACCGTGTTCTTCTGCGTATCCGTGGCGACGACGTGCTCGTTGTTGCCGTCGAAGTGCGCGGAGGCGAAGTCGCCGCGCAACTGGGACGTGACGTTCAGATCCTCGATCTCGTGGCGGTCGGTGTCACGGGTGATGCGGACGACGCGGTTCTCCGCCTTGCCGTACTGGTTCTTTCCCAGGACGATGTTCGTCATGTCGAATTCCTCTTAGCTTCCTCGGTAGGTGGAATAGGCGAACGGACTGAGCAGGAGCGGCACGTGGTAGTGCTCCTGCGCGGCGTCGACCAGGAAGGTCAGCACCACCTCCGGGAAGAAGGCGTCCGTGTCGATGCCGGCGAAGTAGGCCGCCGTGTCGAACCGGAGGCGGTACGCACCGCTCTCCAGCCGCTCGGGGCCCAGGTCTTTCACCCGCCCGTCGGCATCGGTGAGGCCCGTACCGATCCCGACCCATCCGTCGCCGTCTCGGGCCTCGAGTACGACGGCGACGCCGGGCGCGGGGCGCCCGATCGATGTGTCCAGGATGTGGGTGGTCACGTGAGAGACGCTCATGGGCGTGCTCCTTCGGTCTGGAGGGAGGCTTCGAGCCGGAGCGCGGCGATCTCGCGCAGCTGCTGCTCGACGACCGCGAGCTCCTGCTCGTCGGTGCTGCCCAGCCGCTCGTGCAGCAGGGCGAGGATCTCGGTGGCCGTGCGTCCCGCGGCGCGCACCAGGAAGACACGATCGAAGCGCTCTTCGTAGGCGCGGTTGCCCTCGACGAGGGCGGCGGCCGTCTCGTCGTCGATGCTCGGCTGCTCGCGCCGCGAGTGCGCAGCCTCGGCGGTGCTTCCCTCGACCCTGGCGCCGATGCGCGGGTGGTGTGCGAGCGCGGCGTCCAGTTCGCCCTCCGAGAACGGAGCGGCGGCGGTGATCGCCGCCTCCGCGAGCGCCGCGACGCTGGCATATGGGCGTCCGTCCACGATCGCGTCGATCCAGCGCGCGATGTCGAGGGCGGGCCTCACGGCGATCACGGCGGCGGCACGATCCGCGGAGTTGAACTCCTCGAGCAACATCTTCGATCCTCAAGCCATGCTGGCATCCGGCGTGTCGTGCATACGGGGACCCGCGGGCGGGGTCCGATCCTCTGGGAAAGGTTTCCGTAGTCCGGAACTGTTATTTCAGCATGTGTAACCATTGTGCGCATCGGATCCGACGCTGTCAACCCCTCGCGGGGCATCCTGCTGACGTGCCGACCCGTGCCGTACCGGACCGGGCGGTGCGGTCCCGTCCGTCGTGCGACGATCCGCACATCCGACGTCGTTCAGCACGCGGATCGACCCCGACCCCTGCGCTGATCGTCGCACCCTGTGCACATCGTCGCACGCCGGACGGGGAGAGCACACCCCCGGAGCCCCCGACCTGGGCGCGGGCTCCGATGCGATTCAGACGCCGAGCGCCTCGCGCAGCCGGGCGACGTGCCCCGACGCGTCCACGCCGTACTCCGCGCGCTCCACGCGCCCGGATCCGTCGATCACGAAGGTCGAGCGGATCACGCCCTCGAACGTGCGCCCTTCGACGGTCTTCTCCCCCCACACGCCCCACGCGCGGGCGACGGCGGCGTCCGTGTCCGCGAGCAGCGGGAAGGTGAGCCCCTCCGCCTCGGCGAAGGCGCGGATCTCGTCGACGCTGTCGGGCGAGATCCCGATCACGGCGTAGCCGGCAGCGGCCAGGGACGAGAGGCTGTCCCGGAAGTCGCACGCCTCGGTCGTGCAGCCGGGCGTCGCGGCCTTGGGATAGAAGTACACGACGACGTTGCGCCCTCGGTAGTCGGCGAGCGCGACCCGGGCGCCGTCCGCGTCGTCCAGGGCGAAATCGGGGGCGAGGTCGCCCGGGGCGAGTCGAGTGCTCATGTTCTCTCCGTTCGGTGGGACGTGATCCTCCGCGGCGCGCAGGATCGGGATCGAGGCCTTCGCGACGGCTCCCGCCGACGCGGAGAGTCAGCGGGCGACGGGGAGGACGCCGAACGCCTCGGCGAGCTGCATGATCTTGCGGGCGCGGCCCAGGCGGGGCAGATCGCTGCCGTCGCGGACGATGCAGCCGCGCGCCTCGAAGTCCTCCAGGAACTCGTAGGCCCACTCGACATCGGTCCGGGTCGGGCTGATGACCTCGTTGACGACCGGCGTCTGGTCGGCCTGCAGGCAGAGCTTGCCGGTCATGCCCATCGAGACCGTGATCGCCGACTGCTCGCGCAGGATCGGGTGGCTGGAGCCGACGGTCGGCCCGTCGATCGGACCCGGCAGGCCTCCCGCACGGCTGGAGATCACGAGCCGCGCACGCGGGTAGGCCATCGCCTCGCGATCCGCGGACATGCCCGTGTCGCGGCGGAAGTCCCCACTGCCGAACGCGAGGCGGAATGCGCCCTGCGCCCGGGCGATCTCCGTCGCGTTCTCGATCCCGACCGCCGACTCGACGAGCGCGACCACGGGCACGCGCGCCCCGAGGCGGTTGTAGGTGTCGGTGACCTGGGTGCCGAACTCCGTCTTCGCCAGCATCACGCCTTGCAGCCCCGGGGCCGCGCGCAGCGCCTCGAGATCCGCTGCCCAGTGCTCGCTCGTCGCATCGTTGATGCGCACCCAGGCGCGATTGCCCTCGCCGTGCAGCCACTGCACGACGTCGTCGCGGGCGGAGTCCTTGTGGCTCGCATCGACCGCGTCCTCGACGTCCAGCACCACCGCGTCGGCGTGGGATCGGGCGTTCTCGTCGAACGTCTCCGGGCGCGTGGCCGCGACGAGCAGCCACGAGCGCGCCAGCTCCGGCGCGATCTCGCGCGGACCGGGAGTGGACAGGGGAGCGTTCATCAGGTTCCGTTTCGTGAAAGGAGAATTCTGTATTTTGGAAAGTCTACGCCGGGGCAGGCTCGCAGGCCAGGCTCCGGCGTCTTCCTGCCGCCCCCGTGCGCGCTGCGCGGAGAACGGGCGGGGCGACGACACCACGCCGGCCATCCGTCAATTCTGCCCGACTCGACCCGGATTCGGGCGTTCAGGCTCCCCGCTGCGCCACGACCGCGTCCCACAGTGCCGCGGCGACCTCGCGTTTCGTGCCGCTCGCGGCCGCGACCACCGATCCGTCCTCGCCGACGACCTCGATCGCATTGACCGTGCTCCCGAAGCCGTGCGCGGCATCCGCACGATTCACGGCGAGCAGATCGACGCCCTTGCGCTCCCGCTTGCGGCGAGCACGGGCCCGGCGGTCCTCGGCATCCGTCAGCGTCTCCGCCGCGAAACCGACCAGGGTCTGTCCGGCGGGCGCGCGCCCGGCCCGCCGACGATCGCCCAGCGCCGCGAGCACGTCCTCGGTCTCGACGAGGTCGATCCGATCGAGCGTCCCCTCCTCCTTCGTGAGCTTGTGAGCCGACTCCTCCGCGGGTCGGTAGTCGGCGACCGCGGCGGCCATCACGACGACGTCCGACGAGGCGGCGATGCTCGTGACCGCCTGCGAGAGCTCGGCCGCCGTACCGACGTGATGGATCCGGATCCGCGGATGCCGCACGACCGCGAGCACCTCCGCATCGACGTTCGCGGCGACGAGGTCGACCTCCGCGCCCCGATCTGCGGCCTCCCGGGCGATCGCTGCCCCCTGACGGCCGCTCGAACGGTTCCCGAGATAGCGGACCGGATCGATCGGCTCCCGGGTCCCACCGGCCGAGACCGCGACCCGCAGCCCCGTCAGATCCTGCGGGGCGAGCAGACGCAGCGCCGCCGCCGCGATGTCCTCGGGCTCGCTCATGCGTCCGGGGCCGCTGTCGCCCCCGGCGAGCGGTCCGTCCTCCGGGCCGATCAGGTGCACGCCGCGTTCGACAAGAGTACGAACGTTGGCCCTGGTCGCCGGGTGCGCCCACATCTCCGCGTGCATCGCGGGGGCCACGAGCACCGGCGCAGTCGTGGCGAGCAGGGTCGTGCCGAGCAGGTTGTCGGCGATGCCCGCCGCCATGCGCGCGAGCGTGTTCGCGGTGGCGGGCGCGACCACGACGAGATCCGCGCCCTGGCCGAGGGCGACGTGGCGCACCCGGGCGACGTCGTCGTGCACGCTCGTGGTGACCGGGTTGCGGCTGATCGCCTCCCAGGTGGGCGCGCCCACGAATCGCAGGGCGTCCTCCGTGGGCACGACCGTGACGTCGTGGCCGGCCTTCACGAGGAGGCGCACCAGCTGCACCGACTTGTACGCCGCGATGCCGCCGGAGACCCCCACCACGATGTCCATCCCTCGATTCTGCCATCCGGCATCCGTGCCCGCCCTTGTGCAGGGCGTCCACGCCGTTACGCGTACCCACACGGATCCACCCACCGGCGGCCTGCCTAGACTGAACCCGTGTGCACGGTCGTGATCGAGGTCGACACCGTTCGACGGGCTCAGGGACCAGGGGCGCGGCTGCTGGCCGTGCGCGACGAGGATCCGCTGCGCGAGTGGGACGCGCTCGGCGAGTGGTGGCCGGATCGGCCCGGCGTCATCGGGATCCGCGACCGTCGCGCGGGCGGTGCCTGGCTCGCCGCGGATCCCGCGACCGGGCGCCTCGCCGTGCTGCTGAACCGCGCCGACGTGCTCGACCTTCCCGACGACAAGGCCGTCTCCCGCGGCGCACTCGCGCTCGCCTCCGTCGCCGACGCCTCCGAGGGTCTCCGCGAACGCCTCGAGTCGGGCGCGGTGCGGATGCACGGCTTCAATCTGCTCGAGGTCTCCCCCGCCGGCGCCCGCGTGCTGTCGTGGGACGGCGCGACGCTGCGCGAGACGCCCGTCCCCAGCGGCGTGCACATGATCGCGCACGACGACCTCGACGACCCGGCCACGGCGCGGATCGTGCGCTGGCTGCCGGAGTTCCGCGCGCAGCCGGCCACGGGAGACGACTGGCCGGACTCGTGGATCCGCCTGCTCGCCGAGACCGCGGAATTGGATCCGGCCGACGATCGCGCGATCATCCGCGACAACCGCCCACACGGCTATCCGACGCAGTCGCTGCTCTACGCGACCGCCGCCGTCGACGCGGACGGCGTCGACGTGCGCGACCACGCCCTCCCGGCACCGGCGCACTGGGCATGACGATGGGGTCCGCGGATCGCCTCGTCCCGATCCCCGGGGCTGTGATCCGGCAGCCGTCCCCAGAGCCGGACGACCTCGAGCGGTCGGTCGTGCTGCTGCGTCAGGTTGCGTCCGGAGAGGGTCCGCAGAGGCTGCTCCGCCTGTACACGCCGGCGCCGACGCTCGCGCTGACGCGGCGAGAGAGCCTGATGCCCGGCTACGACATCGCCGTGGCCGCGGCGGAGCGCCTCGGATTCGCACCGGCGATCCGCCCGACCGGCGGCCGCGCCGCCGCCTACGACGAGACGTGCCTCGTCTTCGACCTCGTCGAGCGCGAGGAGTCGCACGCCGACCCCACGGCCCTCTTCGCGCAGGCGGGCAGGACGATCGTCGACGCCCTGCGCGGACTCGGCGTCGACGCCCGGCTGGGCGAGGTGCCCGGCGAGTACTGTCCCGGCGAGTACAGCATCAACGCCCGCGGCGTCGTGAAGCTCGTCGGCACCTCGCAGCGCGGCGTGCGCGGCGCCCGTCTGCTCAGCGGGGTGCTGGCGTTCGGTCGTGTCGACCACCTCGTCGCGGTGCTCACGGAGGCCAACGCCGCGCTGGGACTCGAGTGGGATCCGCGGACGTTCGGGACGATGCTCACCGAGGCTCCGGCGGTCTCGCGCAAGGACGTCGAGGAGGCGCTGTCGGGGGCGCTGATCGCCTGACCCGCAGGGCGGAACGGTCTACTCAGCGCTGGCGGGCGCACTTTCTGATGCCGTTGCACCGGATGGTTCTGTCGAGGCGCGCGCCCGCGACCAGTCGGGCAGCCTTCGGGGATGGAACGAGACAGGTGCTGCGATGGAGCGACCTGTAGCAACAGCCCCACCCAAACGTTGAGGACGCGTGCTGAAGCTCGTAGCTACCTGCGGCTGGCCCCGGCATGAATACCGTGACCCACTCGTGCCCGCCGCGCACGCAACACCTCGTCGCGGGAAGGAAGCCAAATGCGTAGAGTTATTGACCATGTGTGTCAGCATCTTCCCAAGGGTGACCGAGGGGGTCGACTGATGCGCGATGCGGACGTGCGACAGGCACTTCACAAGTGGTTGCACGAGCAACACCAAGATGAACTTCATCAGACGCGGATCGTTGACGAGCTGGCGATCGCGGGCCAGGTACGGGTTGACACCGCCATGTTGAACGGTTCGTTCGCCGGATTTGAGATCAAGAGCGCCAGCGACACCCTCCGTCGACTTCCGCGGCAAGTCGAGGTATATTCTGCTGTCCTTGATTACGCGACACTGGTTGTAGCACGTAGTCATGCAGCCAAGGCTAGGCAGCTCCTCCCGCGTTGGTGGGGTGTCGTGGAGGCAGTCTCCGTGACAGGTGAAGACCGCGTCGTTCTCAGAACGACCCGCGAGCCAAAGCCAAACCCTCGCCTTGAGCCCCGACTTCTGAGCACTTTGCTGTGGCGGAGCGAAGCGCTAGACGAACTGGAGCTACGAGGCATTGCGGATGGCATCCGAAGCAAGCCGAATCGTGTGCTTTGGGACCGGCTGTGCGACTCGCTGGACGCCGAGGAAGTCCGCGGGATCGTACGCGAGCGTCTGAAGGCTAGGTCAGGGTGGAGAGCTGAAACGCCACCACTTCAATGTGCCTAACGGTGCCCCACTCTCGCCACTTCCCTGGATTCCCCGGTGTAGCAGTGCGGTCCACGACGGCCTCGATCCAGTCGTCGGCTTGACTCCGCACGGGCGTCGCGTACTCCCCATGACGAGTAAGTTCGTCGAGTGGGGTGATGAGCGCTGCTCCACCCTTCCCAGACCCGCCCTGCCCCTTGAAGAGTTCTCCCTTTGCGAGGAGGTAGTCATTGGTCACGGTATAGCGGAACGCCGCGCTAATGCTAATGAATCGGGGATGGGACTGCTGCACGGATAGGTGACAGGTTGTAGTCACGCCGCCAGTGCGACGGT
>NZ_CAMFHZ010000024.1 GCF_945952435.1 uncultured Microbacterium sp.
ACTCCTGACATCCTGCTTGCAAAGCAGGCGCTCTACCAACTGAGCTAAGGCCCCGTGCACGGATCCTCGCGGAACCGCCCGATCGAGCATACCGGCGCGCTCCGCTCGCCGCAAAAGCGCAGGCGGTGCCACCGGCGGGAACGAGAGAACGGACCCGCGCGATGCGGATCCGTTCTCGGTGTCGGTGGGGCTACCAGGACTTGAACCTGGGACCTCTTCATTATCAGTGAAGCGCTCTAACCGCCTGAGCTATAGCCCCGTTTCAACCTTGAAGACTTTACCGGACGGGGCAGCGAAAGCGAAATCGATGCTCAGTCCCCGGAGCGCAGCGTGATGCTCCCTGCGGACAGGTCGGCTTGGATGCGATGCGAGGACGACGGGTCGGTCGGAATCCGCGTGTCGAGCGATCCGGCGGACACGTCCTTGGTCAGCGCGTAGGCACCCGACGGGAGGGTGAGATCCAGGGATCCCGCACTCACGTCCAGACGCACGGAGTCCGGTGCGGAACCGGTCAGCGTCGCCGTGATGCGCCCTGCCGACATCTGCAGGTCGGCGGTAGCGGCATCGCGCACCCGCAGGTTCGCCGAACCCGCGTCGACCCGCGTCGTGAGCGAGTCCGCCGAGGCGTCGACCGACAGGGATCCGGCGCTCATCGTCGTCGTCAGGGCGCGGAAGTCGCCGCGTGCATCGAGGGATCCGGCGTCGAGCGTGAGGTCGGCGTCGAGCGCGCCCTGCAGCGCCCGGGGGAGCGTGAGGGCGATCCGCGGCCCGTCCGAGAACCAGCTGCCCAGCCACCACCCGAACGGCGCGTCGGCGCTGCGCACCCGGAGGGTGTCGCCCGAGCGATCCAGGGTCCAGTCCGCACCGCGCACGCCCTCCGTGCGCAGCGTCGCCTTCGTGACGTCGGCGAAGCGGATGGTCACGGCCCCGGCGCTCGCGTCGAGGGTGAGCGCCCGGGCGCCGGCGGCATCCACGGTCGTGCTCGCCGCCGTGGTCGATCCGGAGATCTGCCCGGTCGCGGCGACAGCGGCGCCCCCACCAGTCGCGGCGAGCGAGAGGGCGCCGACGATGATCGCCGCGGTGGTGATCGCCGTGGTCGCGCGCCGCCGGGGCGGACGGACGGCCGCGGCGGGGATCCGGGGATCGCTCGACGGGGCAGGGGGAGGGGTGAGGTTCGTCATCGACTCATTCCTGTCTGGGGGCCGTTCAGCCCCGCGTTCTCGATGTGGGCGATGGCGGCGAGCACCCGGCGGTTGCCGGACTCGTCGGGTTCGAGGCCGAGCTTCTGGAAGATCGCCGTGATGTGCTTCTCCACGCTCGCCTCGGAGAGGAAGAGGGTCGCCGCGATGGCCTGGTTCGACTTGCCCTCGGCGATCATCGCGAGCACCGAGCGCTCCCGGTCGGTGAGGCTCTGCAACCGGTCGTCCTGCGTGCGGCGGGTGAGCAACTGCGCGACGACCTCGGGATCGAGCACCGTGGATCCGGCCGCGATCCGCTCGACCGAGGCGATGAACTCGGCGACGTCCGCCACCCGATCCTTCAGCAGGTAGCCCAGGGGGCCGGACGCCCGTTGCCCGGTCGGGCTCTGGGCGGCGATCAGGTCGCTCGCGTAGCGCTCCTCGACGTACTGCGAGAGCACGAGCAGCGGAAGCCGCGGGATGCGGCGGCGCAAGGACAGCGCCGCACGGATCCCCTCGTCCACGAAGGTCGGCGGAAGACGCACGTCGAGGATGCACAGCTCGGGATCGGTGCCGTCGACGCGAGCGTCCAGATCGGTCGCGTCCGGGAGCGCCGCCACCACGTCGTGCCCGGCGTCTTCGAGCAGGCGGACGAGCCCTTCCCTGAGGAGCACGGAGTCCTCGACGATCAGGATGCGCACGGGACGCTCACCTCCAGGCTGGTGGGTCCGCCGACCGGGCTGTCCAGGCGGATGCTCCCCCCGGCTGCGAGCGCCCGGTTGCCGATGCCGTCCAGCCCCCCGCCGGGGACGACCTTCGCCCCTCCGACGCCGTTGTCCTCGACGCGCGCCCAGAGCGTTCCGCCGTCGCGCACGCGCACGACCACGCGGCACTCGCTCGCACGGGAGTGCTTGGCCGCGTTCGTGAGGGACTCTGCGATGGTGAAGTACACCGCGGCCTCCGCCTCGCGGGAGCACCGTCCGTCCAGGCGCACATCCAGGATCACCGGCACGGGAGATCGGCCCGCGAGCGCGGAGAGCGCGGCGTCGAGCCCGCGATCGTCCAGCACCGAGGCGTGGATCCCCCGCGCGAGCTGGCGCAGCTCGGTGATGGCCGCCTTGGTCGATGTGTGCGCCTCGGCGATGAGGGCCTTGGCGGCCTCCGGATCGCTGTCGATCTTCTGCTGCGCCATCCCGAGCGTCATCCCGACGGACACAAGCCGGGGCTGGACCCCGTCGTGCAGATCGCGCTCGATGCGGGTGCGCTCGACGTCGGCCGCGCGCACCGCGCCGGCCCGCTGCGCCGAGCTCGTGCGCACCTGCTCCCTCAGCGCACCCGCCCGATCCGGGGTGACGACGATCCCGCGGGAGATCACGCGATGCAGCAGCGCCAGCCCCACGATCCCGACGAGCGCGGCGGCGGCGGCAAGTCCGCCGAGCACCGGCGCCCACACGACCGGGTAGCGCGTTCCCCAGCCGGTGTCGGCCTGCTCCGCCCCGAAGAGCGGCAGGAAGGCGCTCACCACGGACCACCCGAACCAGGAGAACAGGCGCAGCACGAGGGATCCGAACGCGCAGGCGATCGCGAAGTTCGCCAGGGCCCGCCACATGCGGCCGTTGTAGGCCTGCCGCCAGAGCGAGCGCAGCCAGCCGGCGAACCCCGGGCGTTCCCGCGGCCGCCAGCGGAGCGCAGGCAGGTCGTAGCCGTAGAGGCCGTTCAGACGGGCGATCTCGAACCAGGCGACCCCGAAGAGTGCGTAGAGCAGCCCGACGAGGAAGACGAGCCCGATGCCGACGAAGACGAGCCCGAAGCTCACCCCGGCGAAGGTCGCGAGGACGGTCGAGACGGCCGCCCCGGCGACGCCGAGCGCCGCGAGCTCGAGAACGGTCACCAGGATCCGGTACGGCGGGTGCGGTTTCCGGCGGGTGGGCGGGGCGGGCGCGGGAGGAGCGGCGGCCGGGGGTGTGGACATGCCTCCACGGTACGGGCGGGATCGGGACGGAGGAACGGAGGGATCCGGAGGATCGGATTCGGGTTTTCCCGAATCCCTCGCGCCCGAGTCACGGGGTCATGCAAGCCTCACCTGGCTGGACGTCCACGGAGACCGGTGGTTGCCTAGTCCCATGACCGTGCCTCATCCCGATGAACCCCACGGCGCCGGCCTCGGCCAGCGCCTCAACTGGCTGCGCGCGGGCGTGCTCGGCGCGAACGACGGCATCGTGTCCGTCGCCTCGCTCGTGGTCGGCGTCGCCGGCGCGTCCAGCGACAACGCCGCGCTGCTCGTCGCCGGTCTCGCAGGGCTCATCGGCGGCGCGATCTCGATGGCGCTCGGCGAGTACGTGTCCGTGTCGAGTCAGCGCGACAGCGAGCACGCGCTCATCGCGAAGGAGCGCGAGGAACTGCGCACGATGCCGGAGGCCGAGCTCGCGGAGCTGACCGCGCTCTATCGCAGCCGGGGGCTCACACCGGAGACCGCCCAGCGGGTCGCGGAGGAGCTCACCGCGCACGACGCCCTCGCGGCGCACCTCGAGGTCGAGCTCGGCATCGATCAGGACGACCTCGTCAACCCCTGGCACGCCGCGATCTCCTCGGCGATCTCCTTCACGATCGGCGCCCTGCTGCCGCTCCTCGCGATCCTGCTGCCCCCGCCGGGCCTGCGGATCCCGATCACGTTCGCGGCCGTGCTCGTGGCCCTGGCGGCGACGGGAGCGATCAGCGCGCGGATCGGCGGATCCAGCCCGATGCGGGCGTCGATCCGGCTCGTGATCGGCGGGGCGCTGGCCCTCGCCGCCACCTGGCTGATCGGGACGCTGCTCGGGACGACGGGTGTCGTCTGATCCCTCCCGCACCGCGTCGACCTCACTCGCCGACGACGAAGGCCCGGGTCGATGCCCGGGCCTTCGTCGTACCGCTCAGATCTGCACGATCAGTTCGAGGTGAAGCCGACCAACAGGCCTCCGGTGACCTTGACCGCGAGGTTGTAGATGCCGGCGACGACGGCGCCGAGCACCGTGAACACGATGAGGTTCAGGATGGCGCAGACGGATCCGAACGCGAGCACCTGCGGAAGCCCGATGTACGTGCTGACCTTGAGCCCCTCGGCGAAGCCCGCGACGAAGTCATCGGCCTTCGCGATGAGACCGGTCGCGGACATCACCATGTAGATGAGCAGGAACGACACGAGCGTGACGACCGCGATCGCGATCGCACCGAGGAACGACAGCTTCACGGCTGACCAGAAGTCGATGTAGACCAGGCGCAGGCGCACCTGCTTGCCGGAGGTCTTGCGGGACGATTTCTTCGCGAGCTTGTCGGCTACCGTGCTCATGCGTCTGCTCCTTCGGTCGGGTTCTGGGACTCCGCGGCGGAGTCCTCGGACTCGTCGGATTCGGCCAGACCGCGCTCCGTGTTCCGCGCGATCGCGAGGATGCGATCCCCGTCGTCGGGCCGTGCGAACACGACCCCCATGGTGTTGCGGCCCTTGGCCGGCACCTCGGCCACGGAGGAGCGTACCACCTTGCCGCTGGCAAGAACCACAAGGACCTCGTCGTCCTCCTGGACGATGAGACCGCCGGCGAGAATGCCCCGGTCATCGTTCAGTTTCGCGACCTTGATGCCCTGTCCGCCACGCCCCTGCACGCGGTACTCGTCGACCGAGGTGCGCTTCGCGTATCCGCCGTCCGTCACGACGAACACGAAGCTGCCCGCGATGACGAGGGACGCCGAGAGGAGGCTGTCGGATCCGGAGAACTTCATGCCCTTGACGCCCTCGGTCGCCCGTCCCATCGGACGCAGCGCCTCGTCGGTGGCGTGGAAGCGCACGGACATGCCATGGCGGCTGATGAGGAGGATGTCGTCGGTCGCATCGGCGAGGAACGCGCTCACCAGCTCGTCGTCCTCACGGAGCCGGATCGCGATGACGCCGCCCTGGCGGTTGGTGTCGTAGTCGCCCAGGCGGCTCTTCTTGACGAGTCCGCCGCGGGTCGCGAGCACGAGGTAGTCGGCCGCGGCGTAGTCGCGGAGATCCAGGATCTGCGCGATCTTCTCCTCCGGCTGCAGGGCGAGGAGGTTGGCGACGTGCTGACCCTTCGCATCGCGGCCGGCCTCCGGGATCTCATACGCCTTCGCGCGGTAGACCCGGCCTTTGTCGGTGAAGAACAGCAGCCAGTGGTGCGTGGTCGTCACGAAGAAGTGCTCGACGAGGTCGTCGGCGCGCAGCTGCGCACCCTTGACGCCCTTGCCGCCGCGGTGCTGCGAGCGGTAGTTGTCGCTGCGCGTGCGCTTGATGTAGCCCTCGCGCGTGACGGTGACGACCATCTCCTCCTCGGCGATGAGGTCCTCCATCGAGACGTCGCCGTCGAAGCCGTGCAGGATGTGCGTGCGCCGGTCATCCCCGAAGCGGTCGACGATCGCGGTGAGCTCCTCGCGGATGAGGCCGCGCTGGCGCAGCGGATCCGCGATGATCTCCTTGTAGTCGACGATCTGCGCCTCGAGCTCGGTGGCCTCGTCGATGATCTTCTGGCGTTCGAGGGCGGCGAGGCGGCGCAGCTGCATCGCGAGGATCGCGTCGGCCTGGTCGTCGTCGATGTCGAGCAGCGTCTTCAGTCCGCTGCGCGCCTCGTCGACCGTGGGGGAGCGACGGATCAGGGCGATGACCTCGTCCAGCGCGTCGAGCGCCTTGAGGTAGCCCCGCAGGATGTGCATGCGCGCCTCGGCCTTGGCCAGACGGAAGCGCGTGCGCCGCACGATGACGTCGATCTGGTGGTCGAGCCAGTGGCTGATGAAGCCGTCCAGCGCGAGCGTGCGCGGGACGCCGTCGACGATCGCGAGCATGTTCGCGCCGAAGTTGTCCTGCAGCTGGGTGTGCTTGTAGAGGTTGTTGAGCACGACCTTGGCGACCGCATCGCGCTTGAGCACCACGACGAGGCGCTGCCCGGTCCGGTCGCTGGACTCGTCCCGGATGTCGGCGATGCCGGAGATCCGACCCTCGCGCACGAGGTCGCCGATCTTGACGGCCAGGTTGTCCGGGTTGACCTGGTACGGCAGCTCGGTGATGACCAGGCACGTGCGCCCCTGGATCTCCTCGACGCCCACGACCGCGCGCATCGTGATGGAGCCGCGGCCGGTGCGGTACGCCTCGTGGATCCCCTTGGTGCCGAGGATCTGCGCGCCGGTGGGGAAGTCCGGCCCCGGCACGCGCTGGATCAGCCCGTCGAGGAGCTCCTCACGGGGCAGATCCGGGTTCTCGAGCGCCCAGAGCGCCGCCTCGGACACCTCGCGCAGGTTGTGCGGCGGGATGTTCGTGGCCATGCCGACCGCGATCCCGACCGAGCCGTTCACGAGCAGGTTCGGGAAGCGCGCCGGCAGCACGTCGGGCTCCTGCGTCTGCCCGTCGTAGTTGTCGGAGAAGTCGACCGTGTTCTCCTCGATGTCGCGCACCATCTCCAGCGCGAGGGGAGCCATCTTGGTCTCGGTGTACCGCGGCGCCGCGGCGCCCATGTTGCCGGGGGATCCGAAGTTGCCCTGTCCGAGCGCGAGCGGGTAGCGCAGCGACCAGGGCTGCACGAGCCGCACGAGCGCGTCGTAGATCGCGGAGTCGCCGTGCGGGTGGTACTGACCCATGACCTCGCCGACGACGCGCGCGCACTTGGAGAACGACTTGTCGGGACGGAACCCGCCGTCGTACATGCCGTAGATCACCCGGCGGTGCACGGGCTTGAGGCCGTCGCGTACATCCGGCAGGGCGCGCCCGACGATGACCGCCATCGCGTAGTCGAGGTACGACCGCTGCATCTCGGACTGCAGATCGACCTGGTCGATTCGTCCGTGGTTGTGCCCGTCCCGGAGGACCTGGGCACCTTCGTTGGTGATGATCTCTTCGTCGTCAGCCATGTGCTCTCTTCATTTCCGTTCGGTGGACGATTCCGCGGCGCAGGGGAGACGGTGCTCTCTCGTGGCCGCGGTTCGTCAGATGTCGAGGAACCGCACGTCCTTCGCGTTGCGCTGGATGAAGCTGCGGCGCGACTCGACGTCCTCGCCCATCAGCACGCTGAAGATCTCGTCGGCGGCCGCGGCGTCCTCGATGGTCACCTGGCGCAACGTGCGGGTGGTGTGGTCCATCGTGGTCTCCCACAGCTCCTTGGCGTTCATCTCGCCGAGGCCCTTGTAGCGCTGGATGCCGGCGTCCTTCGGGATGCGCTTGCCGCTGGCGAGGCCCTCGTCCATCCGCACGTCGCGCTCGCCGTCGCTGAACACGTACTCGTGCGCGGCGTTCGTCCACTTCAGCCGGTACAGGGGCGGCATCGCGAGGAACACGAAGCCCGCCTCGATGAGGCCCCGCATGTAGCGGAACAGCAGCGTGAGCAGCAGCGTCGTGATGTGCTGGCCGTCGACGTCGGCATCGGCCATGAGCACGATCTTGTGATACCGCGCCTTGTCGAGGTCGAAGTCCTCGCCGATGCCCGTGCCGAAGGCCTGGATCATCGCCTGGACCTCTTTGTTGGCGAGCGCCTTGTCGAGCCGGGCGCGTTCGACGTTGAGGATCTTGCCGCGCAGGGCGAGGATCGCCTGCGTGTGCGGATCGCGCCCCTGCACTGCGGATCCGCCGGCCGAGTCGCCCTCCACGAGGAAGATCTCGGAGATCGAGGGGTCCTTGCTCGTGCAGTCCTTGAGCTTGTCCGGCATGGCGGCCGACTCGAAGACGCTCTTGCGGCGCGCGGTCTCGCGCGCCTTGCGGGCGGCCATGCGCGCGGTCGCCGCGTCGATCGCCTTGCGCACGACGTTCTTCGCCTGCACGGGGTTGCGATCGAACCAGTCGCCGAGCTGATCGCCGACGACCTTCTGCGTGAACGCCTTCGCCTCGGTGTTGCCGAGCTTGGTCTTGGTCTGACCCTCGAACTGGGGCTCGCCGAGCTTGATCGAGATGACGGCGGTGAGGCCTTCGCGCACGTCGTCGCCGGAGAGGTTGTCGTCCTTCTCCTTGAGCAGGTTGTTCGCGCGGGCGTACCGGTTCACGAGCGTGGTGAGCGCCGCACGGAAGCCCTCCTCGTGCGTGCCGCCCTCGTGCGTGTTGATCGTGTTCGCGTACGTGAAGACGTTCTCGGTGTAGCCCGTGGTCCACTGCATCGCGACCTCGAGCGAGATCTTGCGCTCGGGATCCTCGGACTCGAAGGCGATGATCTCGTCGTTCACGACCTCCGCACGGCGGGCGTGGTTGAGGTACTCGACGTAGTCGACGAGGCCGCGCTCGTAGAAGAACACGTCCTCACGCTGACGGGAGACGACGGTGCCGTCGACCTCCTCCTCGATGACCGCGGAGGGACGCTCGTCCCGCAGCTCGATCCGCAGGCCCTTGTTCAAGAAGGCCATCTGCTGGAAACGCGTGCGCAGCGTGTCGTAGTCGAACTCGACGGATTCCTGGAAGATCGTCCCGTCCGGCCAGAACGTGATAGTCGTTCCGGTTTCCGTGGTCTCCTCGCCGCGCTCGAGCTGCTGCTGCGGCACCCCGCCCTCGGCGAAGCTGTGCCGCCAGACGTAGCCCTTCTGCCTGACCTCGACCTCGAAGCGCGTGGAGAGTGCGTTCACGACCGACGATCCCACGCCGTGCAGACCGCCCGAGACGGCGTACGCCCCGCCGCCGAACTTGCCGCCGGCGTGCAGGATCGTGAGCACGACCTCGACCGTCGACTTCGACGGGTCGGAGGAGTGCGGGTCGACGGGGATGCCGCGGCCGTTGTCGATCACGCGCACGCCGCCGTCGGCGAGGAGCGTGACGAGGATGGTGTCGGCGTAGCCGGCCAAGGCCTCGTCGACCGAGTTGTCGACGATCTCGTACACGAGATGGTGGAGCCCGCGCGGCCCGGTCGAGCCGATGTACATGCCGGGACGCTTGCGGACGGCCTCGAGTCCTTCGAGGATCTGGATCGAGTCGGCGCCGTACTCGTCGGACGGCCGGATCGCGGAATCGGCCGGAGTGGAAGCCCCCGCCCGGGTCGCGTCGTTCTGAGTCGATTCGTTCGCGTCAGAGGGGGTTTCAGGTGTCATCTGAGAGAGGGGCTCCACATCGAAGATCTAGGGGTCCAGTCTATCGGAAAGACCCCTGCTTGTCTCGTTGTGCGGCCTTCTGCGCGCCTGAACACCCCGCGGACGGGATGGATCATGCCCTAGCCGTAGGTATCGCGCGGACCGCGCCCTGGAGCGACTCTGGGACCCCATTTCCACGAGGGGACGTCCGGTCCCACGAAGCGGAGGTTCTGCACGCCCGCCTCGGGGTAGCGTCGTCCGATCTCCGTGATGATGACCGCACGCATGTACTGCAGGTTCTTGGCCCACGCCGTCGAGTCGCACTTGACGGTGAGCATGCCGCCCTCGAGGGAGACCGGCTCCGAATGCTTGGCGGTGTCGGGTCCGGCGAGCTCCGCCCACTGCAGGACGAGGTCCTCCCGGCTGAGCGCGGCCTCCCAGCCGGCGTCGCGGGTGAGGGTGGCGAGCACGTCGCCGAGCGATCCGGGATCGCGGCCCGGGGTGAACGGGGCGTTCTCGTCGTCGACGAGACGCTTCTTGCGCTTCCAGTTCTTGGCGCTCGGCTTCAGCCCGCGCAGGCGCAGATAGGTCGCGACGGTCTCCGGCACGTCGTCGTGCTCAGCCATGCGTGCGCTCCTCCGCCGCCTCAGGCGCGGCATCCTCGCGCTCGTCCGTGATCGTGCCGTGCGCGATCCGGACGACATGCCGGTGCAGCACCTCGGGGATGTCCTCCTCGACCGCGGCGGTGACGAGCACCTGCTCGTACCCGGCGGTGATGCCGGCGAGGCGGCGGCGGCGCTCGGCGTCGAGTTCGGCGAAGACGTCGTCGAGGATGAGCACAGGATCGCCCGCCGGGGACTCGCGGCGCAGCAGCTCGGCGGATGCCAGTCGCAGTGCCAGCGCGATCGACCACGATTCGCCGTGCGAGGCGTAGCCCTTGACCGGGAGATCGCGCACGCGCAGCAGCAGGTCGTCGCGGTGCGGGCCGACGAGCGTGAGCCCTCGTTCGAGCTCTGCCCCGCGCTTCGCCGCGAGGGCCTCGCGGAAGAGTTCTTCGGTGGTTCCCGCCCTCGCCGCGGCGTCGGCGTCGAGCCCCTCCTCGGGGTCGCCCCCGCGGATCGACTGCGCCCAGTGCAGACGCGGGTCGTGATCGGCGCCGGCGATCGCGGCGTAAGAGTCCGTGAGACCGGGCTGCAGGTCGGCGGCGAGGCGCGTGCGCGCGTCGACGATCTCGGATCCGAGCGCGACGAGCTTCTCGTCCCAGACGTCGAGGGTGGTCAGCGCCTCCGCCTTGATCCCGCGGGCGCGCGCCGACTTGAGGAGCGCCGTGCGCTGCCGCAGCACCCGGTCGTAGTCGCCGAGCACCGCGGACATCCGCGGCGCACGCTGCACGAGGAGCTGGTCCGCGAACCGGCGGCGGGAGGACGGATCGCCGCGCACGATCTGCAGATCCTCCGGCGCGAAGAGCACGACGTGGGCGTACCGGGGCAGGTCGGCCGTGCGCCCGGGGGAGCCGTTGATCCGAGCCTTGTTCGATCCCTGGCGATTGATCTGCGTCTCGACCAGGACTTTTCGCGTTCCGTGGGCGAGTCGGGCGCGCACGACCGCGGCCTCCGTGCCGTCGCGGACCATCGGCGCATCGGAGGAAACGCGATGGGAGCCGAGCGTCGCGAGGAAGACGATGGCCTCGGCCAGATTCGTCTTGCCCTGTCCGTTGCTGCCGACGAGCACGTTCGGTCCGCGATGCAGCGTGAGTTCGGCGGTCGCGTAATTGCGGAAGTCCACGAGGCTGAGGTGCTCCACAATCACCCGAGCAACCTTACCCGCGGCCCCCGACAGCGGGACCGGTCCGGTGCGGCGACCAACCACACCCGCCGGCGGAATCCGCCCGGATCCGGCACAGCGGGATCCGGATGTGGACCGGCCCGCGCCGCCTCACCGCATCAGCGCAGCAGGAGGTTGGGCTGCAGGAGGTACTTGAACGAGTCGAGACCTGCCTGATCCACCGAGGTCTGGCTGGTGATGAGCACCGGGCTGAGCTTGTTCGCGTTGTCGGAGGAGGTGAACGTGACCCGCACGAACTCGCTCTTCAGCGCGCTGAGCGCCTCCAGGAGGTACTGCGGGTTGAGCCCGAGCGTCACGTCCTCGCCGTTCAGGTGTGCGTCGACCGACTCGGACGCGCGGGCCTGCTCGCCACCGGAGGCGTCCATCGTCACGGAGCTCGTGTCGAAGGTGAACCGCAGTGGCGCCGAGCGATCGAGCACGAGGGCGACACGACGGACCGCCTCGACCAGATCCGCGGTGTTGACGATCGCGTGATGGTCGGTCTGCTCCGGGAAAAGGCGGCGCACGGGCGGGAAGTTGCCCTTGATCAGCAGCGACGTGACGGTCTTGTTGCCCGCGGTGAAGGCGATGATCTCGCGATCGCCGGCCCCCGAGAACGTGATCTGGATGGTTCCGGCGTGCCCGAAGGTCTTGCCGACCTCCTGCAGCGTCCTCGCGGGGACGAGCGCGGTCTGCTCAGCCTCGGCGCCGTCCCAGGGGACGTCGCGCAGCGAAACGCGGTAGCGGTCCGTGGCGACCAGGCTCAGCGTCGTTCCGCTGACCTCGAGCTGCACACCGGTGAGCACGGGAGTCACGTCGTCACGCGATGCGGCGAAGCCGACCTGCGAGATCGCGGTGCTGAAGTCTTCCGCAGGGACGAGCCCGGAGGATCCCGTGACCTCGGGGATCGAGGGATATTCCTCGACCGGCATGGCCGCGAGGGTGAAGCGGGCGGATCCGCATCGGACGGCGACGCCGCCATCCTCCTCGACCGAGATCTCGATGGGGGCGTTCGGCAGACGGCTCGCGATGTCGGAGAGGAGCCGTCCGTGGACGAGGATCGTGCCCGGTTCGTCAACGGTGGCCTCGATGGTGGTCCGCGCGGAGGCCTCGTAGTCGAAGGCCGACAGGGTCAGTCCCTCTGGTCCCGCCTCGATGAGCACTCCGGCCAGGATCGGCTGCGGGTTGCGCTGGGGCAGCAGCTTGACGACGAAGGACACTGCTTCGCTGAAGACATCGCGATTGACCTGGAACCTCACCGGCGCTCCTTCGTCGTTGGGTAGCGGGAGGTCACGTCGAGCACCTTCCGCCGCATGGCGAACGCCACGGGATCCCATGCTAATGCCACGTTCGTGCGCCGAACGAGCGCCCAGGGTCCGAAAACACCCTCCGGGCGGATCCATCCCCAGGACGGGCCCCTCAGGTGATCGATGGCCCCCTATCCCGGAAGAGTTCTTAACGGTGTTAACGCCTGTGGATACTGTGGATAACTCTGGGGATGCGTGGCGGGACTAAGGAACCACAACGGTGTGACTTGTGGAGATCCTGCGGAATCCGTGGGGTCGCTGACGAGGAGGTCGTCCGCTGTCGTGGCAAGTTATCCACAGTTCACCCCGTTCCATGGGGATTCGGGGCGGGGTGTGAGCCGAGATATCCCCAAGTTATCCACATGTGGACTTCGGCATGCGCTCATGCCAGGATGCTTGTCCCGAATCGGATCGGGAACGACGTCCGGTGGGGAGCGGTCAGCGCCGGCTGAGCTGTCCGGTGATCTCGGAGACCTGGTTGAAGATGGCCCGGCGCTCCTTCATGAGCTCGCTGATCTTCTTGTACGCGTACATCACGGTGGTGTGGTCGCGGTTGCCGAAGAGCTGGCCGATCTTGGGCAGGGAGAGGTTCGTGCGCTCTCGGCAGAGGTACATGGCGATCTGCCGGGCGGTCGCGATCTGCTGCGATCGGCTCGACCCGTACAGATCGTCCTCGGTCAGCTTGAAGTAGTTCGCCGTCGTCGTGATGATGTCGGTCGGCGAGATGATGCTGTCCTCGTCCTGATCCACGATGTCGCGCAGCGCGGTCTGCGCCGTGGCGATGTCGAGGGCGGACCGGTTCAGGTTCGCGAACGCCGTGGCGCGGATGAGGGCGCCCTCGAGCTCGCGGATGTTGGACGAGACCTTCGTGGCGATGTACTCCAGCACGTCGTCGGGCACGTGCAGTTGTTCGCTCTGCGCCTTCTTGCGCAGGATCGCGATGCGGGTCTCGAGGTCGGGTGCCTGCACGTCCGTGATGAGACCCCATTCGAAGCGGCTCCGCATCCGCTCCTCGAATCCGGTGAGGTGCTTGGGCGGAACGTCGCTCGTGATGACGACCTGCTTGTTGTGGTCGTGCAACTGGTTGAAGGTGTGGAAGAACGCCTCCTGCGTCTCGGCACGCCCCTGCAGGAACTGGATGTCGTCGATCATCAGGATGTCGACCTCGCGGTAGCGCGCCTGGAAAGCGGATCCGCGGTTGTTCGCGATCGAGTTGATGAAGTCGTTCGTGAACTCCTCGCTCGACACGTACCGCACCTTGACCCCCGCGTAGAGCGACTGCGCATAGTCGCCGATCGCGTGCAGGAGGTGCGTCTTGCCGAGTCCTGGGCCGCCGTAGATGAACAGGGGGTTGTAGGCCTTGGCCGGCGCCTCGGCCACGGCGACGGCCGCGGCGTGGGCGAAACGGTTGGACTGGCCGATCACGAAGTTGTCGAAGACGTACTTCGGATTCAGCCGCGACTCATGGCGGATCGGGGTGGGCTGTTCGATCGGCGACTCCACGCGCGCCGGCTCGGGGCGGGAGGAGGCGAAGTCGGCGACGGGGAGCGGCGCGTTCTGCTGCTCCGCCATGTCGTGGTTCACGGTGACGCGGAACGAGGTCACCTCGTCGCCGATCCGGGACAGCGCCTCCATGATCGGCAGACGGAGGCGCTTGTTGATCTGGCCCGCGGTGAGGTCGTTGGGCACCTCGAGGTACAGGGTCGCGGTCATCACGCCGACCGGCACGGCCAGGTTGAGGAAGCCCTGCAGGGGAGCGGTGACCCGCTCGTCGCGCACCAGCTCGGCGAGAAGCTCGTCCCAGATCGGAACGTCGGTCTCATCGGCTGCGGACATGGTTCCCCCGGGCGTTCAGCGCGGCCGCGGAGTTGTTCACGCTGCCTGTGGATAAGTGCTCGTGCCACGGTAGTCAGCCGGGGGGTCCGAGGGCAAGCCAGGACTGGGCAGGATGGGCACGCGTGTCCCTGTGGGCGGATCCGCTCACAGGTGTGGATAATGAGGAGTTCCGTCTGCTCGGTTTGCGATGTCGGGGACGACGTCGTAGCCTTAATCGGTTGACTTATGCCTTTCGGCAGTCTTTGTCCACCGTCTCCGGTCGCAGCGATCCCGGTGACAGCTTCCATCCCGGAGTAATCATGAGCAAGCGCACTTTCCAGCCCAACAACCGTCGTCGCGCCAAGAAGCACGGCTTCCGCGCCCGTATGCGCACCCGTGCCGGCCGCGCGATCCTTTCCGCCCGCCGCGCGAAGGGTCGCACCGAGCTCTCGGCGTAATCCGTGCTCGCCCGCCCGCATCGCCTGGTCCGCGGGTCCGACTACCGCACCGCGGTTCGGCGTGGGCGGCGATACGGCGGGCCCCGGTTGATCGTCTCGGTGCTGGACACCGGGGAGACGCGTCCGACCCGCTTCGGCTTCATCGTGAGCAAGCAGGTGGGTAATGCGGTCGTCCGCAACACGGTGCGCAGACGCCTCAAGGATGCGTGTGCGCGGCAATTGCCGCTCCCGGAAGGGATCGACATCGTGATCCGAGCTCTTCCGGCGTCCGCGACGGCGCCGTTCGCCGAACTGTTGGCGGATGTCGAGCGCGCGGTGGAACGGGGCGCGGTGTGAGCGCCCTTCCGGCCTACTCCCGCGGAAGCGCCCACCTGCACGCGGTGGACACGGTCCGAGCGATCCCGCTCGTCCCACGGAATCTCGTCCTCGGCTTTCTCGCCGTCTATCGCACGATCGTCTCTCCGCTCTACGGCGACGTGTGCAGCTACTACCCATCGTGTTCCGCCTACGCTGTAGGTGCGGTGCAGCAGCACGGTGCGGTGAAGGGCGCTGGCCTTTCGGCGTGGCGGATCCTGCGCTGCAATCCCTGGAGCCACGGCGGTGTGGACGACGTACCGCTGCACAAGAACTTCCGACACGCCCTCACGCCACGAGGATTCGTCGTACCCTCCCGAAAGGACTGAACAGTGGGTCCCGACCTCCTGATTGCCGCGTCCACGTCGACGCCCGCGCCCTCGAGCGGTGGGTTCGACCTGCTCGGCACCATCATGTGGCCGTTCAAGGCGCTCGTCGAGGCGATCCTCGTCGCCTGGCACTGGCTGTTCACGACGATCGGGCTGCCGGGCGCGGCGGGCCTCACCTGGGTGCTGTCGATCGTCGGCCTCGTGCTCGTCATCCGCGCTGCGGTCTTCCCCCTCTTCGTGCGGCAGATCAAGAGCCAGCGCAAGATGATGGAAATCGCCCCCGAACTAAAGAAAGTTCAAGAGAAGTACAAGGGCAAGCGTGATCAGCTGAGTCGCGAGGCGATGAGCCGCGAGACGATGGCGCTCTACAAGAAGCACGGCACGACGCCGATGTCGAGCTGTCTCCCGCTGCTCGTCCAGATGCCCTTCCTGCTCGGCATGTTCTACACGCTGAGCGATGTGAAGAAGCACGCCGAGGCCGGTGTCGGCGGTGTGTGGCTCCTGTCCAAGGAACTCACGAAGCAGTTCTACGACGCGACGTTGTTCGGTGTGGCGCCGCTGCACACGAGCCTGGTCGACGCGGTGCAGCACAAGCCCACGGGCTGGGAGGCCACGGTCGCGATCCTGGTCGTCCTGGTGATCCTCATGATCGGATCGCAGTTCTTCACGCAGCTGCAGATCATCTCCAAGAACCTCTCGCCCGAGGCTAAGACTGGTCAGGCGTACCAGATGCAGAGAATCATGCTCTACATCCTCCCGCTGGGCTTCATCTTCTCGGGCCTGTTCTTCCCGCTCGGCGTGGTCATCTACTGGTTCATCAGCAACCTGTGGACCATGGGCCAGCAGTTCCTGGTGCTGCGCGAGATGCCGACCCCAGGATCCGACGCGGCCAAAGCGCGCGAGGAGCGGCTGGCGCGCAAGGGTAAGGCGATCAACGCGGACGGCAAGGTCGTCCCGGTCGCGGTCTACGAGGCCGAGCAGCAGAAGATGCTCGAAGACGCGGAACGACTCCGCGCGCAGCAGCCGAAGAGGCAGCAGCCGAAGAGCGCCAAGCGCGCCAAGAGGGAACAGAACGGGAGCCAGGCATGACCGATCAGGATGTCGCAGAGCCGACCGTCGCGGATCTCGAGAACGAGGGCGACGTCGCCGCGGACTTCATCGAGGGTCTCCTCGACATCGCGGACATCGACGGGGATCTGACGCTGGACGTCAAACAGGGTCGCGCATACGTTTCGGTCGAGGCCGAAGGCGATGGGCTGCGTCTGCTCTCCGCTCCGGATACCGTTCAGGCGCTGCAGGAGCTCACCCGGCTCGCGGTGCAGAACTCCACCGGATCCTTTTCCCGACTGATCCTCGACGTGGCCGGCTCCCGCGATGCGCGTCGCTCCCAGCTGGAGCGTCTCGTCGACTCCGCCGTGGCGAAGCTCGACGAGGGGGCTTCGCAGGCCTCACTGCCCTCGATGTCGAGCTACGAGCGCAAGCTGGTGCACGACATCGTCGCCGAACGCGGTCTCGTCTCCGAGTCGTACGGTGAGGGTCCGACGCGGCACACCGTGATCCGTAAGCACTGACGTTTCACGTGAAACATGGCTGAGTCCCCCTCGACCCCGGGAGCCGTGGAGCGCGAGCCGATCGTGGCGGAGTCCCTCTTCGGGGGAGGCATCGATCGTGCGCGCGCTTTCGCGTCGGCGCTGACGCGCGAAGGCGAAGAACGCGGTCTCATCGGTCCTCTCGAACTCCCGCGACTCTGGACGCGTCACATCCTGAACAGCGCGATCGCTGCGCCGCTTTTCCACGGATCCGTGGCGGATGTGGGCTCCGGGGCGGGATTGCCGGGGATCGTCCTGGCCATCGCCCGGCCGGATGTTGACTGGACGCTGATCGAACCCATGGAGCGGCGCGTGGACTGGTTGACCGAGCAGGTCCGCGCACTCGAGCTCGACAACGTGACGGTGCTCCGTGGGCGTGCGGAGGACGTGGGTCTCAGTGGAACGTTCGACATGGTGACCGCCCGTGCCGTCAGCGCGCTCAAGACCTTGATCCCTTGGACCGCTCCGCTCGTGCGCAGCGGGGGCGAGCTCGCGCTTCTCAAAGGGCAGAACGCGCAGAACGAGATCACTGCGGCGCAGAAGCAGATCCGAAAGTTCCTCCTCAGCGACGTACGCGTCGAGACACTGGGTGAGGGAGTGCTGGATGAGTCGACGAGGGTCGTGCGGGCGACGGTTCGCGGCTGACCCCGCTCGTCACTCGGCCACCCCCGCCACGCCGCCGGCACCCGTGTGGGACCTGAACGTTCCGCCGTGCGCCTCGTCTGGCGTTGATGCACGAGGTCATCGTGCTCCGGTGCGCACACACCGGCCTGCGTGCCGTTGATGGGCGATGAATGAAGTGCTCTGTTCTCGTTGATTCCGCGGCGGGAGCGACGGGTGGGGCGCCCGCGTGTGAGGCCCCACCTGTGGTCGAGGTCTTCGGTTCTCGGTACTCGTCGTCCACATGGACACTCATCGTCCACATCGACGTTTCACGTGAAACATCGCACAGACTTGGGCCTCGACGCCGGGTTTGTCGGGCGCGCCCGTTAGAGTGGAGGTTCCGTCGTGTCGCCGTCGGAAGTCGTCGAAAGGAGTGGATGTTTCACGTGAAACAGTCCTCAGTCACCTCGACAGCCGGATTCGGGATGGACACCCCTCTCGCTCGAGAACTCGCGGATCTGACCGCACGGCGGAAAGCGTTGGAGGGGGTGCACGTCGATTTCTCCGGGCCGACGCGCGTCTTCACGATCTCCAATCAGAAGGGCGGGGTCGGTAAGACGACCACGGCCGTGAATGTCGCGTCGGCATTGGCTGAGTTGGGTGCGAAGGTGCTGGTGATCGATCTCGATCCCCAAGGAAACGCATCAACCGCCCTGGGTGTACCGCACACGGCAGACCTGCAGAGCATCTACGACGTGCTGGTGGGCGACGCTCAGCTCGCGGACGTCATCCAGCAGAGCCCGGAGTCCCCGAATCTCCTCTGCGCACCCAGCACCATCCACCTCGCGGGGGCCGAGATCGAGCTCGTCTCGCAGGTGGCCCGCGAACATCGGCTGCGCACGGCTCTCAACGACTATCTCGCGCATCATCCTCAGGACGTGGTGATCATCGATTGTCCCCCGTCGCTGGGCCTGCTGACGATCAACGCCTTCACCGCAGCGACCGAGGTGATGATCCCGATCCAGTGCGAGTACTACGCGCTGGAGGGCCTGAGCCAGCTCCTCGGCAACATCAGAATGATCCAGAAGCATCTGAACCCGACGCTGCGGATGTCGACCATCCTCCTCACCATGTTCGACGGGCGGACGCGTCTTGCGCAGCAGGTGGCGGAGGAGGTGCGCGGACATTTCCCCGATGAAGTGCTCACCACGGTGATTCCTCGATCCGTGCGCGTGTCCGAGGCGCCGAGTTTCGGACAGACCGTCATCGCCTACGACGCACACTCGGTGGGCGCCGTCGCATACCGCGAAGCAGCTGTGGAGATCGCCCGTAGGGCGAGCGAGAACGAGAAGGGGCACTGATGGCCAAACGAACGGGACTGGGGCGCGGGATCGGCGCTCTCATTCCGACTTCCGATGCCGCCGAGCGGCCGGTCGACGTGTTCTTCCCCGGTGCGAAGCTCTCGACGGCCGCCCCCGCGATCGTCAGCGAGGCTGTCGAGGTCGAGGATGATCTGGTCGCGGTCCCCGGTGCCCGACTGATCCGCGTCGATCCGAACGAGATCGTCCCGAACCCGCGGCAGCCCCGTACGCACTTCAATCAGGAGGATCTGGCCGAGCTCGTGCACAGCGTGCGGGAGTTCGGCGTGCTGCAGCCGGTCGTCGTGCGACGCAACGAGGACGGCGCGTACGAGCTCATCATGGGGGAGCGGCGCACCCGGGCGGCGCGCGAAGCCGGCCTCGACTCGATCCCCGCGATCCTGCGCGAGACGGCGGATGAGGATCTGCTCCGCGATGCGCTGCTCGAGAACCTGCACCGTTCGCAGCTGAATCCTCTTGAGGAGGCCTCCGCATATCAGCAGCTCTTGGAGGACTTCGGCATCACCCAGGAGGCACTGGCGACACGCATCGGACGGTCCCGCCCGCAGGTGAGCAACACCATCCGCCTTCTGCGTCTGCCTGTTCCCGTCCAACAGCGGGTCGCCGCGGGCGTCCTGACTGCCGGACATGCCCGCGCGATCCTGTCCCTCGACGATGCTGAGCTCATGCAGCGCCTTGCGGACAAGGTGGTGAACGAGGATCTCTCGGTCCGCGCCACTGAAGAGGCCGCGAAGACGATCGCGACGGGGAGCCCGGGGCCCACGGCGAAGCCCCACGCGGGCGCGCGCCGCGCCTATCTTGACGATGTGGCCGGCAAGCTCGGTGATCGCCTGAACACGCGTGTTCAGATCGCGCTGGGCGCACGGAAGGGCCAGGTGAAGATCGAGTTCGCCTCCATCCAAGACCTGAACCGCATCCTTGCGGAGATCGGTGAGGAGAGCTACGGGTCCTGACCGTCGACGGCTCCGTGTGACTCGGGGGCTCGGAGTGGGCGGCGATTGCCACCATCCGAGCCCCTGTCCGTGGGCGCGCGTAGGCTAAGAGAGTGAGTGAATCCCCCAGCCGTCGCGCCAGCCTCGAAGTCCTGCGCGCCGAGGCTGCGGACGAGCTCGCTGTGCTCGTACAGGAGCGACTTCTCGGTGGGGAGGACCCCTGGGACTTCATGCAGGAGCTGCCGAGCGTCGATGAGCTCGTGGTGTTCTTGTTGCGCGCCGACGAGATCGTGGGGAGTGGGGGCGTGCGTCCGGACGCCGAGCGCAACTTCGAGGTGCTGCGCCGTATCGCGCTCGACTATCCCGAGCTCACTCGGGTCGTCTGGGGACTGCTCGGTGAGGGACCCAAGTATCGACGCTGGGATCTGCTCGCCAACGACCCGCGACTCTGACGCTGTCGACGTCGAGGACACCGCTGTTGATATCGACGACGCCGATGTTCCGTTTCACGTGAAACATCTCGTGTCTCCGCGTGAGCGCACTCGCGCCACACGCATCTCTCTAGCTTCTCGGGCCGCACCATCGTCGGACAGGGCCGCACACCAACCAAGTGTGAGATGTTTCACGTGAAACGGCGCACCGTTGGTCAGCAGGGGTGCGACGATGCAGCCGTTCACGGGCTTGTCGGTCCTCAGCGTCACCAGGCGTTCGTTGCAGAGTGACCGGCAGAGGATGACCGGCACCGGATGACCGGCACCGGGTGACCGGCACCGGGTGACCGGCAGAGGGTGACCGTCAATGGGCAGCTGTCACGAGTGGCTGTCAGGGGTGGCTGTCACGGGTGGCTGTCAGGGGTGGCTGTCACGGGTGGCTGTCACGGGTGGCTGTCACGGGTGGTGAGTACGGAGCGGCTTGTCACGGGTGTGAGGTCAAGCAAGGCATCACAGGGCAGCTATCACAGGGACGTCAACGCTGGGACGTCAACGCTGGATGGTCCGCACAGAAAGGTCGGAAACTGGGTGGCCGACGTAGAAGTTCGGTGTTGCCGCAACCGTGAGCTGCGATCACGACCCCCCGACGGAGGAGCCCATGCCCATGATGCTCCACCCCCACCCCCTGGTCGACCGAGTGCTGGATCCGTCGAACTCCCATCGGAAGACGTGCACCGCGCGCGCAGCGGAATCAGGAGAACCGGAAAGATGCGTTCTGAGAGCTCGCTGCACGTATCCGTGGATACGTTGTCGTCCGAGAACGCGCCCGGTCGAAAGGGCCCGGGATCATGGACAGCCCCGGTCCACGCGTCACCTCAAGAGCGTTTCACGTGAAACATCTCTGTTGCTGCGCACTCGCCAACGTCGGCTGCGCGGCCGAAGTGGAAGCAGGCCACGCAGGAACGCCCTCCCGGACGCCGCCCCGGGAAGGGAAGTGGCAGCGGGCTGCGCAGGGAAGCACCCTCGAACGTCGCCTGCCAGGAGGAAGAGGGGGCAGGTCGCGGAGGAAGGACGAAGCGGGGAGGTCAGGCCAACCGCATCGCACCGAGATGGTGGCGCCGACGGCATCGAGGACACGCATGAGAAGAAGGGAGCGAGCGGAAGCGGAGCCGCACTCGGAAACGGAGCCGCACGCGGAAACGAACGAAGCCCCGATCCTGCGAGAGGACCGGGGCTTCGGGGGAGTGGGGGTCAGCCGAGGAACGCGGCCAGATCCTGCTCGAGAGCGAACTTCGGCTTGGCGCCGATGATCGTGGTCTTGACCTCGCCACCCTGGAAGACCTTCATCGCCGGGATCGACGTGATCTGGTACTTCATCGCCAGGTCGGGGTTCTCATCCACGTTGAGCTTGAGGATGGTGAGCTTGTCGCCGTTCTCGGCCTGGATCTCGTCCAGAACGGGCGCGACCATGCGACACGGGCCGCACCACTCGGCCCAGAAGTCGACCAGAACGGGGCCTTCGGCCTGAAGCACATCCTGCTCCCAGGTCGCCTGGCTGGTTGCCTTGGCAGTCATGATTCTCCTTGATCGTGAACGGTGAACGTTCTGAGTCGTCAACGCCCGGTCGGGGCGAAATGTTCCCTCGGTCAGACCAGTGCGGCCGTCGAGGGGGAGCCGTCGCCGAGAGCGGCGAGGAAGTGCTCGACATCCAGCGCCGCGACCGTGCCGGATCCCGCGGCCGTCACGGCCTGACGGTAGGTCGGATCGATGACGTCGCCGGCCGCGAAGACGCCCGGCTGCGAGGTGCGCGAGGAGCGCCCGTCCACCCAGATCGTGCCCTCGGGCGTGAGGTCCAGCTTCCCGTGGACGAGATGCGTCCGCGGGTCGTTCCCGATCGCGATGAACAGGCCGTCGACATCGAGGTCGCTCACCGATCCGTCGACGGTGTTGCGGAGGCGCACACCGATCGTGGCATCCTCACCGAGGACCTCCTCGACCGCGCTGTTCCAGATGAACTCGATCTTCTCGTTCGCGAACGCACGCTCCTGCATGATCTTGGAAGCGCGCAGCGTGTCCTTGCGGTGGATGACGTAGACCTTCGACGCGAACTTCGTCAGGAACGTGGCCTCCTCCATCGCGGAGTCGCCGCCACCGACGACGGCGATGGTGCGATCCCGGAAGAAGAACCCGTCGCACGTCGCGCACCAGGACACACCGTGCCCGGAGAGCCGCTCCTCGCCGGGGATCCCCAGCGTGCGGTAGGCGGAGCCTGTGGCGTAGATCACGGACGCGGCTTCGAGAGTGGTGCCGCTGCCCAGCGTGACCTTCTTGATCTCTCCGTCGAGCTCGAGCCCCGTGACGTCGTCGTAGAGCACCTCGGTGCCGAAACGCTCCGCCTGCTCCTGCATCTTGGCCATGAGCTCGGGGCCCTGGATGCCCTCGGGGAAGCCCGGGAAGTTCTCCACCTCGGTGGTCTTCATCAGCTCACCGCCGACCTCCACCGAGCTCGCCACGAGCACGGGGTTCAGGTTCGCTCGAGCCGCGTAGATCGCCGCGGTGAACCCTGCGGGACCGGAGCCGATGATGATGACCTGTCGCATTGCCTCTCCTTGCTTTCGCACGCTTCAACACATGGTAGTCGCGGGACATTCCTCCACGGCTGGGCATGCGCTTGGTCCCCGACGGCGGAGCGTCCCGCGATGCGCAGAGGGCCGGTCTGCGAGGAGGCCCGGCCCGGGCGGTCGCCCCGGTCGGGAGGCCCGGTCAGTGCGGGACATCGGTGATGCGCAGCTCGCCGAAGAGGGCCGTCAGCGTTCCGGCCGAGAGCGATGCGAGCTCGGCCTGCAGGGCGGCGTGCGCCGCGGGCGGGATCCAGAGTGCGAGCGTCGCACAGGCCGCGTAGGAGATGCCGCTCACACTCGCCTCGTGGGTGGACGCCCACTCCCTGAGCGCGTTCTCGACACGACCGGCGTCGGCGTGCGGGATCTCGATCAGGGCCTCGCGAAGCTCGCGGCGGTGCACCGGTGTCGCGGTGTCCAACGCAGCCGACACCGCGGTCGAGTATGCGCGGACGAGGCCGCCGGCACCGAGCTTGACGCCGCCGAAGTAGCGGGTGACCACGGCGACGACGTCCGTCATCGCCCGCCGCCGGAGCACGTCGAGCATCGGCACGCCGGCCGTCCCCGAGGGCTCGCCGTCGTCGGAGGATCGCGCCCGATCCCCGTGAACGCCGAAGATCATCGCGGTGCAGTGATGTCGTGCATCCGCGTGCCTCCGTCGCTGGGCCGCGACGACGCCCTCCGCCTCCTCGTTCGTGCGCGCGGGAGCGACGATCGTGAGGAACCGGGACTTCCGCACGACGAGCTCGGATTCGACCGCTTCCGAGATCGTGTCGGGGTAGGAGGACATGGAGTCGTGCGAGGGTGTCAGCGCGACGGTGCGAAACGCCGCACGAGGGCCGTGAGTGCTCCCAGTTCGGGGGCGCGCAGGAGTGCGAGGATCCCGAGGTAGACGAGCAGGACGACGACGCCGATGAAGGCGCATCCGCCGGCGGCGGCGAACACGGAGGACGTGGTCCAGCCGTCCCCACCGCCCGTCACGAGGAACACACCCCAGCCCGCGGCCGCTGCAGGCACTCCCGCGGCGAGGAACCGAAGGATCGCAAGCATCCACGTCGCCGTGTGAATGCCGCCCAACCGCCGATGAAGAAGCACGGTGGCGACGACGGTCTGCAGGATGCTCGCGAGCGACTGCCCGAGTGCGATGGTCGCCGCGAGTCCCGAGAGAGGAATGATCCCCATGTCGTGCAGCACCTTGGCGACGACGGCCGTGGCGACGATGAGAACGCACTGGAAGATCGTGAAGAAGAACGGTGTGCGGGTGTCTCCGTACGCATAGAACGTGCGCTGCACGATGAACAGCACGGCGAGCGGCAGGAGGGCCACGAGATAGCCGAGGAGGACGAGCGAGGTCGACTGGGCGTCTTCCGCGGTGCGGGTGAAGATGCGCGAGGCGGGGATGGCCGCCGCGACCACGGCGGCGAGAGCGCCCGTGAGGAAGAAGCCGAGGGTGCGGATGCTGCGCGAGATGTCGCCGCGCACATCCTCATCGCGGCCGGCGTGCGCGTGCTCGCTGAGCTGCGTGAAGTACGGGGTCCCGATCGAATTGACGATCACCGAGTAGGGCAGCATGAAGATCAGCCAGGCGTTCATCATGACGGCGACGGATGCCCCGACCCCCGACGCCTCGTAGGCGATGCGGTGCTGGAAGATGCCTGCCGCGAGGCTCGCGATGGCCATCAGCAGGGTCCAGCCCGCCATCCGTCCGACGCTGCCCAGGCCCGCGCCGCGCCAGCGGAAGTCGGGCCGGATCGCCAAGCGCGTGCGGGGCCAGAACACGACCAGCACGAGTGCCTGGACGGCGATCCCCAGGGTCGCGATCCCGCCGAGGAGAGCGATCCTGTCCGGCGTCCAGTCGGAAGGCTCCTGGAGCGTGCCGTGGAAGAGCACCTGCAGGATCAGGAATCCCGCGATGGAGATGATGTTGTTCGCGACGGGCGCCCAGGTGAAGGGGCCGAAGATGCGCCGTGCGTTCAAGGTCTCGCCGATGAGCGCGTAGAGCCCGTAGAAGAAGATCTGCGGGAGGCACCAGTAGGAGAAGGCCGTGGCCAGGGCCAGCTGCTCGGGGCCGCGCGGTGCGCTCCCGTCGACGGTGAGCGACACGAGCACGGGAGCGAGGAGCATCGCCACGCCGGTCGCCGCCAGCAGCACGACGACCCCGAGGGTGAAGATCTTCGAGAGGAACCGTGAGCCGCCGTCCTCGAACGAGGACGCCTTGACGATCTGCGGAACGAGGACGGCGGTGAGGATGCCCACCGAGATGAGGGAGAACACGTCGTTCGGCAGCTGATTCGCGACGCCGAAGGCGTCGGCCGCTTCCGAGGCATTGGCACCGACGACTCCGACGAGCACGATCGTCCGCAGCAGTCCGGTGACGCGCGAGACCATGGTTCCCGCGGCGAGAAGAGCGCTCGCCCGGCCGAGCCCGCTCACAGGCTCTCCTCGTTCGCGCGCTGCGGATCGGCTGCCTTCTGCGGCGAGGAATCCTCCGACGCCGTCTCCGCCGGGCCGTCCTCTGCGCTCTCCGCGGCGCCCCCGCTCTCGGACGGGCGATCCCCGGCATTGTCCATGCCGTTCGAGGCATGCGTCGCGGATCGACGGCGCCGCACGGTGCGGAACACGCCCGCGGCGATGAGGAGAACCGCCAGCGAGCCGAAGACGATCAGACCGATGGTCTCCCATTGCGCGCGGATCGTGAGGTGCGCGCTCTGCCCGGCTCCGATGGCCACGCCGGTGGAACTGGTCAACGTGAGCCCGAGGTCGACCTCGGCGTCGGAGACGTGCGCCTCGACGGGGAGCTTGACGCGGGTCGTGCTGGACGGCCCCGCCTCGACCTCCTTCTGCGCCGGGACCTCGATGCGGGGATCGCTCGAAGTGACGTGCAGGCGCACGCGCACCGGGTACGGCAGGTCGTTCCGCACCCACACCGGCACGTCGACCTTCGCGCTGATCAGGATGGGATTCGAGGGCTGGATCCCGACGGCGTCCATGGTCTTGCGCGTCGCGTCACGATGCGCCAGGAGCGCCGCCGCGAAGTCCTCCGCCGTCGTGTGCACCCCCACGCCGAGCAGGCGGAGGATCGAGATGCGTTCGCGGATCGTGAGGTCCTCCGGTCGGTCCAGAATCGTGGCGAACGCGGCGAGGCGCCCCGCATCCTCGTCGAGCGTCGTCACCGCCGCGCCGCGATCCGCGGCCGAGGCGGTCGTGACGGTCAGCGCGGACGCGGGGGCGGTGAGCGCCCGGATCAGCCGGCCGTCCTGACTGCCGGCGAAGGTCGAGACCGCATCCGACAGGCCTGCTGCGGAGCGCACGTCCGCCCGCGCGAGTCCTGCGATCACGATCGAGCCGGGGTCCGCGAACCACAGCTGCGCGTTCGCTTCCGCCAGATCCGCCCCCCGACGGGTGGCATCGTCCTCGACCGCAGCGCTGCTGAGCGCGGCGGAGACGGCCGTGTCGGTCACGAGCACCGGGGCGTCCCCGACCGTTCCATGCGCGGGCACGGGAGCATCCTTCGCTCCCGCCGTGAACGACGTGGAGGGAAGCAGGGTCGCCGCGATCGGCTCACCGGTGGATCGGTATCCGGTCATCGTGCC
This sequence comes from uncultured Microbacterium sp., assembly GCF_945952435.1. GTDB lineage: Bacteria > Actinomycetota > Actinomycetes > Actinomycetales > Microbacteriaceae > Microbacterium. The sequence goes on from NZ_CAMFHZ010000024.1 coordinate 26,433, forward strand.
GACCTCGGCGGTCGAGACCTCGCCGCGAGGCCACAGGATGTCGGTGCGTGCCCCGGCGACCGCGGCCGGATCCTTCGCAGCGACGTCGGATGGCGCGGAGGTGGCGGTCGGCGTGGGTGTGGGCGTCGAGGAACCCTTTCCGGAGGGATCCGTGAAGGGGAGGTAGGAGTCGACGGTGAGCGGCGCGGTGAGGCCGGCGGCCGCCTGGGCGGCGACGTCGGCGTCACCGAACTGCAGCAGGAAGCGTTCGTTGGGGAGCGCCTCGAGACGGCTCAGCCACGCCGTCGCCGTCGCGGGGGCGTTGGCGCCCAGGACCCGGATCGCCGCGGCGATCGACGGATCGATCGCGAGCACCGCGGACGTCCCGGTCACACCCTCGAGCTGGGCGGTGAGCGCCCCCTCCGGCGCGGTCAACGTGCTCAACTCGGCCGCGCTGAGGAGGGATCCCGCCGGAGTCGCGGTGAGCGGCACGATCGAGAGGACCGAGGGTGCCGCCCCGCGACCCACGACGAGCACGCTCGACGAGGTGGCCGTGGACGTGTGCGGCGTGCTCTCGTTCGTGGCGGCCTCGAACCGTGCCCGGATCGGGTAGACGCCCGGCGCCAGCGCGCCGACGTCGCCGGCCGGGACCACGACGGAGGTCTTGGAGGCGTCGCCGGCGCCGAGCACCCCGGTCCGCGCCTCCCCGATCTCGGTGAGCGCCGGCGCGACGCCGGTCCCGTGCAGCCATGCGCTGACGGCGGTGCGATCTGCCAAGGGCGTCCGTCCGAGCGCGATTCCCACGGTTCCCGCGGACAGGCCCGTCGCCGCATCGTTGCGGATCGTGAGCGACGCGGACAGGGGGGAGCCCGCGGAATAGGTGCCGTGCGCATCCGGAAGCAGCGAGACCTGCACCCCGGCGTGCGTCGGCGTCGGCGTCGGCGACGGGGTCGGCGTCTCGGCGGCCTGCGTCGCAGCGACCGCGGGGGAGAAGGGGGCCAGGGGAAGCAGGATGCCCAGCGCGACGGCGAGGGCCGCGGAGAGGCGTCGGAGGCGACCGCGCGTCGCCGACGGCGAACGGGGCGCGGTCGCGACGCGAGAGGAGGAGGTGGGTGCTGTCATGGGTTCCCGTCCGCGCGCCCCCCGTGCGGGGGTGAGGCGGACCCTGCGATTCTAGGCGGCGCCGCCGTCCGCTCCCTGGAGGCGGGCGGGACGGATCCGCCGCGTAGAGTGACGCCGTGGTCCGTCACCTCACGCCCCAGCCCGATCCGCTGCTCTGCGCTTCGCTCGCCGCCGACCTCGACGCCGCGGACTTCCGCTCCGAACCGCTGCGCGCCGCCTGGGGGGAGGAGGCCGACGACGCCCTCGCCCGGGGCATCCGGACCGCGCTGCTGCGGGCGGTCGAGGGGCGCACGGATCCGCTCGTGACCCTGGGGCGGCTCTTCGTGCTCGGCATGCCTCAGCCGGAGCCGGAGGTGGCGGCGGCGCTCGAGCGTACGGGCGTCGCGGGCCTGGAACGGCTCGGGCTCGGGTACGTCGAGGACGGCGTCGTCGTTCCCGCTGCGCTGATCCGTCCGCAGTCCTTCGTGGACGCCGACGGCATCGGGGAGTGGTGGATCGCGAGCGACCTCGACGAGCTCGCGCTCGGATCCGCTCTGCCGCCCGATCACGTGCTCGGCGTGGGCGGAGCTTCGCGCACCCTGGCGGCGCTGGTCATGCCGGTGGAGGTCGATCGTGCGCTGGATCTGGGCACGGGCTGCGGGATCCAGGCGCTGCTCGTCGCCCGGCATGCCGGATCCGTCGTCGCGACGGACGTCTCTGCGCGCGCTCTCGCCTACGCGGAGCTCAATGCCCGGCTCGCCGGCGCGACGAACATCGAGTTCCGGCGGGGCAGCATGTTCGAGCCGGTCGCCGGCGAGAGCTTCGGGCTCATCGTCTCGAACCCGCCGTTCGTCATCACCCCGCGGGGCGCGGATGTGCCGGCGTACGAGTACCGCGACGGCGGCCTCGTCGGGGACGCGCTCGTGGAGGCGTTCGTGCGCGAGGCCCCGCCGCACCTGACCCCGGGAGGATCCGCCCAGCTGCTCGGCAACTGGGAGTCGATCGGATCCGCGCGCGGCATGACCCGGCTGGAGTCGTGGATCGACCCGGCGCTGGACGCGTGGGTCGTGCAGCGGGAGACCCTCTCGCCCCTGAGCTACGCAGAGCTCTGGATCCGCGATGGGGGGACCACTCCGCGCGACGCCGACTTCGAACCGCTGCTCGAGGCCTGGCTCGACGACTTCGCCGCACGCGACGTGACCGAGATCGGCTTCGGATACGTGCTGCTGCGCCGTCCGCTCGCGGACGACGTGCCACCGTTGCGACGCTTCGAGACGCTCGCGCAGCCCGTGACCAGTGCGGGCCGCGCGTTCCTCGACGGCCTGGCCGGGCAGGACGCGCTGGCCGAGGGCATGCCCGCGCGCCTCACGGTCGCGCCCGACGTGACGGAGGCCCGGCACCACCTCCCGGGTCAGGAGGCGCCGAGCGTGATCGAGCTGCGTCAGGGCGGCGGGTTCGGGAGGACGCTCTCGGTGGATCCTGCGCTCGCCGGTTTCGTGGGAGCATGCGACGGCGAGCTCACGGTCGCACAGATCGCGGGAGCCCTCGCCGACCTCTTCGACGTGCCGCTCGACGAGCTCTGGGCGGATCTGGAGCCGCGGATCCGGACGCTGATCCTCGATGGATTCCTGCGACCTCCGGGGAGGGAATGAACGCTCAGGTATATGCGTTCGAATAGATCATGAAGGCTTTCGGATTCCTCTCCTTCGGGCACTACGCGAACGTGCCCGGATCCGTCACCCGCACCGCCGGCGAGATGCTGAAGCAGACGATCGAGATCGCGCAGGGCGCCGATGAGATCGGCGTGAACGGCGCGTCCGTCCGCGTGCACCACTTCGCGCGTCAGGCGGCCTCACCCATGCCGCTGCTGGCGGCGATGGCGCAGGCGACGAAGCGCATCGAGGTCGGCACCGGCGTGATCGACATGCGCTACGAGAACCCGCTGTACTTCGCCGAGGAGGCCGCGGCCCTCGACTACATCGCCGACGGCCGCATCGCCCTCGGGGTGAGTCGCGGCTCGCCCGAGACCGCCCTCCGCGGATACGAGTCCTTCGGTTACCGGGACGACGAGGACGTCGAGCGCGGCAGCGTGCTCGCCCGGGAGAAGTTCGACCTCTTCCTGGAGGCCATCGACGGCGCCGGGGTCGCACAGGGCGACCCGCGCATGGTCGGCGAGGGCCACTACCTCGCGATCGAGCCGAGGTCGGCGACCCTGCGCGACCACATCTGGTGGGGATCCGGATCCCGCGCGACCGCGGAGGAGACCGGACGCAAGGGGCTCAACATGATGAGCTCGACGCTCGTCACCGAGGCGACGGGGCAGCCGTTCCACGAGCTGCAGCGCGAGCAGATCGACCTGTTCCGCGCCGCCTACAAGGAGGCCGGTCACACCGGCACGCCCCGCGTCTCGGTGAGCCGCAGCGTGTTCCCGCTGGTGTCGGACATGGACCGCGCCTACTTCGGCCTCCGCAGCGAGGAGAGCGACGACCAGATCGGCGTGATCGACGGCCTGCGATCCACCTTCGGCAAGACCTATGCCGCGGAGCCCGATGTGCTGATCGCCCAGCTGAAGCAGGACGAGGCGGTCATGGCGGCCGACACCCTGCTGCTCACGATCCCCAACCAGCTCGGCCCCGAGTACAACCTGCACGTGCTGCAGGCGTTCGCGGAGCACGTGGCGCCGGCACTGGGCTGGAAGCCGAACACCGAGGGACCGGTGCAGGGCTACCCCGCCTGAGACGGGCCACGGGCCACCGCCAGGTCCGGCGGGCATCGCGGAGGGCTCGGCTGGGGTCGACCGTGTCCCCGGTACCCTGGAATCCATGCTCAACATGGCCGACGCCCTCTCTCGTCTGGGCGCCCTCGCCGCGAATCCGGTCGTGGGCACGCTCGCCCGGGCCTTCTCCGACGCCGGGTTCGACCTCGCTGTCGTGGGCGGACCGGTGCGCGACGCGCTGCTCGGTCGCGCCACGCACGACCTCGACTTCACCACCAACGCCCGTCCGGACGACATCCTCCGCATCGTCACGCCGATCTCGACCGTGCAGTGGGACATCGGGCGGGAGTTCGGCACGATCGGCGCGAAGGTCCCCTCCCCGGACGGCCCGGCGGAGCAGGTCGAGATCACGACCTATCGCGCCGACGCCTACGACGGCGTGACCCGCAAGCCGGTCGTCGAGTTCGGGGACGACATCGAGGGCGACCTCGTGCGCCGCGACTTCACCGTGAACGCGATGGCGCTCCTCGTGCCGCAGCAGCGGCTGGTGGATCCGACCGGGGGCGTCGAGGATCTCATCGCCGGGATCCTGCGCACGCCGACCGCTCCCGAGGTGAGCTTCGGGGACGATCCGCTGCGCATGCTCCGCGCCGCCCGGTTCAGCGCCCAGCTCGGCTTCGCGATCGAGGAGAACACCCTCGCCGCGATCTCCACGCTGCGCGAGACGCTGCGGATCGTGAGCCCCGAACGGATCCAGTCCGAGCTCGTGCGGCTGCTGCAGTCCGACGACCCGGTGCGGGGCATCCGGGTGCTCGTCGACACCGGTCTCGTGGAGGAGTTCCTCCCCGAGGTCAGCGCCTTGCGGCTCGAGGTCGACGAGCACCACCACCACAAGGACGTCTACGAGCATTCGCTCACCGCGCTGGAGCAGGCGATCGCGCTCGAACGGGCCCGCCACCCCGGTGAACCCGCCGACGCCGTCCTGCGGCTCGCCGTGCTGCTGCACGACATCGGGAAGCCGCGCACCCGCAAGCTGGAGGACGGAGGGGCAGTGACCTTCCACCACCACGACGTCGTCGGCTCCCGCATGGCCCGCAAGCGGATGCAGGCGCTGCGCTTCGACAAGGAGTCAACCGACGCGGTCGCGACCCTCGTCGAGCTGCATCTGCGCTTCTTCGGATACTCGGAAGGCGCGTGGACCGACTCCGCGGTGCGCCGCTACGTGCGCGACGCGGGCGATCAGCTCGAACGACTGCACATCCTCACCCGTGCCGACGTGACGACGCGCAACCGCCGCAAGGCGCAGCGCCTCGCCGCCGCCTACGACGACATCGAGGAGCGGATCGCCGCTCTGCGCGCGCAGGAGCAGCTCGACGCGATCCGCCCCGAGCTCGACGGCAACGACGTCCAGCGGATCCTCGGCATCGCCCCGGGCCGCGAGGTCGGCGAGGCGTACCGCTTCCTCCTCGACCTGCGCCTCGACGAGGGCGTGATCGGCCCCGAGGCCGCCGAACAGCGCCTGCGCGCGTGGTGGGCCGCCCGCGGCTGACCTCGGCGAGTCGCGATCCCGTCATCGCGTTCGGCACGACTCCGACCCGCGCCCGCACCAGCGGCCGTACACTGGACGCACTCCGTCACCGCCGATCGGAGGCCCATGACCGGACCCACGACGCCCTCCGCGTGGCACTCCCGCGAGAACCCGACTCCGCGGCTGCTCGTCGAGCGCGCACACGAAGAGCTCGTGGCGGGCAACGTGCACGACGAGCGTCTGCACCAGGTCCGTGCACTGGTCCGCGAGTCCTGGGAGCGCTCCTGGCGGCAGCGGGTCGTCGCGGAAGGCCTCCCGCCGATCGACTTCACGACGGAGGCGCTCGACGCGTATCGGCTCTCGCACCCGCTCGCGGGCGCGATGGACACGATCCGTGCACTGCTGCTGCCGGGATCCGCGGAGGACTCCGGCGTCGTCGTGGCGGTCGGGGATCATGCGGGCCGCCTGCTCTGGGTCGAAGGGGATCTGAACCAGCGCGTGCTGTCGGGGGAGATGGGCTTCATCGCGGGCGCGAACTGGTCAGAGAGGGCCATCGGCACCTCGGCCCCCGGCACCGCTCTGGAACTGGGCGCGTCGGTTCAGATCCACGGCGCGGAGCACTACAACAGGCTCGTGCAGCCCTGGTCGTGCACGGCGACGCCCGTCTTCGACCCCGAGGACCGGCGGATCCTGGGGGTGATCGACGTCACCGGGGGAGCGGAGGCGGCCACCCCGCAGGCGCGGATGCTCGTCGATGCGACCGCGCGGGCCGTCGAGGCGGAACTGCTCGTGGCCCGGTTGCGTGCGCGGGCGCAGCCGGGACCCGTCGCTCCGGCACCCTCGCGTCGTCCCGCACCGGAACGCGCGACCCTGCGCGTGCTCGGACGCGATCGCGCACGGCTGGAGGTGTTCGGCGCGGAGAGCGAACGATCGATCGAGCTCAGCGCCCGTCATGCCGAGATCCTGCTGCTGCTCGCCGTGCATCGGCAGGGTGTGAGCGCACAGCGCCTCGCGGATCTCGTGTACGGAGAGGGGGCGAGCCCCGACACCCTGCGTCCGGAGATGGTGCGCTTGCGTCGACAGCTCGAACGGGTCTGGCCCGCGCTGGTGCCCGAGTCGCGACCGTACCGACTTCCCGTGCCGCTCGAGACCGACGCACAGGACGTGCTCTCGCTGCTCGACCGCGGCGCGCACCGGGTTGCGCTGACCGCCTATCGAGGCCCCGTGCTGCCGGACTCGACGGCGCCCGGCGTGGAGGAGTACCGCGAGTCCGTGCGCTCCACCCTGCGCGAGACGATGCGCACCGAGGCCGGCGTCGACCTGCTGCTCAGCTATGCGGAGATCCCCGAAGGCGCCGACGACGCCGAGATCCTGCGTCTGTGCCTGGAGCTGCTTCCCGCGCGCTCGCCGAAGCGAGCGGGCCTGGTCAGTCGGATCGAACGCCTCGAGCAGGCCTGACGCCGCGTTCGGCGGCCCGCACGCTCCGTCTCTTTGCGTCAAACCGTGGAATTCGGGCCCCGAGACCCACGGTTTGACGCAAAGAGACGGGAGAGGCGAGGGCTTGACGGGTGAGGCGAGGGCGCGCAACCCGATGCAACGTGACGCACGCGGGTGCAACGTGGCCGGACATATGGTCGACCCACATCCACCCACGCGGCATCGCAGCCGCGGTACGTCGAAGGAGACGTGATGACCATCATCGAGGAGAGCGTGTCGACCGCCTACGCGGCACCGGGGCAGCCCGGGGCGCTCGCGAACTACCGTCCGCGCTACGGTCACTACATCGGCGGGGAGTTCGTCGATCCGATCAAGGGCCAGTACTTCGAGAACGTGAGTCCGGTCACCGGCAAGCCGTTCACCGAGGTCGCCCGCGGCACCAGCGAGGACATCGACCGCGCCGTCGACGTCGCGTGGAAGGCGTTCGAGAGCTGGGGCAAGACCAGCCCCACCGAGCGCGCGAACGTCCTGAACAGGATCGCGGATCGCATCGAGCAGAATCTCGAGGCGATCGCGGTCGCCGAGACGTGGGAGAACGGCAAGCCCGTCCGCGAGACGCTCGCCGCCGACATCCCGCTCGCGGTCGACCACTTCCGCTACTTCGCCGGCGTCCTGCGCGCCCAGGAGGGCGGGATCAGCCAGCTCGACGAGAACACCGTGGCGTACCACTTCCACGAGCCGCTGGGCGTCGTGGGTCAGATCATCCCCTGGAACTTCCCGATCCTCATGGCCACCTGGAAGCTCGCCCCGGCGCTCGCCGCGGGCAACTGCGTCGTCATCAAGCCCGCCGAGCAGACGCCCGCGTCGATCCTGTTCCTCTTCGACATCATCGGCGACCTGCTCCCCGCCGGGGTCGTGAACATCGTCAACGGGTTCGGCATCGAGGCCGGCGCCCCGCTGGCCCAGCACCGGCGGATCCGCAAGGTCGCGTTCACGGGCGAGACCACCACGGGGCGCCTCATCATGCAGTACGCCTCGCAGAACCTCATCCCGGTCACGCTCGAGCTCGGGGGCAAAAGCCCCAACGTCTTCTTCGAGGACGTCGCTTCGAAGGACGATGCGTTCTACGACAAGGCGCTCGAAGGCTTCACGATGTTCGCGCTGAACCAGGGCGAGGTCTGCACCTGCCCGTCCCGCGCGCTCCTCCAGCGCTCGATCTACGACGGCTTCCTCGCCGACGGGCTGGAGCGCGTGAGCAAGGTGGTGCAGGGCAATCCGCTCGATCCGAACACGATGATCGGCGCGCAGGCGTCGAACGACCAGCTCGAGAAGATCCTCAGCTACATCGACATCGGGAAGCAGGGCGGTGCGAGGCTGCTCGCGGGCGGGGAGAGGGTCGACCTCGGCGGCGACCTCAGCGACGGCTACTACGTCGCTCCGACCGTCTTCGAGGGCACCAACGACATGCGGATCTTCCAGGAGGAGATCTTCGGACCGGTGCTGTCCGTGACGAGCTTCTCCGACTTCGACGACGCGATCTCGATCGCCAACGACACGCTCTACGGACTCGGCGCCGGTGTGTGGAGCCGCAACATCGACACCGCCTACCGTGCCGGACGGGCGATCGAGGCCGGCCGCGTCTGGACCAACACGTACCACCAGTACCCGGCGCACGCCGCGTTCGGCGGTTACAAGCAGTCGGGCGTGGGGCGGGAGAACCACAGGATGATGCTCGACCACTACCAGCAGACCAAGAACCTCCTCGTCTCGTACGCGGAGGGTCCGATGGGCTTCTTCTGAGCCGCGGGTCGAGGCGAGCTCATGTCGGATTCCCTGCGCGTCGCCGTCTCTCCGGAGGCGGCGACGCTGCTGCGCACTCTCACCGCCCAGCACGGGCCGCTCATGTTCCATCAGTCGGGCGGGTGCTGCGACGGGTCCGCACCCATGTGCTATCCCGTCGGCATGTTCCTCGTCGGATCCGGGGACGTGCTCCTGGGCGGCCTCGACATCGGTCTGGACGATCCTGTGGCCGTCTACATGTCGGCGTCGCAGTTCGAGTACTGGAAATACACGCACCTCACCATCGATGTGGTCGACGGGCGCGGGGCCGGATTCAGCGTCGAGGCACCCACGGGGCGGCGGTTCCTGACCCGCTCCCGCATGCTCGATGCGGAGGAGCTGGCCGGCCTCGGGCTGCGGGCGTCGTCGAGCGCTGACACGGAGGACCACACGTCCTGAGATCACGTCTCGGCGTCGGATCTCTCGCGATCCGGAAAGCCATGCATACAATCGGGTGTCCGTGCGCCGTGAAAACCTGCGGCGACGGGCACTCACGGCCGCGAGGTTCAGCGGTCATGGAACCGATACAGAGGTGTATATGTCTTTCCACAGCACTCGAGGCCGACTCGGCCTCGCCATCGGCGCGATCGGCGTCTCCGCCCTCGTGCTCGCGGGCTGCGCGACGAGCAGCACGGACACCAGCTCCGGCAAGGGCGGATCCACCGGGAGCACGATCAACGTCGGCACCACCGACAAGGTCACGTTCCTGGACCCCGCCGGTTCGTACGACAACGGCTCGTTCGCCGTGATGAACCAGATCTACCCGTTCCTCATGAACAGCAAGTACGGCACGGCCGAGGTCACGCCCGACATCGCGACCTCCGCGGAGTTCACCTCGCCGACCGAGTACACGGTCAAGCTCAAGAAGGGCCTGAAGTTCGCCAACGGCGACCCGCTCACCTCTGCCTCGGTCAAGTTCTCCTTCGACCGCATGCTCAAGATCAACGACCCCAACGGCCCCGCCTCCCTGCTCGGCAACCTCGCCAGCACCGAGGCGAAGGACGAGACGACGGTCGTCTTCACGCTGAAGAACGGCAACGACCAGATCTGGCCGCTCATCCTCTCCAGCCCTGCGGCGCCCATCGTCGACGAGAAGGTGTTCTCGGCCGACAAGGTCACCGACGACGACACGATCGTCAAGGGCAAGGCGTTCGCGGGTCAGTACGAGATCGCCAGCTACAAGAAGAACCAGCTCATCTCCTACAAGCCGTACGACGGCTACCAGGGCGAGCTCGGCAAGCCCAAGAACGCGCAGGTCGACGTGAAGTACTACGCCGACGCCTCCAACCTCAAGCTCGCGATCGGCAACGGCGACATCGACGTGGCCTTCCGCAGCCTCTCCGCCACCGACGTCGACGACCTCTCCAAGAACAAGAAGGTCAAGCTCGTCGAGGGTCCCGGCGGCGAGATCCGCTACATCGTCTTCAACTTCAACACGATGCCCTACGGCGCGACGACCCCCGAGGCCGACCCGGCCAAGGCGCAGGCCGTCCGTCAGGCGGCTGCCGACCTCGTGGACCGTTCCGCGCTCGCCAAGGACGTCTACAAGGACACGTACAGCCCGCTGTACTCGTTCGTCGCGGACGGCCTCTCCGGCGCCACGACGCCGCTGAAGTCGATGTACGGCGATGGCAGCGGCGGCCCCTCGCTCGACAAGGTGAAGGAAGTCCTCTCCGCGGCAGGCGTGACCACCCCCGTCGCGCTGAACCTGCAGTACAACGGCGACCACTACGGCCCGTCGTCGGGTGACGAGTACGCGGCGATCAAGGCCCAGCTCGAGAAGGGCGGCCTGTTCACGGTCAACCTGCAGCAGACGGAGTGGACCCAGTACTCGAAGGACCGCACCGCCGACGTCTACCCGGCCTACCAGCTCGGCTGGTTCCCGGACTACTCCGACGCCGACAACTACCTGTCGCCGTTCTTCCTGACGAAGAACTTCCTCGGCAACCACTACGACAACCAGGCCGTCAACGACCTGATCGTCAAGTCGCAGACCGAGACCGACAAGGACAAGCGCATGGCCGATCTCGCGCAGGTGCAGGACATGGTCGCGAAGGACCTCTCCACCCTGCCGCTGCTCCAGGGCAAGCAGGTCGCGGTCGTCGGATCCGGCGTCGACGGCACCACGCTCGACGCGTCGTTCAAGTTCCGCTACGCGCCGCTGAGCAAGTAAGAACACCACCACGACGGGGCATCGCCGCACGCGCGACGATGCCCCGTCGCCCTGTCCTGACCCGGGCGCAGTGCCGCGCCCCCGTATTGACGAAGGTTCCCTTCATGGCTGTTGACGTCCTCGCCGCGGATCCCGTGGCGACGCGCCCGAAATCCTCCGGAGGAGGACTCTGGCGCTACATCCTGATCCGCCTCGTGTTGATCATCCCGACCGTGTTCATCCTGGTCACCCTGGTCTTCTTCCTGATGCGGGTCACCGGTGACCCCATCACCGCAGCCCTCGGCGGCCGCCTGCCCGCAGAGCAGCTCGCTCAGCGGGTTCACGAGGCCGGGTACGACCGACCCGTGCTCATCCAGTACTTCGACTATCTGGGTGCGATCCTGCACGGCGACTTCGGCAAGACCATCACCGACGGCACGCCCGTGCTGCAGGTCCTGCTCACCTACGGGTCCGCGACGCTGGAGCTCGCGATCTACGCCCTCATCGTCGCCTTCGCCGTCTCGATCCCTCTGGGCCTCATCGCCGCGCACCGCCGCGACAAGTGGCAGGACGCGACGCTGCGGATCATGGCGATCCTCGCCTACGCGACACCGATCTTCTTCGTCGGCCTGCTGCTGAAGCTCGTGTTCTCCGTCTGGCTGGGCTGGCTGCCGGTCTCCGGACGGGCGAGCACGCAGACCGAGCTGCTCATGAGCGGGGTGAGCACGCCCACGGGGATCTACCTGCTCGACGCGATCCGCCTCGGCAACGGTCCGGCGATCGCCGACGTGCTGTGGCACGCCGTGCTCCCGGCCCTCGCCCTCGGTCTGCTCACCGCGGGCGTGTTCCTGCGCCTGATCCGCACGAACGTGATCGGGACGCTCGCGCAGCAGTACGTCACCTCGGGCCGCTCGCGCGGCGTGAGCGAGTACCGGCTGCTCACCAAGCACGCGTTCCGGCCCGCGCTGATCCCGATCATCACTGTCATGGGCCTGCAGATCGCGATGCTGCTGGCGGGAGCCGTGCTCACCGAGACGACCTTCGAATGGAAGGGCATCGGCTTCATGCTCGCCGAATACTTGAAGGCGCGGGACTTCGTGGCCGTGCAGGGCATCGTCGTCATGATCGCCGTGATCGTCGCCCTGACCAACTTCATCGTCGACATCGTCGCGGCCATGATCGACCCGCGAGTGAGGTACTGAGATGACTGCGGACACTCCCGACGGCCCCGTGATCGACCGCGATCTGCCGACGCCGCGTACCGAAGCGCTCGCCGCGCAGACCCCGCGCAAGAAGCGCTGGACCGAGCGGCTGCCCGTGATCTCGCAGCTGCGCCAGAGCGTCGGTCTGCAGCGCGGCATGCTGGTCACCGGCCTCATCATCACCGGGCTCTTCGTGCTCGTCGCGCTCTTCGCCCCGCTGCTCGCGCCGTACTCCTGGGCGCAGCAGACGGGCCCCGACGGGCAGAAGTTCGGCACCCAGATGCCGCCGAACGCGACGAACCTGCTCGGCACCACCGTCAGCGGATTCGACGTGCTCTCCCGGGTGATCTGGGGATCCCAGACCGCGTTGCTCGTGATCCTGGCGGCGATCGCCTGCTCGATCTTCGTCGGCATCGCGCTGGGCCTGCTCTCGGGCTACTTCGGCGGCTGGCTCGACCGGATCATCGTCGTGATCGCCGATGCGATCTACGCGTTCCCGTCGCTGCTGCTCGCGATCGTGCTGACGATCGTCATCGGGCACGGGCAGTCGGGTCTGTTCAACGGCGTCATGGCGACCGCCCTGTCGATCACGGTCGTCTTCGTGCCGCAGTACTTCCGCGTCATCCGCGCCGAGGTCGTGCGGGTGAGGGCGGAACCGTTCGTCGAGTCGGCCAAGGTCATCGGCGTGCCCACGGGGCGCATCCTGATCCGCCATGTGCTGCGCAACTCCACCCGTTCGCTACCGGTCGTGGTCACCCTGAACGCCTCGGAGGCGCTGCTGACCCTCGCCGGCCTCGGCTTCCTCGGCTTCGGCATCGAGGCGACCTCGGCGGCCGAGTGGGGCTACGACCTGAACCGGTCCGTGGCCGACGTCACCAGTGGCATCTGGTGGACCTCGGTCTTCCCCGGCCTCGCGATCGTGCTCGTGGTGCTCGGCATCACGCTCGTCGGCGAGAGCCTCAACGACCTGAGCGATCCGCGACTGCGCACCCGCCGTCGCGCGGGAGGTGCGGCATGACCGACACGATCAACACGGCCCCCGCGGTCGCCGACATCCGCGACCTGAGGGTGCGGTTCGCGACCGACGGCGAGCCGGTCGACGCCGTCAAGGGCATCGACATCTCGGCCCACGCGGGCGAGGTCCTCGCGATCGTCGGCGAGTCGGGATCCGGCAAGACCGTCACCGCGAACGCGCTGCTGGGCCTGCTGCCGGAGACGGCGACGATGTCGGGCGCCGTCATCGTGCGAGGCCGGGAGGGCGGCGAGACCGACGTGGTGCATGCCTCGCACGCGAAGCTGCGGGCCATGCGCGGACGGGATGCCGCGATGGTGTTCCAGGAGCCGTCCACGGCGCTCAACCCCGTCTACACGGTGGGATGGCAGATCGCCGAGGGTCTTCGTGCGCACGCGTCCCGCAAGCTCTCCAAGAAGGAGGCGCGCGCCCAGGCGGTCGAGATCCTGCGCAAGGTGGGGATCCCGGATCCGGACACCCGCGTCGACGACTATCCGCACCAGTTCTCGGGCGGCCAGAAGCAGCGCATCGTCATCGCGATGGCGCTCGTGCTGAACGCGGGGCTCATCATCGCCGACGAGCCGACCACGGCGCTCGACGTGACCGTGCAGGCGGAGATCCTCGAACTCCTCCGGGCCTGCCGCGACGAGTTCGGCGCGACGATCGTGCTCATCACGCACAACATGGGCGTCGTCGCGGACCTCGCCGACCGGGTCGTGGTGATGCTGCGCGGCGACATCGTGGAGCAGGCGCCCGTGCGCGAGCTGTTCGCGAACCCCCGCGAGCCGTACACCCGGGAGCTGCTGGCCGCCGTGCCGCACGTCGGCCAGGGCAAGTCGGCGTCCCGTCCGGAGTCGTCGAGCGAGGACGCGGGGGCTGCGGCCCCGGAGGGCAGCCTCATCGTGGCCCGCGCGTGCGAGATCGGCTACCCGGGCCGGTTCGGCCGGGGCGGTGTCGTCGCGGTCAAGGGCGTCGACTTCCACGTCGGGCCGGGCGAGGTCGTCGGCCTGGTGGGAGAGTCGGGATCGGGCAAGACGACGATCGGGCGGGCCGTCGTCGGCCTGACGACGGTCGTCGGCGGATCCCTCCGCGTGCTCGGCCAGGAGATGAACGGCGTCTCGCAGCGCCGGCTCGCGCCGCTGCGACCGGACGTGGGCTTCGTCTTCCAGGATCCGGCGACCAGCTTCAACCCGCTGCTCACGATCGCCGAGTGCATCGCCGAGCCGCTCGTCGTGCACGGGCGGGCCAAGAATGTCGCCGCGGCGCGCGCGCGGGTGGACGAGCTGCTCGACGCGGTGCGACTGCCGACGAGCTTCGGCGATCGCTATCCGCACGAGCTCTCCGGGGGGCAGCGTCAGCGGGCCTCGCTCGCCCGCGCGCTCGCCCTGGATCCGAAACTGCTCATCGCGGACGAGCCCACGAGCGCTCTGGACGTCTCTGTGCAGGCGAAGGTGCTCGACCTGTTCGTGCAGCTGCAGGCCGAGCTGGGCTTCGCGTCGTTGTTCATCAGCCACGATCTGGCCGTGATCGACGCGGTCAGCGACCGGATCATCGTGCTGCAGCGCGGCACGATCCGGGAGCAGGGAACGACCGCGCAGGTGCTCAACGACCCTCAGGATCCGTACACGCGTGAGCTGCTGGCCGCGCTCCCCGTGCCGGATCCGGTCGAGCAGGCCGAGCGGCGCGCGCTCTGGCAGGCGGTCCGTCGGGGCTGAGGCGTTCGATCGCCCCGCACGATACGCACGCGACGCGACGTTCGGCGCACGAGATCACCGGATCCGTGTGCCGAACGTCGCCTCGTGTGCGTGTTCGTCGTCTCGGGGGTCCCTCCGCGACGGGGCGGCTCAGCGGCCGAACAGGACGGGGAACACGAACCAGAAGAACCCGACTCCCACGACCACGAGCACGCCGATCCACGGGAAGCTGCGTCGCAGACGACGTCCCGGGGCCGCCACGCCCGGAGGCGGCGACCAGGGCTGACCGGCGGCGGGCGGCGTCGGCGCCGAGAACCCGACCGCGAACGCGGCGGGCGGGGCGGGGACCGCTGCCCCCTCCTGATGACCCGGGGCGCCGGCTCCGGCGGCGGAGGTCAGCCGCTCGTCCCGCCAACGGGCCCACTGCGCGAGCTTGTCGAGCACCGCTCCCACGGTGCCGAAGACCTCGGCCCAGACGGACGGATCGAGGGTCGACACCTTCTGTCGCGTGTAGAGCAGGAGCCAGTCGTCGATGATCTCGGCGTCGAACGTCGCGGCATGATCCATGAACCGGGCCATGATGTCGGGCGTGAAGAGGTAGAGCGCATCGCGCTCGTATCCCTCCGGGCAGTACAGGGAGAACGCCCGGTCGAAGTCGCCCTCGAGGGAGAGACGCTGATGGCGGTCGTAGCGGGCGGGCAGGTTCGAGCCGAGGAAGCTGTCGTTCTCCCGCGCGTCGAGCACGATGTTCGGCAACGGCACGTCGAGGCGGATCGCGATGTAGCCCCACTCGTGCGTCTGCGAGTTCTTCCCCGATCCGGTCGTGTAGCGGTAGTTCGCGAACTCGACGAAACGGGGAACGCTTCCGCGGACGAGGTCGGTCGAGGCGCGGGAGTGGCCGAGGTCGAAGATCATCCCCGGGAGCGACGGGTTCGCGAGCTCGGGCAGGTAGGACAGGCCGTTGGCCCGGGCGAAGGCGTCCAGCCGGAACCGGTGGATCCGCTGCGCGCGCAGTCCGGCCCACACGACTCCGGCGACCGCGGCGAGCAGCAGCACGATCAGCAGCGGAGTGACGACCAGGCTCGCGCCTCCGATGGTCTGCGCGAGCGCCGCGCCGAACACGGAACCGCCGATGACGACGAACGCCCCGGCGACGCCGGCGACGAAGAGCATCGTGAACGGACGGCCGCCGGCCGTGCCGTCGGCGCGCGCTCTCGACAGGTAGGCGTTCAGGGCGCCCCGATCGACCGGCATCGTGAGCGGAGACGCGTCGAACCGCGCTGATCCGAGGGGCGGGTTCGGTGCGGTCACGCTCCCACGCTAACGCCGAACAGGGCGAAAGCCAGGGCGAGGCCGTGCCGGTCGTCCTGCTCCCACCGCATCCGCTCAGTCCATCGTGGCGACGATCGTGAACGTGCAGGGGACGAGGTCGCGCTCCGCCTCGGGCCACG
The DNA here is from genome assembly GCF_945952435.1 of uncultured Microbacterium sp. Taxonomy (GTDB): domain Bacteria; phylum Actinomycetota; class Actinomycetes; order Actinomycetales; family Microbacteriaceae; genus Microbacterium. The sequence continues at coordinate 42,544 of NZ_CAMFHZ010000024.1, forward strand.
CGTAGTCGCCGTCGACCTCGACCATGCGCGGGCTGAAGCGCCACGGGAGGGTGCGTCCCTCGTCGAGCAGACGGATCCGCAGTCCCGCGCCGATCAGGGCGTTGACGATCGCGGACAGCGGATGCGGCCATTCGTACGTCCGGGAGTGGGCGACCGTGCCGTCGCCGGCGTAGGTGCTGTCGTCGTCCCACGCCTGCGCCTCGCCGGTGTCGAAGTACCGGTATCGCAGCACGAGCTCGTCCCGGGTCTCGTCCAGGGCGTACAGCACGGGGTGTCCGTCGCGGATGTAGAAGACGCCGCCGGGCCGCAGCAGAGCGACGACCTGAGCCGCCCAGCGGTCCAGGTCGTCCAGCCAGCAGATCGCCCCGATGCTGGTGTAGACCACGTCGAACGTGCGGTCGATCCCCGCGGCCGCGTCGAGCACATCGGTCTGCACCCAGTCCGCGTCGAGGAGGAGACGGCTCGCGAGCGCGGCCGCGGCCTCGAGGGCCGGTGCCGAGAAGTCCACGCCGGTGACCCGCGCGCCCAGCCGCGCGAACGAGAGCGTGTCGGTGCCGATGTGGCACTGGAGGTGGCAGAGCTCGATCCCCTCGAACCCGTCCGCAAGGAAGGGTTCGAGCGCCGCGGCGTCGGCGCGCACCACGTCGGAGAGGTGCTCCGCGTCGTCGAAGGCCTCCAGCCCGTACGCGTCGACGTGCAGCGCGACGCGGTCGTCCCAGTTCTCGCGGTTGGCGGCGCGGGCGGTATCCCCGTCGATCCGCACCGTCCTCGTCACGGGCTTGCTCATGCCGCCACGCTACCGGCGTCCGGATCCGATTCGCCGCTCCCAGCCGGATCCGCTAAGCTGTGCAGGTTGCCTGGGCACTCCTGTGTCCCGGCACGTGCAACACACCCTCCTGCTCCCGGGAAAGTCCCGAGAGCCGTTCTAGTCCGAAGGAGGTGGGTAAGTGACGCACCAGTACGAGCTCATGGTCATTCTGACCCCCGAGCTGGACGAGCGCCAGGTTGCCCCCAACCTCGACAAGTTCCTGAAGGTCATCACCAACGATGGTGGCTCGATCGACAAGGTCGACATCTGGGGCAAGCGCCGTTTCGCCTACGAGATCAACAAGAAGTCCGAGGGCATCTACGCCGTCGTGAACTTCACCGCGACGAGCGACGCGACCAACGAACTCGACCGCCAGCTGAACCTCAGCGAGCTCGTGTTCCGCACCAAGGTGCTGCGTGCCGAGGAAGCGATCGCCCAGGTCGCCGCCGAGGCCAAGCGCGCCGAGGAGAAGGCCGCTCGCAAGCCCAAGGTCGCGAAGGCCTAAGGATCATGGCCGGCGAGACCGTCATCACCGTGGTGGGAAACCTCACCGCCGACCCCGAGCTGCGGTACACGCAGAACGGGCTGCCGGTGGCGAACTTCACCATCGCCTCGACGCCGCGCACCTTCGACCGCCAGGCGAACGAGTGGAAGGACGGCGAAGCGCTGTTCCTCCGCGCGTCCGTGTGGCGCGAGTTCGCCGAGCACGTGGCGGGATCCCTGACGAAGGGCATGCGCGTCATCGCGCAGGGCCGTCTGCGTCAGCGCTCCTACCAGGATCGCGAGGGCCAGAACCGCACGGCGATCGAGCTGGAGGTCGACGAGATCGGCCCCTCGCTCCGCTACGCGACCGCGCAGGTCACCCGTGCCGCCTCGAACGGCGGCGGCGGGTTCTCCGGCGGCGGGCAGCAGGGTGGCGGACGTCCGCAGCAGCAGGTCTCGGAAGAACCGTGGTCGACCCCCGGTTCCTCGAGCGCCGACGCGTGGAGCACTCCCGGCAGCTTCGGCGACGACACGCCGTTCTGACGCGGCCCGGATCACCCGGAGCAGCACCAAGATTCCGGATCCTGACGGATCCGACAACCATTTCTCGTAAGGAAGACTCATGGCTGGAAAGTCGAGCGGCGACCGCCGCAAGCCGCGGAAGGGCGCGAAGAACGCCGCTCCCGCGAAGTCCATCCGCGTGGGTGTCATCGACTACAAGGACGTCGCGACCCTCCGCAAGTTCATCTCGGAGCGCGGCAAGATCCGCGCCCGTCGCATCACCGGTGTGTCCGTGCAGGAGCAGCGTCTGATCGCCAAGGCGATCAAGAACGCGCGCGAGATGGCTCTCCTGCCCTACGCCGGCGCCGGCCGTTAAGGAGCACCGACATGGCAAAGCTGATTCTCACGAATGAGGTCGCCGGGCTCGGTAGCGCCGGTGACGTGGTCGAGGTCAAGAACGGGTACGCCCGCAACTACCTCGTCCCGCAGGGTTTCGCCGTCGCGTGGACGCGCGGTGGCGAGAAGCAGGTCGAGCAGATCCAGGCCGCCCGTCGGGCGCGTGCGATCCACGACCTCGACGACGCGGTGGCGCTGAAGAACGCCATCGAGGCCGCCAAGGTCCGTCTCGCCGTCAAGGCGGGCGCCGAGGGTCGCCTGTTCGGCTCGGTCAAGACCGCCGATGTCGCCGCCGCCGTCGAGGCCGCGGGCATCGGCGCGATCGACAAGCGCAAGGTGCACATCACCTCGCCGATCAAGTCGGTCGGCGACCACGAGGCCACGGTTCGTCTGCACGACGACGTGACCGCGGTGATCACGCTGCAGGTCGTCGCCGCCAAGTAAGCCGCGACACGCCTTCAGGGGCCGTCTCCTCTCGGAGACGGCCCCTTTTGCGTGCGGGGTCGGGAACGGGCCGCTGGGGACGATGCCCGTCACCGGGGGCCGCACGCGGGGGAAGGGGGCCGCCGCTGGGGACGGCGGCCCCGTGTGACCGGCGTCAGCTCACACGACGCCGGCGGATCAGTGCGCCCGCGCCGCCCGCGAGGAGCAGCAGCGCGAACAGGACCAGCGGGAGCATTCCCTCGCCACCCGTGCTGGCCAGCATGGCCGGCGTCGAGGCGGCGGCGGTCATGGCCGCGGCGTGGTGCGTCACGGAGACCACGGGAACGGTTCCCGGGTTGCTGCCTCCGGGGTTGTTCCCCCCGGGGTTGTTCCCTCCAGGGTTGTTCCCACCGGGGTTGTTGCCTCCGGGGTTGTTTCCCCCAGGGTTGTTCCCACCGGGGTTGGTGACCGTCCCGTCACCGAGGACGCCGATCCCGTTGCCGCCGATCGTGATGGGGGCGGTGATCGGAAGGGCGATCTGGGATCCTCCGAGGATCGATCCCAGCCCGGAGGTGATGGCGCCGAGCCCGGAACCGGCCGGGGTTCCGGTCGAGCCGGTGCCGGTCGAACCGGTGCCGGTGCCGGTGCCGTTGGTGACCATGCCGTCGCCGGCGACGCCGATCGCGTTGCCGAGCACGGAGACCGGGGCGGTCACGGGTGCGACGACCTGGGTGCCTCCCAGCACGCCGTCGTCACCGCCCGTGGTCGGGCCGGTGGGCGCGGATCCGCCCGTGGCGGGCGGGTTGCTGCCGGTCGAGCCGGTGCCGTTGGTGCCGGTGCCGTTGGTGACCGTGCCGTCGCCGGCGACGCCGATCGCGTTGCCGAGCACGGAGACCGGGGCGGTCAC
>NZ_CAMFHZ010000025.1 GCF_945952435.1 uncultured Microbacterium sp.
CGCGCGACGTGGTCGAGCGTGCCCTTGAGGTGCGCCATCGAGATGCCCTTGTCGACGACCAGCCCCTCGAACTGGGTGAACACGGGGAGGTGGGTCGCGTCGAACTCGTCGGTGCGGTACACGCGCCCTGGGCAGAGGACGTAGATCGGGACCTCGCGGTCGAGCATCGAGCGCACCTGCACGGGGCTCGTGTGCGTACGCATGACGAGATGGCGCGACGGCGGATCCACGTAGAAGGTGTCCTGCTCCTGCCGGGCGGGGTGGTCGACGTCGAAGTTCAGCGCGTCGAAGTTGAACCACTCGTGCTCGAGTTCCGGGCCCTCCGCGATCTCCCAGCCCATGCCGACGAAGACGTCGCTGATCTGCTCCTGCAGGAGCGTGAGCGGGTTGCGGGCGCCTACGGGGGTGCGCGAGGCGACCGCGGTGATGTCGATCCGCTCCGCCTCGAGGCGCGCCGCCGTCTCCGCTTCGGCGAGCTCGGACTCCTTCGCCGCGAGCGCCTGGGTCACGCGTCCGCGGCCCTGGCCGATGAGCTTGCCGAAGGCGGCCTTGTGCTCGGGGGCGACCTGGCGCATCGACGCGTTCAGGATCGCGAGCGGCGATCCCTCGGCGACGTGCGCGGCGCGGGCGGCCTTGAGCTCGGCCGTGTCTGCCGCGGATCCGATCGCGGCGAGCGCGGCATCGACCGCGGATTCCACCGCCTCGGGCGTGATGTCGGGAGTGTTCTGGGTGTTGTCGGACACGAGAGTCGAGTCTACCGGCGCGGCCCGCCGGGCCGAACGGCGCTCAGATCCCGTTCCCCGGGCCCGTGGACGTGCCGTCGAACTTGCCCCCGCCGCGCTGCAGCGCGATCACCTCCGTGACGGTGCTCCCGTCGTGGATCCGCGGGTCGTCGCCGCCCGCGTCGGGCGTGTACCCCTTCAGCCTCGGCGAACGCCGCGCGCGACCCTCCAGCCACTTGGCGACCCCGGAGAGGATGAGGCACATCGAGATGTAGATGACCGCCACGACGAGCCCCGCCTGCAGCAGCGGACGCCCCGGCTGCGAGCTGAGGAACTTGGCGTAGTAGATGAGCTCGGGGTAGGTGATGATGAACCCGAGCGCGGTGTCTTTGAGGGTGACCACGAGCTGGGCGACGATGACCGGCAGCATCGCCCGGATCGCCTGCGGCAGCAGGATGAAGGCCATCACGCCGGACTTGCGCAGCCCGATCGCGTACCCGGCCTCCTTCTGACCGCGCGGCAGGGCCTCGATCCCCGCACGGAGGACCTCGGCGAGCACCGAGCCGTTGTACAGCACGAGTCCGATCACGACGGCGGCGTACGGCGACATCCGGAAGGTGCTGTCCGGGATCGAGTTGATGCCGTAGTAGAAGATCATCATCATCACGAGCACCGGCACGGCGCGCAGCAGCTCGATCACGACGGTGACGGGAACCCGCACCCAGGCGTGCTCGGAGAGCCGCCCGATCGCGAGCACGAAGCCCAGGATGAGACTGCCGACCGCCGACACGAGGAACGCGCTCACGGTCGCCCAGAGCGCCTGCGCGAGGCCCTGCCAGACGAGGGTGTAGGTGAAGATGTTCCACCGCGCGGCGTCGAACTGCCCCGTCACCGCGAAGCGGTAGACGACGAAGCCGAGGATCGCGAGCACCACGAGCACGGTGACGACGCCGAGGACGCGGTTGCGCACGACCGCCCGGGGCCCGGGGACGTCGTAGAGAACGGATGCACCGCTCATCGGGCGATCCTCCACTTCTTCTCGAAGTGCCGCTGGAGCAGGCTCAGCAGCAGTACCAGGACGATGAACACGACGGCGACCCAGAGCAGGATCTCCATGACGGTGCCGGGGCGGTTGGCCGAGTCGGCGACGGTGGCGCGCAGCGCCGCGAGCTCCGCGATCGAGAAGCCCGCGGCCACGGTCGTGTTCTTCAGCAGCGCGATGAACACGCTCATCATCGGCGGCACGACCGAGCGGAAGGCCTGCGGCATGACGACGAGCGTCATGACCTGGCCGAAGGACAGCCCGATCGCGCGGGCCGCCTCGGCCTGGCCGACCGGGACCGTATTGATGCCGGCGCGGAGCACCTCGGCCACGTAGGTCGCGGTGTAGACGCCGAGCGCGATGATCCCCAGCGGCAGGAAGGGGATCTCCGGCAGGTCGAGCTTCGGGTAGCCGAACACGAAGAAGAAGAACACCAGGGTGAGCGGGGTGTTGCGGATGAGGTTGACGTACACCGTGCCGACCCCACGGGCGATCGGCACGGGCGAGACCCGCATCGCACCGACGAGGGTGCCGAGCACGAGAGCCAGCGCACCTCCGCCGAGGAACAGGAGGACCGTGTTGGCGATCGCCTGGCCCCAGAGGTCGAGGTTGCCCAGCAGAGCGTCCACGCGTGCTTCTCCTTCAGGACGGGGAAGAAAAGGGGAGATGGTGCGGCCGGGCCCCCCAGCCGGCCGCACCGGTCGAAGGAAGGCCTACTTCTCGACGGCGGGCTGGCTGACCTTCAGGCCGCTCGCGCCGAGGTTCTTCTCGAAGATCGCCTTCCAGGTGTCCCCACCGTTCGTGAACATGTCGTTCACGAAGGTCTGGAACGCGGTGTCGCCCTTGGTGAGGCCGACGCCGTACTTCTCGGTGGTGAAGGGCTCGCCGACGACCTTGAGCTCGTCCGGGTCCTGCGCCGCGTAGCCGAGCAGGATCGCCTGGTCGGTGGTGACCGCGTCGACCTGCTTGCTGATCAGCTGGTCCACGCAGGCCGAGTACAGGTCGAGGCCGACGGTCTTCGTGTCGGGGAAGTTCGCCTGGATGTTCTGCAGCGGCGTGGATCCGGTCGCCGAGCAGACCGTCTTGCCGGCCAGGTCCTTCTCGCTCTTGATGGAGTCGTCGCCCTTGCGTACGAGGAGCCCCTGGCCCGTGACGAAGTACGGGCCGGCGAAGTCGATGACGGCCTTGCGCTTGTCGGTGATCGAGTAGGTGCCGACGTAGTAGTCGACGTCACCGTTCACGATGGCCTGCTCGCGGTTCGCAGACGGGATCGGCTTGAAGTCGATCTTGTCCTCGCTGTAGCCGAGCGAGGCGGCGATCCAGCGCGCGATGTCGATGTCGAAGCCGCTGCGCTTGCCGGTGGCCGCGTCCTTGTAGCCGAGACCGGGCTGGTCCTCCTTGACGCCGATCGTGATCTTGCCGTTCTTGGTGATCCGGTCGAACGTGGGGCTGCCCTCGAGCTTCACGTCCTTGGCGACCTCGAACAGCGGCTTGTCGCTGGTCGGCGTCGAGCCCTCGCCGGCGGGCGTGGACGGGCTGCCGCTGTTGCAGCCGGTGAGAGCGAGCAGCGCGGCGACGGCGAGGCCGACGCCCGCGAGTGCGCGTGTCTTGAGCATGTGCGTTTCTCCTTCGATGGTGCAGGTGCGGGTGCTGTGGTGCGGGGTCAGTGCGTGAGGAGCTTGGAGAGGAAGTCCTTCGCACGATCCGAGCTCGGATGCGTGAAGAACTCCTCGGGCTCGGCCTCCTCGAGGATGCGGCCGTCGGCCATGAAGACGACGCGGTTCGCGGCCTTGCGTGCGAAGCCCATCTCGTGGGTGACGACGATCATCGTCATGCCGCTCGCCGCGAGCTCGACCATGACGTCGAGGACCTCGTTGATCATCTCGGGGTCGAGCGCGCTGGTGGGCTCGTCGAAGAGCATGACCTTGGGGTGCATGGCGAGCGCACGGGCGATCGCGACGCGCTGCTGCTGACCGCCCGAGAGCTGCGCGGGAAGCTTCGCGGCCTGCTGCGCGACGCCGACGCGCTCGAGGAGCTGCATGGCCTCCTTCTCGGCGTCCGCCTTCTTCCTGCCGCGGACCTTGATCGGGCCGAGCGTGACGTTCTCCAGGATCGTCAGGTGCGCGAAGAGGTTGAAGGACTGGAAGACCATGCCGACGTCGGCCCGGAGCTGTGCGAGCCCCTTGCCCTCGCTCGGGAGCTTCTCCCCGTCGATCGAGATGGTGCCGCTCGTGATCGTCTCGAGACGGTTGATCGTGCGGCAGAGGGTCGACTTTCCGGATCCGGACGGGCCGATGATGACGACCACCTCGCCCTTGCGCACGGTGAGGTCGATATCGGTGAGCGCCTGGAAGTCGCCGTAGTGCTTCTGCACGTGATCGACGACGACGAGCGGGGCGCCGGCGGGCGCGGGGGCATCGGGCATGCGGATCTCCGTGAGGATCGACGGGACGGCTGTGTCGCCGTGGTGCCGATGACGTTATTGGGCGCGGTGCGCCTTCCGCGGCGTCCTTGAGGAATCCTTGAGGGTTGAGCGGCCCGTGTTTCCGGGGCTTTTCCGGCCCGTTCCCCGCCGGTTTCGCGACGCGCGATCGGCTCAGCCGTGCGCTTCGCGGTAGTACCGGATCGCACCGGGGTGCAGCGGGATCGGATCCGTGAAGATCGCCTGCCGACGGTCCAGCAGCGCGGCCGCCGGAACCCGGGCCGCGAGCGTGGCGCGGGCGTCGAAGAGCGTCGCCGTCACGTCGTGGATGAGGCTCTCGGAGGTGTCGCGTCGGCAGACGAGGTAGTTGGGAACGGTCATCGTGACTGTGGACGCGTCGATCCCGTAGACGCCGACCGGGAAGTCCGCCTGGCGGTAGGCGCCGTTGTGCGCGGCGTTCACGGCGTCGACGACGGCCGGCGGGATCGACAGGAGACGGATCGGGCTCGCGGCCGCGAGTGCTTCGATCCCGGGCGTCGGCAGACCCCCCACCCAGAAGAACGCGTCGATCTGCCCCCGTCGCAGGGCCGTGATCGAGTCCTCGAGCCCCGCCTGGGCGTTGTGCACCGACGAGACGTCGACGCCCGCCGCGCTCAGGACCCGCTGGGCGAGGACCTCGACGCCCGAGCCGCGCGCGCCGAGCGACACGGAGCGGCCGGCGAGATCGCGGAGAGTGCGCACGGTGGAATCGTCGCGGACCACGATGTGCACGTACTCGTCGTACAGCCGCGCCACTGCGACGACGGGGATCGGCGTCGCGAACGCCCCGGTGCCGGCCGCCGCGTCGGCGACCGCGTCGCCCTGCGCGAAACCGAGCACGGCGCGTCCGTCTCCGACCCGCTGCAGGTTGTCGACGGATCCGGCCGTGCGCTGCCCCGAGAAGCGTGCGCCCAACCGGTCGTGCAGGGTGACGGCGAGCTGCGTCCCGTAGTCGAAGTACACGCCCGTCGGCCCTCCGCCGGCGATCGCCTGCGGACGGTCCGTCCAGCTCCGGTCGCCCGGCGCGCACGCCGCGAGCCCCACGACGCACAGCAGCGCCGCGAGCAGGGCGACGGTCCGTCGCACCGGCCCGTTCATCGCGCCTCCGCAGCAGGAAGGAGCAGGAGCACGCGCAGACCTCCGCCGTCCGCCGACTCGACCCGGAGCCTGCCGCCGACGGTCGCGAGCAGATCCGTGGCGATGGCCAGCCCCAGCCCGGATCCGGGCAGGTCGCTGGTGCGCTCGCTGCGCCAGAACCGGTCCGTCGCATGGACGATGTCCTCGTCGTCCATCCCCGGTCCGTGATCGCGGACCGAGAGCAGGCAGTCGTCGCCGAGCCTCTCCGCGGCCACCTCGATCGTGCTGCGACGCGGGGAGAACTTGACCGCGTTGTCGATCACCGCGTCCAGGGCGCTCTCCGCGATGGTCTCGTCGCAGACGCTCGTGGCCGACTCGTCCAGGCGCGTCTCGAAGGAGACGCCCTGCGCGGCCGCCGCGTCCCGCCAGGAGTCGACCCTGCGCTGCGCGAGCGCAGCGAGGTCGACCGGCCCCTGCAGTCCGGAGCGCCCGCCGCCGCGTGCGAAGGCGAGCAGCGTGTCGAGGATGCGCGTCATCCTCCGCCCCTCCTCGCGGGTGGCCTCCACCTCGCCGTCCCAGCTGCGGTCCAGGCCGGTGGCCAGCGACTCCAGGCGCAGCAGCAGAGCGCTCAGCGGATTGCGCAGCTCGTGCGAGGCGTTCAGCGCGAACTCCTGCTGCCGCGAGACCACGCGTTCGATCTCCCCCGCCATGCGGTTGAACAGCGCGACCATGCGGCGCAGCTCCGGCGGGCCCGTGTCGTCCGCGATCCTGGCATCCATGTCGCCGCGTTCGATCGCCTCCATCGCCCGATCGACCCGCTGCACGGGGCGCAGGACCCAGGTCGCCAGCCACAGCACGACGAGCAGTCCGAGGGCCAGTGCGACGACGACCACCACGCCCAGCAGGATCCACTGCCGGACGATCTCGGCCCTGGGCGCATCGACGCTCGCCGACATCACGATCGCACCGATGACGTCGCCCTGGTCGACGATCGGCTCGACGAGGGACTGCTCGGCGAACTGCCAGGGCAGCAGGACCGGCTCCGGCAGGTCGCCCCGGCGTCCGGAGAGCGCGAGCTGCACCTTGCCGGCGGTCGGCTCGTCGAAGACGACCGCCGCATCGGAGGACGGCGCCCACGGCCGTCCTGACCGGTCCACGACGACGACCCGCGTGCCGTACAGCTCGCGGTAGCGGCTCAGCTCCGCGTCGAGCACTGCGGCGCTGCCGCCGCTCGCATCGGCGGACTGCAGCGCCTGCCGCGCGCTCGTGAGGAACGTTCCGAGATCGCCGACCTGCTGCGTGTAGAACGCCTGCTGCACGCTGCGCGACGCCGCCCAGCCGTAGGCCCCGCTCAGCAGCACGAGCACCGCGGCGAGCGGGACGAGCAGCACGATGAACAGCCGGCGCCGCATCGCTCAGAGCCCCGTCAGCCGGTATCCGACGCCGCGCACGGTCTCGATGAGCGCGGGGCGGCCGAGCTTGCGCCGGATCGAGGCCACGTGCACCTCGAGCGAGCGGGCGAAGCTCTGCCAGTCGGTGTTCCACACCTCGCGGATCAGGCGGTCGCGGGGCACCGCCGCACCGGGATGCCGGGCCAGCACGGCGACGATGTCGAACTCCTTGCGCGTGAGCTCGACCGCGACCCCGTCGACGAGCACGCGGCGCGCGACGAGGTCGATGCGCACCCCGTCGATGTCGATGCCGACCGGACCCGCCTCCCCCGGCAGGGCGTGGGTGCGGCGCGCGACCGCCTCGATGCGCGCGAGCAGCTCCTGCACGTCGTACGGCTTGACCAGGAAGTCGTCGGCTCCGGCCCGCAGCCCGCGGATCCGCTCGTGCACCTGGCTGCGGGCGGTCGCGATGAGAACGGGGACGCCGCTCACCGCACGGATGCGCCGGCAGAGCTCGATCCCGTCGACGTCGGGAAGGCCGAGGTCGAGCAGGACCGCCTCCGTCTCGGATCCGAGGGCCTTCATCGCGCTGCGGCCGTCGCCCGCACGTTCGACCGCATAGCCGGCGCGACCCAGGAATCCGGCCAGCGCATCGGCCACGCGTTCGTCGTCTTCGACGATGAGGATGCTCATCCCGCCCCTCAGGCCCGGTGGGCGAAGGCGCTCTCGTAGAGGCACACGCTGGCCGCCGTCGCCAGGTTCAGAGACTCGGCACGGCCGAAGATCGGCAGCCGCAGTGCCCGGTCCGCGAGATCGCGTGCGCCCTCGTCGAGCCCGCGCGCCTCGTTGCCGAACAGCCACGCGGTCGGCGCGGCGAGAACGCCCTCGGCCCTGGCCGCGAGCAGGTCGTCGCCGCCGACGTCGGCCGCGAGCACCTGGAGGCCGGCGCCGTGCGCCCTCTCGACGACGTCCGCGAGGTCGCCGCCGACGGACACCGGAAGATGGAAGAGCGAGCCCGTGGTGGATCGCACGACCTTGGGGTTGTAGAGGTCCACCGTGCGTCCGGTGAGCACCACGGCGTCGGCGCCCGTGGCATCGGCGGCGCGGATGATCGTGCCGAGGTTCCCCGGATCCCGCACCTCTTCGCAGATCGCGACGAGCCGCGGCCCGGCGGCGAAGATGTCGCGGACCGAGGTCGGGGTCTGCCGTGCCACGGCGACGACGCCCTGCGGGGTGACCGTGTCGGCCATCGCCGAGAGCACGAACTCGGTGACGAACTCGAAGCGGATGTCCTCGTCGACGGCTGCGGCGCGCAGGTCGGCGTGCTTGTCCCAGGCCGTGGGCGTGGCGAACAGCTCGACGATCGCGTCCGGCCGGTACGCGAGCGCTTCGCGGACGGCCTGCGGTCCTTCGAGGAGGAACAGACCGGTCTCGGTGCGCGCGCTGCGCTTGGTCAGCTTGGCGACGGCGCGCACGCGCGGGGATCGAGGGTTCTCCAGCACGAACACAGTCTAGGGAACGCGAAAGGGCGCCGTCTGCGAAGACGACGCCCTTTCGGGATTCCGGTGCTTACGCGGCCGACTTCGGCGCGTTGACGTCCGCCGGCAGAGCCTTGCGGGCGACCTCGACGAGCGCCGCGAAGGTCGCGGCCTCGTTCACCGCGAGCTCGGCGAGCATGCGACGGTCGACCTGGACGCCGGCGAGACCGAGGCCCTGGATGAAGCGGTTGTACGTGATGCCGTTCTGACGGGCAGCAGCGTTGATGCGCTGGATCCACAGGCGACGGAAGTCGCCCTTGCGCTTGCGACGGTCGCGGTACGCGTAGACCAGGGAGTGGGTGACCTGCTCCTTCGCCTTGCGGTACAGGCGCGAGCGCTGGCCACGGTAACCCGAGGCGCGCTCGAGGATGACGCGGCGCTTCTTCTGAGCGTTGACGGCGCGCTTGACTCTAGCCATTTTCTTGTGTTCCTCTTCGTCGGATCGGACGCGTCAGCGGCCGAGGAGCTTCTTGGCGACCTTGGTGTCGGCGGCCGACAGGACCTCGTCCTGGTTCAGGCGACGGGTGCGACGGCTCGACTTGTGCTCGAGGTTGTGGCGCATCCCGGCCTGCTGCTTCTTCAGCTTGCCGCTGCCGGTGATCTTGAAGCGCTTCTTGGCACCCGAGTGGGTCTTCTGCTTCGGCATCTTCTCTTCCTTCGTATGGCGCCCGTGTGGGCGACAGGGTTCTGCCCGCGCGGTGCGGGAGGTCTGTGTGGGGCTGCGCCCCGCGGATCACTCCGCGGCGGGCTCGGCCGGCTCGCCCTGGCCGACGGGGGCCTTGGCGTCGCGCGCGGCCTGCTTGTTCGCGGCGCGGACCGCGTTCTGCTCGGCCTTCGCCTCGGACTTGTTCTTCAGCGGGGCGACGACCATGACCATGTTGCGTCCGTCGATCGTGGGGTTGGACTCCACGGTGCCGAACTCGGCCACGTCCTCCGCGAACTTGCGGAGCAGACGCACGCCCTGCTCGGGACGCGACTGCTCGCGACCGCGGAACAGGATCATCGCCTTCACCTTGTCGCCGGACTTGAGGAAGCCCTCGGCGCGCTTGAGCTTCGTGGTGTAGTCGTGCGCCTCGATCTTCAGACGGAAGCGCACCTCCTTGAGGATGGTGTTCGCCTGGTTGCGGCGAGCTTCCTTCGCCTTCTGCGCGGCCTCGTACTTGAACTTGCCGTAGTCCATGATCTTGACCACGGGAGGCTTCGAGTTCGGGGCGACCTCGACGAGATCGAGGTCGGCTTCCTGCGCAAGACGCAGCGCCGCCTCGATACGGACGACGCCGATCTGCTCACCCGCGGGACCGACGAGGCGGACCTCGGGGACGCGGATGCGCTCATTGGTGCGGGGATCGCTGATGCGGACTCCTTAGACGATGGTTTCGGCCACCGCGATCCGGAAGGATCACGGGCGAAATCGGAATCGTCTCCCACCCGCCGACACTCAGACGTCGGCGTACACCCTCCACCGAATGCTCGGTGGCCGACCTTCGTCGGACTGCCGGAGTGGATCCGGCGGAGTGCGGAACCCGGTAGCCTTGAGCGGCAAGCGCGGGTGGGAAGTGAATCCTCTTTCGTGCCGGGACGTATGCCCCGGAGCCCGCAGAAGTCTATCAGAAGGCACGACCTTCGGAAAGCCGGCACTGTGAGCACCCCCGCGCCCGACGGACACGAGCACGTCTCGACCTCCCCGCACCCCGACTCCGTCGTCGACGAGACGACGCTCGACGACACCGTGACCGGTGCCGCGCGGGACATCGCCGACGTCGCCGCCGTGGAGGTCATCACCACGGCCGCCGTCCACCTGCTCAGCGCGGCCGCGGTGAAGGTCGGGCTCGCCGACGATCCCGAGACGCAGACCGATCTGGACGAGGCGCGCAAGCTCATCAACGCGCTCGCCGGGCTCATCACCGCCGCGGCCCCGGAGATCAGCGACATGCACGCCCGGTCCCTTCGGGACGGGCTGCGGTCGGTGCAGCTCGCCTTCCGCGAGGCCTCCCCGATCCCCGACGCGATCGGCCAGGGTCCCGGCGAGAAGCTCACGGGCCCCGTCACCTGATCGGGACCGGCGGCCCCTCAGGGGCCGCCGTGTGTCAGGCGCTCGCCGTCAGACGGACGGTGAGCGAGTCGACCAGGACCGCGATGCGGTCGTCGGCGGCCCAGCGCTGCGCGAGCCGCGACAGGACGGCGTCGAGCGTCGCGCGGTCGAGGCCCTCGACGAGTTCGAGGGTCACGACGAGCTCCGGACCGCGCAGGCGCGCCTCCGGATCCCCCGCCGACACGGCGACGTCGATCACCGCGAGCTCGGCGCCGACGCTCGCCTGGAGCCCGGCGTAGACCTCCGGCGAGAGGAAGGACGGCTCCCAGGGCTGGCCCTGCGCAACCGCCCACACCGCCGGCCGGCGCAGCACGAACTCCGACGCAGAGCCCGGATCCAGCACGATCAGCTCGGCATCGCCGCTCGACGCGGAGAGCGCGACGCGCGCGGCGTCGACGGGGATCGGCCGCGCCGACGGATCCCAGGCTCGCAGCGTGTCCACGCTCGTGAACGCCGGCTGCACGGTACGCCCGTCGGGAGCGGCGACCGTGACGAGGGAGAGCTCCTGCGTCTTGTCGACGGTCAGACCCGACGGCGCGACCCCCTCCTCCCCCTTCTCGGCGATCAGCGGGACGAGCACCCGCGCCGCGCGGAACGCATCGACGACCTCGGTCTGCGAGGCGTCGCCCGCGCGGAACCGGATCAGCGCGTCCCAGAGCGCCGGATCGGCGGACCCGTCGTCCGAGGCGTGCGGATTCGCCTCGAAGCGCCGCCCTTCCCACGGAACCCCCGCGGAGTCGCCGAGGCGTTCCGGCCCAGCAGCGCCGTGTCCGGCGTGCGCGCAGGCCTCAGGATCCTGCGACATCCAGCGCCTCGACGAGGGTGAAGGCGCCGGCATAGAGCGCCTTGCCGACGATCGCGCCCTCGACCCCGAGCGGCACGAGCGCTCGGAGTGCGGCGATGTCGTCGAGGTTCGCGATGCCGCCCGAGGCCACGACCGGCTTGGGCGTGCGCGCGGTGATCTCGCGCAGCAGGTCGAGGTTCGGGCCGCGCAGGGTGCCGTCCTTGGTCACGTCGGTCACGACGTACCGGCTGCAACCGGCCTCCTCCAGACGGTCGAGGACCGTCCAGAGGTCCCCGCCCTCCTTGGTCCAGCCCCGCGCGGCGAGCGTCGTGCCGCGCACGTCGAGGCCGACCGCCACGGCCTCGCCGTAACGGGCGATCACATCGGCGGCCCATTCGGGGTTCTCCAGCGCGGCGGTGCCCAGGTTGATGCGCGCGGCCCCTGTCTCGAGGGCGGCCTCCAGGCTCGCGTCGTCGCGGATCCCGCCGGACAGCTCGACGTTGACGCTGCGGAACTGCTTGATGACCTTGCGCAGGATGGACGCGTTGCTGCCCCGTCCGAACGCGGCGTCGAGATCGACGAGATGGATCCACTCGGCGCCCTGGTCCACCCATTCGGCCGCGGCGTCGACCGGGTCGCCGTAGCTCGTCTCGGATCCGGCCTCGCCCTGCGTCAGCCGGACCGCCTGTCCCCCTGCCACGTCGACGGCGGGGAGGAGGGTGAGGGAGGGTTCCTGTGCGAAATCGTTCATGTCGTCCTTGCGGCTGGAATCGTGCGGGTGTCGGTCAGAGGGTCGAGATCCAGTTGCGCAGCAGCTGGATGCCCGCCTCGCCCGACTTCTCGGGATGGAACTGCGTGGCCGACAGCGGGCCGTTCTCGACCGCGGCGAGGAAGCGGGAGCCGTGCTCGGCCCAGGTCAGCGCGGGCTGCGGGAACGGCGGCGCGACCTCGAGCTCCCAGTCCTGTGCGGCGAAGGAGTGCACGAAGTAGAACCGCTCGTCCTCGATCCCGCGGAAGAGGACGCTGTTCTCGGCGGGCTCGACGGTGTTCCATCCCATGTGCGGAAGCACCGGTGCGTCGAGCTCCGTGACCGCGCCCGGCCACTCGCCGAGACCATCGACGTCCGCTCCCCGCTCGACGCCGCGCGCGAACAGCACCTGCATGCCCACGCAGATGCCCAGCACGGGACGACCGCCCGCGAGTCGACGCTCGATGATCTCGTCCCCGCCCTGCGCCGCGAGCGCCTCGCGGACCGCGGCGAACGCGCCGACGCCGGGCACCACGAGGCCGTCGGCGTCGAGCGCGGCAGCCCGATCGCCCGTCAGCTCGGCATCGGCCCCGGCGCGGATGAGCGCCTTGACCGCCGAGTGCACGTTGCCGGACCCGTAGTCGAACACCGCCACGGTGGGACGACGCACGGCGGGATCGCTCACAGGGAGCCCTTCGTCGACGGCACGCCCTGGACGAGCGGGTCGAGCGCCTTCGCCTGACGGAAGGCACGGGCGAAGGCCTTGAGCTCGGCCTCCGCGATGTGGTGCGGGTCGCGTCCGCTCAGCACGCGGACGTGCACCGTGAGGGCGGCGTTGTAGGCGATCGCCTCGAACACGTGGCGGACGAGCGATCCCGTGAAGTGACCGCCGATGAGGTGGTGCTCGAAGCCGGACGGCTCCCCCTCGTGGACGAGGTAGGGACGGCCGGAGATGTCAACGACGGCCTGCACGAGCGCTTCGTCGAGGGGCACGAGGGCGTCGCCGTACCGGGAGATCCCGTTCTTGTCGCCGAGCGCCTCGCGGATCGCCTGCCCGAGCACGATCGACACGTCCTCCACGGTGTGGTGGGCGTCGATGTCCGTGTCGCCGGAGGCCCGCACGGTCAGGTCGGTCAACGAGTGCTTGGCGAACGCCGTGAGCAGGTGGTCGAAGAACGGGACCGAGGTGTCGATACGACTCTGGCCGGTGCCGTCGAGGTTCAGCTCGAGTTCGACCGTCGACTCCGAGGTGGCGCGGGAACGGCGGGCGGTGCGGGCGGTCATGATGCCGATCCTATCGAGGCGAGCGCATCCAGGAACGCGGTGGTCTCGGCCTCCGTGCCCGCCGTGACGCGCAGGTGCTGCGGGATCCCGACGTCGCGGATCAGCACGCCCTTGTCGTAGAGCGCACGCCAGGTCGCCGAGGGATCGGAGACCCCGCCGAACAGGACGAAATTCGCCCAGGACGGGTGCGGGGTGTAGCCCAGGGCCTCGAGCGTGGCGGAGATCCGATCGCGCTGCCCGACGATCTCGTCGACCATCGCGAGCATGGTCGGCGCGTTGCGCAGCGCCGCGACGGCCGCCGCCTGCGTCAGCGCGCTGAGGTGATACGGAAGGCGGACGAGGCGCAGTGCGTCGATGAACGCCGGGTCCGCCGCGAGATAGCCGACGCGGGCGCCGGCGAACGCGAAGGCCTTGCTCATCGTGCGCGAGACCGCGAGACGCGGGCGCCCCTCGCGCAGAGACAACGCCGAGGGCGCGTCCTTCGGCGCGAACTCCTGGTACGCCTCGTCGACGATGACGATGCCAGAGGAGGCCTCGTAGACCGCCTCGACGACGTCGAGCGAGAGCGGCGTACCCGTCGGGTTGTTCGGTGAACAGAGCAGGATCACATCGGGGTCGTTGTCGCGCACCTGCGCGACCGCGTCGTCGACGGTGACCTCGTAGTCGGGGTGACGCGTCCCGGCGACCCAGGTGGCGCCGGTGCCCTGCGCCAGCAGCGGGTACATGGAATAGGTGGGTGCGAACCCGAACACCGTCCGGCCGGGGCCCGCGAACGCCTGCAGGATGTGCTGCAGGACCTCGTTCGAACCGTTGCCGGCCCAGATGTTCTTCGCCTCGAGGCCGTGACCCAGATAGTTCGCGAAGCCCTCGCGCAGCTCGGTGAACTCCCGATCGGGATAGCGGTTCACGTCGTGCAGCGCGACCGCGATCTCGTCGAGGATGTCGCTCGCCACCCCCTCCGGCACCGGGTGGGTGTTCTCGTTCACATTCAGTGCCACGGGCAGCGGGGCCTGCGGCGCACCGTACGGGCGGAGCCCGCGTAGATCGTCGCGAAGCGGTAGGTCGTCGAGCGAGACAGTCACCGTCCCATGCTAGGCGTCCCGGCTGAACACCGACTCCTCATGACGTCCGTGCGACGATCAGTGCGACGAGTACTGCGCCGGGATCGCGAGGTGCTGGCCGACCGAGAGCGCACCGGCCTGGATGACGTTGAGCCGGGAGATGTCGGCCACGACGTCGCGAGGGTCCGCCTCCGGCGCGATGTCGCCCGCGATGGACCACAGCGTGTCGCCGGGCTGCACCGTGACGGTCTCGAACGACTGCGCGTGCCCGAGGTCACCCGAGGCGAGCGCGGCCCCTCCGCTCAGCGCCGCGAACACGAGCGCACCGGAGAGCGGCACCGCGACCAGAGCCGCCAGCACACGACGCCCGCGCGCGGTGATCCGAAGGCGCGTGACGGGGGCTGCAGGGGCGAAGGTGATGCTGCTCATGGTGCTTCTCCTTTGGTGTGTGGGGATCCGCCTCTCCCCGGGGAGTTCTTCCGTGTGAGGAAGAGCCGCCCCGGGCCTCTGGAGAGGCGAACCTACGTTCCGAAGATACTTTCGAGTTCGAACATCTGTCAACCCTTCTTCGAAGATCACTCCGGAGAATCGCTCGACACGCTCGAACAGATCTTCCGAATCCGGGAATTTCTCGGATACGGTTTCGATGTACAGACCTCATCACGGACCACCGACATTCGAACCGCCGCCGGCGGGAACGAGGTCCCCGACCCGCGATCCGAGCACCGATGAGGGCATCGCGCACACGAAGGAGATGGCATGAGCGACGGCGCGACCCCCGACGAGGCCCCGCGGACGCGGCGCCGCAAGAGCCTGAGCGCGAAGCAGATGGCGATCCTCGAGGTCATCCAGACGTCGATCGCCCGCTACGGCTACCCGCCCAGCATGCGCGAGATCGGCGACGCGGTCGGGCTCAAGTCGCTGAGCAGCGTGACCCATCAGCTCGGTCAGCTCGAGCTGAGCGGCTACCTGCGCCGAGACCCCGGCAAGACGCGTGCGATGGAGGTCCTCATCGACCTGCCCGGATCGTCGACGGAGAATCCCGCAGACGCGGCGCCGTCCCTCGGCGACGCGGCGCTCGTCCCGCTCGTCGGCAGGATCGCCGCCGGGGTGCCGATCACGGCCGAGCAGCAGGTCGAGGAGATCTTCCCGCTGCCCCGCCAGCTCGTGGGCAAGGGCGACCTGTTCATGCTCAAGGTGTCAGGGGAGTCGATGATCGATGCGGCGATCTGCGACGGCGACTGGGTCGTGGTGCGCTCCCAGGGTACGGCGGAGAACGGCGAGATCGTGGCGGCCATGCTCGACGGCGAGGCCACGGTCAAGACCTTCCGCCGTCGTGACGGCCATGTCTGGCTCCTCCCCCGCAATAGCGCGTTCGAGCCCATCCTCGGCGACGACGCCGTGGTGCTCGGAAAGATCGTGGCGGTGCTGCGCGCCGTCTGAGCCGCCGCCCCGCACACGCGACGAGGCCGCCCCGGATCGGATCCGGGGCGGCCTCGTCGTTCTCGCTCAGATCGCGACGGACACGTCCTCGCGCACGCGGCGCGTGGCCTCCACGATGTTCGCGAGCGAGGCGTTGGTCTCGTCGTATCCCCGCGTCTTCAGTCCGCAGTCCGGGTTCACCCAGAGCTGGCGGTTCGGGATCTCCTCGACCGCGCGGCGGAGCAGGGTCTCGATCTCGTCGACGGCCGGGACGCGCGGCGAGTGGATGTCGTAGACGCCGGGGCCGATCCCGTGGTCGAAGCCGCTCGCCGCGATGTCGGTGACGACCTCCATGCGGCTGCGCGCCGCCTCGATCGAGGTGACGTCGGCGTCGAGCGCCTTGATCGCGTCGATGACGACGCCGAACTCCGAGTAGCAGAGGTGCGTGTGCACCTGGGTCGCCGTCTCCGCGCCCGCCGTGGCGAGGCGGAACGAGGCGACCGACCAGTCGAGGTAGGCCGGCTGGTCCGCCTTCTTCAGCGGCAGGAGTTCGCGCAGCGCCGGTTCGTCCACCTGGATCACCGTGATCCCCGCGTCCTCGAGGTCGGCGATCTCGTCGCGCAGCGCGAGGGCGACCTGATTGGCCGTCTCGGCGAGCGGTTGATCGTCGCGCACGAACGACCACGCCAGGATCGTCACGGGTCCCGTCAGCATGCCCTTCATGGGCTTGGCGGTGAGCGACTGGGCGTACCGCGACCAGGCGACCGTCATGGGCGCAGGGCGCGAGACATCGCCCCAGAGGATCGAGGGGCGCGTCGCCCGCGACCCGTAGGACTGCACCCAGCCGTTCTCCGTGACGTCGAAACCGTCCAGGTTCTCGGCGAAGTACTGCACCATGTCGTTGCGCTCCGGCTCGCCGTGCACCAGCACGTCGAGTCCGAGGTCCTCCTGCAGCGCGACGACGCGGCCGATCTCGGCCCGCAGGAACCCGTCGTAGTCCTCCGCGGTGATCTCTCCGCGGGTGAAACGAGCGCGGGCACGGCGGATGTCGCCCGTCTGCGGGAAGGATCCGATGGTCGTGAGCGGCAACGCGGGCAGGCCGAGAGATGCGTCCTGCGCAGCGACGCGCGCCTCGTAGTCGCCCCGGTCGAAGTCCGCGGCCGCCAGCGCCGCGGTGCGGGCGCGCACGGCGTCGACGCGCACGCCGGGGGCGCCGAGACGGTCGGAGAGCGCCGCGGTGGCCGGGTCGAGCTCCTCGGCGATCGCCGCACGGCCTTCGCGCAGACCCTTCGCGAGCGTCACGACCTGGGCGACCTTCTGGTCGGCGAAGGCGAGCCAGCTCACCAGACGCGCATCGAGCTTCGTCTCGTCCTCGACGTCGTGGGGCACGTGCTGCAGCGAGGTGGACGTCGACGCCGCGATGCCCGCTGCGCCGAGCCCCCGCAGCGCCTCGAGCGTGTCGAACGCACGGGCCAGGTCGCCGCGCCAGATGTTGTGACCGTCCACGACGCCGCCGACGAGGACCTTGTCCTCCAGACCGGGAACCGGCGCCGGAACCGTCCCGCGGACGAGATCGAGTCCGATCGCCTCGATCGGCGCCGCGGCGAGCACCGCGAGGTTCGCGTCGAGGGCCGCATAGGGGGCCGCGACGAAGATCGCGGGACGGTCGGAGAGAGCCCCGAGCGCGCCGTACGCCCGCGCGGCGGCATCGCCGAGCACCGACGCCGACGCCGGCAGCGACTCGCTCACCAGCGCGGGCTCGTCGAGCTGCACCCACTCGGCCCCCGCGGCCTGGAGCGCGGCGAGGACCTCGGCGTACACCGGCACGAGATCGTCGAGACGGGACAGCGGATCGAAGCCCTCGGGCGCCTCGTCGGCGGCCTTCGCGAGCGCGAGGAAGGTGACCGGTCCGACGAGGACAGGGCGCGTACGGAATCCGGCCTCCGCCGCCTCCTGCACCTGACGCACGAGCCGATCGCTGGACAGCGAGAACGCGGTGTCAGGACCGATCTCCGGCACGAGGTAGTGGTAGTTCGTGTCGAACCACTTCGTCATCTCCAGCGGGGCACGATCGCCCTCGCCGCGCGCGATCGTGAAGTAGGCCGGCAGCCCGATGGTGCCGTCCGCCGAACGAAGGTCCTCGAAGCGGGCCGGGATCGCACCCACGGTCACCGCCGCGTCGAGAACCTGGTCGTAGTAGGAGAAGGACTCAGGGATCGCGGAGTCCTCGCGGCCGAGGCCCTGGGCGGCGAGCCTGTCGCGGGTCGCCGCACGCAGGGCTGCGGTGGTCTCCTCGAGCTCCCGCTCGTCGATCCGTCCGGCCCAGAAAGCCTCGACGGCCTTCTTGAGCTCGCGGCGTCGGCCGATGCGGGGATATCCCAGGATCGTGCCCTCGGGGAAAGCGGTCATGTCGGTCCTCTCTGACGGAAGGGAAGGGTGCGGCTCAGTGCGCGCCGCGGACTCGGTCGGCCGTGCTCGGCAGGATGCCGGCGTCCTCCAGCACGGCGAGCACCGTGCGGTGCTGGTTGAACGCGTACAGGTGGATCCCGGGGGCGCCGCCGTCGACGAGCTCCCGGATGAGGGCGGCGGCGCGGGCGATCCCGATCTCCGTGCGCCCCTCGACCGTCGGCTCGACCTCGAGCGCGATCGAGAGCTCCGCGGGCAGCTCCTCGCCGCTGAGCTCCAGGACGCGACGCAGGCGCGCGGGGGACGTGATCGGCATGATGCCGGGCAGGATCGGGATCGTCACCCCGGCACGGCGCGCGCGCTCGACGAACGCGAAGTAGTCGTCCGGGTGGAAGAAGAGCTGGGTGATGGCGAGCGTCGCGCCCGCCGCCTGCTTGGCGAGCAGGGCCTCGACGTCCTGGTGGCGGTAGGTGGAGCGCGGATGACCGTTGGGATAGGCCGCCACGGCGATGCTCACCCTCTTCCTCGGGGTGACCTGCACGGCGCCGGGAACGCCGGGGATCGGCCGCTCCTCGTAGGGGGCGCGCTCCGCCTGCGCCCGGTCGATGAGCTGCACGAGCTGCGCCGAGCTCTCCAGGTCGCCGAGGAACGGCTCGCTCTCGTCGAGCGGCGGATCGCCCCGCAGCGCGAGGAAACTGAGGATCCCCGCGTCGAGGAACTCCCGGATGAGGCGCGACGCGCCGGCATACGTGTTGCCCACGCAGGTCAGGTGCGCGAGCGGCTCCACGGCGGTGTGCGCGCGGATGTAGCGCAGCACGTCGAGCGACCGTCCGCCCACGGATCCCCCCGCGCCGTAGGTCACCGAGATGAACCGGGGAGCGACGGCCGCGAGCTGCTGTATGGTCTCGTGCAGCGCCTCGGCCGGTGCGGAGGTGCGCGGCGGGTACAGCTCGAAGGAGATCGGCACGCGCGGCACGACGCCCCCGGCGGGGGCGAACGGCGGCGCGTCGAACGACATGACTCTCCTGGCTGATGGCGGTCTCCCCAACCTAGGCGGCCCGGAGGATGCCCGCGTTCTGTGTTTCACCATGTGTCGCAGGGTCAATACGCTCGGTGCATGGCTTCTGCGTACGGCTCCTGGCCCTCCCCCTTCTCCGCCGCCTCACTGGCGATCTCCGGCTCCCGGATCGACGGCGCCCGGTACTCCGCCGAGGGGATCTGGTGGAGCGAGTCCGTGCCGGCCGAGCGCGGTCGCATGACCGTGCGCCGACAGGATCCCGACGGCTCGGTGCACGAGGTGCTGCCCACCCCGTGGAGCGCCCGCTCCCGCGTGCACGAGTACGGCGGGGGCGCCTGGACCGTGACCGACGACGGAGCGCTCCTGTTCGTCGACGGTGACAGTCAGCGCGTGCATCGGCTGGCGCCGGGTGCCGACGGCCCGGAGCCGCTGACCGCCGAGGGGCCCCGGTACGGGGGCCTGCGACGGCAGCAGGGGCGCCTGTTCGCCGTGCGGGAGGATCTGCGCGGGGATCCGCACGAACGGGCGATCGTCGAGATCCCGACCGACGGCTCCGCCGCCGACGACGACAGCGCGGTGGATCTCCTCGCCCGCGGTCCGGGCTTCTTCGCCCACCCTTCCCTGTCGCCGGACGGCTCCGCACTCGCATTCGTCCGCTGGGACGAGCGCCGGATGCCGTGGGAGGCGTCTCAGGCGGTCGTCCTCGGGCTCGGATCCGGCACCGACTCCGACTCCGACTCCGACACCGGCTCCGTGACGACGCTCCCCGGCCGTGCGGCGCTCCAGCCGGAATGGGTGTCGGACGGGGAGGTGCTCCTCGCGAGCGACGACACCGGGCGGTGGAACCTCGTCCGCGCCGCGCTCGACGGCACGACGACCGTCTTCCCGGCGGCACCGGCCGACACCGGCGGCGGCCTCTGGGTGCTCGGCCAGCGCTGGTTCCGCGTCCTGGACGACGGGCGGATCCTCGCCGTCCGCACGGACGGCTCGGACTCCTTGGCGCTTCTGGACCGCGACGGTGCGGAGATCCGTGTCTTCGAGGTGCCGTTCGACGCCGATCTCAGCATCGAGGACTCCCGCGGATCGCGGGTGCTCGTCACAGGGCAGGGACGGCCGGTCTCCCCCGGGCTGTGGGAGCTCGACACCGACACCGGGGCTCTGCGCACGATCCGCGGAGGGGCGCCGGCGGATCCGGCGTGGGTGCCGGGGGCGCGTCCGGTGACCTTCGAGGGTCCGCACGGCCCCGTGCACGCGTTCGACCACGCTCCGGCGAACCCGGAGGCCTCCGGCGAGCCCGGTACCCTCGCGCCCTACGTCGTGCAGGTGCACGGCGGGCCGACGGCGCACGCCGCGGGCGCGCAGACGGGCTGGATCACCTACTTCACCAGCCGGGGAATCGGGGTACTGGAGGTGAACTACGGCGGATCCACCGGATACGGACGCGCGTATCGTTCGCGATTGGACGGGCAGTGGGGTGTCGTCGACGTGGACGACGTGCTCGCCGCGGCACGGGGACTGGTCGAGAACGGCATCGCGGATCCGCGGCGCATCGCCATCCGCGGCGGATCCGCGGGGGGATGGACGGTGCTGTCGTCGCTCGTGCGGGGCGGGGTGTTCGCCGCGGGGATCGACCGTTACGGCGTCGCCGACCTCCGCCTGCTCGCGGAGGAGACGCACGACTTCGAGCGCTTCTACCTCGACGGTCTCGTCGGCCCGCTGCCGGAGGCCGACGCCGTCTACGTCGAGCGCTCCCCGCTGACCCACGCCGCGCGGATCGACGTGCCCGTGCTGATCCTGCAGGGCGAGGACGACACCGTCGTCCCGCCGTCGCAGTCGGCCGCGATCCGCGACGCCCTGGCGGCCCGAGGCGTCGACCACGAGTACCTGCTCTTCCCCGGCGAGGGGCACGGGTTCCGACAGGCCCAGACGATCGAGGCCGCCGCGGAGGCCGAAGTGCGCTTCCTCGGACGGGTCTTCGGGTTCGCGTCGCGCCCGTAGGCCGACCGTCGCGTCGGCTACTCCCCCATGCGGTTGCGCAGCCGCATGGCGCGCTCCGCCTCACGGGAGTCCTGCCGTTCGCGCAGCGCCTGGCGCTTGTCGTACTCGCGCTTGCCCTTCGCGAGCGCGATCTCGACCTTGGCGCGCCCGTCCGAGAAGTACAGCCGCAGGGGGACGAGCGTGTAGCCGCCGGCGGAGACCGCGTGCGAGAGCTTCGCGATCTCCTCCTTGTGCAGCAGGAGCTTGCGGATCCGCTTGGCCGAGTGGTTCGTCCAGTGCCCCTGCGAGTACTCCGGGATGTGCACGGCGTCGAGGAACGCCTCGTTGCCCTTGATGAACGCGTATCCGTCCGTCAGGTTGGCGCGTCCCTGGCGCAGCGACTTCACCTCGGTGCCCGTGAGCACGAGTCCCGCCTCGTACGACTTCTCGAGGTTGTAGTCGTGACGTGCGCGACGATTGGTCGCGATGACCTTCTCCCCGCGTTCCCTGGGCATGGCTGTCTCCTGCATGTGTCGATGGTGATCCGGCCGAACGGCCAGCCCGCCAGTATATACAGAAGCGGCGGGCCGCTAGGCGCGGAGCCAGCGACGGATCGCGAATCCGGCGCTCAGCGCGGCGAGGACCACACCGATCCCGATGAGGACCGGGACGACCAGCGCCGCCTCCTGCAGGCCGACCCAGGTCGTGATGAAGGGCACGCGCTTGCTGAGGTAGTCGTGCACGCCGAACTGCACGCCCAGCAGCACCGTCACGCTCGCCAGCACGGAGCCGATCACGGCGGCGAACACGCCCTCCAGCACGAACGGCGTCTGGATGAAGCGGTTCGATGCGCCCACGAGACGCATGATCCCGATCTCCCGGCGCCGCGCATAGGCCGACAATCGGATCGTCGTGCCGATCAGGAGCACCGCCGCGATCAGCATGAGCACGGCGATGCCGATCGCGATGTAGGTCGCCACCGTGAGCGCGTTGAAGAGCGGATCGAGGTACTCCAGCTGGTCCTTGACCTCGTCGACGCCCTTGGCGTTGTGGAACGCCTCGGCGAT
Source organism: uncultured Microbacterium sp. (assembly GCF_945952435.1). Taxonomy (GTDB): domain Bacteria; phylum Actinomycetota; class Actinomycetes; order Actinomycetales; family Microbacteriaceae; genus Microbacterium. The sequence goes on from NZ_CAMFHZ010000025.1 coordinate 22,091, forward strand.
CACGGACGACTGAGTCTGATCCTTGAGGTTGACCTTGAAGACCGCGTTGACCTGGTCGGCGCTGAGCACCCCGGCGTAGTCCTTGCCGACGAGCGTGAGCGTCTCCTTATAGGCCTCTTCCGAGGTCTGGAAGCTCATCTTCGCGATGAGCGGCTTGAGGGTGTCGCTGTCGAGCTCGGCCCTGACCGCCTGGATCTGCTCCTCGGTCGCCGCGCCGTCCGCGCAGCTGGCCGAGGTCGACACCGACGAGCACATGTAGACGGCGACCTGTGCGCGGTCCTGCCAGTAGGCGCGCATCGTCCCGATCTGGGCCTGCATGAGGATCGCCGCCCCGACGAACGTCAGGGAGACGAACGTGACGAGGACGACCGAGATGACCATCGACGCGTTGCGGCGCAGCCCCGTGAGGGCCTCGCCCAGAATGAGTCCGAACCTCATGAGACGGGGCCCACTTCCTCGTCGTCGCCTTTGTCGAGGCCGAGCCGGTCTGCGACCCCCAGTTCTGCCAGGTCCACGGGCGGAACCACGATCGGAGGCGTGGCCGGCCCGCTCTCCTCGGCGGACGGCGCCGCCTGCACGATCGTCTCCGACCGTTCGCCGGGCCCGTCGACGACGAGCGCGGAAGCCGCGATCGGCCCCGAGATCGCCGCCTCGGTCTCGCGCTGCACTTCCAGGACGGCCGTGAGCGCGGCGGCCGCGGCGGCCCCGCGGATCGCCTCCGGCGTCAGCAGCGGCACGTTGGAGGTGTCGCCGTAACCGCCGCCCAGTTCGTCGCGGACGAGCTCGCCGTCGCGCAGCTCGATCACACGGCGCTGCATCTGGTCGACGAACGCGGCCTCGTGCGTCGCCATCAGCACGGTCGTGCCTCCCGCGTTGATCCGCGCGAGCAGCTGCATGATGTCGACCGAGGTCGCGGGGTCGAGGTTTCCGGTCGGCTCGTCCGCGAGCACGATCTGCGGACGGTTGACGATGGCGCGCGCGATCGCGACGCGCTGCTGCTCACCACCGGACAGTTCGTGCGGGAGACGCTTCTCCTTGCCGCTGAGCCCGACCAGCGCGAGCGCCTCCGGCACCGCCTGCTGGATGAAGCCGCGGGACGATCCGGTGACCTGCAGCGTGAACGCCACGTTCTGATAGACGGTCTTCGAAGGCAGCAGGCGGAAGTCCTGGAACACGGATCCGATGCTGCGCCGGAAGTACGGCACCTTGCGGTTCGCGATGGTCTTCAGGTCGCGACCGAGCACGGCGACGCGGCCGGAGGTCGGGGACTCCTCGCGGAGGATGAGCTGGAGGCAGGACGACTTCCCGGATCCCGACGCGCCGACGAGGAAGACGAACTCGCCTCGCTGCACCTCGAAATCGACCCCGGACAGCGCGGGGCGCTTCGTCCCGCGATAGCGCTTGGTGACGTTCTCGAATCGGATCATGGCGTGTAGAGCCTAAGCGGGCCTGGCGCGCAGCCCGCGAGCGACACCCGCGCGCCGCGGTTCGGCCCTCGGAGCAGCGACGCGGCCGTCGGACGCGGTGGCGTCCGACCGACGTATCTGACAATATGCTGAGCAATTGCCCGAATTTAGCTGAACGCTAGGAGAGCTTATGGACGCGCCCGCAGGGTGGTACGACGACGGTTCCGGACGACAGCGCTGGTGGGACGGCCAGCAGTGGACGGAACAGTACGCCGATGCGGCGACCGACGTTCCCGCGACGCACGCCTCGCCGGGCGTCACGGAGACGCCGACTATCCCGGTGACGGACGCCCCGGGAACCACACCACCTGTCTCGGGCGTCTCCGGAAAGGCGAAGGGCCTCGCGATCGCCGCCCTCGTCGTCGGAATCGTCGCGTTCCTCACCGGACTGGTCCCGGTACTCGGAATCCTTCTCGGGTTGGCCGGCGTCGGCCTCGGAATCTTCGCCCTGCTTCGGCGCCAGTCGAAGGGTCTCGGCGTCACGGCTATCGTGCTGGCCGGGATCGCGGTTCTGGCCTCGACGGGCATGACGCTGGGGATCGCCGCGATCGGAACGCACGTGGCATCCACCGCATCCTCCGCCGACGCTGAGCCGGAAGCGACGGTCCCCGCGGAGTCCGCTGTCCCGGTGGAGACGACGACGCCGTCGCCCGTGGCGACCACCCCTCCCCCCGCCGTGCCCGACGTCCCGGTGGAGTACCGCTCGGCGCTGACGAAGGCCACCCAATATTCGAACATCCTGCACATGAGCAAGGCAGGCGTCTATCGACAGCTCACGTCGGAGTACGGCGAGAAGTTCTCCCCGGAGGCGGCCCAGTACGCGATCGACAACGTGAAGGCGGACTGGAACGCGAACGCGCTGGCCAAGGCCAAGGACTACCAGTCGCAGATGTCCATGTCGCCCGAAGCGATCCGCGACCAACTCACGAGCGAATACGGCGAGCAGTTCACGCAGGAAGAAGCCGACTACGCCGTGCAGCACCTGAACGGTTGATCATGATCGAGCAACCGATCGCGACGGCGACGAGGATGCCATCTCCGCCGTCGCGATCGGCGACCCTCAGAGACGCACGTAGACCGGAGTACCGGAACTGGGCCACGGGGCGTGGTGCTCGACGAAGCGCCCCCAGTCGGGCGAGTCGATCACTCCTCCCGCACCGTCGTAGATGCCGATGTGGCGCCCCGGGTACCAGATCAGGTCCCCGGCCCTCGCCTCGCTCGCCGGGATCACCGTGCCCAGTGCGGCCTGGTAGTCCGCGCCGCGCGGCAGGCTGATCCCGAAGTGCCCGAAGACGTACTGCACGAAGCCGTCGCAGGAGAAGGAGTCGCTCGGATCGTTGCCCAGGCCGTAGGGCACGACGCCGACGAACTGCGACGCATAGTCGACGACGGCCTCTCCGGAGAACGCCTGCGCGGAGATCGACGACGTCGAGGAGGTCTCCTGAGCCTCGGACGTCGCCGCGGGCTGTGCGGCGGCCGCCGGCGGCGGAGGCGGCGTGTAGCTTTCGAAGACCGCCCGGGCGACGTCGGGGTGACGCGCCGCGGACGCGACCGTGTAGGACTGCGGATCCACCACCAGGGAGACGCCGTGACGGGCCGGCACGTCCGACGCCTGGGCCGTGAGGGCGGTCGTCACGGCGAACGGGACGAGGAAGGCCGTGATCGCGGCCGCCGCGGCCACTCTGCGTGTCGATTCCATCGGCCGTGACCTTACGCGGCGGAACCGGACATCGGCTGGGAACGACTCAGTCGTCGTCGTCCTTACGCTTGCGCCAGCGGATACCCGCCGAGATGAAGCCGTCGAGGTCGCCGTCGAAGACGGTCGTCGGGTTCCCCGACTCGAACCCGGTGCGAAGATCCTTGACGAGCTGCTGACCGTAGAGGAAGTAGGAGCGCATCTGGTCGCCCCAGCTCGCCGTGATGTTGCCGGCGAGCTCCTTCTTCTTCGCTGCCTCCTCCTCCTTCTGCAGCAGCAGCAGGCGGGTCTGCAGCACGCGCATCGCCGCGGCGCGGTTCTGGATCTGCGACTTCTCGTTCTGCATCGACACGACGATGCCGGTCGGGAGGTGCGTGAGGCGCACGGCGGAGTCGGTCGTGTTCACGGACTGTCCCCCCGGGCCCGAGGAGCGGAAGACGTCGACGCGGATGTCGCCCTCGGGGATGTCGACCTCGGTCGCCTCCTCCATGAGCGGGATGACCTCGACCGCGGCGAAGGACGTCTGGCGCTTGTCGGCGGATCCGAACGGGCTGATCCGTGCCAGGCGATGCGTGCCGGCCTCGACGGAGAGCGTGCCGAACGCGTACGGCGCGTCGACCTCGAACGTCGTCGACTTGATGCCCGCGCCCTCGGCGTAGGACGTGTCCATGACCTTGACGGGGTACTTGTGGCGCTCGGCCCAGCGGAGGTACATGCGCAGCAGCATCTCGGCGAAGTCCGTGGCGTCGTCGCCTCCCGCGCCCGAGCGGATCGTGATGATCGCGGCGCGCTCGTCGTACTCGCCGTCGAGGAGGGTCTGCACCTCGAGCTGGTTGATGGTCTCGGTGAGGGCGGCGAGCTCGGTGCGCGCCTCGGCGGCGGAGTCCTCGTCCTCCATCTCGTTGGCCAGGCCGACGAGGACCTCGAGGTCGTCGAGGCGCTGCTCGACCTCGGTGACGCGCTTGAGCTCCGCCTGACGGTGGCTCAGCGCGCTGGTCACCTTCTGCGCCTTCTCCGGATCGTCCCAGAGGTCGGGGGCGCCGGCCTCCTCGCTGAGACGTTCGATGTCGGCGCGGAGGGAATCGACGTCGACGACCTCGCGGATGTCGCCGAAGGTCTGACGGAGGGCCGCGATTTCGGCGGAGAGATCAAGTTCGAGCATGGCAGTCCAGAGTATCGCGCGCGCCGCGGCCGTGGCGAACCGGCTCCTCCGCGGGACTACCGTGGGAGCGTGGCGGAACGTGCGATCTCGGTGCTGTGGAAGTTCGGGCCGATGGTGTACCTGCCCACCCTGCTCTTCTCGCTCGGCGAGGGCGCCGTCGTTCCGCTGATCCCGGTGATCGCCGCGAGCCGCGGAGCGACTCTCGCGTCCGCCGGTCTCATCGCCTCGGCGCTCGTGGTGGGGCAGCTCTGCGGGAACATCCCGGCGGGGTGGCTGGTCGCGAGGCTCGGCGAACGGGTGACGATGGTGATCGCAGGTGCGGTCTCGCTTCTCGGGGTGGTCGCGACCGCTCTGGCTCCCGGCCTCGCGCTGTTCAGCGTCGCCGTGTTCGTCGTAGGCATGTCGGCCGCGGCGTTCGGGCTCGCTCGCCACGCCTTCATGACGACGCGGGTGCCCCTCGTGTTCCGCGCCAGGGCGTTGTCGCTGCTGGGCGGATCGTTCCGCGCCGGCATGTTCGTAGGACCGTTCGTCGCCGCGGCGCTCCTCGCCGTCTTCCACACGGAGAACGCGGCGCTGTGGTTCTTCTCCGTGTGCCTGGTCGCTCTGATCGTGCTCGTGCTGTTCGGACCGGATCCGGAGGCCCAGGCCACCGCGATGGATCGCGACGTGCACAGGGACGACGTGCATAGCGACGACGTGCACAGCGACGACGGAGACAGGGAGGACTCGGGCGAGGCGGTCAGCGGATCCATTCCCGTTGTCGAGCGCGCCGGCGTCTTCCGCACGCTCTGGCGGTACCGGGGCGTGCTCTCCCGTCTGGGACTGTCGGCCGCGAGCCTGTCGGCGGTGCGGTCGGCCCGCCAGGTCGTGCTGCCGCTGTGGGGGGTGTCGATCGGCCTCGACGCCTCCTCGATCGCGCTGGTCGTCGGCGTCTCGGGTGCGATCGACTTCGCCCTGTTCTATGCGAGCGGCCAGGTCATGGACCGCTTCGGCCGGCTCTGGGCGGCGTTGCCGGCGATGGTGCTCATGGGCGCCGGGTTCCTCGTGCTGTCGATCACCCATGACGTCGCGACCAACGTGCTGTGGTTCGGCATGATCGCCGCGGTGCTCGGCGTCGGCAACGGCCTGTCTAGCGGAATCCTGCTCACGCTCGGCGCCGACGTCGCCCCGCAGTCAGAGCCGGCCGCGTTCCTGGGGTCGTGGCGGACCCTGACCGATGCCGGCGGAGCCGTGGCGCCGCTGATCTTCTCCGGTGTGGCTGCGCTCAGCTCACTCGCCGTGGGTGCCGCGGCGATGGGTGCGATCGGAGTCCTCGGGGCGATCGGCTTCATCCGCTACATCCCCCGTTTCGTGCCGCGTCGCCCCGCCCCGTGACGCACGGACACGACGAGGCGACGTGGACGACGCTCCGGACGGCGAAGGCGCGGTCGTCGTCGGCGACGGCACCCGAGCAGCCGTCGAGGAAGGGCCGAGGATTCCCCGGCACAGCGTGAAGAACGCATACCCCAGGAGCCACCCCGCGAGCACGTCGCTCGGATGGTGCACCAGCAGCATCACCCGTCCGACCCCGATCGCCATCGCGAACAACAGCCCCACCGCGCTCAGCAGCGCACGCGACCGCGGCCCGACGTGGGGCAGGACCACGGCGAGAACCGCCAGGACGATCACGAGGGTCCCCAGCGCGTGCCCGGAGGGGAACGACGAGCCCCACGCGGGCACCAGGGCTCCGGCCGGACGCGGACGCTGGGCAAGCGCCTTCGCAAGGGTGTCGACCAGTCCGCTCCCCTCGCCGGCGACGAGCAGAAAGAGCGCAGCGCGCCAGCGCCGCCGCACCCCGAGCCAGATGATGGGTGCGATCAGCAGGACCCGCAGGACCGCCGGACTCCCCGCGCGACAGAACGCGTCCCACCCCTGCACCCAGCCCGGTCGGCCCGCCGCCAGCGACACGGCACCATCGAGCAGAGCACGATCGATCGCCGCGACCGCCGGCGCCCCCGCCGCCCACGCGACCCAGAGCAGCACGTAGGCGAGGAGCGCGACGACCGCCGGGATCCAGGATCGCGCGCGCATGCTCCACAGCTACCACACCCGCGGACCGAATCGTCCCTCCGCTGACGCGTGCTCCGGAGGGCCGGGCCCGCACGGCGGCGCACCGATGCGCGGCCGGTTCGCTAACGTGAATCCCGGAGGTGGCGGATGGCGCAGCGGAGGAAGACGGCGGGCCGGCAGACGCAGAGCAGGCAGACGCAGGGCCGACAGGCGCACAGGCTCCTGCCGCAGCGGCACGGTCGACCGGGCGAGGTCCGCCAGGCGGCCTACGAGGCTCGGGAGCAGATCCACGCCCTGGACTCGGCCGTCTTCTCGGCGATCGCGTCCACCCCGAGCCCCGTGCTGGACCGCTGGATGCCGAAGCTCACGAATGTCGCGGACCACTCGATGCTCTGGTTGGGCATCGCGGGCGCCCTCGCGTTGACGGGGCGTGCCCGCCCCCGGCGCGCGGCGCTGCGCGGAGTGATCACGCTGGGCGCGACCAGTCTGATCGCCAACCAGCTCGCGAAACGTCTGCACCATCGCGAACGACCGGTGCGGACCCTCGTCCCCCTGGGTCGCCTTTCTCGACACGCGCCTCTTTCCTCGTCCTTTCCGAGCGGGCACTCGGCCAGTGCCGCGGCCTTCGCGGCCGGCGTGTCGGCCGAGATGCCGGCGCTCGCCGTACCCCTGCAGGTGCTCGCAGGGCTCGTCGGCTTCTCGCGCGTCGCGACGGGGGCACACTATCCCTCCGACGTGGCGGCAGGACTCGTCCTCGGCAGCACGGTGGCCGCGATCGGGCGCCGGCTCGTACCCCCCGTTCCCGTGCCGACCGTGTCGGCTCCTCGGGAGCTGGACGAGCTCGCCCCCCGTCCGCGCGGCGAGGGGGTGACGCTCGTCGTCAACCCCGCCTCGCACAGCGGGCGCGGTGCGAAGCTGTCGAAGAGCCTGCACCGTCGCCTCCCGAAGATGCGGATCGTCGAGTTGCGCCACGGCGACGACGTGGGCGCGGTGATGGCGCAGGCTGCGTCCGAGGCGGAGGTGCTGGCCGTGGCCGGCGGCGATGGGACGGTCGGCGTCGCCGCGCAGGCGGCGATCGATCACGACCTGCCGCTGGCGGTCTTCCCCGCCGGGACGTTCAATCACTTCGCGCGTGCGATCGGCGCGTATCCTGCGACACGCACCGTCGACGCGATCCGCCGCGGCACGGCGGGAAAGGTCGATGTCGGTTACCTGAACGACGAGATCTTCCTCAACACGGCCAGTGTCGGCGCCTACACCGACTTCGTGCGCATCCGCGAGAGCCTGGAGAAGAGGATCGGCAAGCCCCTCGCCGCACTCGTCGCCGGCTGGCGCACGATGTCGAGGGATCGGTCCGTGGCCGTCACGGTCGATGGAGCCACGCGGGAGTCGAGTCTGCTGTTCGTCGGCAACGGACAGTACGTACCGCGCGGCTTCGCACCGAGCGAACGCGAGGATCTCCAGGACGGGCTGCTGGATCTGCGCATCCTCGACGTGTCGAGTCGCTGGTCGCGATTCGTCGTGTTGCTGGCGACCCTCACCGGACAGCTCGCGAGGGTGAAGCAGTACCACGAGGTGTCCGCTCCGGAGCTGGAGATCACGCTGCCGGACGGACCCGAACGCGTCGCCCGCGACGGAGAGGTCGGCGATCCCGCGGACACGCTGCGCGTGCGCGCCGTGCGCCGGGCACTCACGGTCTACCGCGTGCGTCGCGGAGACTGAGGCACGATCCCCCTCCGCCGTCATCCGAGGGCCGTCCTGCTCGTCCCCGTCGCGTGCAGCGTCAGCAGCGGCGGGACGAAGTCGCCGACCAGCGGCGGCGTCCAGGTCGTGCGGATGACCACCCGGGCGGACACGCCGTCCGGGCTTTCCGCGGAGACGAGTTCGGACCCGTCGTCGAGCACATCGAGTACGGCCCCGGCTTTGGCCCGGACGTCGTCATCCGTCAGCTCGGCGCGGATCGTGGTGCCCTGCACTTCGACCCGGAATCCGTCGGCTCCGGCGAGCGCGGCCGCATCGGCGACCGAGTCCAGGCGCTTTTGAGCGACGTACAGATCGGTCGCACAGACGCACACGACGATGAGGGCGATTGCGAGCAGGGCGTAGCCGAGGATCAGCGGAAGGATGCTTCCCGCGTCGGGCGGCGGACCCGGCCTCGGCCGACCGACACTTCCCCGCGCGCCGCTCATCGACCTGTCCATGTCCGCGAGACCTTGTATGCGGAACTCGCCTGCACCGGGACCGTCGCGACGCGATCGAGGCCGAGGATGGAGGGCAGCAGGGGCAGCCGGACCGTCGCGCGCACGGTGACCACCACGGTCGCCCCCGCGGAGGAACAGTCGACGCCGGCGGGCGCGCAGCGGACCTCGATGGTGACGGCATCCCGATCCAGGTCGTAGTCCTCGACGCCGGATCGGACCGCTGCGGCGGCCCTCGCCTGCGCGTCGTCGGCATCGGACGCGGCGCTCATCGTGCGCGCGGCGTGCCGCGCCGTCGACTCGACGCCCAGGGTCTGATCCTGGATTGCGCCGAGAGCGAGGACGAGATACACCAGAGGTACGAGCAGGATGACTCCCAGCGCGATGAACTCGAGAGCCGCCGACCCGGCTTCCCTGCCTCGCTCCGCGGGCGGGACGCCGTCCGCCGGCGCGAAGTCGAGTCCGAGTCGGATGCGCTCGGCCGGTCGGGCGGGCTCGAAACGTCGAGCGTGCTCGGTCAGCCGATATGGCCGCGTGAGCACCCACGTCTCAGTGTTCCTCCGCGAGCCTCTCCACGGGAGCACGTCCGGTCACCTCCAGCCCGGACGGAACGCCGATCAGCCCGATGAGAGGCAGCGTCGTGCGCACCGTGATCTCGACGGTCGCGGTGCCGAGCGCCGTGGACTCGCGCGCGCGGACGTCGGTGGCGAACGCGGATCCCACAGCGCGGGAGATCAGGAGCCGGGTCCGCTGCACGCCTTCGGCCCGATCGGTGTCGGCGAGCGCCGCGACATGCGCGCCCTCCACCGCCGCGTCGTGCACGACGTTGCGCACGTAGAGGCCGAGCCCGAGCTGGATCACGCTGAGAGTGAGAACCGTGAGCAGGGCCCCGACGAGCACGAACTCAACGGGACTGGATCCCCGATCGCCGGTCGCATGGGCCCGATCGCCCGTCACGTGGGGAGGCCACAGATCGTCGGACATGCCGATCTCAGAGACCGCCGACTCGCGAGATGGCTTGCTCGAACAGGTGCGTCAGCGCCGGCCCGGCGACGGCCCAGATCAGGACGACCAGCGCCGCCGTCATCAGGGTAATGAGAACCCAGCCGGGGACGTCGCCCCGCTCGGCATCATCCGGTTCGCCGTTCCCCGAGGGCGGAGGAAACGCGCGAGAGGGAGTTCTGAACATGGATTGTCCTTTCCGGAAGGCGGTCAGCCGAGCCCGAGACGCAGGATGAAGATGCCGGGGAATACGGCGAACAGCACGCTGAGAGGCAGGATGAGAAAGACCAGAGGCAGGAGCCTCCCTGCTGGGCTGGCTTGCGTTCTGCCGCATCCGCCGGGAGGAACATCGACGGGTCGAGCACCCCGTGAATGGTGATCGCCTGGGGCCGTCCGGCCACGATGTCCGACACGATCACCCGCACGTCGAGCAGCTCCACCACCTCACGGCGCATCGCCGCCGATGCGTCCGCCAGACGGCCACGAGCCCGCTCCGCGAGCGCCGCCACGTCCGTGATCCGCTGGGCCTGGTCCGCGCGCCGGGTCTGCATCGAGGCCATAGCCTCCAGGCGCTCCCGCACGTCCGCGAGCTCGCCCCGGAGCCGCTCGACCGTCGCCAGGTGCTCGGCGGGGTCGTCGGCCATCAGGTACAGGTCCTTGGCCCGAGTCATCGCCCGTTCCAGAGTGGCCTCCTGCTTGCGGAGCGCGGCGGTCATCGGGGCCTCGTCGTTCAGGTCTGCGTCGTCGTCCAGTTCGAGCCACTGGCGCGCGAGGCGCTCCAGCCGCTCGGGGTCGGCCAGCATCGCGGCGAGTTCGGCCCACACCGGCTCGTCGATGGCCGGTCCCTTGATCTGGGTGCAGGTACAGCGCGGCTGCTCCTTCGACCGGTAGCGGCGACCGGCACACGTGTACCAGTGGGACGGGCGGGACTTCGTGGTCACCCCGTCGTAGTGCTTGCCGAACTCGCACGGGCCGAACAGCCGCCCGGTCAGCATCTGCCGCTGGGGTGCCGAGGGCGACCACCCTGCACGGCGGTTCACCGCGCGCTGGAGCGCCTGCCACTCCTGCCGGGTGAACACTGGGTTGCCGAGTTCGACCGTCACGGTGTCGCCGTACTTGGGCGTGCCGTCGCGGTTCATCTTGGTGACCTTGCGATGCGGGCGGTAGTTGCCCCGCACCGCCGCCCCCCATTCGGACTCTCCCGTCCACAGGGTCGGGTTCGTCGCGGTCTGCCGGACGGTCTGGTACTGCCACGTTGCGGCCTGGCGCGGGCGGAGCCCCATGAGGTTGAGGCGCTCGGCCACCTCGGCGGTGCTCAGGCGCTCCTTGACGAACAGCTGGTGCATCGTGCGGAGCACCTCGCGTTCCCGCTCGTCCGGTACGGGGCGGGCGTCCTTCTTGAGCCCTTCGAGCCGCCAGCCGAACGGGGGCTTTGATCCCGGCCACCGACCCATCCGCGCCGCGCCACGCTGACCGGCAGCGGTGCCCTCGACGATGGTTTCCCGGTCGAGTTCTGCGAAGACAGCCATCACGCCGTACATCGCTCGACCGGCGGGCGTCGAGTAGTCGAACTTCTCCCTGAGGGACACGATGGACACGCCCAGCTCGTGCAGGTTGTTCGCCTGCTGGATCGCGTGGGCGCTGTTCCGGCTGAACCGTTTGACGTTGAGCACGATCAGCGCGTCGAACTTGCCGTCCTTGGCGTCCCTGAGCATCTGCTGCCACCCGGGGCGGTCCTCCAGCTTGCCCGAGATACCCTCGTCGGCGTACTCGGCCACGATCTCCCAGTCGCGGCGCTCCGCTTCCGCGCGGGTCAGCCGCTTCTGCTCGGGCAGTGACGTGTTGTCGCGCTGGCCCTCCGATGAGACTCGCCGGTACGTCGCGGCGCGGGTCTTGCTGATGCTCATGCGGTCCTCCCGTGGGCTCGGGCGTATGCCTCGCGGCGGGTCTGGTTGATGCAGTCGCGGCACCACGCCTGGCGGGTCTCGGCTCCTCGTCTGCGGCGGGCGAACGCCGACAGCGGCAGGTCTCGGGTGCAGTGGGAACACGTCTTGGTGTGCTCGGCGGTCATGGTCATCACTTGACCTCCTCCATCGGGGTCGGGAGCCAGCGCGGGTGGATGCGTCGCCAGTGGTCCACTCCGGGGATGAGCCCGAGCGTCGAGCCGTCGTCCCAGGCGACGTGAACGGTCCCGGCGTCATCGACGGACTCGACCACGCCGGTCGCGTTCGGCTCCAAGCGGGTGTACGGGTCCGCCACGGACACGAGCGCGATGTGCGCGCCCGCCTCCGTGGGGTTCAGGTTCTCGGGCAGGCTCGCCCAGTCGTCGGACTGCGCGGCCTGCCTGGCGAGGATGCGCTGGCCGATCTCGCCCGCGATCTCGGCGGAGCGTGCTTGGTCGTCGTGGACGTTCACGCGGCCTTCGCCTCCTTCGCGGCGTCGGCCTTCGCCTTCGCGGCCTCGGTCTCCTTCGCGACGAGGCGGTCGGCGGCGCGGAGGAACTTGGCGCGGAGTGGCTCGCTGGGAAGCTCCTTCGCCATGCCGTTGATGAGCGCCTTGGTGACGGGCTGGCCGTCCGCGTAGCTGTTGACGAGCCCCTGGAGCAGGTAGCTGACGTGGCGGGCGTCGTGGCCCGGGCGGTAAGTCGCCTTGGCGCTGACGGCTTCGTGGCAGGTGCCGCACGCGCAAGCGCGGGCTTCGGTGGTCTTGCTGGTGGCGGTGGCCTTCGTGTTCATGGGGTATCTCCTGGATTTGGCTTCTGACCGGGGCTTTCTTGTCTCACTTTCAATGAAAACATGCCCGTGTTTTCGGCACAATTGGTCGTTCATCAGGGCTATTTCCCGAGCCAGGCGCGGAGCTTCACCCCGAGGCGCTCGGAGTGCGCGACCTCGACCAGCGCGTCATCCAGCGACCGCCCGCCGCGGACCTCCTTGGTAAGCCGCGCGAGGTGCTGGCTGTCGTGGCCCGGGAGATAGTTGCCGCCCTTGGTCACCCCGGCGCACCCGCACCGGCATTCACGCGTCCCCGGATTCCACCGACGCCCCGTGCGCGGCGGACGTTGACGCTCGGTGCGCCTGGTCCCCCGCTGTTGGCGAGCGTTGCGGCACTCCATACACTCCTTGCGGCCACGCGGTGACGTGTAGACCGCACCGGGTCGCGTCACGTCGTGTAGGCCACGGACACACATGCCTGGCCTGCGCTGCCTGAGCCTGCCGGTCTGGTCCTTCGCAGGATCGCGCGTCACACCCGCCCACGTCCCCGCCTCCGGCTTCGCTTCGTCGGCGTACCGCTGGCAGAGCGTGAACACCGGGCAGAGCAGGCAGAGGTCGGCGGCGAGTTCCTGGTCGGTCTCGTCGTCCGAGGTCCATGCCTCCGCACCCGGCCCGAGGCAGGGCACTTCCTGGCGCTTCTCGCGAGCGAGCAGTAGACCGTGGCTCAGATCCTCGAACGCGTCCAGCGCGGCGAAGCTCTGAGTGTGCCGCGCGAGCACGTCCTCGATCAGCTTGTCGGTCTGCGCCGTGGTCAGCGTGGGCCGGGAGCGGGTTTCCCCTGCCTGCGGAGGTATCTCCGGCGAACTCGCGGTGTCAGTGAGGCCCGGGAGGAGGGTCACGGGGTGCGAGTTCGCCGGAGAGGCGTGGAGAGCGGAAGCCGTCGCCGGGACGGACGCTCCTGCTGTAAGCCCGGGCATCAGTCGCGCACCCGAGGCGAGCCGAGCGCGTGGTACAGCGCCTCCTCCGTGTCGGGGTGCTGGGGCTCGAACATCTGCACCGTGATGTTCCGCGTGTTGCCACCCGAGACCGGAGCATCCGCACCGGCAGAGTTCCAGCCGCCGGTCGAAGGCACCCGCTCCATGTCCGTGAACGCGTTCTCGACGTCGGGCTGGATCTTCGCGAGACCCTCGATCAGACCCTCACCGATGAAGACACCGAACTCGCTGAACACCCGGCTGGGCGAGTGGATGCCGAAGATCCCGGCCACCGTGTCGATGATCCCGCCGAAGGTGTCCTGGAACCACGAGCTGACCGACTCCCAGATCGCCTTGAGGCCGTTCCAGAGCCCCTGGACGATGTTCTTGCCGATGTCGTAGAGCCAGGTCGCCGCCCCGGTGAACACGTCGAAGATCGCCTGCGGGATACCTCGCACGAACGCGAGCGCGCCGTCCCAGGTCGTGCGGAAGAAGTTGCCGACGTTCGTCCACAGCCCGTTCCAGAACCCCAGGAACCCGTTGAAGATCCCCATGACGAACGACACGTAGCCCTGGATGACGCCCTGCACGAAGTTGACGATGTTGGTCCAGAGGTCGGTGAAGAACGAGCCGATGCCCGACCAGAGGCCGTTCCACCACGAGGCGATGGCGTTGCCGATGATCTGGATGCCCAGCATGAAGTTGCGGAACACGTCGCTGACGAAGCCGACGAACCCCTCCCAGACCGAGGTGATCCACGCGCCGACCGCTGCCCAGATTCCGTTCCACCAGGCTACGAAGCCGTCGATGACGCCCGTGATCCAGTCGACGAAGCCGCCCCACACCTCGGTCACCCACGCGACGGCGGTGTCCCAGTTCATGACCAGCCACACGATGGCCGCGACCAGCGCCCCCACTGCCAGGACGATCCACGTGATGGGGTTGGCGAGCAGGGCGGCGGTCCAGGCCCACGTCGCGGTCACAGCGGCCCAGATCGCGGGTGCCACTGCGACCAGGATCGCGGCCCCAAGCCCCGCCAGGAGTGGGGTGAACTGCGCGATGTTGTCGATGAACCAGGACAGCCCGTTCTGGAAGTCGGTGATCGGCCCCTTTACCATGTTGAGCGCTTCGACGAGCTTGCCCTGGATGGTGGCCGATAGGTTACCCGCCGCGCCCTCGAAGGTCTCGGTGCTCTTCGCGGCCTCCACAGCGATGGGGTCGGTGCCCACGGTCATCAGGGCGGCGTTGAACTCCTCGGCGGTGATCTGACCTTCGGAGAGCGCCTGCTCGAAGTTGCCGGTGTAGGCCCCGGCCTGGGCGAGTGCATCCTTGACCGCGCCCGTCGCGCCGGGGATCGCCTCGGCCATCTGCCGCCAGTTCTCGGTGTTGAGTTGGCCCAGCGAGGTCGTCTGCGTGAGGACGGAGCCCACCCGACCGAAGGTCTCAGCGTTGCCACCGGCCACGGCGTTCAGGTTGCCGAGGGCCTTGGCCAGCTCGTCCGGTCCCTGCACGCCGTTGGATGCGAGTTGGGCCGTGATGTTCTGGATGTCCCCGAGGCTGTAGACGGTGGCGTCGGCGTACGCCTGGGTCGAGGCGGTCAGGGCGTCGATTGCCGACGTGCTGAGGCCCGAGAAGTCCAGGGTCTTGCGGAACTTGTCGGTGGCGTCGGACGCTTCGGCGGCGTCGCCCACGAAGTCCACGAGCATGTTGGATGCCTGGCTGATGGCGTCCGCCGCGAGGTTGCCGAAGGCCGAGGCGATGCCTGCGCCCTTCTGCGACCATCCGCTGGTCTTCTTGTCGAAGTCGTCGTCATCGACTCGGACTTTGGCGACGAGGGTGCCGAGGTCGAGTGCCATCAGTTCTCCTAGGAAGTTGCTGTTGAGCCCGTGGATATTGGACTTCGGGCGGAAGTCCACCAGGCCGAAATTCGCTGCACAATTGACCACGCCAGAGCGTGACTACGGGGCATGGAGTCAGGGCGGGCGGTAGGGGTATCCCGCCGTCACTGCTCCGCGAACTCCGCCGTCCAGTCCTCTGCCACCGCGCGCTCCCGCATCCCGAGGACGCCGTGGCGGTTGAACATCTGCTGGACCGGCTGGGCCACCTCGTGTTCGTGGACCGGGATCAGTTGGTGGACGTGCGGGAGCTTCGCGAACTCGCGCTCATAGAGCGCGAGGTAGCGGGCCTCCTCGTCGGCGTCACCGGCCTTCTGCGCGATGATCCCGAGCACGATCAGTCGCTGGCACCGGACGATGCGTGCCTCGGTCTTCTCCTGCTTGCTCATCAGAGCACCCGCCCCATCTGCTTGCGGACGGCGGCGATGTAGGCGCGGCCCTCCTCCGTGCTGGTCCGCTCGTCCCACGCGGCCTGGTACAGCCCGTACAGGTGCAGTCCGAGCTGGTGGGTGAACTCGGGCGACACGAGGTCGTCGAGCTCCGCCCCGAGGAACCGCGCGTAGGCGAGCATTTCCTCCCCGGTGTCCCGGTGCCCGAGGAACACCCGCTTACGCCAGTGAGGGTTCGAGATCGCCATCCGTTCGAGGGCGTCGCGGAGGGTCAGCTTCTCGGTCGGGGTCCGCATTGCCGGGTAGGCGGCGAAGAAGTTGCCGATGCGGCGGTTCTGGCGGACGTACTCGGGGATGCCGGGTGCGTCGGCGTCGTACGGTTCGAGGTCGACGGTCGTGGTCATGTTGATCTCCTTGGTTGCGGTTGATGCCGGGGGCCAGTCGCCCAGCCCCCGGCGGTGTTGGGTTCAGCGCTGGCGCGCCTCGAACTCGCGCAGTTCGAGGTCGTCCATACGGGCGCGAGCCTGCTTCACGGCGATCACGGCTTTCACGAAGTCGCCGTCGTACGTGATGTCGCGGTCCTCGACGGGTTCGCCGTCTTCGCCGTGTCTGTACTCGACGGTCACGAGCACGTACTCGGCTTCGCGGTGGAGCTGGGCGCGTGCCTCGTTGAGCGCTTCACGGGCCCGGTCGAGTTCGGCCTCGATATCGAGGAGGTTGGCGTCCTCGATGAACTTGGGGCTGATGATGGTCATGGTCTTGCTCTCCTTGGTTGGTTGCTGGTTGTCGGCGGCGGGACCGCGCGGGGGCGGACGCGCCAGGCCCGGAGCCGCCATCACTGCTCCCCGAGAATCCAGGCGCGCTTCGCGGGGTCATTGCAGGCGGCGACCTCCTCGGTCGTCAGCGCCCGCTCCGAACCCGCGTCGGCCAGCGCCGACTCCTGGGCGGCGATGCACCGTTCTACCTCGGCGCGGTCGGCCTGGCCGTTCGCGGTGCACGAGGCCACGACGATCACGAAGAGCCCGACGATGACTACGGACGGCACTACCCGCTTCCACATGGGCAGGGCCGCGAGCTTGCGCGCCCGGTCGGCCTTCTTCACCTGGCGGCGCGTGTAGCCCGAGGGCACCGCCTGCGCCTGGGCGACCGCCTCGGCGTACTCGGCCTCGGCGCGGTTGATCTTGATCTGCTGCTTGCTGTTCACTGCGTGACCTCCTGGTCGTTGTTGTTGGTGCTGCTGGTCTCGGTTTGCAGCGAGGGCGTGCGCCCCGGCTCAGGTCTGCGCCTCGCGGCGTGCTTCGCGGCGAGCGCCTCCGCGAAGGCGAATGCCTTGTCCTCGCGCTTCTGCTGACGGCGCGCCCACAAGACCCGGTTCTGTGCCTCCTTGCGGTCGATGCCCTCCTCGGCCATCAACTGACCCGCCGTCTTGGTGAGGTCCGAGCGCCACGTCTCATGCAGATTCCGCGCGGGCGCGCGCAAGGAGTCGATCACCCCCACCTCGTCGGTTTCGTGCTGCTGCTCGCTCATCGCTCGCTCCTCTCGGCCTTGCGGGCACGGGGGCGCTTCCACTTCTCCGAGGCGCGGAAGTAGTGGCGGCGGCAGAGGCCGTGCAGGTGCGGCGAGCGCGTGCACCCTTCGACCCAGCAGTCGGTGTCTTCTCCGCCGACCGGTCCCCATGTGCGGACTTCTGCGACGTGGGGCCGGAGCCATTCGGGGATCTTGAACTGCGGGATGCTGCTCTTGTCGTTCATCGATGCGCTCCTCTCGCGCGTGAAGGGTCGTAAAGACGGGGTGGGTTGTTGTTGGTGGCGGGAAGAACTGTCCTTAGTGCCTTCCTGTTCTTCCGCCCTAAGGGGCGGGAAGAACTAGAAGAACTAGGAACTGGGCAGTCGCGAAGTTCTTCGGCACCTCTTCGGGAAGAACTAGAAGAACTAGGCCGGCGGTGGTCACGGCACATCGCTGATCCCCTTCGCCTGCGTGGCACGTTCGGATTCGGTGACGCGCCATGTCTTGTGACCGCCAGCGGAGGGGCCGTCCTGCGCGACTCGCCCGAGAGCCTCTGCTGCTTTGAGGGCTTCCTTGATGTCGGAGTCCGCACCGCCGATCTCGTCGCGGAGCTTCGACGCCGACATGCCCTCGTCGTAAATCCGGCAGAGTGTGCCGATGATCTTCTCGGTGAGGTCATTCGCGCCGCGTTCGGCCTTGGCCTCCTTGCGTCGCATCTTCTCGGCGGCATCGAGGCGCGTGAACACCCACTCGACCTCGTGTCGCACTCCCCGCTTCGCGGCCACGTCGAACAGGTCATCTTCGGCGTACTTCGCGCCGCGATCCTTGATGACCATCAGCTCGTACTGGCCGTCCTGCTCCTTGGTCAGCGGCGTGATCTTCCGCACCGAGAAATAGGCATCCGAAATGTTGCGCTTCGACCCGGCACCTCGGCTGTACTTCGACCCGTTGGCGTCCTTCGACTTGTGGTCGATCACCAGCACCGTGATGCCGAGGCGGCGCGACAGCGGGAGCACGACGCGACTGAGGAACTGCGTCACCTCGCCGTTGCTGTTCTCCTCGACGCCTGCGGCGGCGAGGACCGGGGCGGCCGAGTCGATCACCAGCAGCGCACCCTTGCCGAGCGTCGCCGCCCAGTCGTGGAACTGCGACACGTAGGTGGCGAGGTCGCGCGACATCGGTTCGAGTGCGTCGAAGTTGGCGAGGTCGATGATCGTCGCGCCGACATTCAGCATTCGCTCTCGGAGCCCCGGCTCGCCCATTTCCTCATCGAGCCAGCCGACCTTGCGACCGTCGCGGAGGAAGTCGAGCGCCCACGACGCGGCCAGCCACGTCTTGGCCGACCCGGATTCACCGTCGAGCCAGTTGAGGTGACCGTCGAGCAGGATCGCTCCTCGACCGATGCGCTTTGGCGGCAGCCACTCCCCCTCGAACCACTTCGAAGTGTTGAGCGGCTCGAACATCTTCGGGTCCGCGAGCGGCACCTCAGGTGCAGGGCCATCCACGACCGTCTGCGCGAGAACGTCGGACGGCTCATCGGTGAACGCGACACCCGGCGTCGGCGCATCCTCCGCGTTGGTCTTCTTCGGTGCCATCAGTTGCCTCCGTACTTCTCGACCGCGCCTTTCAGCGCGACCCACCACTCGGTCCTCGGGTCCTCACCCGGCGTGTGCTCCGATGCCAGCCACCGGTCGCGCAGGAACGACAGCGCCCCCGGCGTGCCCGGGTGCCCCTCCGCCCCGAGGCGAACCAGACGCTTCTGCAGGCTGACCATCACCGCGTGCCCTCGGAGCGGCGCACCCTCCCGGTACGGGCGGATGGCTTCGAGGACGACCCGCGACACCACGGCGTTGTTCTGGGCGCTGAGCCAGTCCTCGACGCTCCCGGGGGACTGCTGCACGGATAGGTGACAGGTTGTAGTCACGCCGCCAGTGCGACGG
>NZ_CAMFHZ010000026.1 GCF_945952435.1 uncultured Microbacterium sp.
TCGACGCCCGCCTCGGCGGCGATGGCCTTCGCGGTCAGCGGGTTGTCGCCGGTGATCATGACCGTGCGGATGCCCATGCTGCGCAGTTCCGTGAAGCGCTCGGCGAGTCCTTCCTTGACGACGTCCTTGAGGTGGACGACGCCGAGGATCCGCGTCCGCGCGGGGGCGGGGTGCGTTTCGTCTCGGGCGCCTGCGGCGTCCTCGCTCAACGACCCCTGGTGGGGGTTTTCCGGGGTCGTTGAGCGAGCGGAGCGAGACGAAACGCCGTCTGCCGCCGCGGAGGTCCCGCCGGCCACCGCCACGACGAGCGGGGTCCCGCCCGAGGCGGCGATCCCCTCGGCGAGGCGCGCCGCTTCGTCCGCGGCCGCCTCCGCCTCGTGCGTGGTCAGCGCGCCCTCGCTCTCGAGCCAGGCGCGTATGGCGGATCCGGCACCCTTGCGGATCCGCGATCCGTCGGCCAGGTCCACGCCGCTCATGCGCGTCTGTGCGGTGAACGGCACGCTCTCCGCGTCGCGGGGGGAGGAGACGGTCAGGCCCCGCACCGTGGCGAGCTCGACGATGGAGGCGCCCTCGGGCGTCGGATCCGCGAGCGAGGCGAGGGCCGCGGCACGCAGCAGCTCCTCGACCTCGACGCCGGCGACGGGGAGGACGTCGGTGGCGCGGCGGTTGCCGTAGGTGATGGTTCCGGTCTTGTCGAGCAGGAGCGTCGTCACGTCTCCGGCGGCCTCGACCGCGCGCCCCGACATCGCGAGCACGTTGCGCTGCACGAGGCGGTCCATGCCGGCGATGCCGATCGCGCTCAGCAGCGCGCCGATCGTGGTCGGGATGAGGCAGACGAGCAGGGCGACGAGCACCGCGAGGCCGACCGCGGAGTGCGAGTACGACGCGATCGGGTTGAGCGCGAGCACGACCACCACGAAGACGATCGACAGGCTCGCGAGGAGGATGTTCAGGGCGATCTCGTTCGGCGTGCGCTGGCGGTCGGCGCCCTCCACGAGCGCGATCATGCGATCCACGAAAGTCTCGCCGGGCTTCGACGTGATGCGCACGACGATCCGGTCGGAGAGGACGCGCGTGCCGCCGGTGACGGCGCTGCGGTCGCCGCCGGACTCGCGCACGACGGGCGCGCTCTCGCCCGTGATCGCCGACTCGTCGACGGTCGCGATGCCGGCGATGATGTCGCCGTCGCCGGGGATCGCCTCCCCCGCGACGACGATGACGACGTCGTCGCGGCGCAGGTCGCTCGAGGAGACCTCCTCCGTGCGGGCGCGCTCCGCGGCGGGATCCGATCCCTTCTCGTAGCCGATCACGCGCCGGGCGAGCGTGCTCGTGCGGGTCTTGCGCAGCGTTGCGGCCTGCGCCTTGCCCCGGCCCTCCGCCACGGACTCGGCGAGGTTGGCGAACAGCACGGTCAGCCACAGCCAGACCGCGATCGACGCGGTGAAGCCGGCGGGGAGGTCCTGGCCGTCCGTGCCGATGAACGGCTCTGCGAGGGCGAGGACCGTGGTCAGGGCGGCACCGGCCCAGACCAGCAGGATCACGGGGTTGCGCACGAGCGTCGCGGGGTTCAGGCGACGCAGGGCGCCGGGGAGGGCGCGCAGGAGTTGCGCGCCGCCGAAGGCGCGCGGCGGACGCGGCGGGGTGCCGGACGCGTCCGGAGCATCGACGGGACGGAGCCCTTCGACGGGCTCGGGGTTCGAGAGGTGTGCGGTGGTCATCGGACGAGTCCTTCGGCGAGCGGCCCGAGCGTGAGCACGGGGAAGTAGGTGAGGGCGGTGACTACGACGGCGACCGCGGCGAGCAGCCCGACGAACTGCGGGCGGTGCGTGGGCAGGGTTCCCGCGGTCTCCGGGATCCGCTGCTGCGCGGCGAGCGATCCGGCGAGGGCGAGTACGAAGACGATCGGGATGAAGCGCCCGAGCAGCATCGCCGCGCCGAGGGCCGTGTTCAGCCAGGGCGTGTTGGCGGTGAGCCCGGCGAACGCCGACCCGTTGTTGTTCGACGCCGACGTGAACGCGTAGAGGACCTCGCTGAGCCCGTGCGGCCCGGGGTTGAGGATCGAGGTCTTCTCCACGTCGGAGCGGATCGCGGGGATCGCGAAGCTCAGCGCGGTACCGGTCAGCACGAGCGTGGGCGTCACCAGGATGTAGAGGCTCGCGAGCTTGATCTCACGCGGACCGAGCCGTTTGCCCACGTACTCGGGCGTGCGGCCGACGAGCAGGCCGCCGACGAAGACCGCGATGACCGCGAGGATCAGCATGCCGTACAGCCCGGAACCGACGCCGCCGGGGGCGACCTCGCCGAGCATCATGTTGATCATCGGCATCATCCCGCCGAGCGGGGTGAACGAGTCGTGCATCGCATTCACGGCGCCGGTCGAGGTGAGTGTCGAGGCGGTGCCGAAGAGCGTGGATCCGAGGATCCCGAAGCGCTGCTCCTTGCCCTCCATCGCGGCGCCGGCGAGCTGGGTCGCCGCACCGCCGCCGCCGAGCTCGAGAGCGCTCAGTGCGAAGGTCGAGACCAGGAAGATCGTTCCCATGACGGCGGCGATCGCGAAGCCCTGGCGGTCGTCGCCGATCATCCGGCCGAACGTGCGCGGAAGCGCGAACGGGATGCACAGGATCAGCACGATCTCGAGCAGGTTCGTCCAGGGAGTCGGGTTCTCGAAGGGGTGCGCGGAGTTCGCGTTGTAGAAGCCTCCGCCGTTGGTGCCGAGGAGTTTGATGGCCTCCTGCGAGGCGACAGGACCGCCCGGGATGGCCTGTGTGCCCCCCGCGATGGTGTGCGCGGTCGTGAAGCCGGAGAGGTTCTGGGCGATGCCCCCGGCGATGAGGGCGATCGCGGCGAGGACGGCCAGCGGCAGGAGGAGGCGGACCAGGCCGCGGATCAGGTCGACCCAGAAGTTGCCGATCGTGCTGCTGCCGCGACGGGCGAAGCCGCGGACGAGGGCGATCGCGACCGCGATGCCGACGGCGGCCGAGGTGAAGTTCTGCACCGCGAGACCGGCGAGCTGCACGAGGTGGCCCATGGTCTGCTCGGGGGAGTAGGACTGCCAGTTCGTGTTGGCGACGAAGGAGGCCGCGGTGTTGAACGCGAGCCCTTCGGGCACCGGCGGCAGGCCGAGGGAGAGCGGGAGCACCTGCTGCACGCGCTGGAGCAGATAGACGATCAGCATGCCGACCACGGAGAACGCGAGAACACCGCGGAGGTAGGCGCGCCAGGTCTGCTCGGTCGAGGAGTCGACGCCGATGAGCCGGTAGATCCCGCGCTCGACGCGCAGATCCTTCCCGCCCGAGTACACCCGGGCCATGTAGTCGCCCAGCGGGCGGTACAGCAGGACGAGGACGAGGATCAGGGTCGCGGCCTGCAGCACGCCGAGTCCGATGTCCGCGCCGCTCATCAGAACCGCTCCGGGGCGACGAGGGCCACCACGAGGTAGACGATGGCGGCGACCGCGAGGGCGGCCGCGAGAATGGCGAAGAACGTCACAGTCGCTCCACCCCCTTCGCGATCAGGGCGGCGAGGGCGAACAGCGCGAGCGTGAAGGCCACGTAGATGATGTCGAGCACGGATCCGATCGAACCGCGGGGATCGCTCCCGGAGCCCGATCCTCACGTTCTCCTCACGTCCTGCTCCGGGATCCATGCGCGTTCCGCACGGACGCGAGGCCGCAGGGTCAGCGGGTGCGGGAGTGCAGGGAGCCGAAGACGACGAGCACGGCGGCGACGAGCGCCAGGGCGAGCATGGACGCGGACGCGGCCGTGTGGAACTGCGCGGTCTGCGCGGCGCTCCAGCGCCCGGCGGCGATCGCTGGGCGAGCAGGCGCAGCTCCAGCAACGGATGCCGTGCCGTGCGCTCCCTCCAGACGAACAGAGCCAGGGCGAGCAGCGCGCCGGCCAGGGCCGCCCAGGGAGTCACGGATCCGACCCCGTCGTCGAGGAGCAGAGTGGGCGCCAGGAGGGCGAGGACGATCGCCGACGTGCCCAGGAGGGCGCCGAGCACGTCGATCGGCGCGCGGTGCAGCCTGTGCGGATCGTCGGCGGCGATGCCGAGACGGATCGCGAGCGCGGCGAGCAGGGCCACCGGCACGTTCACGAGCAGGAGGACGCGCCAGGGCGCCACGGCGAGCACCGCTCCTCCCGCGAGGGGTCCGACCGCGAGGCCGACGATGCCGATCGTCGAGATGAGGCTGATCGCCGTGACCCTCAGCCCGTCGTCGTCGAACAGGCGGGACGCCAGCGCGGCGGATCCGGGGGTCGTCATCGCGGCGGCCACGCCCATGACCGCGCGGACCGCGACGAGCCCTTCCGTCGTCGTGACGACCGCGGTCGCGAGCCCCGCGGCGGCGAGCAGGAGGAGCCCGAGGAGCATGAGCCTGCGTCGGCCGAACCGGTCGGCGATCGCGCCGAACAGCAGCATGAGGCTGCCGAACACGACCGAGTACGCGCCGGTCACCCACTGGTTCCTCGCGGCCTTCGTCGCGGTGCGCGGAGCCATGCTCGCGCACCGGGACGGCGCCCGCATCGTCTCCGGCGCGCACGACTCGCTGCGACGGGCCGAGTTCTCCGAGCGCGTGACGGAGCGGCTCGTCGACGACTACTTCTCCGCGCACTCGGGCGATGATCTCTTCGCCGACGGGATGCGGCTGCTCACCCGCGGAGCCGCGCAGGGCTGACGGCTCGTCGATCCGCCGCGCGGTCACCCGGCGGCGGGTACGCCCGTCCGGCGGGATACCGCGTCAGTGCTTCTCGGCTCCTGTGCGGGCCGCGTCGGCACCCTCGGGACCGGCCTTCTCGGGCGGCCCCGCGGGGCGCTGCACCCGACGACCGGCCGTGGCGCCGCCGTAGGCCGCGACGGGACGACCTGCCCGCTCCTGCCCTGGCACCGGACGCGAACGCCGTCCGTAGATGAGCTCGGACGAGTCGAGCAGCCACGGCACCAGCGTGATCGTCACGCCATGCACGAGCATGAGCTGGTTCGCGAGCCGCCGCGCGCGGCGGTTGTGCAGGATCGACTCCCACCAGTGGCCCACGATGTACTGCGGCAGATAGACGGTCACGACGGCGGGGCCGTGCTTCGCGCGGTACTTGCGGATGTAGGCCTCGACCGGTCCGGCATAGGTGCGGTACGGCGAGTCGACGATGACGAGTGGGATCGGGATGCGGTGCTGCTGCCAGTCGCGCTGCAGCTGCTCCCCGTCCTCGGGGTTCGCCGCGACGTGCAGGGCCACGGTCTTCTGGTGCCTCGCCGCGATCGCGTAGTCGATCGCCTTGACGACGGGCTTCTGCAGGCGGCTGACGAGGACGATCGCGACGTCGCCCTCCGAGCCGAAGTGCGTGGTGTCGTCCACCGCGATCTCGTGCTCGACGTCACGGTAGTAGCGCTTGACGCCCATCATCAGCAGGCTGAGCACGGGGATGGCGAGGAAGACCATCCACGCCCCGTGCGTGAACTTGGTGATCGTCACGATCACCAGCACCGCGATCGTCAGAGTGGCCCCGAGCGAGTTGATCGCGAGCCCTGTGTACGCCGTGCGGCGCACCGGCTGCGCAGCCTTGACGCTCATCTCCTTGGTGCCCCGCAGCAACGCCCTCCAGTGCCGCACCATGCCGAGCTGGCCCAGGGAGAACGAAACGAACACGCCGATGATGTAGAGCTGGATCAGGTTCGTCAGGTTGGCCTGGAAGAGCACGAGCACGCCGACCGCGGCCACGCCGAGCACGATCATTCCGTTGGAGAAGACCAGCCGGTCGCCGCGCGTGTTCAGCGCCTTCGGGGCGTACCCGTCGCGGGCGAGCACCGCGCCGAGCAGGGGGAATCCGTTGAACGCGGTGTTCGCGGCCAGCAGCAGCACGCAGGCGGTCGCGGCCTGGATGATGAAGAACGGCAGGGATCCCCCGCCGAACACGGCGGAGGCGATCTGGGCCATGAGGCTCTGCTGCGGCTGCGAGCAGTCGAAGCCGACGAGGTCGCGGCAGGGGTTCTCGGCGTAGCGCGCACCGGTGATGAGTCCGAGCGCGGTCAGCCCCGTGAAGAGGAGGATCGCGATCCCGCCCATCATCGCGAGCGTCTTCTGCGCGTTGCCGATCTTCGGGATGCGGAAGGCCTGCACGCCGTTGGACACGGCCTCGACGCCGGTCAGGGCGGAGCAGCCGCTCGAGAACGCGCGCAGCACGAGCAGGATCACGGCGGCGTCGGCGAGGTGTTCGCCGTGCATCGCGTACTGCGCGCTCTCGGCCACGGGGGCGTCGCCGAGGAACGTGCGGACCAGCCCGGTGACGATCATGACGCCGACGGATCCGACGAACACGTAGGTGGGGATCGCGAAGAACGTCGACGCCTCGCGGACGCCGCGCAGGTTCACGACCACGATGAGGATCACGAAGCCGACCGCGAGTTCGACCCGCCACGGGTTGAGCTGCGGCACGGCGGAGATGATGTTGTCGACGCCGGAGGCGATGGACACCGACACGGTCAGGACATAGTCGACGAGGAGTGCGGCCGCGACGATCACGCCGGGGATCTCGCCCAGGTTCTTGGAGGCCACCTCGTAGTCGCCGCCGCCCGAGGGGTAGGCCTGGATCAGCTTTCGGTAGCTCAGCACGATGACGATGAGCAGCAGCACCACCGCCGCGGCCACCCAGGGGGCGAAGGCGAGGAACGCCAGAC
Organism: uncultured Microbacterium sp.; assembly: GCF_945952435.1. Lineage (GTDB taxonomy): Bacteria > Actinomycetota > Actinomycetes > Actinomycetales > Microbacteriaceae > Microbacterium. The sequence continues at coordinate 6,670 of NZ_CAMFHZ010000026.1, forward strand.
CGCCGAGGCCGAGGGTCATCAGCATCTCCTGCGGGCCGTAGGCCACGGAGGAGAGTGCGTCGGACGCGAAGATGGGGAGCGCCATGCGCTTCGGGAGGAGCTGCTCGTTCGCCTTCTCGCTGCTCAGCGGCTCTCCGAGGAGGATGCGTTTGGCGACCTGCGGGGCGTCCGCGCTCTCACGGCTGTCATTTGCCACGAGCCGCTAAATTACGCCTTGATCGGGGCGGACGCAATTCTGCGGAGCCGCTGTTGCATCACCGTTGCATCACTCTTCACCCGGATGCGGAGCCCGCGGCCGATTCCTGGGCTAACGCGCGTGAGCGGGAGAGCGCTCTCCGGATCCGTGCGCCTCCTCGGATTCCGGTCCGCGCCCGCCCCGGCGTGTTGAATCCGCTCAGGACGAACACACAGGAGATCCGGACGCGGACTGCGTAGCGTCGCCTGTATGAGCACGGCTTCCGTCGACGATGAAGCGCTGAACCAGACCCTTTCGGAGGCGCGGGAGCTGCGGGACGAGTTCCAGCGCTTCCTGCACGAGTACGAGTTCGGCATGAGGGAGATCGAGACCAAGATCTCGATCCTGCGCGACGAGTTCGCGCACCACCACTCGTACAACCCGATCGAGCACGTGAAGAGCCGGGTCAAGACGCCGGACAGTATCGTCGAGAAGGTCGCGCGTCGCGGTGTGGAGCCGGACTTCGCCTCGATCCGCACGCACATCACCGACATCGCTGGAGTCCGTGTGACGTGCAGCTTCGTCGCCGACGTCTACCGTCTCTTCGATCTGCTCGCGGCCCAGGACGACATCACGGTGCGCATCGTGAAGGACTACATCGCCGCCCCGAAGCCGAACGGCTACCGCAGCCTGCACGCGATCCTGGAGGTGCCGGTGTTCCTGTCCTCGGGGCCGATCGCGGTTCCCGTCGAGGTGCAGTTCCGCACGATCGCGATGGACTTCTGGGCGAGCCTCGAGCACAAGATCCACTACAAGTTCCAGGGTCAGGTGCCGCCGCGCCTCGTCGACGACCTCACGGCGGCCGCGGATGCGGCGACCGAACTCGACGAGCGCATGGAGCGGCTGCACCGGGAGGCGCACAGCCCGCTCGCGGCCCTCGCGCCGATCATCGAGGTCTGAGGCTGCGGGGCGGCGAGGGCTCCGGCCGAGGCACGTCGTCCCTCCTCCGCGCGTCCGACCGGTGCTCAGTCGAGGAACTCGCGGGCGGCGACGGTGAGCGCCCTCACCCCGACCTCGATCGTCGGATGGATCTCGACGGCGAAGAACGGGGAGTGGTTCGTCGCGATCTCGCTGTGCAGCGTGCCGTTCGCGGCGGCTGCGGCGTAGCGCGCCGGATCGATCCCGCCCCAGAACCAGAACACGAGCGGGACGCCGGTGTCACGGGCGAACCAGGACACGTCCTCGCTGCCGGTGAAGAGGCCCGGATCGACGACGGCGTCCTCCCCGAACGCGGCCCGGAAGGCGGCCGTCGCCCGCTCGGTCGCGGACTCGTCGTTGATCGTCGCGGGGAGCGTGTGCAGCGTCTCGATGGTCGGCTCCTCGATCGCGCCGCTCGCGAGCGCCTCGGCGCGGATCACGCGCTCGACGCTCGCGAGGACGCTCTCGCGCAGCGTCTCGTCGGGGTAGCGGAGGCTGAGATCGAGCGTGGCCTCGGCCGGGATGATGTTGTTCTTCGTGCCGGCGTGCAGCGCGCCGACCGTGACGACGGCGAGGTCATGGGGATCCACCTCGCGCGAGACGATGGTCTGCAGGCGCATGACGGTCGCCGCGGCCATGACGACCGGATCGATCGTGGAGTGCGGCCGGGAGCCGTGCCCTCCGCGGCCGCGCATGACCACGTGCAGGCCGTCTGAGGCCGACATCTGCGGCCCCGGACGCACGCCGATCATCCCTGCGGGCAGCGGCGTGACGTGCTGACCGAGCACGACGTCGGGTGCGGGGAACCTCTCCTGCATGCCGTCATCGAGCATCGCCCTCGCCCCGGCGCCGAACTCCTCGGCCGGCTGCACGATCGCGACCACCGTGCCGGACCACTGGTCTTTCGTGGCGACGAGCTCCTCGATCGCTCCGATCAGGGCCGTGACGTGCATGTCGTGCCCGCAGGCGTGCATCACCCCGACCTCGTGCCCCTCGGGATCGACGCCCTTCGCCGTGCTCGCGTAGTCCAGGCCGGACTGCTCGACCACCGGCAGCGCGTCCATGTCGGCGCGCATCCAGACGACCGGCCCCTCGCCGTTCGAGAGCACTCCGACGACGCCGGTGCGCCCGATGCCCTCGGCGACCTCGAGGCCGAGCCCGCGCAGGTGCGCGGCGGCGATCCCCGCGGTGCGCACCTCCTGGAACGACAGCTCGGGGTTGCGGTGCAGGTCGATGAAGAGCGCTTCGAGGTCGATCGTCATGACGCTGAGCCTATCGCCGCACGTATGTGGGCAACCTCGGTCCCGGCGCCAGGACGCCGTTGACGATGGCCTGGATCGCGAACTCGCTCGCGTCGGCGAGATCCACCGCGTCCGGCTCGAGCAGCCACTGCAGTTGCAGGCCGTCCATGACCGCGAGCACGGCTGCCGCGGCCTTCTCGATGGTTCCGGGATCCGTGACGCCCTCTTGTGCGCAGAGCTCCCGGAATGCGGCGTCGACCTCGCCGCGCAGCACGCGGTAGCGATCCTGGAAGAACGCGCGCGCGGGATGGTCGTCGGTCACGGCCTCGGCGGAGAGCACCGTGTAGACCTGCACGATCCCCGGCCGCAGCGCGTTGCGCAGTGCGGTGCCGACGAGGTGCACGAACAGGGCGGGGCCGTCGGGGATGTGCCGCTCGGCGAGGTCGGCGACATCGTCCTGGTCCCGGAACGCGAGCACTTCGAGGAGCAGCCTCTGCTTCGAGCCGAAGTGGTGCAGCACGCCCGCATGGGTCATGCCGACCTGCTCGGCGATGTCGGCGAGGGTGCCGTTGGTAGAGCCCTTGGCGCCGAAGATCTCGATCGCGGCCCGCAGGATCTCGGTGCGTTTGCGCTCGGTCTCGGGGCGCGTCCTGGTGCCCCCTGCGTTCGCGACCATCTCGTCGCCCCCTCTGCTTGTGCGATGAGCTTACCGTCGAGTAACCTCGCCCTCAGCTTACTTTCTCGACAGTAAGTAAGGCGGTCGGCTCGCCCGCCGTCGCTCTGCACCGGTCCCGGGCACGATGGCCGTGTCCGCCAAGAAGGAGAAGCAATGAGGCTCAGGAAGACCTTGATCGGAGTGTCCGCGCTCGCCGTGGTCGGCGCGCTCGCGCTCGCGGGATGCTCGTCCGGCGGATCGTCCGGATCCGAGGGCGGCGCGAAGAGCTCGCTCACCATCGCCAAGCCGGACGGCGCGGCGGTGCTGTCCACCCAGATCAACAACCCGTTCATCACGACCGGGTCCGGCGCTTCGCTCGGCTACGCGCGCATGATCTACGAACCCCTGGCGATGGTGAACCCCGTGGGCAAGAACGAGACGACGCCGTGGCTCGCCTCGAAGGTGGCGTGGAACGACGACTACACGCAGCTCACCGTCACCCCGCGCGAGGGCGTGACCTGGAGCGACGGCAAGCCGTTCACGGCGGACGACATCGTGTTCACGTTCTCGCTGATCAAGAACACCCCGGCGCTCGACCTCGCGGGCCTCAAGCTCAAGGAGGTCGTGAAGGACGGCGGGAACGTCGTGCTCACCTTCACCGAGTCGAAGTTCGTCAAGCAGGGCGACGTGCTGCAGACCCAGATCGTGCCGGAGCACATCTGGAAGAGCATCTCAGACCCGACGAAGGATCCGGCCAAGGACGCCGTCGGCACCGGTCCCTACACGATCAAGACGTTCTCCTCGCAGGGTGTCGTGCTCACGGCCCGCTCCGACTACTGGGGCGGCAAGGTCCCCGTCGCGCAGCTGAAGTACCTCGAGTACAACGACAACACGGGACTTCTCCGCGGTCTCCAGAACGGCGAGACGGACTGGTCGCAGATCTTCATCACCGACTTCCAGAAGAACTACGTCGACAAGGACCCGAAGCACAACGTGTTCTGGGCGGCGAACGTGCTGAGCCCGGACATGATCCTCGTCAACACGCAGAAGAAGCCGTTCAACGACCCCGCGTTCCGCAAGGCCGTGAACATGGTCGTCGACCGCAAGGCGCACGCCGAGAAGGCGCGCAGCAACGCCGGACCTGAGCTGAAGAATGTCACAGGTATCCCGCAGCCGACGGGCGACCAGTACATCGCGGCCGAGTACAAGGACACCGAGTTCTCGATCGACGTCGACGGCGCCAAGAAGGTGCTCGCCGACGCGGGGTACACCTGGGACAAGAACGCCCTCATGGATCCGTCCGGCGCTCCCGTGTCCTTCACCCTGCAGGATCCGCAGGGCTGGAACGATTACGTCACCGGCATCCAGCTCGTCGCGACCCAGGTGAAGGCGACTCTCGGCGCCGACGCGAAGGTGGCGACGCCCGATGCCGACACCTGGACGAGCAACGTCGCGACCGGGAACTTCGACGCCGTGCTGCACTGGACCGGATCGGGCACGAATCCCTGGCACATCTACGACGACGTCATGAACGGCGCCTACCTGGCCCAGGCCTCCGGCGGCAAGGTCGCCGACAACTTCGGCCGGTACGACAACCCCGAGGCGACCGCACTGCTCGCGCAGTACGCCCAGGCCTCCGACGACGCGGTGCGCACCGACGCCCTGAACAAGCTGCAGAAGATCTTCGTGGAGGACGTGCCGGCGATCCCGATCGGCACCCACCCGCAGCTCGGCGAGTACAACACCCGCTCGTTCACCGGCTGGCCGAGCGAGGACGACCAGTACGCGACCGCGGATCCGACCCAGGCCACCGCGGTCCAGGTCGTGATGAAGCTGAAGCCCGTCCAGTAATCGTCCGCGCCGATGACCGGGCGGGGAGCCGCATCGCGCCCCGCCCGGTCACCGGATCCCTGCTCCGGAGCATGCCCTCATGACAGACACCCTTCTCTCCGTGCGCGACTTCTCGGTCGTGTACGACGTGGATCCGCCCGTCGAGGCGGTCAGAGGCGTCACCCTCGACATCGGCCGTGGCGAGATCGTCGGGCTCGCCGGCGAGAGCGGGTGCGGGAAGACCACGCTCGCCTACGGCGTGCAGCGCCTGCTCAAGCCCCCGGCGGTGATCACGAGCGGCAGCGTCACCTTCCACGACGCCTCCGGGGAGGACATCGACGTCAACGCCCTCGACGTCGAGCAGATGCGGCGGTTCCGCTGGGACCGGATCTCGATGGTGTTCCAGGGGGCGATGAACGCGCTCAACCCCGTCGCGACCATCGGGGCACAGCTCGACGACGTCTTCCGCGTGCACCGCCCCGGGATGAACAGGGCCGAGCGGCGTGACGCCGTCGTCGAGCTGCTGGAGATCGTGAAGGTCGGCGGGCAGCGTCTGCGCTCGTACCCGCACGAGCTGTCGGGGGGGATGAGGCAGCGCGTGATGATCGCGATGGCGCTCGCCCTCCGTCCGCAACTCATGGTCATGGACGAGCCGACGACGGCGCTCGACGTGCTCGTGCAGCGCGAGATCCTCACGCAGATCTCGCAGTTGCGCACGGCGTTCGGCTTCTCCGTCGTCTTCATCACCCACGACCTGCCGCTCCTGCTCGAGATCAGCGACCGGATCGCGATCATGCGGGCCGGCGAGATCGTCGAACTTGCCTCCGCCGAGGAGATCTGGACGAACCCGCAGCACGAGTACACGCGGATGCTCCTCGCCTCCTTCCCGCGGCTCACCGGAGAGAGAGGGATGGTGCGACGATGACGACGCTCGAGGTCCGCCACGTCACGAAGGTCTACAACGTCCGCGGTGCGGGCAGGATGAAGGCCCTCGACGACGTGAGCTTCGCCCTCGGATCCCACCAGACCATCGGTCTCGTCGGGCAATCGGGCAGCGGCAAGTCGACGATCGCGAAGATCCTCACGCAGCTCGAACGGCCCACGTCCGGTGAGGTGCTCCTCGACGGCGAGCCCATCCCGCGGGCGGGCAAGGGGCTGCGCGCCTACCGCCAGCGGCTGCGCATGGTGTTCCAGGATCCGTTCGCGTCGCTCAATCCGTACCACTCCATCCGGCATCACCTCGAGCGCCCGCTCCTGCTCGATCGGGTCGTGCCTCGGGGACAGGTGGACGCGGAGGTGCGCCGGCTGCTCGATCGCGTGCGCCTGGATCCGGGGTCGGTGATCGACCGGCGTCCGCACGAGCTCTCCGGCGGACAGCGTCAGCGCGTCGCGATCGCTCGGGCCCTCGCCTCGCGTCCCGCGCTGCTCGTCGCCGATGAGCCGGTCTCGATGCTCGACGTGTCCATCCGCCTCGGCGTGCTGAACCTCCTCGCCGAGCTGCAGCGCGAGGAAGGCCTCGGAGTGCTCTACATCACCCACGATCTCGCCACCGCGCGTCATTTCAGCGACGAGATCATGGTGCTCAACCAGGGCAGGGTGGTCGAACGCGGTCCGGCCGACGCCGTGATCCTCGACCCGCAGGATCCGTACACCCGGGAACTGCGCGCGGCGTCGCCGGATCCGGAGAAGCATTTCGGTCGCCCCGCGGCCACGATCGCAGGAGGTGCGCAGTGAGCGCAGAACCGATCGCACCGACCGCGGATCCGACGCTCGTCGGGACCACGGCGACGAAGGCCGAGCGCACCGGGTTCTCGGTGCCGTGGCGCTTCATCCTCAACAGGGTGCTGTTCTACGTGTTCACCGCGTGGGCCGCCATCACGATCAACTTCTTCATCCCGCGCATGATGAAGGGGGACGCCGTCTCGTCGTTCATGGCGCGAAGCCAGGGGCAGCTCACCCCCGCTGCCGAGAAGGCCCTGCGGCTCATGTTCGGTCTCGACAGCTCGGTGCCGCTCTGGCGCCAGTACCTGGACTACTGGGGCATGCTGCTGCGCGGCGACCTCGGCGTCTCGATCTCGACCGGCATGGCACCGGTGAGCGAGGCGATCGCCTCGGCGCTCCCGTGGACGCTCGGCCTCGTGGGCACCGCGACGGTCATCTCCTTCGCGGTCGGCACCGGGCTCGGGGCCGTGATCGGCTGGAAGCGGGGCAGCAGGCTCGACGCCCTCGTCCCGGTCACGACGTTCCTCGGAACCGTCCCGTACTTCTGGTTCGGGCTCATCTTCATCGCGATCTTCTCCTCGGCGCTCGGATGGTTCCCCGCCGGTCACGCCTACGAGGTCGGCGTCGAGCCGGGCTGGAACGGCGAGTTCATCGGTCAGGTGCTCTCCCACGCCGCGCTGCCCGTGCTCACGATCGTCATCGCCTCGCTCGGCGGGTGGGTCCTCGGCATGCGCAACATGATGCTGACGGTGCTCGACGAGGACTACATCACGGTGGCGCAGGCGAAGGGGATGCCGAATCGTCGGGTGCTGTGGCGCTATGCGGCTCGCAACGCGGTGCTGCCGCAGATCCAGAGCTTCGCCCTGTCGCTCGGCTTCATCGTCGGCGGGACGATCGTCATGGAGATGGTCTTCTCCTATCCCGGGATCGGGCTGCTGCTGCTCAACGCGACGTCGGCCAAGGACTATGCGCTCATGCAGGGCATCTTCCTCGTGCTCGTCCTGGCCGTGCTCGTGGCCAACATCATCGCCGACGTCGTCTACGCCGTCCTCGACCCGCGCACACGCCAGACGGAGAGCTGACCATGAACGTCCCTGCAGAGAGCCCCGAAGTGCTCGCCTCGCCCGCCGGACTCGGCACGCCGGACACCGTAGCCGTGCTGACCGCGGATCCCGCGCCGGCTTCCCGGCGGACGTTCCTGTCGCCGTTGCGCGCGTCGCTCGCGATGTTCGCGAACCCCAAGTCCGCCGCCGGGCTGATCATCCTCGGCGTCTTCGTGCTCGTCGCGGTGTTCGCACCGTGGATCGCCCCCTACCCGCCGACGGCGCAGCACCTCGACCAGACCCTTCAGCCGCCGTCGCTCGCCCATCTGCTCGGCACGACGCACATCGGCGAGGACGTCTTCAGCCAGCTCGTCTACGGCACGCGGGGGGTGCTGCTGGTCGGGTTCCTCGCGACGATCATGGCGACGGTCCTCGCGATCGTCGTCGGGGTGACGGCGGGATACCTGCGCGGTTGGCGCAGCGAGTCGCTGTCCGCCCTCGCGAACGTGTTCCTCGTCATCCCCGCGTTGCCGCTCATCATCATCGTCGCCTCGCAGTTCGAGGATCCACCGCTGCCGGTGATCGCCGCGGTGCTCGGCCTGACCGGCTGGGCGTGGGGTGCTCGCGTGCTCCGCGCCCAGACGATGTCGCTGCGCAACCGCGACTTCGTGCAGGCCGCCAGGGCGAACGGCGAGCCGCTGCACCGCATCATCCTGGTGGAGATGCTGCCGAACCTCCTCGCGATCATCGCGTCGAGCTTCGTCGGCACGATGACCGCCGCCGTCCTCGGGCTCACCACGCTCGCATTCATCGGCGTGATCCCGGTGTCGAACCTGAACTGGGGGACGATCCTGTTCTGGGCGCAGCAGAACAACGCGTTCCCCGACTACTGGTGGTGGTACGTGCCGGCCGGGCTCTGCATCGCGCTGCTCGGTGTCGCGCTGTCCCTCATCAACTTCGGCATCGACGAGTACGTCAACCCCCGTCTGCGCTCCGCGGGCGAGCGCGCCCGAGCCCTGAAGAAGCGGGGCATCGACCAGAACTCGGCCGTGACCGCGGTGCGCACCGGTCCTGGCCCCGGTCGCGCCGGATCCGATCCAGAAAGCACCACTGCATGAGCACCACCGCCCCCATCCAGGACACGATGCCCTACCAGGACCCGACACGGTCGACCGCGGACCGCGTCGCCGATCTGCTCGGCCGCATGAGCGTCGAGGAGAAGATCGGGCAGATGCTCCAGCTCGATGCACGCGACGACCTCGCCGACCACGTGCTGCGGCGCCACGTCGGCTCGATCCTGCACACGTCGCCCGAGCGCATCGTCGAGGCCAACCGCCTCACGCAGCGCACCCGGCTGCGCATCCCGCTGCTCGTCGGCGAGGACTGCATCCACGGACACTCGTTCTGGCCCGGCGCCACGATCTACCCGACGCAGCTCGGCATGGCCGCGTCCTGGGATTCCGCGCTGCTGGAGCGGGTCGCGAGGGCGACGGCCGAGGAGGTCGCGGCGACCGGGGTGCACTGGACGTTCTCTCCGGTGCTGTGCATCGCCCGGGACTTGCGGTGGGGGCGTGTGAACGAGACGTTCGGCGAGGATCCCTTCCTCATCGGGGAGCTCGCCAGCGCGATGGTGCGGGGATACCAGGGGGCCGGGCTCGATGACCCCACCGCCATCCTCGCGACCGCGAAGCACTTCGCCGGATACTCCGAGACCCAGGGCGGGCGCGACGCGAGCGAGGCGGACATCTCCCGTCGCAAACTGCGCAGTTGGTTCCTTCCCCCGTTCGAGCGGGTGGCGCGGGAGGGGTGCCGCACCTTCATGCTCGGGTACCAGTCGATGGACGGGGTGCCCATCACGGTCAACGACTGGCTGCTCAGCGACGTGCTGCGGGGCGAGTGGGGGTACTCGGGTACGCTCATCACCGACTGGGACAACGTGGGTCGCATGGTCTGGGAGCAGAAGGTGCAGCCCGACCACACGCACGCCGCCGCCGCTGCGGTGAAGGCGGGCAACGACATGGTGATGACCACGCCGCTGTTCTTCGAGGGTGCGCGGGACGCCGTCGCGAAGGGCATGCTGTCGTCCTCCGACTTCGACGCCGCGGTCGCCCGGATCCTGACGCTCAAGTTCGACCTCGGTCTCTTCGAGGATCCGCGGCTGCCGTCGGATCGCCGAGACGCGGTGGTCGGGAACGCGGAGCACGCCGCGCTCAACCTGGAGATCGCGCGGCGCTCGATCGTGCTGCTCGAGAACGACGGGACGCTACCGCTCGGCGGCGCCGACGCACCGGGGCCGCTGTCGCGTCCGGTACGGATCGCCGTGGCCGGCCCCCTCGCGGACGACGCCCAGACCCAGCTCGGCGACTGGGCGGGGGGATCCGGTCAGGCGGGCTGGCTCGACGGCCAGCCGCGGGAGATGATCACGACCGTGCTCGAGGGGCTGCGCGGACTCGAACATGTCGAGGTGCGGTACGCGCGGGGTGCCGAGATCCTCACGCTCGAGCAGGATCCGAGCGGGGCGACCTTCCCGGACGGCCAGCCGCGTCCGCCCGTGGTCGTGCCGAGCGCGCCGGACCCGGCCCTGATCGCCGAGGCCGTGGCCGCGGCGGAGGAGGCGGACGTCGTCGTCGCCGTGGTCGGCGATCGGATCGAGCTCGTCGGCGAAGGACGCTCGACGGCCACCCTCGATCTGATCGGTGGGCAGATCGCTCTGCTGGATGCTCTCATCGAGACGGGGAAGCCGGTCGTCGTCGTGCTGCTCGCGTCGAAGCCGCTCGTGCTGCCGCCGTCGGTGCAGCGGGCGGCTGCCGTGCTCTGGGCGGCGAATCCCGGTATGCGCGGGGGACAGGCCGTCGCCGAGATCATCGCCGGTCGCGTGGAGCCCTCGGGACGCCTGCCGATCTCGTTCGCGCGGCACGTGGGCCAGCAGCCGACGTACTACAACCAGCTCCGAGGGCAGCACGGCGACCGCTACGCGGACCTGACGCAGAGCCCCGCCTGGGCCTTCGGCGAGGGACTCTCCTACTCCACCGTCGTCTATGCGGATCTGTCCCTCGACGCGGTCGAGCTCGACGAGGCGGACACGGTCCGCGCGGCGGTGACGGTCACGAACACCGGGGCGCGTCCTGTCCTCGAGACGGTGCAGGTCTACGTGCGCGACACGGTGACGAGCGCGAGCTGGACGGACAAGGAGCTCAAGGCGTTCCGTCAGGTCGAGGTGCCGCCGGGGGAGTCGGTCCGCGTGCGGATCGACCTCCCCGTCGCCGACTGCACGATCGTCGACGCGGCGGGGGTCCGCCGGGTCGAGCCGGGCGCTTTCGAGCTGCTCGTCGGGCCCTCGTCCAGGGACGAGGTTCTGCAGGCGGCCGGATTCGAGGTGGTCGCCTCCGGCGGATGATCCGTTCGCCGGCCGCCCACGGCCCGACCGTGCCCCCGACGCGCGGGCGACGGAGGGTCCGACAATTCGTACGGATTTCGACGGAATCCTCACGCTGCGTCGATCCGCTCTGCTTGGATGAGCGGGTGCGTACGAAGCGAGCCCCCGGAACGGGCGGATCGGGTCCCTTGATCTGGTTCGCCGTGGCGACGTTCTCCATGGGCATCGACGGCTACGTGCTCGCCGGGCTGCTCCCGCAGATCGCGGCCGATCTCCGCGTCGACGCCGCCGCCGCGGGACAGCTGATGAGCGTGTTCGCCGCGACCGGTGCGATCGCCGGACCGTTGCTCGGGGCCCTCACCGGACGCTGGGAGCGCAAGCGGACGATCGCTCTCGCCCTGGCCGTCTTCGTGCTCGGCAACCTCGTCGTCGCCCTGGCCCCGCTCTATGTCTGGGCCTTGATCGGGCGCATTGTGTCCGCCCTGGGCGGCGCGCTGCTCAACGCGGTGATCGCCTCCTACGTCGTGGCCCGCACGCCGGAGCACCGCCGGGGCAGGGCGCTCTCGCTCGTCATGGGAGGGTGGCTGTTCGCGACAGCGCTCGGCGTGCCGATCGGTCTCGTGATCGGGCAGCAGGACTGGCGGATCCCGCTGTTCCTCGTCGTCGGGGTCGGCATCCTCGCGCTGTGCGGGATCCTGCTGCAAGTGCCGCGACTGCGCCTTCCCGCCCTGCCCCTGCGCGAGGCGCTGCGCCCCCTCACGCAGCCGACGATCCTGTTCCTGCTGCTGCCGCCCCTGGGACTCATGGCGGCGAGCTATTTCTGCTTCACCTACGCGACGCTCATCATCGGCCCGCGGATCGGGGAGGGCTATCCGATGATCGCCGTGCTCTTCGGCTACGGGATCGTCAGCCTCGCCGGGAACATCGTCGCCGGTCGCCGGGTCGACCGGCGCGGCCCCCTCGGCTGGATCACGATCATCTGCGCCACGCTCGTCGTGAGCGCGCTCGCCGCCGGAGCCGGTCTGCTGCTGCCCGGCCTCGCCGGCGCTGCCGTGGCGGTGGCGTGGTTCCTCGTCGCCGCGTTCTTCAACGGCGGGTCGGGGGTGGCGTTCCAGTCGCGTCTGGCGTCGATGGTGCCCGAGTCGGTGGTCGCCCTCGTACTCGCCCTGAACAACAGCGCGATGTCGCTCGGGAGCGCGCTCGGCAGCGCTCTGGGAGGGATCGCGCTCGCCGCCGGCGTCGTCCCGGATCACCTCGTGCCGCTCTCCGCGATCATCCTCGCGATCACGCTCGCGCTGCATCTCGTCGCCGTCCGGTGGATCAAGCCCGTGCGCCGCGCCCACCTGGACACGCCGATCGTCGAGCCGCCCCTGGGCGCGCTCGATCCCGCCTGACCGCGGCGGCACAGGCTCCCGCTCAGTCGGCGAGCGTGTACCAGACGGCGGTGTCGACGGGGAGCTCCCGGCCCGTGAGCGGGCCGCTTCCGACGACGACCGACGCCCCCGCGGGAAGCGCGACGGGCACCTCGCCGAGGTTCGCGGCGACGTGCAGATCCCCGCGGCGGAACGCGACCGTCCCGCGGCCGAGATCCTCCCAGACGAGGGAGCCGGATCCGAGTCCCCGTTCGGCGCGCCCTCGTAGCAGCTCCTTGTAGAGCTCCAGCGTCGACCCGTCGACGCCCTCCTCCGCGGCCCGGGCGTACTCGGCCCATTCCGCGGGCTGCGGCAGCCAGCTCGCCCCGGTGTCGTTGAAGCCGTACGACGGCGACGTGCCGCTCCAAGGCAGGGGCACGCGGCACCCGTCGCGCCCGTACCGCGCGCCCTTGGTGCGGAACCAGGTCGGATCCTGCCGGAACTCGTCCGGGATCTCCATCGCCTCCGGCAGCCCCAGCTCCTCGCCCTGGTAGAGGTAGGCAGAGCCGGGCAGCGACAGCATCACGGTGGTCGCCGCCCGCGCGCGGGCGAGACCGAGCGCGCGATCGGGTTTCGGCTCGGTGCGCGGGCCGATCCCGTCGCCCTGCGGGCTCTCCACCGTGAGCGCGAGGCGCGAGGCGTGCCGGATCACGTCGTGGTTCGACAGCACCCAGGTGCTGGGCGCGCCGACGCCCCCGAACGCGTCGAGCGACTCCCGGATCACGGTCGAGAGCTCCTCCGCGTCCCACGGCGTCATCAGGTAGCCGAAGTTGAACGCCTGGTTCATCTCGTCGGGACGCACCCAGAGCGCGGTCTTCTCCAGCGTCGGCAACCAGGCTTCGGCGCAGAGCGCCCTCTCGCCGGGATATTCGGCGAGCAGCGCGTGCCAGTCGCGGTAGATCTCGTGGACGCCGGACTGACCCCAGTAGGGCACGTCGTCCTCGTCGCCGCCCATCGAGCCGCCCTCGGGATCGGGCGTGTAGTCGGGCAGGCCGTCCTTCTTGATGAGGCCGTGGGCGACGTCGACCCGGAAGCCGTCGACCCCCCGATCGAGCCAGAACCGCAGCACCCCGCGGAACTCCTCGCGCACGTCGGGGTTGGTCCAGTCGAAGTCGGGCTGGCTCGTGTCGAAGATGTGCAGGTACCACTGCCCCGGAGTGCCGTCCGGCTCGGTCACGCGCGTCCACATCCCTCCGCCGAACACGCTCTCCCAGTTGTTCGGGGGCAGGTCGCCGTGCGGCCCCTTGCCGTCGCGGAAGATGTAGCGGGCGCGCTCCGGGCTGCCCGGTGCGGCCTTCAGCGCGTCCTGGAACCAGCGGTGCTGGTCGGAGGAGTGGTTGGGGACCAGGTCGACGATCACCCGGATCCCGCGCTCGTGGGCGGCGGCGAGCATCGTGTCGAAGTCGTCGAGCGTGCCGAACAGCGGATCCACGCCGCGATAGTCCGAGACGTCGTAGCCCGCGTCCTTCTGCGGGCTCGGCATGAACGGGCTCAGCCAGATGGCGTCGACCCCGAGCTCGCTCAGTGCGTCGAGCCGGGAGGTGATCCCCGGCAGATCGCCGATCCCGTCGCCGTTCGCGTCGGCGAAGGAGCGAGGGTAGATCTGGTAGATGACGGCGGTGCGCCACCACTCGGATCCCGGGGCGGACTGCTGCTCGATCTCTGCCATGCGATCAGGCTACGGGATCCGACGCGTCGGCCCGGAGCGCTGATGGCCGCGGGCCGTCGGCTACATGCCGTCGGTCGCGCGCCTCAGCGCGGGATCAGGTTGATCGGCTCCTCGCCGGCGCGCATGCGGTCGATCTGAGTGCGGACGAGGGCCGCCATGCGGGGTTCCATCGCGCTCGACGCTCCCCCCACGTGCGGGGTGAGCAGCACGCCGGGCGCGTTCCACAGGGGGTGGCCCTCCGGCAGCGGTTCGGGGTCCATGACGTCCAGCGCTGCGCGGATCCGTCCCGCCTCGGCGACCAGCGCGTCGGTGTCGACGAGGGTGCCCCGGCCGACGTTCACGAGCAGCGCGTCGTCGGCCATGCGGGCGAGCATCGCCGCGTCGAAGAGGCGATGCGTGGCCTCGCCGCCGGGAAGGGAAAGGATCACGATCTCGGCTTCGGGCAGGAGCGAAGGGAGCGCGGCGAGGGGGTGCACCGGGACGGTGCCCAGGCCGTCGACCTGTTCGATGCGCGAAGAGCGGCCCACGGCGGTGACCGAGACCTCGAAGCCGGCGAGGCGCCGTGCGATCGCCGTGCCGACGCCGCCGATCCCGACGAGCAGCACGCGCCGATCCGCGAGACTCGACGTGAATCCGCGATCCCACACGCCCGCTTCCTGCGCCCGCACGAACCGCGGCAGCTCCCGCTGCGCGGCGAGGGTCAGGGCCAGGGCGAGTTCCGCGGTCGCCGGCTCGTGCACGCTCGCCGCGTTCGCGAAGGGGATCCCTGCCGGGATGCGGTCGATGATCGCCTCGTAGCCGATCATCTGACCCTGCACGAGCCCAACTTCGAGTCCCTGCAGGGCGGAGAGGCGCTGGCGCCCCAGATAGGACGGCACCACGATGTCGATGCGCTGCGCGGGCGGCGGCGTCGCCATGTCCCACACCCGGACCTCGACCCCCTCGGGGAGCGGGTGCAGATCGGCGGCGAGGTCGGCGGTCGGGACGGTGACGAGGAAGCTCACCCCACGAGCGTAGGCCGTGAGAGCGCTGCGCGAGCGGTCCACTCGGCGCCGACCGGACCCCGGCCGCACGGGAGCACGTTCCCCTCCCCGTATGCGCTTCCCCTCCCCGGAGCAACGCCATTACGGGGAGGGGAACACGGCCAGAGGAGGGAAAGGGCAACCGGTGCCGGGGTCCGGGATCCCGTTCAGCGTGCTCGCGTAGAATCGTGACAATGACCGACGCCTCCTCCGACGCCCCGTCGACGCCGAGCGACCGCAGCGCCTCGACGGACGGCGACGCCGCCGGATCCGGCCTCGATCCCGCCGACCTCGCCACGACCCTGCGCGTGCTCGCCGCCCTGCACGAGACCCCGCAGGACCACCCCGACTTCGTGGCCGTGCGTCGCGCGACGGCCGCGATGTTCAAGGCCGCCAAGCGCGTGCGCCGTCGTGAGATCCGCGACGCGATCGCCGAGGCCGACAAGGCCGTGATCGCGGCGACCGCGACCGGCGCCCCCGACCGCATCGACGACGAGACGCGCGGCCTCGACCTGGCGTCGAGCGTCGTGGACGCTCCGGTCGCCGGAGAGCTCCTCAAGCCACGCAACTGCTACATCTGCAAGCAGCCCTACACGACGGTCGACGCGTTCTACCACCAGCTCTGCCCGGACTGCGCGCGGTTCAGCCACGGCAAGCGCAACGCCCGCACCGACCTCTCCGGCAAGCGGGCGCTGCTCACCGGAGGTCGCGCGAAGATCGGCATGCACATCGCGCTGCGGCTGCTCCGCGACGGCGCGCACACGACGATCACGACGCGCTTCCCGCGTGACGCGGTGCGTCGTTTCGCGGCCCTCCCCGATTCCGCCGACTGGCTGCACCGGCTGCGGGTCGTCGGCATCGACCTGCGCGATCCCGCCCAGGTGATCGCCCTCGCCGACTCCGTCGCGGCCCAGGGGCCCCTCGACATCCTCATCAACAACGCCGCGCAGACCGTCCGCCGCTCACCCGGCGCCTACTCGCTCCTCGCCGACGCCGAGCTGCAGCCGCTCCCGGACGGGCCGCTACCCGAGATGGAGACCTTCGGCCACACCGCGGATCCGCATCCGGAGGCGCTGCAGGCCTCGGTGGATGCGCATCCGCTGCTCTCGATCGCCTCTCTCGGCGGCACGATCGCCGAGCAGGGCGGACAGGCGCTCACCGCGGAGGAGCTCGCCCGTCTCGCGATGGCGCCCGGATCCTCCTCGCTCGCGAAGCACGCCGACGGCACCGCGATCGACGCGGGTGGTCTCGTGCCCGACGTGAACCGGGTGAACAGCTGGGTGCAGAGCGTGGACCAGGTGGATCCGCTGGAGATGCTCGAGGTGCAGCTTTGCAACACCACGGCGCCCTTCCTGCTCATCAGCCGGCTGCGTCCGGCCATGGCCGCGTCGCCCGCGCGCCGTAAGCACATCGTCAACGTTTCGGCGATGGAGGGCCAGTTCTCTCGGCGGTACAAGGGGCCCGGCCACCCGCACACGAACATGGCGAAGGCGGCCCTGAACATGCTCACGCGCACGAGCGCGGGGGAGATGCTGGAGACCGACGGGATCCTGATGACCGCCGTCGACACCGGCTGGATCACCGACGAACGCCCGCACTACACGAAGGTGCGCCTCGCCGAAGAGGGCTTCCACGCCCCGCTCGACCTCGTCGACGGCGCAGCCAGGGTATACGACCCGATCGTGCGCGGCGAGGCAGGGGAGGACGTCCACGGCGTGTTCCTGAAGGACTACGAGCCCAGCCCCTGGTGACTGCTCAGCCCCTGGGGACTGTGCAATCCTGACGTCGTACGCGGCGATACCCTGAGCGCACCGGATCCACCGTCCGGATCCCGTCCCGAAGGAGCGTCGCGATGGTTCCCGAGATCAACTACTGGGCCGTTCTGCTCGCGACCGCGTCGAGCATGGTCGTCGGATCCGTCTGGTACGCGCGCGGTGTGTTCGGCACGCGCTGGGCCCGCCTCGCAGGGATCGACCTCGACAACCCGAAGGGCAACCCCGTCCTGGCCATCATCGCGACGGTGGTCGTGAGCTTCATCACCGCGTGGGTGCTCGCGGGGGCGACGGCGATCGCCTGGCACTTCTCCGGCGGATCCTTCTTCGTCTCGGCGCTGGTGACGTCGATCACGCTGTGGATGGGGTTCACGGCCGCGCGTTTCATCACGCATGACGCGTTCGAGGGGCGTCCCCGTTCGCTGACCGTGCTGAACATCGCGCACGAGCTCGTCACGGTCGTTGTGATGGCCGTGCTGATCGGGGTCTGGCCTCCCGCGCTCGGCTGATCCGTTCAGCGCCGCATGGCGTAGCGGTGCAGGGTGACGCCCTCATCGTAGGGGGCCCGCTCGAGCAGGTCGACGATGACCGGATCCCGGATCTCGCCCGGACGCGGATCGTCGAACAGCGGCCTCCCGGATCATGCCGTGCACGAACGGGCCCCCGCGGTCCTCCATCGTCCGGGATGCTTCGACGCTAGAGGGGGGTCTGCGAATCGCGACGCTCCGCGACAGGGGCGGGGGTCAGGCCCGGTGAGACAACCGGGAATCGTGGGGCGGGTTACGCGGCGATGCGGGCGACCGCGGCGATCGCGCTCGTGAAGAACGGCAGACCGTCGATGCCGCTGCGCATCGCAGCGGAGGTGTCGGGGCCGAAGCCGGGCTCGGTCGCGTGCTCCGGATGCGGCATCAGACCGACGACGTTGCCCGCCGGATTCGTGAGCCCCGCGATGTCGCGCAGCGATCCGTTGGGGTTCACGCCCGTGTACCGGAAGGCGACGAGGCCCTCGCCCTCGATTCGGTCCAGGGTCTCGTCGGAGGCGATGTAGCCCCCTTCGGCGTTCTTGAGCGGGATGACGATCTCCTGCCCGCGGGAGAACTCGTTCGTCCATGCGGTGTCGGCGTTCTCGACGGTGAGCCTCTGGTCGCGCCGCACGAAGTGTTGGTGGTCGTTGCGGATCAGGCCGCCCGGCAGCAGGTGCGCCTCGACGAGCATCTGGAAGCCGTTGCAGATGCCCAGGATCGGCATTCCCTTCGAGGCGGCGTCCTTGACCTCGGTCATGATCGGCGACAGCGCGGCGATCGCGCCGCTGCGCAGGTAGTCGCCGTAGCTGAAGCCTCCTGGCAGGATCACGGCGTCGACGCCGTCGAGGTCGTGCGTGCCGTGCCAGAGCGCGACGGGCTCGGCGCCGGCGATCCGCACGGCGCGCTGCGCATCGCGGTCGTCGAGCGAACCGGGGAAGGTGACGACCCCGATCCGCACCGTCATTCGGCGACCTCGATGCCGACGACGTCCTCGATGACGGCGTTGGAGAGCACCTCTTCGGCGACGCGGCGGGCCTCGGCGAGGACCTCGTCGGTGACCTCGCCCTCGACGGTGAGCTCGAAGCGCTTTCCGATGCGCACATCGGAAAAGGCGGTGACACCCGTGCGGGCGAACGCTCCGGACACGGCCTTCCCCTGGGGGTCGAGCAGTTCGGATTTGGGCATGACGTCGACGACGATGGTGGGCATTCGAGGCTCCGGAAGTCGCGGGCGGGGGCAGGGCCAGTCTAGCCTCCGGCCGTGGTCTGCTCCGTCGCGCCCGTCCCGCGCGAAGCGCCCTCCTCCGTCGACCGTTCTCAGGGTGGATCGGCGCATGGGCCGCGGACGGCGCGATGGCGCCGCGATGCCGCGGATACGTCCTGAGAACGGACGCGGCCGAGGCTCAGCTGCGGAACACCGTGTGCACGTCGCCGGTCCTCGCGCGGCCGTGGAGGGCCTCGATCTCGAAGAGCACGGAGATCCCGGCCACCGAATAGCCCAGCCGCTCGACGATCGTCCGTCCCGCGGCGAGGGTGCCGCCGGTCGCGAGCACGTCGTCGATGAGCAGCACGCGCGCCCCCGCCGGCAGATCCTCGTGCATCTCGATCGTCGCGGTTCCGTATTCGAGCGTGTACTCGACGGCGGCGGCGGGCACCGGAAGCTTGCCGGCCTTGCGGATCGGGACGAACCCCGTGTTCGCGGCGATCGCGGCCGCGCCCGCCAGGATGAACCCGCGGGCCTCGATCCCGGCGACGACGTCGAAGGATCCGAGGAACGGCTCGACCAGCGCGGCCGTCGTGGCGTGCAGAGCCTCGCGGTCCGCGAGCAGCGGCGTGATGTCGCGGAAGAGCACGCCCGGCTGCGGGTAGTCCGGGATCGAGCGGATGAGCGATTCGGCGCGGACGAGAGCGGCGGAGGAGGTCACCGAACCAGGGTACGCGGCCGAGGTCGCCGCCCGCCGCGCACCGTCGTCGCGGGTGGTCGCGCGCCGCGACCGGGGCTCCTCCGGGATCGGCTCCGGGAGAGAAGCCGTTGACACGGTGGGAGCGCTCCCATACGCTGGCCGGACGTGTGGGAGCGCTCCCACGTTCGTGTTCGTGCTCTGCGTGCCACACAGCCCTCCGCCCCTCCCCGACCATGCCGCCCGGATCTGCCGCACACCCGCGGCCGGCTCCGTCGCAGCGAGAAGGAACGCCCGCCTCATGAACGCCGAGAACTCGTCCGTCCGCCGCTTCCCCGACGGCTTCCTCTTCGGTGCGGCGACGGCGGCGTACCAGATCGAGGGGGCCGCCTTCGAGGAGGGACGCACGGCGTCGATCTGGGACGCCTTCGCCCGGGTGCCCGGCGCCGTCCACGACGGCGACACGGGCGACGTCGCGTGCGACCACTACCACCGGCACGCGGAGGACGTCCGGCTCATGCGGGAGCTCGGTCTGCAGGCCTACCGCTTCTCGACCTCGTGGGCGCGCGTCCGTCCCGACGGGGGCGCGGTCAACGCCGCGGGGCTCGCCTTCTACGACCGACTGGTCGACGAACTGCTCGCCTCCGACCCCGCGGACAGTGCGGGCGGGATCGTGCCGTGGCTCACCCTGTACCACTGGGACCTTCCGCAGGCGCTCGAGGAGAAGGGCGGGTGGGTCGCGCGCGACACCGTCGACCGGTTCGTCGACTACGCGCTGAGCGTGCACGACGTGCTCGGCGACCGCGTGCGCCACTGGACGACCCTCAACGAGCCGTGGTGCTCCTCCTTCCTCTCCTACACCGCCGGCGTGCACGCTCCCGGACGCACGCGCATCGACGACGGACTCCTCGCCGCCCACCATCTGCTGCTCGCGCACGGGCGCACGATCGAGGCGCTGCGGGAGCGCGATGCCGGGCTCGACCTCGGGATCACGCTCAACCTGACCGTCGCCGATCCGGCGGATCCGCGCGATCCCGGCGACCTCGACGCGGCGCGACGCATCGACGGCCAGTTCAACCGCTGGTTCCTGGATCCGCTCTTCCGCGGTGCCTATCCCGCCGACGTCGTCGACGACGTGCGCGGGGTGGATCCCGGGGCCGTGCGCCGCTGGGAGGAGGCGATCCTGCCGGGCGACCTCGCCGCGATCTCCGCCCCGCTCGACTGCCTGGGCATCAACTACTACCACGGCGAACTCGTCTCCGGATCCCCCCAGCCGGGAGCAGACGGCACCCCGCACGACGGCGGCGCGACAGGTCCCGACGCGCGTCGGACGCGCTCGCCGTTCCCGGCCGCCGACGACGTGCACTGGGTCGAGCGCGGCCTGCCCCGCACCGGCATGGACTGGGAGGTGCAGCCAGAGGGCCTCACCCGCGTGCTGCGCCGGGTCGCCGCCGACTACGCACCCGCGACCCCGCTCTACGTCACCGAGAACGGTGCCGCCTACGACGACGTGGTGGAGGAGGGGGCCGTGCACGACGCGGAGCGGGCGATGTTCCTGCGCGAGCACGTCGCCGCGACCCATGACGCGATCGCGGAGGGCGTCGATGTGCGCGGCTACTTCGCATGGTCGTTGCTGGACAACTACGAGTGGTCTTTCGGTTACAGCAAGCGCTTCGGGATCGTGCGGGTCGACTACGACACGCAGAAGCGGACCGTGAAGGACTCCGGGCGCGAGTACGCGCGGATCATCGCGGCCAGGACGGTGTGAGCATGGCAGGACGCGGCGCGCGGGGGCCGGATCCCGGGGAGAGCGGAGCGGACGAAAGCGGCTCTCCGAAGACCCGTCCGACGCCCGCCCGCGGCGTCCCGCGCCGGGCGGATCCGGGCTGGCGCGCGGCGGATCCCGCGTCGGGCGTCGCGACGACGCCGGGGCGCGCGAGGACGACGATCGAGCAGGTCGCGGCGGCGGCGGGAGTCTCGAGGTCCACGGTCTCCCGCGTCGCGAACGGATCCACCGCCGTGAGCCCGCAGGCGCTGCGCGCGGTCGAGGACGCGATCGCGCGGCTCGGGTACGTGCCGAACCGCGCCGCACGGTCCTTGGCGATGCGACAGACCCACGCCGTCGCGCTCATCGTGCCGGAGGACACCGCGCGCTTCTTCGGAGACCCCTACTTCGGCGCTGTCGTGGCGGGGATCAGCGAGCGGATCTCCCGTTCGGACTACCTGCTGAACCTGCTCGTGGCGAGCGACGACCCGGGCGGCCGGGTGACCGGATTCGTGCGCAACGGCGGCGTCGACGGCGCGATCATCCTCTCCCACCACACCAGCGACCGGTTCGTGGACCGCATCGCCGAGGCCGTTCCCGTCGTGTTCGGCGGCAGGCCCTCGACCGCCCGCGAGGCCGACTGGATCGTCGACGTGGACAACGTCGCGGGCGCTCGGGCCGCCACCGAACACTTGATCCGCACGGGGCGGCGGCGCATCGCCACCATCACGGGGCCGCAGAGCATGGCCGCCGCGATCGACCGGCTGACCGGCTTCCGGGGAGCGCTCGCGGCCGCGGGCCTCGCGCCCTGGGCGGAACTGCCGGGCGACTATGCCGAAGCAGACGGTGCACGCGCCGCGCAGACACTGCTCGCTCGCGCCGGATCCGGATCCGCCCTTCCCGACGCGATCTTCGCGGCGAGCGATCTCATGGCGCGCGGTGCGTTGCGCACGCTGCGGGCCGCGGGCGTGCGCGTCCCCGAGGACGTCGCGATCGTCGGGTTCGACGACTCCCCGGTCGCACTGTCGACCGACCCGACGCTGACGACGATCCGTCAGCCGATGCAGGAGCAGGGGCGGATGCTGGCCGAGGTGCTGCTGGACCTGCTCGCCGGCGCCGAACCCCCTCGTCGCACGATCCTCGGGACCGAGCTGGTGGTGCGGCAGTCGGCGTGAGCGAACCGTTCACAGGAAGAACGCGCGGGAGCGGCGCGTGCGGACGTGAACACGGCACGTTTCTCCTGCAAACGGCCGCTGCAGGGCGGGTGACCAGGCCACCGTGGCGCGGGTGACCTGGCCGGCGCGGGATGGCCCGGGTGACCTAGCGGGGGCGCCGTGGCACCGGTGATCTGGCCGGGCCGGGGCGGTCTCAGACCGGGTCGCCGCCGAGCGGGCCGACGGCCTCGATCGGCCGGGGGTCGTCCGCGCCGCTCCTGCGGAGCCGGGCGATCGCGTTGCCGCCGTGGTAGATGACGATCGCGGCGACCGTGGCGATGACGATCCCGCCGAGCACGAAGCCGGAGTCGCCGGCCGTGATCGTGAATCCGCCCACCGCGATGATGAGCGCGACGGCCGCCGTGTACTGGTTGACCGGGCGGGAGAAGTCCACGCGGTTGTCGACCCAGATCTTGATGCCGATCACGCCGATGAGACCGTAGAGCCCTGTCGTGATCCCGCCGAGCACTCCCGGCGGCACCGAGTTGATGATCGCGCCGAACTTCGGCGAGAGGCTGAGCAGGATCGCCGCGATCCCGGCCACCCAGTACGCCGCGGTCGAGTACACGCGGGTCGAGGCCATGACGCCGATGTTCTCGCCGTACGTGGTCGTGCCGGATCCGCCGAAGAGACCGGCGATCGTCGTCGAGACGCCGTCGGCGAGCAGGGCCTTGCCGGTCTGCGCGTTGATCTCGGGGTCCTCGACCATCGTGGCGACTCCGCGCACGTGTCCCACGTTCTCGGCGATGAGCACGAGCACGACGGGCAGGAACATCGCGATCCCGCTCCATACGGTGGGCGTGCCGAAGTCGGGAAGATGGAACGTGGGCAGGCCGACCCAGGCGGCCTTGCCGACGGCGTCGAAGTTCAGCTCGCCGCGGAACGCCGCGAAGACGTACCCGGCGATCACGCCGAGGAAGATCGAGATGCGCCCGAGGAATCCGCGGAACAGCACGGCGAAGACGATCGTGATCGCGAGCGTGAACGTCGCCGTCACCGGGGCCTTGGCGAAGTTCCCGTAGGCGGCGCCGGCCAGGTTGAATCCGATCAGCGCGACGATGGTCCCGGCCAGCACCGGCGGCAGGAACCGGTCGACCCAGCGAACGCCTGCGACGGTGACGACCACGCCGATGAGCGCGAGCAGCACGCCGACGGCGACGATGCCGGCGAGCGCGGCGCCGATCCCGTGATCCGCGCCCGTCGCGTGTGCGGCGGTCGCGGCCGTCACCGGCGCGATGAACGCGAACGAGGAGCCCAGGTAGCTGGGCAGCTTGTTCCGCGTGATGAGCAGGAACAGGATCGTCCCGATGCCGCTGAAGAGCAGCGTGGTGGGCACGGGGAACCCCGTGAGGATCGGCACCAGGAAGGTGGCGCCGAACATCGCCACGACGTGCTGCACCCCGATCGCGATCGTGGCGGGCCAGTTCAGGCGCTCGTCCGGGCGGACGACGGCTCCCGGCTCGACCGTGCGACCGTTGCCATGGATCTTCCACAGGGCCATGCGTGTGCTCCTCGGGATCGGGGGAAGGGCTGGGGAAACCCTATCCTGAACGTTCCCTGAGAGCATCGGCGGCATCGTGGCGGTCCGGGCGCGGCCCAGGGCGGGCCCGTCTGTTCCGTGGCGCAGGCGGATCCGTCTGGTCCGGGTTCCGGGTCGGACCCGCCGGATCCGGACCGATCGGGACGCGGATCCCGGCGACCCGGCGCGACGTCAGGCCGTCAGGCGCGCGAGCAGCTCGGCGTAGCGGGCGGCCGTCTCTGCCACGACCTCGTCGGGGAGCACGGGCGGAGTGCCCTGTCTGTCCCAGTGCGCGGAGAGCCAGTCCCGCACGATCTGCTTGTCGAAGCTCGCCATCCGCGCCTCGGGCGTCGTCCCGGTGCGCCAGGCCTCGGCGTCCCAGTAGCGGGACGAGTCGCTCGTGAGCACCTCGTCGGCGAGGCGCAGGACGCCGTCCTCGTCCACGCCGAACTCGAACTTCGTGTCGGCGAGGATGAGGCCCCGTTCCTCGACGATCGCCGCGGCACGGCGGTAGACGGCGAGCGAAAGGTCGCGGAGCTGCGCCGCCCGCTCCGCTCCGACGAGCTCCTCGACGCGTGCGAACGTGATGTTCTCGTCGTGCTCGCCCATCGGTGCCTTGTAGGCCGGCGTGAACAGCGGCTCGGGCAGGCGGTCGCCGTTCTGCAGACCGGCCGGCAGCGCGATGCCGCACACGGTCCCCGAGGCCTGATACTCGGCCCACCCGGATCCGGTCAGATAGCCCCGCACGACGCACTCGATCGGGAGCATGTCCAGGGAGCGGGCGAGCATCGAGCGGTCGGCGACCTCGGCGGGGATCTCGCCGTCGACGAGATGGTTCGCGACCGGATCCGGTCCCTCGGCGAGGCGCGCGAACCACCAGCGGCTGAGCGCGGTGAGCAGGGCGCCCTTCCGCGGGATCGCCGGTTCGAGCGAGAAGTCGTAGGCGCTGACCCGATCGCTCGCGACGACGAGGAGACGCGCATCGCCGGGATCCTCGGGGGAGTAGAGATCGCGGACCTTGCCCGAGTAGAGGTGACGCCAGCCGGGGAGGACGAGGGGTGCGGTGCTCACCGCTCCATTATCGCGGGCGTCGCGTCGAGCAGGATCCCGATGTCCGTGGTCCGGCATAGGTTGATCGCGTGATCCGGATCCGACGGTCATGCGTCTCGTCTATGCGGACCGCCCGCTCGGTGCCCGCGCGCTCGAGACCGTTCTGCGGTGAGCGGCGAGTTCCGGTCCCGATCGGATGGCCTCCGGATTCGCGCTGGCCTCCTCGGCGGCTGTCCTGTATAGTCCAATCCGGATAGTCTAAATGGACTAATCAGAATGGAGTGATGGTGAAGGACCCTTCGCTCACCCCGCTGGGGGTGATGATCCTCGCCCTGCTGCGAGAGGGGGACATGCATCCCTACGAGATCGGGCGCCTTCTGCGCGCGCGCCGGGACGATCGGATGGTCTCGATCACGAACGGCACGCTGTACCACACCATCAG
Organism: uncultured Microbacterium sp.; assembly: GCF_945952435.1. Taxonomy (GTDB): domain Bacteria; phylum Actinomycetota; class Actinomycetes; order Actinomycetales; family Microbacteriaceae; genus Microbacterium. Next base: position 31,979 of record NZ_CAMFHZ010000026.1, read on the forward strand.
CCGACTGCACGCGCAGGGGCTGCTCGACGAGGTGGGGGTGGACCGCGAGGGCAACCGCCCCGAGCGCACCACCTACACCCTGACCGGGAGCGGATTCACGGCCGTGGACGAGTGGGTCCGTCGTGAGCTCGGCAGCGTGGGCCGGCCCGCGACGTTCCGGGTCGCCCTCGCCGAGGCGCACAACCTCGAACGCGCCGAGGCGGTCGATCTGCTCCGACGGCGCAGGGGTCTGCTGCGGACGGAACTGGCCGAGTACGACGAGGGCCGGACCGACGCGGCCGTCAAGGGCGTGCCGGAGCAGTACCTGCTCGAGCTCGACCGCCAACGCGTGATCCTGCGCGCGGAGGTCGACTGGCTCGACCTCCTCCTTCCCCGACTGGGATCCCCCGACTTCCCCTGGGGACACGTCCCGGAACACCTTCTTGCCCAACGAAAGGCTCGACACCATGACTGAACCCGTCCGCGAGTCGCCCTCCCGCGACTCGCTCGGAACCTCCACCGGCGCGTACGCGACCGGACACAAGCCGAAGAGTCCGTGGCCTGCGCTCTGGGCGCTCGTCATCGGATTCTTCATGATCCTCGTGGACACCACGATCGTCTCCGTGGCGAACCCCGCGATCAAGGCGGCGCTGGATCCCACGACCAACAACCTCGACAACGTCGTGTGGGTCACCAGCGCCTACCTGCTCGCGTACGCGGTGCCGCTGCTCATCACCGGGCGTCTGGGCGACCGGTTCGGGCCGAAGAACATCTACCTGATCGGCCTGGCCATCTTCACGCTCGCGTCGCTGGGCTGCGGACTCTCCGGATCGCTGGCGACGCTGATCGCCTTCCGCGCCGTGCAGGGCCTCGGCGCCGCACTGATGACGCCGCAGACGATGGCCGTCATCACGCGCACCTTCCCCGCCGAGAACCGCGGTGCGGCGATGGGCCTCTGGGGTGCCACGGCGGGCGTCGCGACGCTCGTCGGCCCGCTCGCCGGTGGTCTGCTCGTCGACGCCTTCGGCTGGGAGTGGATCTTCTTCATCAACCTCCCCGTCGGCGTGATCGGCTTCGTGCTCGCCGTCCTGCTCGTCCCGCGTCTGAAGACACACGAGCACCGTTTCGACCTCGTCGGGGTCGTCCTCAGCGCCGTCGGCCTGTTCCTGATCGTCTTCGCGCTCCAGGAGGGGCAGCACTACGACTGGGCGGGGTGGATCTGGGCGATGATCGCCGCGGGCGTGGTCGTCATGGCGGTCTTCATCTGGCAGCAGGCGAAGACCCGGAGCGAGCCGCTCGTGCCGCTGGGCCTGTTCCGAGACCGGAACTTCTCGGTCGCGAACTTCGGGATCGCGACGGTCGGCTTCACGGTGACCTCGATGTCCCTGCCGATGATGTTCTTCTATCAGCTCGCCCGGGGTCTCACCCCTACCGAGTCCGCGTTGCTGCTCATCCCGATGGCGGTGCTGTCCGGTGTGCTCGCCCCGCTCGCCGGACGGATCCTGGATCGCGTCGATCCGCGGCTCCTGCTCGTGCCGGGCCTGGGTCTCACCGTGATCGCGCTCGTCTGGTACGCGCTGCTGATCAACCCGGATACCCCGATCGGCATGTTCCTCCTGCCGTCGGCGCTCATGGGCATCGGCCAGGCGGGCATGTGGGGTCCGCTCGCGACCACCGCGACCCGGAACCTGGAGCCCCGACAGGCCGGCGCCGGCGCGGGGATCTACAACACCACCCGGACCATCGGCTCGGTGCTGGGTTCGGCGGCGATCGCTGCCTTCATGCAGGGGCGTCTCGAGGCCAACCTCCCCGGCGCGAGCAGCCACGGCGGGGACTTCGGGACCGGGAAGCTGCCGGAGTTCGTGGTCGCGGGCTTCTCGACGGCCATGGCGCAGTCGATGATCCTGCCCGCTGCCGTGCTCCTGCTGGGCGTGCTCGGCGTCCTGTTCATGAAGCGACCGAGCCACCTCCGCGGGCGCTGACGCGGCAGTCCTCCCGGCGCGAGCGCACGCGGACGCCGGGAGGCCGCGCGTCCGGAGTTGTCCGGAATCGCGGGATCGGCCGGGCCCGGACGATCCCGCTCGATAGCGTGTGGCGTACGGCGGTGCAGGGGAGCTTCGCGGACGGCGGGGGGAGCAGTGCTGTCGTCCGCGGAGAGATGCAGGGGGGGCGGGGCATCGGGGTCCCACCCCCTTGCTGTCCCTCCCGGATCCGCGTGTCCCCCGGATCCGCGTCCGTCCGCCGCACCAGCGTCGACTCTCGCACCGAGCAGATCGCACGGAGCAGATCGCGCAGGACCGCGTCTCCCCTCGTCCCGCGGGCAGAGCGCGCTCCGTATGCCTCTTCCGGAATGCATCGCCGATCCGACATACCGGTCGGCCGGCACCGGTCCTCAGGAGCGACCGTCCCCCGCACCTTGCTGGCGCACCGTCGTCGCGCCGCGTCTCTCGAGCAGCCGGGGCACCGGGTCGCCGCCGCGCAGCAGCAACGGTGCGACGAGCCGCGCGAGCAGCAGCCCGATCGCCCCGGACAGCAGCTTGTCGACGAGTGAGATTGGCGTGAGCAGCGAGAACAGCGTCGTCCACACGTCGCCGGTGTTCGGCACCAGACCGGTGAAGGCCGCCCGTCCGGCGTCTGCGACGCCGTCGGCCAGCAGCACGTTGATCGGCACCGCGACGATGGCGCAGACGAGGGACACCACCACGTTCAACAGCAGGAACCGCGGGATCGTCGAGGCGAAGCGGCGGATCCCGTACCCCCAGAGCAGGGCTCCCGTGACGTTCACCAGGGCGAACAGCATCGACCCCGGCGTCTCGAGGAGAGCGGCGAGCACGTTCGTCGACAGACCCACCACCGCGCCATGCCACGGCCCGAGCACGAACGCGGCGGCGGCCGTCCCGATCATGTCGAGATAGAGCGGGATCTGCTGGCGGATGATGACCGCTCCGCCGAAGAGGTTCACGCCGACGCACGCCACGAGCAGCACGAGCACGAGAGCCGCGCGCAACGCGTGCGCGTGATCGGCGGACGCGACGTACTCCGCCGGTCCGACCCACGGCACCGGCGTCGGGCCGGTGGTCCGTGTCGGCGTGCGCGGCGGGGCAGAGGGGCGGGGAACCGGATGCTCCTCGCCGGGGCGAGCGTGCGCGCGAGGACCGGTGCGCCGCACGTCGAGGCATCGCTGGCGCCAGGCGTCCGCCTCGGCCTCGTCGCCGCCCAGCGCGCGCACGATCTCGCGCACCAGCTCGGGGCTGAGTCGGCGCCGCCCGGTCTGGAAGGCGTCGTAGACCGTCGACCGAGCGACCCTGGCGGCGCCGGGGCTGTGACCGTCGGCTTCCCGCTGGGTCGCGATCCGGGCCGCGATCTCCGCGAACGAGACCTCGCCCGCGTCGATGCGCAGCCGACGGAGGTCGATCACGATCGCGTCGAAACGCGACGGCGGACGTCGGGGCTCACCGGACGCCGGTTGCGGCTCGCTCACGTTCTATCCCCCCGGATCCCGTGCGACGCGCTCTGCGGATCACTCCGCGACGCGGGCGGCGATGTCGCGTCGGTGATGGGATCCGTCCAGTCGGATCCGCCCGATCGCGTCGTACGCGCGGCGGCGGGCATCGGCGAAGTCGGATCCCGTCGCGACGACGTTGAGCACCCGGCCGCCGGTGGCGATGAGCGAGCCGCCCGGTGCGTCGGGGCCGGCCGTGGCGGCGTGCACGATGCCGACGCCCTCGACGGCGGCGGCGTCGGCGAGGCCCTCGATCGGGCGGCCGGTCTGCGGCGCCTCGGGGTAGCCCTCGCTCGCGAGCACGACCGTGACCGCGACCTCGTCCGAGAACACCGGCTGCGGCTCGTCCTCGAGCGTCCCGACGGCGGCGGCGAGCAGCAGGCGGGACAGCGGCGTGCGCAGGCGCGGCAGCACGACCTGGGTCTCCGGGTCGCCGAAGCGCGCGTTGAACTCGATCACGCGCACGCCCCGCGGGGTGAGGATGAGGCCGGCGTAGAGCAGGCCGATGAACGGGGTCCCCTCGGCGTCGAGCTGCTTCACGACCGGCAGCGCGACCGTGCGCGTCACCTCGTCGACGAACGCCTCCTCGCTGCCGAAGCGCTCGGCGAGCCAGGGCAGCGGAGAATAGGCGCCCATGCCTCCCGTGTTCGGGCCCTCGTCGCCGTCGAGGGCGCGTTTGAAGTCCTGCGCGGGACTCAGCGCCCGCACGGTGTCGCCGTCGCTGAGGAAGAAGAGCGAGACCTCCTCGCCGCTGAGGAACTCCTCGACGAGCACCGGCCCTGAAGCGACGTACTGGGCCGCGTGAGCGAGCGCCGCGGCGCGGTCCTCCGTGACGATGACGCCCTTGCCCGCCGCCAGCCCGTCGGCCTTCACGACGTACGGCGCACCGAGTTCGTCGAAGGCCGCCTCGACCTCGGCGACGCTCGTGGCGCGCACGGCCCGCCCGGTGGGTACGGAGGCGGCCTCCATGATGCGCTTGGCGAAGGCCTTCGAGCCCTCCAGCTGCGCGGCGGCCCTGCCGGGGCCGAACACGGGGATCCCGTGCGCGCGGACGACATCGGCGACGCCGGCGACCAGCGGCGCCTCCGGGCCGACGACGACGAGGTCGACGCCGTGCTCGTCCGCGTACCGCGTCACCGCCGCGCCGTCCATCATGTCGACGTCGACGAGCGCGGCGTCCTGCGCGATCCCGGCGTTGCCCGGTGCGCAGAGGATCTCGTGCGGCTCCGCCTCCGCACGCAGGGCGAGGATGATCGCGTGCTCACGGGCACCGGAACCGAGGACGAGGATCTTCACCCCGCCAGCCTACCGAGCCGGTTCCCGGTGGTTTCAGACCTCAAGGGCGATCGGGCGCTCGTCGTCGCGATCCCACTTCCGTGTCCATCCCGCCGCGTCGAAGAGCCCGTCGAGCACCATCGCGGTGAAGCCCCACACGATCGTGCCGTCGACGTCGAACGCGGGGCCGCGGAACGTCATGCCGCCGCGGCGGAGCGTGGAGGTGAACCGGGTCGCGGGATCCAGCAGGGTCGCGACGGGCACGCGGAAGACGTCCACGGTCTCGGCATGATCGACCGCGACGACCCGCGAGGGGGATCGCCACCAGCCGAGGACGGGCGTCACGAGGTGACCGCTGGCCGCGAGGGGGATCTCCGGCAGCGTCGCGAGGATCTCCACGCCGGCCGGATCCAGCCCCGTCTCCTCCTGCGCCTCGCGCAGGGCGGTCGCGGCGGCGTCGCGGTCGGCGTGCTCCCGGCGCCCGCCGGGGAACGAGACCTGGCCGGGGTGCGAGGAGAGCGTCGCGGCGCGGCGCTGCAGCAGGACGTCGAGATCGGCGGGGACGGAGACGGCGTCCGCCTCGGCGTCGATGCTGTCGAGCCGTCCGAACAGCACGAGCACCGAGGCCGCGTGCGCACCGCCTTCGACGCGGGGGAACCGGTCGATCGGGATCCCCCCGCGCGCGGCGGCGATCAGATCCGCGCGCGCATCGGAGCGGGCCGATGCGGCCGAGGTCTGCGCGGAGGAGGTCATCCCTGCGAGCCTATGCCCGCCCACGGGAAAGGGGGCGGAGAGCGGCGGCCCGGCGTCGGAGGGCGCCGATCCCGGGTGGGCCTTCGCCGTGTCCGGATGCCTAGGGTGGAGCCATGGTCACCAGGATCGACACCGCCGCGGGGCGCGCGGCACTCGACGCGAGCCGGTCGGCGCTCGCGGCGGGCGAGAGGCCGGCGCGAACCGATTACGCGACCGCGGTGCGCTATCTCCTGCAGCTGCTGGACGAGAAGGCACCCGGCAACAGCGTGGAGGTGCGCGTCCCCCCGTTCGGCGCCGTGCAGGTCGTCCAGGGTCCGCGGCACACCCGCGGCACCCCTCCGAACGTCGTCGAGCTCGATGCGGCGACCTGGATCGCCGTCGCGACCGGATCCGAGACCTGGGCGGCGGCGCTCGCGGCGGGGCGGATCCAGGCGTCGGGCACACGGGCCGATCTCACCGAGCTGCTTCCGTTGCGTCCCTGAGCGCGTGCCGGTCCGAGCGGTCGAGCGGGCGGCATGATCCGGCCGGCGGCTCGCGGACCGGGCACGCGATCCTGGTCGCCAGGAAAACCATCCCGGATCCGCGCACAGGGGCGCGTGGGAGAATGGATCCATGAGCACGCCGCAACCGCACCAGACCTCGCAGACCGTCGAGGCCCGCGTGCACCGTTCGCCGCGCTGGGGCGTCTTCCTCGGCATCGGGGTCGGCGTCGGCGTCGTGCTCGCCTTCCTGCTGACGGTCGGCGGGAACTTCGAGGCCTCCGCGGTAACGCAGGTCTCCTATCCGTTCGGTCAGGTCTTCGGCTTCCTGCTGCTGGGAACGGTGCCCTTCGGCCTTGCCGTCTTCGGCGTGATCGCCCTCGTGCTGGAGCGCCGGTCCCGGCGCACGGAGCGCGTGGTGCGCGTCGATCGCGAGCACGTCGGCGGCTCGGCCGACGCCGTCGGCGAGTAGTCCGACGTCCGCGTGCCCGCCCGCCGGGGCGGATCCCGGGCACGGTGTCGGTCACTCTCGACGCGCGGGCGTCCGCACAGCCGGGCGCCGGTAAACTCGACGAGTGTCCTCCCGCACCTATGCTGAAGCCGGCGTCGATACGGCAGCCGGCGATCGCGCCGTCGAACTCATGAAATCCGCCGTCCGTGCCACGCACGGACCCGAGGTGCTCGGCGGGGTCGGCGGATTCGCCGGGCTCTTCGACGCCTCCGCCCTGCTCGGCTATCGTCGTCCGCTGCTCGCGTCGAGCACCGACGGCGTCGGCACGAAGGTCGCGATCGCGCAGGCCATCGACAAGCACGACACGATCGGGCACGACCTGGTCGGCATGGTCGTCGACGACATCGTCGTGGTCGGCGCGAAGCCCCTGTTCATGACCGACTACATCGCCTGCGGCAAGGTTGTCCCCGAGCGCATCGCCGATATCGTGCGCGGCATCGCCGAGGCCTGCGAGCTCACCGGCACCGCCCTCGTCGGCGGGGAGACGGCCGAGCACCCCGGTCTGCTCGGCGTCGACGACTACGACGTCGCGGGCGCGGCCACCGGCATCGTCGAGGCGGACCGGATCCTCGGATCCGAGCGCGTGCAGGACGGCGACGTCGTGCTCGCCCTCGCCTCCAGCGGGCTGCACTCCAACGGCTACTCGCTCGTGCGCCACATCCTCGCGAAGGCCGGGATCGGCTACGGCGACCGCGCGGCCGACCTCGGGACGACCTGGGGAGAGGCGCTGCTCACGCCCACCCGCCTCTACACGACCCCGTTGCTCGCACTGACCGACCGTTTCGACGGCGCCGTGCACTCCCTCAGCCACGTCACCGGCGGCGGAATCGCGGCGAACCTCGCCCGGGTGCTGCCGCGGGGATCCTGGGCCGAGATCGACCGCTCCACCTGGTCGCCCGCCCCGGTGTTCCGCGTGCTGAGCGACCTGGCCGGCACCACGCTGGAGTCCAGCGAGGGCACCTGGAACCTCGGCATCGGCTTCCTCGCGGTCGTCGACGCCGCGGCGGCCCCGGCGATCGCCGCAGCGCTCACGGAGGGCGGCATCGACACCTGGCAGGTCGGCACGGTGCGGCTCGACGCCGCGGCCGCACGGCCGGCCGGCGATTTCGAACAGGGCGCCAAGGGCGTCGACGGCGGTGCCGTGCGCCTGGTCGGCGCCTACGCGGACGGAGCGAACTGACACCCATGTGCGGCATCGTCGGAATGGTCGGGCAGGCCCCGGTCAACCAGGACATCTACGACGCGCTCCTGCTGCTGCAGCACCGCGG
>NZ_CAMFHZ010000027.1 GCF_945952435.1 uncultured Microbacterium sp.
GCGGTGAGCGTGGTCTTGCCGTGGTCGACGTGACCGATCGTTCCGATGTTCACGTGCGGCTTGGTCCGCTCGAACTTGGCCTTAGCCACTGGGTCCTCCTCAGGACGTCATGTAGGGGCACCGGGCACTGGATTGTGACCGCTTTCCTACGGGTGTGATTCTCAGTTTAGTAGAGAGACGGTGTGAAGTTGTCTGAGTGCCTGCGGGGCCCGCCGCCTCCGCGTCTTGTGTCGGCCGCGTTTCGCGCGTCCTCGCTCGACGACCGGGAGGCGAACCCCGCAGGCTCCTAGGGCTTACTCGCCCTTGGTCTTCTGGATGATCTCGTCGGCGACGGCCTTCGGGACCTCGGCGTAGCTGTCGAACTCCATCGAGTACACGGCGCGACCCGAGGTCTTCGAGCGCAGATCGCCGATGTAGCCGAACATCTCGGACAGCGGCACCGACGCGCGGATGACCTTGACGCCCTGGGCGTCCTCCATCGACTGGATCTGGCCACGACGCGAGTTCAGGTCGCCGATGACGTCGCCCATGTACTCCTCCGGAGTACGGACCTCGACGGCCATCAGCGGCTCGAGCAGCACGGGGTTCGCGCGGCGGACGGCCTCCTTGAAGCCCATGGATCCTGCGATCTTGAACGCCATCTCCGAGGAGTCGACGTCGTGCGACGCGCCATCGAGCAGGATCGCCTTCACGCCGACCATCGGGTAGCCCGCGAGGGCACCGGTCGCCATGGCGTCCTGGAAGCCCTGGTTGGTGGGCTCGATGTACTCGCGCGGGATACGACCACCGGTGACGCTGTTGACGAACTCGTAGCTCTGCTCCGCAGTCACCTCGAGGGGCTCGATGGTGAACTGGATCTTCGCGAACTGGCCCGATCCACCCGTCTGCTTCTTGTGGGTGTAGTCGTGCTTCTCGACGGCCTTCTTGATCGTCTCGCGGTACGCCACCTGGGGCTTTCCGACGTTGGCCTCGACCTTGAACTCGCGCTTCATACGGTCCACGAGAATGTCGAGGTGCAGCTCGCCCATGCCCTTGATGGTCGTCTGACCGGTCTCGGGGTTGAGCTCCGTGCGGAACGTCGGGTCCTCTTCGGCGAGCTTCTGGATCGCGGTGCCCAGCTTCTCCTGATCGGCCTTGGTCTTCGGCTCGATGGCGACCTCGATGACCGGCTCCGGGAACGTCATCGACTCGAGGACGACCGGCGCCGACGGGTCGGCGAGGGTGTCACCGGTGGTGGTGTCCTTCAGGCCGATCACGGCGTAGATGTTGCCGGCGGTCAGCTTGTCGACCGGGTTCTCCTTGTTGGCGTGCATCTGGAAGATCTTTCCGATGCGCTCCTTCTTGCCCTTGGTCGAGTTGATGACCTGGGCACCGGAGTCGAGCTCGCCCGAGTAGACGCGGACGTAGGTGAGGCGACCGAAGAACGGGTGCACGGCGACCTTGAAGGCCAGGGCGGCGAAGGGATCCTTGGCGTCGGGGTGACGCTCGATGATCTTCTCCTCGTCCTTCGGGTCGTGCGCCTCGATCGCCGGGATGTCCAGCGGCGACGGGAGGAAGTCGACGACGGCGTCCAGCATCGGCTGCACACCGCGGTTCTTGAACGCGGAGCCGCAGAGGACGGGGTAGATCTCGCTCGCGATGACCATCTTGCGGATCGCGCCCTTGATCTCGGCGACGGTCAGCTCCTCGCCGCCGAAGAACTTCTCGAGAAGCTCCTCGTCGGTCTCGGCGACGGTCTCCAGCAGGGTCTGGCGGTACTCCTCGGCACGGTCCTTGAGATCGGCCGGGATCTCCTGCACCTCGTACGAGGCACCCATGGTCACGTCACCCTTGGCGTCGCCGGGCCACACCAGCGCACGCATCTCGATGAGGTCGACGACGCCGACGAAGTCGTTCTCGGCGCCGATCGGGAGCTGCAGCACGAGAGGCTTCGCGCCGAGGCGGTTCACGATGGTGTCGACGGTGTAGTAGAAGTCCGCACCGAGCTTGTCCATCTTGTTGACGAAGCAGATGCGCGGGACGTTGTACTTGTCGGCCTGGCGCCAGACCGTCTCGGACTGGGGCTCGACGCCCTCCTTGCCGTCGAAGACGGCGACGGCGCCGTCGAGGACGCGGAGCGAGCGCTCCACCTCGACCGTGAAGTCCACGTGACCGGGGGTGTCGATGATGTTGATCTGGTTGCCGTTCCAGAAGCAGGTCACGGCGGCAGACGTGATCGTGATGCCGCGCTCCTTCTCCTGCTCCATCCAGTCGGTCGTCGACGCGCCGTCGTGGGTCTCGCCGAGCTTGTGGTTCACACCCGTGTAGAACAGGATGCGCTCGGTCGTCGTGGTCTTCCCGGCATCGATGTGCGCCATGATGCCGATGTTGCGGACCTTGCTGAGGTCGGTGAGCACTTCTTGTGCCACGGGGTGTCCTTATCTTCTTGCTGTCGTCAGGCGACGAAGGAAAGTGTGGGTGCCGAGACCGGATCCGACGCGCACGGAGCGCATCGGGATCCGATCCCGGCGACGCCGGCGATTACCAGCGGTAGTGAGCGAACGCGCGGTTCGACTCGGCCATCTTGTGCGTGTCCTCGCGGCGCTTGACCGCGGCGCCGAGGCCGTTCGAGGCGTCCAGGATCTCGTTCTGGAGACGCTCGGTCATGGTCTTCTCGCGGCGGCTCTTGGCGTAGCTGACGAGCCAGCGGAGGGCGAGAGTGTTCGCGCGGTGCGGCTTCACCTCGACCGGGACCTGGTAGGTCGAGCCACCGACGCGGCGGCTGCGAACCTCGAGGGTCGGGCGCACGTTGTCGAGCGCCTTCTTCAGGGTCGCGACGGCGTCCTGGCCGTTCTTCGCCTCGACGCCCGCGAGGGCGCCGTAGACGATCGACTCGGCGAGGGACTTCTTGCCGTCGACGAGGATCTTGTTCACCAGGGAGGTGACGATCGGAGCACCGTAGACCGGGTCGTTGACGACGGGGCGCTTGGGGGCGGGGCCCTTACGAGGCATCTAACTCAACCCTTCTTCGCGCCGTAGCGGGAACGAGCCTGCTTACGGTTCTTGACGGCCTGGGTGTCCAGGGCGCCACGGACGATCTTGTAACGGACACCGGGGAGGTCCTTGACACGACCACCGCGCACGAGCACCAGCGAGTGCTCCTGCAGGTTGTGGCCCTCACCGGGGATGTACGCGGTGACCTCGGTACCGTTGCGGAGCTTCACACGAGCGACCTTGCGCATCGCCGAGTTCGGCTTCTTCGGGGTGGTGGTGTACACACGGGTGCACACGCCGGCCTGCTGCGGGTTCGACTTCAGGGCGGGGGCCTTGGTCTTGGAGACCTTCGGCGAACGACCCTTGCGAACCAACTGCTGAATAGTTGGCACTGCTTCTCCTTATTGTGCTGCACGGTGACAGCGTGATGGGTTTCACATCAGACCCACCCGCACGCCGGATGACGGTGTGCGTTTGGATGGTGGGTATGCCGTGGGGGCGGAGCCGGCGAGAGCCGGTGCCCTGCACGCGCACGTCGAGACGCACGCATACCCATCCAATGGTAATGCTGCGTAACACCGCGGTCAAATGCGACCGGGAGGACGCGCGGCGTCGCCCAATCTCAGGGCGTGTCGGTGTCGAAGGGGGAGTCCAACGCCTCGGTCAGCTCCGCGAGCATCGCCTCGATCTGCGGTTCGACGAACTCGCCGATCGCGGCCTGCACGCGCAGACGGTGGCGCAGGAGCAGTCTGCAGATCTCGCGGCCCACGACGTTCGCGTAGTCGTCGGCGAGCGAGACCTCGCGCCGCAGCGCCTCCTTGGCCTCCTCGCTCAGCGGGGGAAGCGGCGGAAGCTCCCCCGCGTCCTCGTCCGCGAGGCCGGCGATCGTGAAGAGGAACGGCGCACCGGGCACCGGGTCCGGATCCAGCGGCATCCCCTCGTACTCCGGCTCCAGGTCCTCCGTGGGCCGGTACGCCCTCGCCCTGTTGCGCGCGGCCTGCTGATCGAGCTCGGCCTGCAGCATGGGCAGGTTGCGGGCCGTGTAGTCGGCGACCGCGTGGTCGACGATCGTCTTGATCCGGGTCGACAGGCCGTGCTGGACCCCGTGCGGGACGTTGGATCCGATCCCCGCCGCCGAGAGCACGGGCGACCCGAGGCAGCGCCGGCACGGCGCGACCCTGCCTCGATGGGTCGCGGGCTCCCACCGGGGCAACCAGCGCAACCAGGCCATCACGGCCTGGTCCACCTGGGTCTCCAGCGAGCGCTCCACGACACCAGGGTACGGCCCGGACACGCCCGGGAGTCCGCGACGCGCGAATCCGCCGCCGGCGCGCCGTCTACGCGTCCTCGTCCCTCTCCCACGGCCACCGCGGCGCCCGTGCGTGGGTGCGCCGCAGCGCGATCGCGACCCAGGCCCCCACAAGCGCGGCCAGCACGAGTACGGCGCTGCCCCCGCCGAGCACGAGCTGGCCGAGCGCCGCCGTCGCCCTGACCGCTCCCGTCCCCTCCGCCACCGACGTCCCCCACACGCCGCCGAGGTGCACGAGCGCCGCGGCGAGGGCGAGGAAGACGCTCGTGACGAAGGACGGGTGCGCGTTCGAGAGCACCGCGCGCAGGGAGATCGCGAACACGACGACCGCGAGGATCATCCCGATGACGCCCGGAAGCTGCCCGAGTCCCGGAACGGAGATGAGATCACGCTCGGTCCAGAGGCTGAGCACGCCGAGTCCCATGATCGCGAGAGCGAAGAAGGAGACCACCCCGATCACCCAGGCGAGGCGAGCGGAGACCCCCGCGGGGCGTGGCCCGCGGGGGTCTCCGCTCGAAGCGTCCGTGATCTGCTCCCGACGAGGACGGCGCCTACTGCGGCGGCAGCTGCGGGCCGGCTTCGAGGACGCGCTCGTACTCGCGCTGCGCCTCCTCGTTCTGAACGGTGCGACGCGCGCCGGTCTTCGCCGCCCAGGCGCCGAACCAGATGGTGAGCTCGCGCCCGAAGACGAACGCGGCGATCGCGAGGGGCGCCAGCAGCTGCTTGCCGGTGAGCTCGGCCAGCTCGGCGGAGCCCAGCCTCCAGAACTCGACGGATCCCACGGCGCCGAGGATGTGCCCGGCGTACGCGAACACGCCGACGACGATCCCGAACACGACCCAGTAGCCCCAGCGTCCGCGGTTGATGATCCCGCCGAGGATCCAGAAGCCGATCGCGAAGACGGCGACGGGCACCCAGAGGCCGGCGCTGCGGACCTGGTCGAGCAGATAGGTGCCGACGGTGTCGGACGAGACACGGCCCGCGATCGCGGCGATCCCGAGCGCGGTGCCCAGGTAGAGGATCGCGAAGGCGACGGCCGCGAGGAGCCCGATGCCGAAGATCGCGCCGCGGTTGCCGCGCTCGCGAGGAGCATCGGGCGCCTGCACGAAGATCGGCAGCGCCGAGTCCGCGGCCGACGCGGGAGCCGCCGACGCCGCGGGTGTGAGCACCTGGGTCTCGGCGGCGGGCGCCGGCTCGAGCCTGGTCGTGGCCGCGCCGACGACGACGGTCTCCGCGACCGGCTCGACGGTCGTCTCGAGCACGGCGCGCTCCTCGCGCGGACGCGGCGGGGTGAACGTCCCGCCGAAGGTGCCGGGGTAGGCGGCCTCCGCCTCGCGGAACGCGGCGAGGTCCGCATCCTCGGCCTCGACCGGTGCGGCCGGGCGCTCGGACGCGTCGGCCCGATCCGCCGGGGAGTCCTTCGCGACGGCGCCGGGGGCCACGGGCGCGTGCTCCGGAGCGTGCGATCCGTCCGCGGCACGGGCCGCCTCCGCGAGTCCTTCGTGCGCGCTCTGCGCGACGAGAGCCGGATCCCGTCCCTCGTCCGCGGCGCGGGCGGCGTCGCCGGGCCCGCCCTGGGAGCGCTCGGGTGCGACGTGGTCGGACGCCGCGGGCGCGTCGTCGGCCGGGCCCATCGGGATGGCCTCGGCGGGCTCGTTCGGGTGCGCGGCGGCGGCGTCGGGCGCGGCGGCCACGGCGTCGTCGACGTCGTGCGCCTGCGCCGGCTTCGAAACCTCGTGGTCACTCATGGGAGCTCCTCAATCCGGATACGGTGCTTCGAGGCTAGCCCGATGGCCCGTCACCGCACCGGAGGCGTGCCGAGATGTGTCGTGCCGGATCCGGGATCACCGACGGGCGGTGGTCAGCACGTCGCCGAAGTACTGGACCATCACGGGTCCCATGGGCGCGGCGAGGTAGAACAGGCCCGCCACGATCCCCGCGCAGACCACCCCGGCGAACCAGGCGATAGCCGTGTTGCGTCCGCCGATCTTCGCCATGCTCCGAGGATACGAGCGACGCCCTCCCCGACCGGGACGGCGCGCGGCGCGCTCGTTACACTGGCGGCATGGCTGACAGCTCATTCGACATCGTGTCCAAGGTGGATCGGCAGGAGGCGGACAACGCGCTCAACCAGGCCCGCAAGGAGATCGAGCAGCGCTACGACTTCAAGGGCGTGGGCGCCTCGATCGCGTGGAGCGGGGAGAAGATCGTGATCGTGGCGAACTCCGCCGAACGCGCGAACGCCGTGCTCGACGTGTTCCAGTCCAAGCTGATCAAGCGCGGCATCTCGCTGAAGAGCCTCGAATCCGGTGAGCCGACGGCGAGCGGCAAGGAGTTCCGCATCGAGTCGACCCTCAAGGAGGGCATCAGCAGCGAGAACGCGAAGAAGATCGGCAAGATCATCCGCGACGAGGGCCCCAAGTCCGTCAAGTCCCAGATCCAGGGCGACGAGCTGCGCGTGCAGTCCAAGAGCCGCGACGACCTGCAGGAGGTCATCGCTCTGCTGAAGAACTCGGATCTCGATCTCGATCTGCAGTTCATCAACTACCGCTGATCCCGCCGCGCGGACGAGGAGACGGCGCCACGGGAGGAGGCCGACGGAAGGATCCGTCGCCGTCCTCCCGTGGTGTGAGAGCTGTCCGCGCCCCCGCCATCGCGGGAACCACCGCATCCGGTAGTTGGGATTCGTCGCACGGAGTGCGATAGTGCTGTTCTGGGGAAACTACTTTGGGGGTAGTGATGGACGGCGACGTTCTTGGGGCCACGGCTGTGGCCACGCACACCGGTCCGGTGAAACAGCTTCTTGCGGAGACGATCTTCCAGCGCATCGGCGCTTCGATCGTCGACGGCACGCTGCCGTCGGGATCGCGGATCCGCGACGCGGATCTCGCGGAGGAGTTCAACGTCTCGCGCATGCCGATCCGGGAGGCGCTGCAGCGCCTGGAACGGATCGGGCTCGTCGAGATGCATCCGAGCAGGTTCACGGAGGTGACGGAGGTCTCACCCGAGGACACCGCGAACGCGCGGCAGTACGCGGGCTATGTCGGCGGGGCGATCGCCGCGATCGCGGTTCCGCGGCTCAGGGAGGAGACGCGGCTCCAGCTCGTCGACCACGTGAGGGCGCTCGACGGTCTGCTCGACGATTCCGCCCGGCTCGCCGAGAGCCGCTGGGGCGTGATCCGCGCCCTCGCGACGAAGAGCGGGAACGACGTCTTCCAGACGATGCTCGACGAGACCAGCCTGCTCATCGTCCGCAACCTCCGCCCGTGGGTCCTCTCCGGCTACGAGCAGGACCGGATGCGCGCGCTGCACGCCGACCTCGCGGCCGCCATGCTGGACGGCGACGGCCATGCCGCGGAGCGCGCAGTGCGCGGGATCCACGGCGTCCAGAACATCTGATCGGACGCGCGCCCGACGCGTGATCCGTCCTCGGATCAGGGGGTCGTCGGGGGCCGGTCGCCGATCGGCGCTCCCTCCCCCGGGGCCGTCTGCGCGGACGCCTGCGGAGCCGGGAGCGGCACCGCGGGCCGTCCCGGGCCCTGGGGCTCGACCCGATCCGCCGCCGCCCACCCCTGGACCCAGCGTCCGAGCCGGTCGTACGCGTCCTCGCGCGCCGCGTGCCGCGAGAGGAAGACGTCGTGCAGGGCTCCGTCGATCCGCTCGATCGTCACCGACGGCCCGAGTTTCAGCGCGGCACGGGCGATGTCGTCCACGACCAGCACCGTGTCCGCGCGCGTCAGCTCGTCGCTCCACGAAGTCGGATAGGCGCTGCGCGCCGACAGCAGCACGCACACCGGAACCGGGATCGCGATGCCGGCCGCGATCCGCGCATGCCCGGCGAGGATCGCGTTCAACCAGCCCGCGTGCACGGCCATCGTCTGCGCGGGACGCCACTGCAGGTTGACCTCGACGGGGTCGTCGGGGTCTGCCACCTCGTTCTGCGCCCTCGTGTAAAAACCGAGGTCGACCTGCGGTGCGGTGTCGAACGGACGCCGACGCGCCTGCAGCCCCACGAGCGGCGCGATCGTCTCCCTGCTGAACCGTGGCAGCTGGAACTCCAGCCACGGACTGTTCAGGATCACCGCGGACGCGACCTGCGGGTTGCGCGCGGCCCACAGGCTCAGCGTGAGACCCCCGGTCGAGTGCCCGAGCAGGACCAGCCGTCGCCCCTCGGCCCGCCCGTCCTCGCGCATCGCGTCGAGCGCGGCCGCGATGTCCTCGTCGTACTGCGCGAGGTCGGAGATGTAGCCCGGAGTCTGCCCCGGACGCAGGCTCCGCCCGTACTTGCGCAGGTCGAGAGCGAAGAACCGCGCCCCGCGCGCCGTCCAGAACCGCGCCAGCCGCTTCTGGAAGAAGTAGTCCGACCAGCCGTGCACGTAGAGCACGTCGACGTCCGCGAGCGGGCGGCGATCGCCCAACAGCCGCTGCCAGACGGTCCGCACGGGCAGCGCCCGCACCAGGGTGGCGACGACCGGCCCCTCGCTGTCCGACCCGAGCGGCAGCGTCCTCTGCACGAACTCGTCGCCGAGCACATCCGGCACCCAGGCCCCGGACCCCGCGACGTCGGTCATACGTTCAGCGTATCGGCGCCGCTCGCTCCCCTGGCGTCCCCGGCACGGCCTACGCTGAGCACATCGCCGCCCCGACCGTCAGGAGGATGCACGATGCGCCGACCCCGCACCGGTGCCGAACCCGTCGCCGCGCTCGCCCTGCTGCTGGCGCTCGCCGGGTGCTCCGCCGGCCCACCTGCCCCGCCGTCGATCACGGCCGGATCCGCGAGTCCCGGCGCCTCGGTCCTGCCGCCGGTCATGGCCGACCTCGCTTCGGTCGACGGCACGACCGTCACCGTGCCGCTCGGGGAGGTCGTCGTGCTCACGGGCGACGCGGCGCATCCGACGTCCTGGACTGCGACGATCGCCGATCCCGAGATCGTCGCCTTCGTCCCGGGCAGGGACGACGGATCCGCGCAGTTCCATCCCGGCCTCACCCCTCTCGCCGAGGGCACGACCGGGGTCGTGCTCGACAACGCCGCATCGGGTGCGCACGTGCGCTTCACCGTCGAGGTGACGGCGAAGCGCTGACCGCGCGCCGCCGACGGCACGGGAGCCGCTGCCGGGGCGACGTCACTCCCCGCGCGAGATACGGACCATCTCGTCGCGCGGCACGACCTTGACCCTGACGCGCTCGTCCGGTGCGCCCAGCGCGATCTCGTGCTCGTCCAGCCGGTGCCAGCCGTCGAGGTCGGTCCATGCCACGCCGCGCTCGGCGAGCAGCGCCGGGATCGCGTCCTCGGAGGGATCCTCCGGCTGCCACCAGGACCCCTGGTCGTTGATGAGGTGACGGACCGTCTCCATCGCGTCGGACTTGGTGTGGCCGATGAGGCCGACCGGGCCGCGCTTGATCCAGCCCGTGGCGTAGATGCCCGGCACGCGCTGGTTGGAGTCCTTCGCGAGCACCTGGCCCTCGCGGTTGGGGATGACCCCGTGCTTCTTGTCGAACGGCACCCCGTCCAGGGGCGAGCCGAAGTAGCCGACCGCGCGGTACAGCGCCTGAATCGGCACCTCGCGCATCTCCCCCGTCCCGACCGCGCCGCCGGACCCGTCGGGAGCCGTGCGCTCGTAGACGAGGGCGGCCACGCGCCCCTCGTCGTCGGTGCGGACCTCGACGGGACGCGCCCAGAAGTGCAGGTGCAGGCGACGCGACGCGGATCCGCCGGCGTTGTTCACGGAGTCGCGCTTGCGCCACGACTGCAGCACGCGATCGATGACCATGACCTGCTTGTTGCTGGCGATCGCGTCCCTGGACGCGTCGTCGTAGTCGAAGTCCTCGTCGTAGACGACCATGTCGACGTCGCGGAGCTCGCCGAGCTCGCGCAGTTCGAGCGGGGTGAACTTGACCTGGGCGGGACCGCGGCGCCCGAACACGTGCACGTCGGTCACTGCGCTGCCCGCCATGCCGTCGTAGACGTTCGCGGGGACCTCGGTGACGAGCAGATCCTCCGCATGCTTGGCCAGCATGCGCGAGACGTCGAGGGCGACGTTCCCGTTGCCGATCACCGCGACGCTCGCGGCGTCCAGCGGCCACTCGCGCGGCACGTCGGGATGGCCGTCGAACCAGCTCACGTAGTCGGCCGCGCCGTAGGACCCGATCGCGTCGATCCCCGGGATGTCCATGCCCGTGTCCCGACGGGCGCCGGTGGCGAAGATCACGGCGTTGTAGTGCTTCTTCAGATCCTCGAGCGTGATTTCGGTGCCGAAGTGCACGTTGCCGAACAGGCGGATGTCTCCCCGGTCGAGCACGTCGCGGAGGGCGGTGATGATGCCCTTGATGCGCGGATGATCCGGCGCCACGCCGTAGCGGACGAGGCCGTAGGGGGCGGGAAGGTGCTCGAAGAGGTCGATCGAGACGTCGAAGCGCCGCTCGGCCTTCAACAGGATGTCGGCGGCGTAGATGCCGGCGGGGCCGGCTCCGACGATGGCAAGCCTGAGCTTGGTCATAGGGGTCCTTTCGGCTGCCCTGGATGCGGGCGAACGGGAGTCAGCTGCTGCGGTCGGCCAGGGACGTGGCGAAGCGGGTGAGCGCCTCGCGCACCGGTCCCTTCGGCAGCACGTCGAGCTCGTCGATCGCTCCCTGCGTCCACGAACGGGCGAGGTCGCGGGTCTTCTGCGTGACGGCATGGTCGCGCAGTCGCAGCAGGGCGTCGTCGAGGATCGCGGGATCCGCTCCCTCGGCGATCCGCCGGACGCCCTCATCGATCTCCGCGGCGAGCGCGACGGACTCCGGGTCCGTCTCGACGGCGAGCAGGAGCGACGGCATGGTCGGCACCCCCGCGCGCAGGTCGGTCCCCGGCACCTTGCCCGTGTCCTCGGGCTTGTTCGACAGGTCGATCACGTCGTCGAGGAGCTGGAAGGCGACGCCGATCTTCTCTCCGAAGTCGCGCAGCGGCTGCTCGTACTCCCCCGGCGCGCCGGAGAAGATGACGCCGGCCTGGGTCGCTGCCGCGATGAGCGATCCGGTCTTGTCGGCAAGCACCTGGATGTAGAACTCGATCGGGTCGTCGCCGGGCTGCGGACCGACGGTCTCGTGCATCTGACCGAGCACGAGCCGCTCGAAGGTGTCGGCCTGCAGGCGGATGGCACGGTCGCCGTGGCCGCTCATCAGCTTGAGGGCGCGGGAGAACAGGATGTCGCCCGTCAGGATCGCCACGTTGTTGCCCCACACGGCGTGGGCGGCGGGCACTCCGCGCCGCCGGTCGGCGCCGTCCATGACGTCGTCGTGGTAGAGCGATCCCAGGTGGGTCAGCTCCAGCGCCTTGGCGATGTCGACGACCGCGGGAAGGTTGCCGCCGCCGAGCTGCGCGGTGAGCAGCGCGAGCACGGGGCGCACCCGCTTCCCGCCCGCGTCGTACAGGTAGCGGCTGGTCGCGTCGGCCAGGGCGTCGGCGACGTGCAGATCCTCGGCGAGACCCTCTTCGACCAGGTCGAGACCGGCCTCCACCTCTCGGGCGACCCGGCGCGCGGACGGGCCGATGAACACGCGGTCGCTGAAGCCGAGGCGGCTCGCGAGGCGCGAACCCGTGGCGGCGGGGCTCGTAGTCACGGATCCAGCCTACCTGCGCCCGGAGGACCCGTACGCCGAGGCGCCGCTCGCGTTCTCAGGACGAAGCGGCGCGATCGGCCCGGATCGTGCCGGCCTGAGCGCGACGTGACGATCCGTCCTGAGAACGGTGCACCGGCACGAGCAGGCGGTCTCAGGTCAGCGGGCGTGCGGGCAGGGGCTTGCGGGCGCGATGCAGCGCCACGATGCCGAAGGAGAGGTTGCGCCAGGCGACGTCGATCCACCCCGCCTCGCGCATCCAGCCGGCGAGCGTGCGCTGGTCGGGCCACTCCCTGATCGACTCGTTGAGGTAGTCGTAGGCCTCGCCGTTCGTGCCGGCGAGGCGCGCGACGCGCGGCAGCACCTGCGCGTTGTAGACCTTGTAGAACGCGCGCAGCAGCGGAGCCGGGGGTGTGGAGAACTCGTTGACGACCACCCTGCCGCCGGGCTTGGTCACCCGGAAGAGCTCGGCGAGGGCCTTCTTCGGATCCTGCACGTTGCGCAGGCTGTACGACATCGTCACCGCGTCGAACTCGTCGTCGCCGAACGGGAGGTCGGTCGCATCGGCCTGCACGAAGCTCAGGTTCGGCAGATGCCCGTGCCGTCGTCGTCCCTCCTCGAGCATGCCCGGCGAGAAGTCGGCGGCCACGACCTCGGCTCCGCTCGCGGCGAGGGACGCCGAGGAGGACGCCGTCCCCGCGCCGAGGTCGAGGATCCGCTCGCCCTTCTTCGGGGCGACGGCCCGCGTGGTCGCCGCGCGCCAGAGCGCGTCGTTGCCGACCGTCATGACGGTGTTGGTGCGGTCGTATCCCGCGGCGACCTGGTCGAACATGCCGCTGACGCGGGCGGGGTCCTTGCCGAGATCTGCGCGGTTGGGCTCTGACGGGGTCACCGCTCCAGCCTACGCGCGCCCGGCCGTGCGTCCGGCGGGCTCAGCCGCGGCGATCGGCGGGGCGTTCGGGGCGCGGGGTGTGCTCCAGCGCCTCCAGGATGTCGAGCCAGCGATCCGCGGTCGCGTCGTCGAACGGCGGCACCTGGGCGCGCACGTTCTCCGCGAGCTCCGCCGCGAGCGCGACGAGGTGCTCCTGGACGTCGGCGGGGTAGCCGTACCAGGCGCGGTGCTCGTCCCACTCGTCCTCGTCGTCGATCCAGGTGCCGCGCTCGCCCTCGACGCGCACGACGTCCAGGTCCATGTCGATCCCGGTGAACAGCAGCGGATCCGGCGTGCCGTCGGCGCCTCCCGCGTGCACGTCCCAGGCGAGGTCGATGTAGATCCGCATGCCCTTCGGGTGGTCGCGGTTGACGGTGAGCACCCAGTCCCCGCTCGGAGGAACGAGCGTGACGTTCGGGCCGTGCGCGGCGAAGGCGCGGCCGGGGCGCTCGCTCCACCAGCCGCCGGGCTGTCCGATCCAGTCGCCCCAGGAATCGGACCCGAGCCAGAGGCACTCGTGCCGCCAGTGCGGCGATCCGTCCCACTTGCGCCACTGGAAGACGATCTCGGTGCCCGGGGCGGGCCGCTCTGCGCTCACGCAGCCACTCTAGATGCGCCGACCGACGCCGCCGCGCGGCGCGTGCGACGGCCGCCGGTGCAGCGCCCACCGCATAGGCTGGACGGGTGAGTTCCGGCCTGGTCGTGCAGACGCGCGAGATCGTCGCCGACGACGACCTCCTCGCGTACGCCGATCCGGCGGATCCGCTGGTCTGGATGCGCCGTGGCGACGGGATCGTCGCGGCGGGCTCCGAGGCCGCGCTCGTGATCCGCGTCCCGGCCGGCCCAGAGCCCCGTGCCGTCGTCCTCGCCCGCGAATGGGAGCGGATCCGCACCGCCGCCCGCGTGGACGACCCCGTCGGCGCTCCCGGGAGCGGGCTCGTCGCCTTCGCGGCCCTCGTCTTCGACGAGCGGTCGGCCGCGGACAGCGTCCTCGTCGTGCCGCGCGTCGTCCGGGGCCGGCACAACGGCCGCGCCTGGATCACCCGCATCTCGGATTCCTCCGCCACCGGGGAGCCGCCGGATCCCACTCCGCTGGGGCCGCAGTGGGCGGGGACGCTCGGCCCCGGGGCGCAGACGGCCGAGGGCTACCAGCAGTCCGTGCGGCGCGCCCTGCACGGCATCGCGGAAGGACGCTTCGGCAAGGTGGTGCTCGCGCGCGACCTCGCCGGATCCGCCCCGCGCGGCGCGGATCTGCGCCGGCTCGTGCGCGCCCTGAGCACCGAGTACCCGGACACCTGGGCGTTCGCCGTCGACGGCCTCATCGGCGCGAGCCCTGAGACGCTCGTCACGGTGCACGGGGGAACGGTGACCGCGCGCGTGCTCGCGGGCACGACCCCGCGTGGCGCCGACGCGGTGACCGACGCCCGGGCGGCGGCGTCGCTGGCCGACAGCCCGAAGGACAACGACGAGCACGCCTTCGCCGTGCGCAGTCTCGTGGCGTCGCTCTCCCCGCACACCGCGTCCCTCGTCGCGGACGGGGGGCCGTTCATCCTGGAGCTGCCCAACCTCTTCCACCTCGCGACCGACGTGAGGGCGGAGCTCGCCGACGGGGCGTCGGCGCTCGACCTCGCCGCCGCGCTGCATCCCACGGCCGCCGTGGCCGGGACCCCGACCGACGTCGCGATCGCCGTGATCCGCGAGCTCGAACCGTTCGACCGCGGCCGGTACGCGGGGCCGGTCGGGTGGATCGACGCCGAGGGCAACGGCGAATGGGCGATCGCGCTGCGGTGCGCGCAGTTCGACACGACGGTCGCATCGGGCTCCCCGATCCCACTGACCGCCTACGCCGGGGCGGGGATCGTCGCAGGCAGCGATCCGGAGGCGGAGCTGCTGGAGACCAGGGTGAAGTTCCGCCCGATCGTCGACGCCCTCGCCTGACCGCTCCGTCCCCGACCGCTCCCGCCTCGGGCCGCGCTGCGGGGGATCAGCTCGCCTCGAGGCGACGACGCTGGGCGGCGACGTGGTAGTCGGCGACCGGCCACTGCGGATCGATGTCCTCCAGGGCCGCCAGCAGCAGCTCCTGCACCGCGAGCCGCGCGTACCACTTGTGATTCGCCGGGACCACGTACCAGGGCGCGTCGTCGGTCGAGGTGCGCGCGAACATCGTGTCGTACGCGGCCATGTAGGCGTCCCAGCGCAGACGTTCGTCGACGTCGCCGGGATTGAACTTCCAGTTCTTCTCCGGTCGGTCGAGGCGTTCCATGAGGCGCTTCTTCTGCTCGTCGCGCGAGATGTGCAGCATGACCTTGACGACGCGCGTGCCGGCGTCGACGAGCCGCCTCTCGAAGTCGACGATCGCGCCGTAGCGACGTTCGATCTCGGCGGGCGGAGCGAGTTCGCGCACCCGGCCGATGAGCACGTCCTCGTAGTGCGAGCGATCGAAGACCCCGATCCGGCCCGGCGCGGGTACGCGCTTCTCGATGCGCCAGAGGAAGTCGTGCCGCAGTTCCTCCGCGGTCGGGGCCTTGAACGCCGCGAGCTCCACCCCTTGCGGGTCGACGCCCCCGACGACATGGCGGACGATCCCGCCCTTCCCGGCCGAGTCCATCGCCTGCAGCACGAGCAGCACGCTCGCCCGCGCCTCCCCGACCGCGGAACGCGCGTACAGACGCTCCTGCAGATCGCCGAGGGCGGTCAGCCCCGACGCCAGCGAGGAGGCGCCGTCCTTCTTGGATCCGTCGTACCCCGGCGTGGAATCGGGCTCCACGGCGCCGAGTCCCTCCGCGGTCACACGGAGGATCTCGGCGGCAGGGCTGCGCCATCCGGCGGAATCGTGCGTCATGCCCTCATCCTGCCCCGCGCGGCACGGCGATCGGAAGAGGCGGCGCCCTGAGCCGACCGGCAGCGATCGCGTAGCCGTGCGCGGTCCGTCGCATGCGGGTACGCGGCGGGATCCGCTCAGCGCGGGAGCGGGACCTCGACGATGCCGGGACGCCGGACGTCCGCCGCGAGCGCCGTCGCGAGGGCCACGACGGTCTCCACACGTCGATGGTCCCACCCGTACGCCGCGGCGAGACCCGCCAGGGCGACGGAGTGCGGCGTGTAGAACGCCCGGTCGAGCGCGGCGGATCCCGCCGTCGCGGCGACCTCCAGGCCGTCGAAGATCGTGCCTCCGCCGTCGTTGCCGACGATGACCTGGATCCGCGGCACCGGTTCGTCCGCCGGCAGCAGGAGCGCTCCGACGTCGTGCAGGAAGGCGAGGTCGCCGAGCAGGACGCGGGTCACCCCGCCCTTGCCCGCGCGCTGGGAGGCGGCCGCGATGCCGATCCCCGTCGAGACGGTCCCGTCGATCCCGGCGAGGCCCCGATTGGCGTGCACGTGCACCCGATGCGGGCCCAGCACGTCGTCCGCGACCCGGACGATGCGCGAGGAACCGAACAGCAATCGGTCGTCGGGGCCGCTGGCGCTCCAGACCGCACGCACGAGGGCGCGGCGGTCGACGGGCGCGTCGCCCTCCTGCGCGGTGCCGGGATCGGGGTGCGCGGTGCCGATCCAGGCGGAGAGCCATTCGACGTCAGAACTCCGGCCCGCCGCCACGACGGAGCGCACGTCGACCGCGCGACCGGAGAGGTTCAGCGCCTCGCCGCCACGGCGCACCGCGACGACCTCGACGTCGGTGCGGCGAAGGAGCGCCGCCGTCTCGCGGCTCAGCGTCGGGTGGCCGAACACCACGACCCGTTCGATGCGTTCCGCCAACGCCGGGTCGTTCAGGCGCGCGCGGTACCGGGGCACGAGGGTGTCGCCGACGCGGGCGCCGCTGACGACCTCGGCGATGAGCGGCCAGCCGCCGTCGTGCGCGAAGTCCGCGGCCTCGGCACCGGCGTCCGCACCGGCCAGCACGATCGTGCGGGGACCGGGGACGATCAGGACCGCAGCCGCGGGAGCCGGGCGGAGCGTAATTCCCGGTGTCGCGACCAGCCGATCCGGAAGCGGCCCGGAGAGCGGTTCGCGCATCGGCAGGTTCAGATGCACGGGGCCCGCGACGCCGGCCAGGCCGTTTCCCTCCGCGCCCATCGCGCACGCGACGGCATCGGCCGCGAGCGCGGAGAACACGACGGGGTCCGCGTCGCCCGGAACGGGGGCGTCGACGCCGAGCCGCACCCAGGGCCGGTACATGTCGACCTGGGTCGTGGCCTGGTTGGCTCCGACGCCGCGCAACTCGGGCGGGCGGTCGGCCGTGAGCACGACGAGGGGGACGCCGGAGTGGAACGCCTCCATGACGGCGGGGACGTATCCGGCGGCCGCGGTCCCGGACGTGCACACGAGCACCGCCGGGACGCCGGACTCGCGGGCGAGGCCGAGCGCCGTGAACCCGGCGACGCGCTCGTCGACACGGACGTGCACGTGCAGCGCCCCGGAACGGCCCAGCGCCGCCGCCACGAGCGCGAGCGCCTGCGACCGCGATCCGGGCGAGAGCACGAGGTCCCGCACGCCGAGTTCGACGAGACCGGTCAGCAGCCGCACGGCGGCGTCGGTCGCGGGCGATGCCGTGGGGGCGTCCGCGGCGCCGGTCACCGCTTCGGACCGGGATCGTCGGTGTCGCCGCGCTCGTCCAGGCGCGCGAGCTCCGCCTCGAGCTCCTGGATGCGGCGATCCTGCTCCGCACGGCTGAGGTCGTAGCCGGCGTGACCGGATCCCGGTTCGTCGTCGAGGGGGAGGAACCGCTCCTCGGCGGCGCTGCGGCCGCGACGCGTGCGACCGAGAGCGAACCAGAGGATCGCTCCGAGTACGGGGATCAGGATGACGATCGCGATCCAGACGCCCTTGGGCACGCCGCGATGGCGGCTCGCGGGCTGCACCACGCAGTCGACGATGCCGAACACCCAGAAGACCGCGGCCAGGAAGCCGCCGATCACGAGGAATCGGGTCACGTCCTCAGTCTAGGCGGGACGGGAGGACCCGGATCCGCGGCGACGGCGCCCCCCCTCTCACAGGCACGGGGCCCGAAGACAGAGGTCGTTCACAGCGGGTGCCGAACGCGGACTCCTAGACTGGACGCGTGAAGCTTCCTCCCCTGCTCGTCTACTCGGTGCTGCGCCTGCTGGCGTTCCTCGTGCCGCTGGGGATCCTGTGGTTCTTCTTCCCGATCTTCCGCGAGTTCTGGTGGCTGGCCGCCCTGTTCGCCGCACTGATCGGGATCAGCATCTCGCTGCTCTTCCTCCGCGCGCCGCTCTCCGACGCGTCCCGGGCGATGTACGCGAAACGGGAGGCGAGGACCGATCCGGCTCGCCCGCGCGACGAGGACGTCGAGGACGCCAACGTCGACCGCGACATCCACCGCGACGTCGCCTGACCACGGCCCCGCCGGGAGCCGCGGGTCAGTCGCGCGCGAACGTGACGTGGACGACGCCGCTCTCGGCGACCTCGCTCGACACCGTGTATCCCTGTTCGAGTCCGCGCAGATCCTGCCAGAGGTTCTCCCCCCGACCGAGCAGGATCGGCACGATCGCCACGTGCAGACGGTCCACGAGACCCGCAGCGAGGAAGGACCGCACGGTCCGCACGCCACCGCCGATGCGGACGTCCCCGCCGCCGGACGCCTCCACGGCCCGCACGAGCGCCTCCTCCGGGGAGGCGTCGAGGAAGTGGAACTCCGTGCCGTTCGCGAAGGTGATCGGATCGCGCGGGATCCCGTGGGTGAGCACGAACACCGGGCAGTGGAAGGGCGGTGCGTCGCCCCACCAGCCCTTCCAGTCCGGATCCCCGGCATGCTCGTGCAGCCCGAACATGCCCGCGCCCATGATCTCCGCGCCGACGTTCTCGAAGTACTCGGCGCCGTAGCGGTCGTCGATGCCGGTGGTCCCCGATCCGGACTCGTCGCCGAGCACGCGCTCACGGAACGTGCGCGTCGAGGTGTAGACGGCGACGAGACGCCCCCAGTCCTCGCCGAAGGGGTTCTCCGGGGTCTGATCGGTGGTCGTCGCGTAACCGTCGAGGGAGATGTTGAGATCGACGCGTACCGTCATGGGAGTTCTCCTGAGTTCCTGGGGCGCAAGCGCGGGTTCGTGGGGAGCCGGCGCGGTCACCCTCGATCGGGGTTGCTGTCCTTGCCATCCAGCCACAGCGTATCCGTGGCGTCGCGATGCGTGCCGTCGGTGCCGACGTGCGCGGCGTTGATCTTCGGGCCCTTGGTGATGACGTGCACGATCGCCATGCCGTGACCGCGCCCGAGACCGTAGTCGGTCTTGAGCCAGTCCAGGATCGGCGTCGCCTTGGTGTCGGGGCCGAATCCGTGCTCGGTCGCGAGGTCGACGAGCTGTCGGGGGGTGAGGCCGGTCTTGGTCTCGACGGCGTCGAGGTATGCCTGAAAGGACATGTGTTCTCCGTGGGTGAGGGGTGGGCCGCGGTCAGTCGACCACGGTCTGGATGATGGTGTCCGAGGCGTGGATGCAGAGCAGTCGCAGGGTCGAGGTGCCGACGTTCTCGAACCGGTGCGGCACGAACGCCGGGCCGATGACGGTGTCGCCGGCGGCCGCCGTGACGGTCCGGTCTCCCACGGTGAACGCGGCGTCGCCCTCGAGCACCACCCACGTCTCGGGATAGGGGTGCCAGTGCCGACGGGACCCCTGGCCCGGCTGATTGTCGACGAAGAAGTACGAGACGCCCGCGCCGTGCGCCGCACCTTCGAACCGCCGGCTGGCGCCGGTGCCGAGACGGATCTCGTCCGGGCGGACGACCGTGACATCGAACGAGTTGCTTCCCATTCGTCCACCTCTTTCCTGTGCTGATCCGCGTTCCGCGGTGTGTTCCCCCACTCTCCCCGGATCCTCTCGCATCCCCTAAAGTTTCGATGTGCATCGAAACATGGACGGTGTGGAGTGGGAGCACCACCGCGTCGACTTCCGGCTGGGCACGGGCGACCTGGAGGCCGTCCGGTTCGGGATCTCGCCCGGTCACGAGCTGGCGCACGCCGTGCGGGTGCTCCTGCGCCCCGCACAGTATCCGCTCGCGTGGGGGTGGCTGCGGCAGGCGCGTGAGCGCCTTCCCCGCGAGCCGTTCGCGGTGCTCGCGCAGGTGGTCGGCGCAGACGGCTATCTGCCCGACTTCCTCACGACGACCGCGCGCTGGGACCTGACCCCGGACGAGGAGCTCGCCGCGCTCCGTGCGGCGCCGCTCGCGGGAGTCCGTCTCGACCTGGGAAAGAGGGTCGCGCGCTCCACGGGGCGCGAGCGCGAGGGGCTTCGGGCGATGCAGGACCATCCGATCCGCGCCAGGGCGCTCGTCGCCGACGCCTGGGAGGCTGTCTGGGACGCCGTCCTCGCGCCCGTCTGGCCCGAACTGGAACGGATCCTCCGCGCCGACATCGCGGTGCGTTCGCGCACCATCGCCTCCGACGGCCTCGCCGCGATGGCCGCCGGGATCCACCCCCAGGTGAGCTGGGGCGACGGATCGGTCAGGGTGGCGCTGCGCCGCCACAGCGAGGAGGTCGACTGCCGCGGCAGCGGGCTGGTGCTCGTGCCGACCGTCCTCTCCTCCTGGAGCTGCTTCGTGCTCACCGAGCCGCCCGCTCAGCCGACGCTCTTCTACCCCGCCCGCGGGGTGACGGCGGACTGGACCCGGCAGGCGCCGGACGGGGCGCGCGCGCTGGACGCCCTGGTGGGCCCCGCGCGGGCGGGGATCCTGCGCGCCGCGCACGCGCCCCGCACGACCTCGCAGGTCGCCGCCGATGCCGGAGTCGCCGTCTCGACCGCGTCTCACCACCTGACGGTGCTGCGCGACGCGGGCCTGAT
Source organism: uncultured Microbacterium sp. (assembly GCF_945952435.1). Lineage (GTDB taxonomy): Bacteria > Actinomycetota > Actinomycetes > Actinomycetales > Microbacteriaceae > Microbacterium. The sequence goes on from NZ_CAMFHZ010000027.1 coordinate 20,600, forward strand.
CGTCAGCACCCGGGAAGGCGCACGCATGCTCCACGTGCGCGCCCCTCTGGGCGAGGCGCTCGTCGGGGCGGCGCTCTGAGCGCCGCCCCGCGCGCTCACTCCAGCAGCACGAGCTCCTGGGTCGCCCTCGTCATCGCGACGTACCGATCCACGGCGCCCTCGATGCCGGATCCGAACGACGACGGATCCGCGATCACGACGAGGTCGAACTCGAGTCCCTTGGCCGTGACGGGCGTGAGCAGACGCACACGGGGGTCCGGGAGACCACGGTCGTCGAGGAAGGGCCGGTCGTCGCCGATCACGCAGGCCAGGCCCTCGGCGTGCCCGGCGAGCCAGGACGTGAGGATCGCGTCCCGCTCCGCGAGGGCCGCGACGCGGACCGGGATCCCGCTCGATCGCACCGACATCGGCACGTTCGCGTCGGGCAGCGCCGCGCGGATGACCGGCGCCGCAGCCTCCATGACCTCCTCGGGGGTGCGGTAGTTGATCCGGAGGCCGGCCTGCGTCACCCGCCGCACGCCCACGCGCGCGAGGCGCTCGGTCCACGTGCCGTCGAAGCCGTGACGCGCCTGTGCGCGGTCGCCGACCACCGTGAGGCTGTGCGAGGGCACCCGGCGCAGGAGCACCGCCCACTCCGCGTCGCTGAGCTCCTGCGCCTCGTCGACGACGACGTGCGCGAACGGCCCCGCGAGGGCGTCGGGATCCGGGCGCAGGCGCTCGGCCTCCTCGAGCAGCATCTCGCGGGCGCCGTCGCTGTCCGGCCCGAAGAAGAAGCCCGTGACCGCGCTCTCCTTGTCGTCGTCCGCGGCGAGGAGCTCGTCGATCACGCGGTCGCGCTGCTCCCGCTCTTCCGCGGTGACCGCCTCCTCGCGACGGCGCCGTCCGGAGGCCGCGGGATCGCCGATCCGAGCGCGCGCCGCGTCGAGAAGGGGCAGGTCCTGCCGGGTCCAGGCCCGCGGATCCTCCCGGTGCAGCGCCGCACGCTCCTGGGCGCTCAACCACGGCGCGCAGATCCGCAGGAACGCGGGAACCTCCCAGAGATCCGCGACCACCCCCGCCGGGTCCAGCATCGGCCACGCGGCGACGAACGCGCGCTGGAGCGCGGTGCTCTGCCGCAGCGCCCGGTCGAGCTGTCGCGGAGGGACGTCCTCGTCGGCGTTCTCCTCGACGAGCGCTCCGATGAGCGCCTCCCACACGACGTCACGGGCCTCGTCGTGCGGCGTGCCGGGCTCTGGCGCGTCGAAGGCCTCGACCCACGCGGCAGGCGGCACGACGACGTCGCGCCACGGCGTCTCGATCCACAGCGCCTCGGTCGGCGCGTGCTCGTGATAGCGCACGGCGGCCTCGACCGCATCGAGCAGACGCAGCCCCTCCTTCAGCCGTCGGGCGGTCGCATCCGCCTCGTCGGGCATTGCATCCCCCGCCCGCCCCTCGACCACGAGGTCCGCCAGCGTGCACACCCGTACGCCGTCCTCGCCGAGGCTCGGCAGCACGTCCTCGACATAGCGCAGATAGGGCTGGTGCGGACCGACGAAGAGGATGCCGCCCCGTCCGAGCCGCTGTTCGGCGTGCATGAGATAGGCGGCCCGGTGCAGCGCCACGACCGTCTTCCCGGTGCCGGGGCCTCCGTCGACGACGAGGGCGTCCCGGGAGGACGCGCGGATGATCGCGTCCTGATCCGCCTGGATCGTGCTCAGCACGTCGCGCATCCGCGGCGAGCGCGAGGCGCCGAGGCTCGCGATGAACGCGGACTGGTCGTCGAGCGTCGAGGTCGCATCGACTCCTGCCGCGAGGGTCGCGTCCGGATCGAAGACCTCGTCCCAGTAGTCGGTGACCCGCTGCGAGGTCCAGCGATAGCGCCGACGGCTGACCAGTCCCTGCGGATTCGCATGCGTCGCGGCGAAGAACGGCGCGGCCGCCGGAGCCCGCCAGTCGACGAGCAGGCGGCGTCCGGCGGCGTCGGTGAGACCGATCCGGCCGATGTAGACCGATTCCGCCTCGTCCTCCCCCGCGCCGTCGCCCTCCGTTGCCCGGGCGGGGTCCATGCGGCCCAGGCAGAGATCGACGCCGTAGCGGCGCAGCAGCTGCCATCGCGACGCGGAACGGTGGATCTCCAAATCGCGGTCGAGGGCCTCCTGCCCCGCCCGCACCCGCTGTCCGCGCAGGCGTCCGAGTCGCGCCTCGAGGGCGGAGGTCTCCGCGGCGAGGGCGTCGTGGATCGCGGCGAAGCGAGCGTCGTCCTCGGCGACGAAGGCGGGGCCGCCCTTGCGGGCGAGGGAGGGGGGAAGGGCGAAGAAGGACGAGGGGCGGCGGGGCCGCGAGAGGCGCGCGGGCACCTTATCCGGATCGGCTCCGGGGTCGTTTCCAGGGGCGATTTCACGGTCGGCTTCAGGGTCGGTCTCAGGGCGCACGGATCCTCCGATTCCAGGGCGAAGCCACCCAGTCTGCGCGCGCAGGGGGGTCTTGCCGCAAGCCCCACCCCCTCCGGTATCCTGGAAGTGCAGGGAGCGACCGGAGGCGGACCGCTCCCTTCGTCGTTCTCGCGGTGTTCCCCGGGGCACCCGACGCGCTCACCGCGGCGGACTAGCATCGAAGGGTTGCCCGCCGCCCCGGAAGGATCCGCATGCCCGTCTCCGATTCCGCCCGCGCCCACGTCGAGGATCTGGCCGACTTCGTCGCCGCCTCGCCGTCCAGCTACCACGCGGCGGAGGAGGTCGCCCGCCGCCTGGAGGCCCAGGGCTTCGTGCGGCTCGACGAGACCGCGGAGTGGCCTGCGCAACGGGGCGGCCGTTTCGTCGTCGTCCGCGACGGTGCTGCGATCGCGTGGATCGTGCCTTCATCGGCCGGCGCCACCACCCCCGTGCATGTGCTCGGCGCGCACACCGACTCCCCCGGCTTCAAGCTCAAGCCGCAGCCGACGACCAGCGCGAAGGGGTGGTTGCAGGCCGCGGTCGAGGTCTACGGCGGGCCGCTGCTGAACTCCTGGCTGGATCGCGAGCTGCGCCTGGCCGGACGGCTCGCGCTCGCCGACGGCCGCGTCGTACTCGCCGCGACCGGGCCGCTCCTGCGCCTCCCGCAGCTCGCGATCCATCTCGACCGCGGCGTGAACAACGGCCTGTCCCTCGACAAGCAGTACGAGACGCAGCCCGTGTGGGGCCTGGGCGAGGCGAGCGAGGCCGATCTCCTCGCCGAGCTCGCGGCGAGCGCGGGCGTCGACGCGGACGCCGTGCGCGGCTTCGACGTCGTCGTGGCGGACTCCGCGCGCGGTGCGGTGTTCGGCAGGGACGACGCGTTCTTCGCCTCGGGGCGCCTCGACGATCTCGCCTCCGTCCACGCCGGGGTCGTGGCGCTGGGCCGCCTCGCCGAGGCGGAACCGCAGGCGATCGCGATGCTCGCGGCCTTCGATCACGAGGAGCTCGGATCCGGATCCCGCTCCGGCGCCGCGGGGCCGATCCTCGAGGACGTGCTGGAGCGCGTCTACGCGGGCCTCGGCGCCGAGCAGTCCGATCTGCTCCGCGCCTACGCCGCGTCGTGGTGCCTGTCGAGCGACGTCGGCCACTCGGTGCATCCCAACTACGCCGCGAAGCACGACCCCGTCGTGCAGCCGGTGCTGGGCTCCGGGCCGATCCTCAAGCTCAACGCCAACCAGCGCTATGCGACCGACGCCGTGGGAGCCGCGGCGTGGCGCGGCTGGTGCGACGCCGCCGGGGTCGTCACGCAGGAGTTCGTCTCGAACAACGACGTCCCCTGCGGCTCGACCATCGGCCCGATCACGGCCACCCGCCTCGGCATCCGCACGGTGGACGTCGGGATCCCGATCCTGTCGATGCACTCGGCCCGCGAACTCGCCGGTGTGAGCGATCTGCACGACCTGGCCTCCGTCGCCGAGGCGTTCTTCCGCGGCTGAGGACGGCGCGTTGCAGCGCGCGTTTCGTCTCGCTCGCCTCCGGCGTGCTCGCTCAACGACCCCGGGGAAGGCGCTCCGGCGTGCTCGCTCAACGACCCCGGGGAAGGGGCGCTCCGGCGTGCTCGCTCAACGACCCCGGGGAAGGGGCGCTCCGGCGTGCCCGCGAACCCGAGCGCAGGGGGCGGGAGGGCGGGCGCGCAGGCAGCGGGTCTGGCGGTGAGCCGGCCGCAGGGCGGCGAGGGGACCGCGCGCCCGCCCTCCCGTCCCCGGAGCGGACTCAGACCCGGCCCGTTTCCGGAGACGCGCGCGTTTCGTCTCGCTCGCCTCCGGCGTGCTCGCTCAACGCCCCCGGGGAAGGCGCTCCGGCACGCTCGCTCAACGCCCCCGGGGAAGGGGCTCCGGCGCGCTCGCTCAACGACCCCGGGGAGGCCCCGCGCCTCAGCGCATCGTGTCGAGGATCCCGACGAGCTCTTCGAAGGTCGTGAGCGGATTGAGGATCGCGAAGCGCGTGTTCGTGCGTCCGGCGTGCGAGCTGGGCACGACGAGCGCGCGCTGCGACTGCAGCAGCTCGTCCGACCAGCGGTCGTAGTCGGCGCGCTCCCAGCCCTCGCGTTCGAAGACGACCACGGAGAGCTGCGGATCCCGCACCAGCCTGAGCTCGGGGCGGGAGGAGATCTCCTCGGCGATCCGGCGGGTGAGGGCGAGCGTCGCGCTCACGGCGGATCGGTAGGCGTCCACGCCGTAGGTCGCGAGCGAGAACCACAGGGGAAGCCCGCGGGGGCGCCGGGTGAGCTGGATCGAGTAGTCGGAGGGGCTGAACGCGTCCGTGTCGGTGAGGGTGTCGAGGTACTCGGCGTGCTGGGTGTGCGCCCGGCGTCCGTGCTCCGGGTCCCGGTAGAGCAGGGCGCAGCAGTCGAAGGGGGCGAAGAGCCACTTGTGCGGATCGACGATGAGGGAGTCCGCCCTCTCGACCCCCGAGAACCATGCCCGCGCCTCCGGGGCCAGCATCGCGGTGAGGCCGTAGGCGCCGTCGACGTGCAGCCAGAAGTCGAACTCGTCCTTGAGGGCGGCGATGCCCTCGAGGTCGTCGACGATTCCGAAGTTCGTGGATCCGGCCGTCGCGACGACCGCGAACACCGCGTCGCCGTGCTCCTCGAGTGCGGCGCGCACGGCGTCGGCGTGCAGCTTTCCGTCGTCTCCCGAGGGGACCGCCACGACATCGACGTCCATGATCCGCGCCGCGGACTTGTTCGAGGAGTGGGCCTCGATGCTGCAGACCAGCTTCCAGCGCGGCGGCAGCGCGCGCCCGTCGGCGAGCGCGGTCTCGCGCGCGTGCTCGCGGGCCGCGGCCAGCGCCGACAGGTTGCCGATCGTGCCGCCCTGCACGAAGACGCCGCCGGCGGTCGTCGGCAACCCGAACTCGGCGGCGAGCCACGAGAGCACCTCGTTCTCGGCGTGCACGGCCCCGGCCCCCTCCAGCCAGCTCCCTCCGTACAGGCCGGAGGCGGAGACGACGAGGTCGAACGCCATCGCGGCGATCGTCGGCGCGGTGGGGATGAACGACAGGTAGGCGGGATGGCTCGTGGTGAGGCACGCGGGCGCGAGGATGTGCTCGAACACGCTGAGCGCGCGCGGCGCCCCCAGCCCCTGATCGGTGATGGTGACGCCCGCGAGGCGGCGCAGCTCCGCCTCCGTCTGCGGCTTGTCCAGCGGCACGTCGGTGGCGAGCATCCGCCGGCGGGAGTAGTCGAGCACGGCGTCGACGATCGCGGCGGATTCGGGCGAGGCGGCATGCATGCGCGCGGCGTCCATGAGGGATCCTTTCGACCCGGAAGCCTCCCAGGCGCCCGGCCGCGAGCAGAGCGCCGGGCCGGATCGACGGGTCGCCTCATCGTATCGCGGGTCGTCTTCGGCAGGAACGCTCCCCTGAGAGGCTCCACCCTGCCAGGATGATGCCATGTCGACCACCACCGCCCCCGGATCCTCGACGCTCATCGAGAGCCGCGGGATCGAGATCATCCCCGAGTCCGAGCGCACAGCGCGCCCGCGCGACCTGTTCTGGCCGTGGTTCGCCGCGAACGTCTCCGTGTTCGGGATGTCGTACGGATCGTTCCTGCTCGGCTTCGGGATCTCCCTCTGGCAGGCGACGGTCGTCGCGATCGTCGGGATCGTGGTGTCGTTCGCGTTGTGCGGGCTCATCGCGATCGCGGGCAAGCGGGGTTCCGCACCGACGATGGTGCTGTCCCGGGCGGCGTTCGGCGTGCAGGGGCAGAAGATCCCCGGCATCGTCTCCTGGCTCACCTCGATCGGCTGGGAGACGTCGCTCACGATCACGGCGGTGCTGGCGACGACCACGGTCCTGCACGCACTCGGCTGGGTCGGCGCGGGCGGCGACGTGGCCGTGCACCTGATCGCGACGATCGTGGTCGCCGCGCTCATCGTCGCGGCGAGCGTTCTCGGCTACCACACGATCATGCGGCTGCAGTCGGTCCTCACGTGGCTGACCGGCGCGTTCACCGTGCTCTTCCTCGTGCTGACGTTCCAGAGCATCCACTGGGACACGGCGTTCTCCCGCCCCGACGGCACGCTCGCGCAGACGATCGGCGCCCTCGTCATGGTCATGACCGGGTTCGGGCTCGGCTGGATCAACATCGCCGCCGACTGGTCGCGCTATCAGAAGCGCTCCACCCCGGACGGCGCGATCGTGGCCTGGAACACGATCGGCGGCTCGGTCGCACCGATCATCCTCGTGTTCTTCGGCCTGCTGCTCGCGGGATCCGACGACAAGCTCGCCGCCGCCGTGGGGGCGGACCCGATCGGCGCGCTCGCCGGTCTCCTGCCCGCGTGGGCCCTCTTCCCCTTCCTCATCGTCGCGATCCTCACGCTCGTGTCCGGGGCGGTGCTCGGCATCTACTCGTCGGGCTTGACGCTGCTGAGCCTCGGGATCCGCATCCCCCGGCCCGCCGCGGCCGCCGTCGACGGTGTGATCCTCACGATCGGCACGATCGTCGTGGTGTTCTTCGCGCAGGACTTCATCGGGCCGTTCCAGTCGTTCCTGCTCACGCTCGGCGTCCCGATGGCGGGCTGGGCGGGCATCCTCATCGCCGACATCCTGCGCCGGCGCAAGGACTACGACGAGGCCGCGCTGTTCGATCCGCGGGGACGCTACGGCGCGTGGGACGCGACCTCGATCGTCACCCTCGTGGTCGTGTCGGTGATCGGCTGGGGTCTGGTCGTGAACTCGTTCGCCGAGGCCGCGCCCTGGAACAACTGGCAGGGCTATCTGCTGCCGCTCATCGGCGGCAAGGACGGCGAGTGGGCGTACGCCAACCTCGGCGTGTTCTTCGCGCTCGTGCTGGGCTTCCTCGTCACCTGGTTCGCGCGCGCGGCGAGGATCCGTCGGCAGGAGCAGGAGTGAGCGCTGCGGAAGCGCCCAGGGATCCGGACGCGCCCTGGCTCGTCGTCATCGACCCGCAGGAGATCTTCGCGTCACACCGGTCGCCGTGGGGTTCTCCGATGTTCCCCACGGCGTTCGCGAACATCCGTCGTCTCGCGGACGTCGCCGGGGACCGTGTGGTCGTGACGCGCTGGCTGCCGACCGCCGATCGCCGCACGTCCTGGGGCGACTACTTCGCTGCGTGGCCGTTCGCGGACGTTGCGGCCGACGACCCGCTCTACGCCCTGGTGCCCGAGGCCCGCCCGTTGTCGCCTGCGCCGACGCTCGACGCTCCGACCTTCGGGAAGTGGGATGCGCTGGCCGCCTTCCTCCCCCGCACGGCCCGCGGATCCGCCCCGATCGTGCTGACCGGCGTGTCCACGGACTGCTGCGTGCTCTCGACCGCGTTGGCCGCCGCCGATGCGGGCGCGAGGGTCACGATCGCGGCAGACGCGTGCGCGGGGTCCGATCCGGAGAATCACGCGGCGGCGCTGAGGATCATGGGCCTCTACCCGCCCCAGCTCACGGTGGCCGACACGGAGGCGGCGCTCCGGCTCCTCGCCCGCTGACCGTCGTCCGGCGCGCGGCGGGCGGACGTCAGCCGAGGATCGCCGCGAGCGCCCGCCGCGCGAGCGCGGCGCGGTCGTCCGGCGCCCACTTCACCAGGGAGTGCGCGTTCATGCCGTCGACCATGGCGAGCAGCAGCCAGGCGGCGCCGTCCGCCTGCGCGGCCGAGAGCTCGCCGGCCGCCACGCCCTCGGCGACGATCGCCTCCAGCTCCTGTTGCCAGTGATCCATCTCCTCCCGGACGCGCGCACCGAGCTCCTCGTTGCGCGCGCCGGCGGCCCAGGCCTGCACCCAGACGAGGGTGACGTCGTCGCGCGCGCCGTCGAGCAGGCTCGCGACGACGATCGCGAGTCGCGCGCGCAGTCCCCCGGTCTCGCGGGCCGCGGCGATCACCTCGGCACGCTCGGCACTCACGATCGTCCCGAACACCTCGGCGACGAAGGCGTCCATGCTCGGACGGTAGTGCGCGACGAGAGCGGGAGTCACGCCCGCCCTCGTCGCGACGGTGCGGACGGTCAGCGCCGCGATCCCGCCCTCGGCGGCGAGCGTGAGGGCGGAGTCCAAGATCGCCCGCTCCCTCTGTTCCGGCGCCATGCGTCGGGGGCGCGGGGTTGACGAGGTCTGCATAGTGCTCTAGCGTAGCGCTCATTGATCATCTGTTCAATAAGAACTCCGCACCCGAACGAGGAGCACCCGATGGCCTGGCGCATGCCGAGTGAGACCGCCCCGCACGACCGCACCTGGATGGCGTTCCCCGTGGAGGGGATCACCCTGGGCGACACCGACGCGCAGCGCGAGGAGGGCTACGCGACCTGGACGGCCGTGGCGCACGCGGTGGCCGAGTTCGAGCCGGTGTCGATCCTGGTCGATCCGTCCGAGCTCAGCCGCGCCCGGCGCATGCTGTCGTCGGAGATCACGATCGTCGAGGCCCCGGTGGACGAGTTCTGGATGCGGGACTCCGGTGCGACCTTCGTCGTGGACGACGAGCGGCCCGGTGTGCTCGGGGCCGTGGACTGGGTGTTCAACGGCTGGGGCGCTCCCGCCTGGGCGCGGTGGCACGACGCCGCCCAGCACGCCAGGATCCTCGCGGCCGAGACGGGCGCCGAGCTCGTCAGCTCGACCCTCGTCAACGAGGGCGGCGGGATCCACGTCGACGGCGAGGGCACGGTGCTGCTCACCGAGACCGTCCAGCTCGACCCGCGCCGCAACCCCTACCTCGACCGACAGCGCGTCGAGGCCGAACTGCGCCGCACGATCGGCGCCACGCACGCCGTGTGGCTCCCACGGGGCCTCACTCGCGACTACGACGAGTTCGGGACGAACGGCCACGTCGACATCGTCGCCGCGATCCCCTCCCCCGGACGGATCCTGTTGCACGCGCAGCAGGATCCCGAGCACCCGGACTTCGAGGTGTCCGCCGCACTGCGCGCCCACCTGGGCGCCCAGCTCGACGCGGCGGGTCGCCCGTTCGAGATCGTCGATCTGCCGGCGCCGTCCACCCTCCGCGACGAGGAGGGCTTCGTGGACTGGAGCTACGTGAACCACCTCGTCACGAACGACGGTGTCGTCGCATGCGGCTTCGGCGACGACGCCGCGGACGCGCAGGCCCGCGAGATCCTCGCCGACGCCTACCCGGGTCGCCGGGTCGTGACCGTCGATGCCCGCCCGCTCTTCGACCGCGGCGGCGGGATCCACTGCATCACGCAGCAGCAGCCCTCCCTCACCGCCGCGCGCTGAGCGCGAACCAGCCCCACCCTCCCCGTCTGTTTGCGCCGAACCGTGGCGTTGCGCCTCTGAATCGCACGGTTCGACGCACACAGACGCACTCCCGAAGGATCCACCATGTTCGACGTCGTCGAAACCCCCATCGCCCGCCTCCGCGAGGCCCTCGAGAGCGGGGAGACCACGTCCGTCGCCCTCGTCGATGCGTACCTCGCCCGGATCGACGCCTACGACGGCCCTGGCACCGCAACCGCGCTCAACGCCCTCGTCGTGCGCAATCCCGAGGCGCACGACGAGGCGCGAGCCGCCGACGAGCGCCGTGCGCGCGGCGAGACGCTCGGCCCGCTGGACGGCATCCCCTACACGGCGAAGGACAGCTATCTCGTCCGAGGGCTCACCGCGGCAGCGGGTTCCCCCGTGTTCGCGGAGCTGATCGCCCAGCGCGACGCCTTCACGATCGAGCGCTTGCGTGCGGGCGGGGCGATCTGCCTCGGCCTGACGAACATGCCGCCGATGGCCAACGGCGGCATGCAGCGCGGCGTCTACGGTCGCGCGGAGAGCCCCTACAACGCCGACTTCCTCACGGCCCCGTTCGCCTCCGGCTCCTCCAACGGATCCGGAACGGCCACCGCCGCGAGCTTCGCGGCGTTCGGCCTCGGCGAGGAGACGTGGTCCAGCGGCCGCGGTCCCGCCACGAACAACAGCCTGTGCGCGTACACCCCGTCGCGCGGCGTGATCTCCGTGCGCGGGAACTGGCCCCTGGTGCCGACGATGGACGTGGTCGTGCCGCACGCGCGCACGATGGCGGATCTGCTGGAGGTCCTCGACGTGATCGTCGCCGACGACGCCGAGACCCGCGGCGATTTCTGGCGCGCGCAGCCGTGGATCCCGCTGCCCCCGTCCTCCACCGTGCGGCCGACGTCCTACCCGGCGCTCGCGGACGACGCAGGCGACGCCCTCGCCGGGCAGCGGATCGGGATCCCTCGGATGTACATCAACGCGGATCCCGAGGCGGGCACCGGCGTCCCCGGTGGCATCGGCGGCCCGACCGGGCAGCGCATCGAGACACGTGCGTCGGTCGTCGCGCGGTGGGAGCGGGCACGCGCCGACCTGGAGCGTGCGGGCGCGGAGGTCGTCGAGGTCGACTTCCCCGTCGTCTCGAACTACGAGGGGGATCGGGCGGGGGCGCCGACGATCCTCACCCGCGGGCTGGTGCGCCCGGAGTTCCTCCGGCACGAGATCGTGGACCTGTCCGCGTGGGCCTGGGACGACTTCCTCGCCGCCAACGGCGACCCCGCGCTCTCCCGTCTCGCCGACGTGGACGGCGCGCAGATCTTCCCCCATCCCGAGGGGGCGCTGCCCGATCGCTACACCGGTTTCGAGGACGACATCGCGGAGTATCCGGACTGGGTGCGCGAGCATCCCGATGCCACGATCCTGACGATCCCCGAGCTCGAAGCGGGGCTGCACGGCCTCGAGGAGACCCGCCGCGTGGATCTCGAGCGGTGGATGGACGATCTCCGCCTGGACGCGGTGGTCTTCCCCGCCGTCGCCGACGTGGGACCGGCGGACATGGACGTCGACGAGGCGTCCGCGGACCTCGGCTGGCGCAACGGCACGTGGATCGCGAACGGCAACCTCGCGATGCGCCATCTCGGTATCCCCAGCGTGACCGTGCCCGCCGGGACGATGGACGACATCGGCATGCCCATCGGACTCACCTTCATCGGCCGCGCCTACGACGACGGGAAGCTGCTGCGCATCGCGGCCGGCTTCGAGCAGATCGGCGCCGAGGGCGATCGCCGGGTCGCCCCGCCGCGCACGCCGCGACTCTGAGCGCACCGGGCCGGAGCGGCACGGCTGTCCGTAGCGGCACGGCTGATCGGGGCGCGGCGGATCGGAGCCTGGCACGCCGCGACGGGACTGTGTTTCGGCAGATGTCACTCTGTCTTCGCCGGCGGAAGATCGCGACGTAGCCTGATCGGACCGATCCCGTGAGGAGACCCATCGTGACCACGCCCCGCATCCGCCTTTCGCCCCTCGAGGTGCGTGAGCGTGCGGCGTGCATGTGCGACCACGGCGACGTCTGCTCCTCCTTCGCCCCGGGGCATGCTCTGCACCTGATCCAGTCCCGCCTGGCGGCCGCGACGACGGCCGGCTGGGCCGACGCCCTCGTGACCGGAGTCGATCGCGGGCAGGGCCTCATCGAGGTGCGGACGCTCGACGGCGACGCGCTCGTGCTCTGGAACGCCGGCGGCGCCGCGCTCGAGGTCGCGCCGGGCCAGCCCGTCGCCGTCCACACCCGCTGGGACGTGCTGGCGATCGGCTCACTGCGCTACAACGTCGCACGACGCTGAGTTCGCTCGCACGGAGCGACCTTTCATGGCGGCAGCCGACGGCCCGCTGAACCGCTGCTCCGCGGACGGCGTGCCGAACCCGGGCACGCCTCGGGGCCACGACGGCGACAGCGCGTCGCGGCCCCGAAGAGCGTCGGACGTCAGCGCCGCAGCTCGTGAATGAAGCCCTCCACATGCTCCTGAAGTCGGAGGATGCGCAGGTCGCGTGCCGTCTCACGGTCGTAACCCTCGTACGCGAGCGGAGGCAGACGCCGCACGTTCGCGGAGCACCCGAAGTTGGCGCAGATGAGGACACCGAGCGTGTCTCCGTTGCGACCCGCGGGGCCGGCCTTCTTGGCCGCGAAGAACTGCACGTCGTTGCGGAGCGTGACGTCCTCGCACCAGGAGCACTGCGCGCGAGCGCTCGTACGCTGCTCCGCCTGCTGCAGAAGCACCGTCACGGGGCCGTCTGACGTGTGGGCGGACACGTACGCGCGGCGCGGCATCTTGGGATCGGACCAGCCGAGGTAGTCGAGCCGGGTGAAGTCGGTCTCGCCGAAGCCCTGCGGGAGATTCGCCGTGGAGGCCTCCTTGCGAGAGGCGTTGAGGAAGGACGCGCGAAAGGCGCGCTCGTCGATGGGAAGCATGTCTGGTTCTCTTTTCGAGACGTCCGCACCCGCGGTAGCGGGCAACGGAGGAACGGTGGTGGTGATCACCATGAAGGAGTGACGCCTCCCGCCGCACAGGCGGGATCTGCGATCTCGCAGACGCGCGCGGAATCCGCGCGGGCACGACGATCAGCCGACGATCCCGAGGATCCTCGGCCCGGGGCGTCAGCCTCTGCCGCCGGCGCGAAGTGCGCCGGCGACCCCCTTCAGCGCCTCCAGGGCGCCCGATACGACAGACATGCTTCGATCCTACGCGGCTCGACCGGGACGTGGGCCGTGGGCCGGCTCGCACGCGCCGGTCGGGCCGGAACTCGTCAGGCGGCCATCGAGTCCCGCAGCGCCATGCACGCGTCCATGCACGCCTTGCAGGAGGCGGCGCACATCCGGCAGACCTCGCTCATCTCCGCGTGCGGCATGCACATGTCCAAGCACATCTGGCACATCGCCATGCACGCGTCGAGCATCGACATCATGACCGCCGGGGTCATCCCCTGCATCCGCAGCATCGTGCGCATCATGGTGTTGCACATGTCCGCGCAGTTCATGCACGACGGGGCGCAGTCCATCATCTGCGTCGAACAGATCGTGCAGGCCTGCTCACAGGCCGAACACGCATCCATGCAGGCCTGCATGAGCGACATGTCCATCGTCATGTCGTCGGCCATCATGCCCTTCATCGAGTCCATCATCATCGAATCCATCAGAGGCTCCTTCGTTCCGCGGACGGCGGGCGAGGGCCCGTCAGACGCCAGCGTAATCCGCCGCACCGCATCCGTCGATGGCGCGGGGGGACGTCCCGCTCCGCCCGGGGCACCGGCCTCCGACCGCGCAGCGACCGCGAATCCCGCCGCGGAGCGGCGGAGGTCGCGGGCCCGGCGCGGAGACGAAAAAGGCCGCCCCGTGGGGCGGCCTTTTCTCTCGAAGAAGACTACTCGAATGCAGAAAGGCCACCCATCGTTGGGTGGCCTTTCTGGTAAAGGAAGTCCGGCGGTG
>NZ_CAMFHZ010000028.1 GCF_945952435.1 uncultured Microbacterium sp.
TGTACGTATCCAGCAGCTCGTCGTCGGTGGGGGTGTGCACCTCCTCGAACACGGCTAGAGCAGCATCTACCGCCGTTTCCGCCAGCCCAGGGCGTTCATCAAGGGGGCGCATCGTCCGCACCGCCCATGCGTCCCGGACGGCATTCGCGGCGTCCTCGATCAACTGCTTGCGGTTCATGCTGCGGTCCTTTCGGTCGTGTGGTGGATGGTGAGCGCGTCGGCCACGGCCCAGTCGGCGCGGTACGCGTCGGAGCGGGCGCGGACGGTTCCCGGGATCCGGTGGGTGATCCACCGGACGCCGTCGCGCGTCATCACGGGCTCGCGCCACGTGTGGATCGCGCGTCCGGTGCGGCGACGGCTGGTGACGGTGTGCTGGTCGGCGTCCCAGAGCGCCTGCACCCCGCCGGGGCGGGACTGTGCGCCGAGGAGGTGGCAGCCGCAGGTGCAGTCGATGTTGGTGCAATCGGCGTGGAGTTGGTGCTCGCACGTCGCGGACCCCTTCCACCGGGTGATGTCGGGTCGGACGCGAGCGAGCTCGTGCTGGCAGAAGTCGCAGGTGACGACGGTCACGCCCCTCTCCTCCCGGGTGACGTGCCCGTACGTGGTCAGCCGCCCGCACTCGGGGCACTGCTCCCGGACGAGCTGCCGTTCCCGTTCGGCGACCTCGAGGGACCCGTACGCCTGCTCGGCGGCGATCGCGAAGCGGATCGCGTCGCGGGCGCCGTCCTCGTCGTGCACCCACAGGTCGACGGTGCGGCCGGCGCGGGAGGCGAGGTGCCGTTCGCACTCGTCGACGGCGAGGAACACGAGCGAGAGGTTCGCGTACCCCGACGGGGAGGCGGACTTGATCCCGCCGGCGTCGGGAGACACGAGGCGGCCATCGGACGCTTCCACGGCCCGGCGGAAGTCGGACCAGGCCGCGACGGCCGCGACGGTGCGGTCGTAGCAGGTCGCGCAGAGGAACCCGACCTCCGCGGCGCGCGGAAGACATCCGCGACAGTCGCCCGGGTTGATCGCCCAGCCGTCGTGATCGGGGCAGGTGACGCGGTGCGCGCCAGCCTCAGGGTGGTTGCGGACGCAGGTGATCATGCGGTCTCTCCGATCTGCGCGAGGATTCGCGCGGTCGTGTCGTCGTCGAGCTCCCGAAGCCCGAGCGCCCCGCGGTACGGGATCGGCTCGACAAGCGGGCGCGGGTTCGTAAGTTCGAGATGCCACGCATCCTGCTGCGCCCACTCCGAGCAGAGCGGGGTGAACCGCGTGCCCTCGCCTCCGAAGTCAGACGCCCCGCTGTGATGTACGCCGATGAGATAGATGACGCCCAGGATGACGCCGCCCTCGATCGGCTCGCCGTCCATCCACGCCTCGACCTTTCCGTCGATGTCGTTGTTGATCAGCAGCTCCTCGTCGGCCTCTGTCAGCGAGGCAGTCTTCCCAATCGCTGCGTGGATCGCGATCGGGCCGCGGTAGTCGCCGGCGATGTTGCGGACGCGGTTCTCGACGTCCTTGCCACCGTGGATGATCGCCCACGCCCAAGGCTGACGAACGGTCAAGATCCTCACGACGCCCCTCCGTTCCCATTCCGGAGATCCGCGGCGTACTGTCGGAGTTCGGTGGCAGCGCGGCCGAAGTTGCTCGGGCGTCGTTCGCCGCCGTTCCAGGTCGCGTCGCGGCGCGCTTCGAGCCAGTCGGCGGCCGCCTCCACGGACCGGGCAGCAACCATGGCGAGAGGGTCCGGCGGGAGCACCCCGTCTGCGAGCTGCGCTTCCTGGAACCGGCGGAACGCATCGGGCGTCGGCCATGGGACACGGCTGATCTGCGACGCTTCCGAGGTCGCCGGCAGCGGTCGCCCGTTCGGGTCCCGTCCGAAGACCAGGTAGCCGGTCTCGTTCCAGCCAGTGGTGAGGACCTTGGCAGAATCGATCCCGAGAGACTCGAACAGCTCGCGGGTGTGGTCGTAGGTCAACATGCGGGGGTCCCCTTCATGATTTCGGCGTAGAGCTGGTCTGCTTCTGCACGGTCGATCTGTTCGCCTCGGCTACGGGCGCGGCCTTGTGCGCGATTGCAGGCGAGGCATCCGCGGCGACCAGTGCGCGCCGCGGATGTCGTGAGGTTCGGGTCAACGAGGAGGTGATTCCGGATGCATCGGGTCTTCCGCGCCTGGTTGTGGTTTCCGTCCGCGATGGTGTCTGCGACGTTCTCCGCATGCGTGCCCCACCTGAGGTTGCTCAGCGCCGGATCGCCCTGACCGCTCGGACCGTGGAGGGCCTCCATGCCCTCTGGGCACGGACCGACAAACGCGGAGAGCACGATGCGGTGGACGTATAGCTTTCGGGCGGCGCCGTCTCGGTACAGCACGACGGCGGGGTATCCGCTCGCGTTGACCGTTGGACGCAGCGTCCGACCTGGCACCTTCCGTCCGGTCGGGCCAATGCGGTCAAGAGAGCGGACACCGCCTCGAGCGCTGACCTCATAGATGCCTTCGTATCCGGCGATCGGCAGCCACCTCTCGTTCACAGACATCCGCACGCTCCTGAGACGCTGATCTCAAGCCAGCAGGTCGGGCAGACGGGGCGCGGTTCCGGCTCGGGCTGGGCGAGGAGCCGTGCCGTGCACTCGATGTGCACGAGCTGTCCGTCGACGAACTGGACGGTGTCGCCGGGATGGATGCGGCTCTCGCAGTCGGCGGCGCAGACGCCGTCGTAGCGGGCCGGGAACGGGTACGGCATGAGGTTCTCCTGTCGGGAGTGAGGCGGGGCGCCGCGGTCGTGCAGCGCCCCGCCGTCGCGGGTTCAGAAGGGTGTGTCGTCCCCGAACGATCCGGGCGTAGCCCAACCGTCGGAGGTGGTGGAGCTCGGCGTGGCCCAAGGCTCCTCGGAGGCCGGCGCGCCAGCGTTCGGCGCCCACTGGTTCGCCTGCCCGGTCTGCGCGTCGGAGCGTGCGGCACGGGTGACCTGCGCGGTCGCGTAGCGGAGCGAGGGGCCGATCTCGTCGACCTCCAGCTCGATCGCCGTGCGGTTCTGGCCCTCGCGATCCTGGTAGGAGCGCTGACGCAGACGGCCCTGCGCGATGACGCGCATGCCCTTCGTCAGGGATCCCGCCACGTGCTCGGCGAACTCGCGCCACACGGACGCGCGGAGGAACAGCGCTTCGCCGTCCTTCCACTCATTCGCCTGGCGGTCGAAGGTGCGCGGCGTGCTCGCGATCGTGAAGTTGCAGACCGGGAGGCCGTTCTGCGTGTACCGCAGCTCGGGATCGGAGACCATGTTCCCGACCACGGTCACGGTCGTCTCATTGACCATCTCGGTTGTACTTCCTCTCGGTGGTGATCGGGCCGCCAGCGTTGTGCCAGCGGCGTCCGCGGACGTCGATCTCGATCGCGGGATCCCCATCTCGGTCCGGGCGGTCGACGTACCTGATCGGCCAAGACGGCCAGGTGCCGGAGTTCTCGACCCCCTTGCTCATCGTGTGTTCCTTCCTGTGCTGGTCCCTACCCGGTTGGGTGGGAGGTGCGCGGCACGCCGCGTGCTCGCGACGTAGGCCTTGATTTCCCCGGTGCGCTCTGCGATCTCGGCGTCCGTGAGCCCGTCGCTGTACGCCTGGAGAATGTGATTGCGGCGGGCCTTGATCCGGAGCTTTCCGAGCTCTGAAGGGCGCAGCGCGTCCCGGATCGCTGCCTCGACCACGTTCGCCGTCGTGGTGGCGTTCGTCTCCGCCAGGTCGAGCAGCTTCGCCCAGTCGCGATCCGGAACGTCGATGATGATCTGCATCAGGACGCCTCGCTGTCGTCACGTGCACACCGGTCGCAGGGGAGCGGATACCCGGGGTGTGTCTCGCACTCGGGATCCCGGGTGGGCGTCGGCGTGGGGCGGGCTTTCTTGGCGGCGCGGAACGCCTCGACGGCCATGCGTGCGTCGCCGCAGGCGCGGCACGGTTTTCCGCCGGGGCCGTCGGGCGTGTGCTTCGGGCAGAACGGATTCGGTTCCTGTGCCGCGGCGGGTGCTGGCTTCGGCGCGCGCTGGGGAATCACAGCGTCCGTCCCGCGTGCGTCACGGCGTGACTCACTCTGTGACCGACGCTGTGACGCCTCGCGAGACTTCCGCTTCCGCTCCGTCGCTGCGGCACGGTCAGCCTCGACCTGCTCCCGGGTTGGCTGGTACTTCGCCCAGTCGTGGAACATGAAACCCTCGGGCACGACGTCCCAGAGGCCCGCGTTCGCGAGTTCCACGGCGGCGTCGCGGTCGGCGAGCATCCGCAGCGCCTGAGGAGACACGAGCCCGTTCGTGAGCTGGTGGGCGCAGTACGCACCTGCGCGCACCCACAGCGCGACAGCGTCCGCGGACAGGGGCAGCACCTTCGGGTGGGACCAGAATCCGTCGTCGACCTTGAACCACACCATCAGCGGGTCGTCCTCACGTCGGTCGCGGATCCCCACAGGGTGAGCCACACCTCGCGGGCACCGCGGTACTGCACGGGCACGTCGCCGGGGTCGTCCCACGAGTGCACGGATAGGCCGAGGTCGTGGCCCTTCTTGCTGTGGGCGATGCCGTGGCAGCCCGAGTGGTTGCCGCCTGCGAGGCCGGAGTCGCCGCCGCACAGGTGGAGCAGGTTGTCGAGGTTGTGGGAGCCGCCGCGGGAGCGGTACTTGCGGTGGTGGATGTCCGTCGCGGCACGCTGGCCGCAGCCTTCGCAGATCCCGCCGGAGCGGGCTTCGACCAGGCGGCGCGCCTTCGGGGGGAGAGGATCGGCCATGGTGGCTCCTTGGTGGCAGGCGCACGCGTGAGCGCGGGCGCAGAAGTACGGGGTCTTGCAGCACGACGGGCGGCACACGCCGTGCGGGGCATCGCGCGGGAGCGTCGTCGGTGCGGCGCGGAACACGCTCATGCGTGCCACCTGCAGAGGTCGGTGTGGGAGCCGTTGCGGTGAGAAGGAATCGACCGCCAGCCCCTCTCGCGGCGGGCGCGACGACGAAGCTCACCGGGGTCTTCCCCTCGACGGGCGGTGATCGACTCGGTGCACCCGGGCTTGTCGCAGGCGAGCACGAGCGTGGTTCGGGCGGTCATGCGGCCACCGCCAGCAGGAACTCGGCGACAGCGTGCCCGAGGTCGCGGGCGGCGGGAGGGGTGACGGCGTTCCCAGCCTGCTTGACCTTGTCGCGCTTGATGCCCATCAGGACGTAGTCGCGGGCGAAGCCCATGCCTGCCTGGATCTCGTGCGGCTCCAGCATCCGGAACCCGGCGTCGTCGACGTCGAGCGAGATGGGCGACGTCGGTTCAATGAGCGACTGGTGCCCCTTCGTTGTGAGCGCGCGCAGCGGCTCCGTAATGGGCGTGGACATCTCCGCGCCGCCGAGGTTGTTCCGCATCACGAGTGCGTGGTGGTTGCCCTCGGCACTGACTGTGTCGATCGGTGCTGTGCTGGGCTTGGCCACGCCGTGGTTGCGCAGCGGGACCAGCAGCCCGGTCTCGTTGCGCGTCGACTGGGTGCGCAGCGGATCCGCGACCGAACCTGCCGACTTCCCCGCGCGGCCCTCGACGGGCACCAGCAGGGACGCGTGGAAACCGCCGGCCACGATCCCGGGCAGCACGTCCGACACAGGGCGCGACCGCGATGCGTCCGCGCCGGAGAGGTTGTTCACGATGAGGGCGTAGTTCGCGCCGTCCGCGACGACCGTCGGGAGCGTGTCGTCGAGCGTCTGCGTGCGGGTGCGCTCCCGGAACTGGGCCAGGAACGGCGGGGGGACGGCGACGCCGTGCTCGGCGGATCCGAGCTGCACCGGCAGCGGATCCTCCACATCCGAGATGCGGAGGTAGTTCGATCCGGTCGTCACTCCGTCGTACGTGTTCCCGGCCGCCTTCGCGACGAACGGGGACCAGTAGCGCTCGATGCCGCGACGAATCCGCTCTCGGGTCTTCTCAGCGAGGGGCTTCTCCCGGTCACCGATCCGCGGTGCGGGAAGGCTCCAGTCGATGATGGACGACGCAGGCAGCCACCCTGGCTCGACGACTTGCCCGCACTCGGGGCACCTGTAGAGGTACTGGGCGCGGTATCGGCCCCAGGCCTCCTTCTTCTTGAACGCCTGCACCGCGCGGATCTCGCCGTGCTCCAGGCACAGTGCGAGAGGCCGCGTCCACTTCGCGATCGGGGGCGCGGGTCGCGTCTTCGTCGCGAGGTCCGCGCGCCAGAACACGATGTACATGCGGTCGCGCGACTGCGGGGCGGGGAGCCCACCGACCTGCGCGTGCATGCTGTTCAGCCACACCTGCTGGTGCCGGTAGCCGAGCAGTTCCATCGCCTGCAGCCAGGCGGGGAACATGACCCACCTCGCCGCGTCTACGACGTTCTCGATGATGATCGCCTTGTACCGGTGGTGCTCGGCGAACCGCGGCACGTCCCACATCGTCGCCCGGGACCGGTTCGCGGCCTCATCGACGAGAGGGCGGGTGCCGTCGATCTCGAACAGCGCCTCGTTCATCGCACGCTGACGCTTCACGCCCTTCGCGATCGAGTGGTTCGTGCACTCCGGTGACGCCCACAGGATGTCCGTCGTCGGGAAGTACCGCGGGTCGACCTGGCTGATGTCCGCCTGCGAATGGTCCGTGTCCGGGTGGTTCACCTGGTGCGACTCGATCGCGAGCGCCCAGTGATTCGCTGCGATCACGACCCGGTAACCGGCGGCGACGAGTCCGGAGGACGATCCGCCGGCGCCGCAGAACAGATCCGTGACCGTGAGACCGTTCCACTGCACCTTCGGGTGCTGGTATCCGACCGGCACGCTCATGCCGCCACCCCCGATAGAGTGCGGGAATGACCGTCAGCCACTACCAGCGACTTCAGGGTCTCGTCATTGCGAACCCGAACGCTGCGGAATTTCTCGTGGAGGTCGACACGCTCAAGCGCGCGGGCAAGGCTGGCGACGACCTTGAAGACGCGATCGTGAACTTGGCTGTCAAGGCCATCACGAGAGTGGACGGTCGGTCCTAGGCGCAAGAAACTCACAGGAGGCCCTCCTCTCGGAGCTTCGCCTCAGCGAGCGAGACACGCTGGAATATCGCCGCGTCCCCGCCGGTGTCAGGGTGTGAGTCGCGCTGCGCACGCCGCAGAGCCCGAGCGGGGGCACCGGAGATCACTTTCATCTCGGAGAGCCCAAGGCCGGTGAACTTCCCCAGGAACACGAGCGCCTCATCGACAGTCGCGAACCCCGCGGGTGCCGCGGTCGCTTCGATCGCGAGGAACCCTCGGTACTGCTCACCGCGCTTCGTGACGCCGTAGCGGTCGACCTTCCGGAGTGCTTCGAGAGCGAGCGCGATCGCGCGGAGGTTGTCCTGCCAGGTGGTGAACGTGTCGCAGGGGTACGAGAGGTGCCCGTGGCGGGATTCGATCGAGAAGATCACGCCCGGGTGCTCGGCGCGGGCGTTCGCGAACGGTCGCCCTCGGACACCGAACTGTGATGCGGGGACTGCGATGAGCAGCTCGGCAGAGTTCTGCTGCGCGGGCGTTTCGACGAGGTTCCAGATCTCCCGATCGAGTACCTCGAGCGTCTTGGACAGCGTCGCACGGAATGGCGCTGAGCGGCGGTCGCGGGTGAGCTCGCCGGGCCAGCCGTTGATCGGGCCGACGTTGAGAGTTTCAGGCCAGGCGCTCATGCTGCTTCTCCAAGGTGCTTCCAGGTGCGGCGACGCACGATCTGCGAAACGTTCGACGGGGTGACGCCGAACTCCGCGGCGAGGGTGACGATCAGGGCGCCAGCGGAACGGCGGGCGCGGATCTCGGTGACCTGTGCTCCGGTGAGGCGTCGGCGGGGGGAGCGCTCGCGCGCGGCCATGTCGGCCATGTTTTGCGCGTGAGAACCTGCGATCAGGTGCGCGGGGTTGCAGCACGGCGGGTTGTCGCACGTGTGGCGGGCTTCGGCGGCGCCGAGCGGGCCGTGCGTGAGTTCGTAGGCGATCCGGGACGCGGTGTGGAGGCGGTGCGCGGCGGAGAATCGTCCGTAGCCGTTGCCGCTTCGAGCGCGGGTCCACGGCCAGCACTCTCCGGGGTCGCGCACGTCGACATGCGACCAGAACCGGGCGATGTCGGCGGGTGTGAGCGTCATCGTCTGACCGCCTTGGTGGCCTGGACCTGCACGATCGGCAGGTTGAGGTCGATGGGCCGGCCGCCGACTCGGGCGGCGATCGCGGCGAGCACGAGCGCGTCGGCTTCGTCGTTACCGGTGACGTCGACCTGCGGGTAGCGCTTGATGACGGCCGCGAGCACGGCGTCCTTGCCGGCGTTGCCCTTTCCGGTGGCGTACTTCTTCACGGTGGAGGGGGACGCGATGATCGTGTGGATGCCTTCGCGGGCGAGGGCGGTGCGGATGAGCCACCAGAGGCCGCCGCGAACGTGCTGGCCCGGGCCGACGGAGCCGTAGGAAGGGCCCTCGATTGCGACGTGCGTGTCGTCGGAGAGCGGGACGGACCCGAGGACGTCAGCGACGATCCGGTCGAGGCGCTGCGCGGTGTCCGAGGTGTCACCCTGGGATGCCTTCGAGGTCACGCGGCGGACCGTGATGAGGTCGCCGTGGATCGTGGCGATACCGGTGGAGGTGAGGCTGAGGTCGAGGCCGACGAAGATCGGTTCGGCTGGCGCTTGCGAGGTGGGTGCGCCAGAGTAGGGGTCGCCCATGGTCTGCTTTCCTGTCGAGGGATAGTGATTGGGTGAGGGGAGGAACCGGCTGCTACCCGGTTCCTCCCCGTCTTGCGGGGCGCTGCACCTGCTACGTGCAGCGACCAGATCAGGCGGCGGGACGCCCCATGAAGATCGGCACGCCGCCGATCCCGTCGTGGACTCGCGTTTCGGTGCCGTCCCTCTTGTCGGTGCGGCCGTCGCGGATCTCGGTGACGATGTCGGCGAACGCCGCCTCGAGGATCAGCTCGGGGCGTTCGAGCTTGAACCCGAGAACCACGGAGCCGCCGCGGAGGCGGTAGCGGAAGTTCGCCCAGATCGAGTAGATCGGCCCGCCCACGTACGGGCGGAGGGCGAGCTGGATCCGTGCGGGGATCTCGATGTCGCCCTTCTGGCCGGCCTTCGCCTTCGTATCCTCGACGTAGGAGAGCTTCACGTCGCCGGAGGGCTCGCGGATCGCAGACTCGAAGTCGACCTTGGTGTGCGCCTGGAAGGTGCGGGCGATGTCGATCATCCGAGCGGGCTCGGGGTCGATCACGTCGTTCCACTGGTCGTCGATGAAGTCGGCGAACTCGTCCTGGGCGAGGAGCTTCCCGTCGGCGGCCTTCCACGCGAGCCACTGCTTCGAGTGCTCCAGGTCGAGGCTGACGCGGTGCTTCTGCCAGCCGGGCTCGTCGTCGCCGCCCTCGTGGGAGTCGATCACCGCGACCACCTTGGAGGTGTTCGTGTGCGCGTAGACCTCCGTGCCGGGCCCGGAGTGGCGGTTCACGTACTCGACGAACGACGTCGCGTCCGTCAACGAACGCGCGGCCGCCTTGTGGCGCGGGTGCTCGGCGTAGGCGTCGGTGTCCAGAAGACGCAGCTGTCCCTCATCGCCGCGCGCGAGGTAGACCTCGCCCACAGCGACGGCGACGCGCTGATTCTCCGCGGCCTGATCGGCGAGCTCGGCGACGACGGCCGCTTCGGTCTTGGTGTCCTCGATGGTGGTCATGCCCCGGGGGCCTCCTTGATCTCGCCGGTGCGGGGATCGACATGCGCGCCGGCGTCGCGAATGTCCTCGTCGGTGAACAGCGGCATCGCGGACGGATCCGTGCGCGACAGGTCGCCGTCCTTCGTGATGAACGCGAGGGACCCGATGCGGGTCTTCTCGGGGATCTTCGCGGTGAGCTTGTCGGTCACGACGACCGCTTCGATCCCACCGTCGGCAGGCTTCACGTCGAGGCGGACCACGAGGGAACCGACCTTGCCCGTGTCCTGAACGGCGGCGATCACCTTCCGCAGGGTCTCGGCCGCCTCGACGTCCGTTCCGGGCCTGACCTGTGCCAGCATCGCACTGAGCATCGGCGGCCTTTCCTTCTCATCCACCATGGGGTGTCCTTTCTGTGGGTGGTCTATGCGATCCGGGCGGCGTGCTCGTAGGCGTCGCTCCAGGTGCGGAACGATCCGCAGGAGTGAGCGGCGATCACCAGCCACGGGCGCTCGGTCGGGATCCAGAACGGCAGGCGCATGACGACCGGCTTCATCGGTAACTCCCGTACTGGGCGTTCACGTGCTTGTTGATGTTGAGCATCGAGTTGACCTTCGTCGTGAGGGCTTTCGCCGTGTCCTCGGCGTAGTGGTACTCGGCCTTGCAGCCGTGCCACACCTCGAGCTCGGGCAGCGCGTCCACTTCCGCCTGGGCGCGCGCGAACGAGATCTGCATGCCCTGGCGGCCGTAGAACGCCATCTGCGTGTTCTTGCGCGCCGAGTAAGCACGCTCCGCTGCGTACCGGCGTTCGTTGATCTCCAGCAGCGCCGACGGCATCTTCTCCAGCACGCCGTTCGCCTCACGTATGAAGAACTCCATTTCGACCGGGTTCGTCGGTCGGAAATCTCGCAGCTCGTCGGCCTTCTTGATCGCGAAGTCAGCTTCCTCGCGCGAGACAACCTCTCCCGTTGTCTGATTGACGATGTCGCTCACGGGCGGACCTCCCCCGCATCGACAGCCGCATCGAAGCGCGCAGCTTCCGCGGCCTCGTAGTCGGCTTCGGTGGGCTCCGCGGGCGAGGACGGGGAAGGATCCCCGCCCGCGGAGGGCTCTTCAACGACCTCGGCGTCGACGGTGTTCTCCTCGCGATTGAGGACACCGGCGCGAGCGAGGAACGCGGCGCGTAGCGCATCGGTCCCTTCGCCCTTCTCCTTGAGACGGTCACCGACTTCGTCAAGCTCGGCGCGGGTCTTGGCGGCGGCGAACAGCGCTTTCCAGTCCTCGGTCGGCTCAGGGTCCGGCTCGGCGATCGGGATCCCGCCGTCGGTCATCTCCTCGTAGGAGCGCATGCCGAGCGTGACGTCAGACGCCCCTTCCAGAGCGACCTCGCTGATCGCGCGCCACTTCGGCATGCTCTCGGCGTACGCCTCCCAGGGGAGGATCTTGCCCTTCTCGGATCGAGCGCGGACGACGAACACGCCCTGCGCGTTCTGCTCGTAGGAGTCCACGAGCCCAGCGCGGATCCCGCGCGGGATGTCCCACGTTGCGGAGTAGACGTCTCCGGTGTCGGCGCGGGTCAACGTCACCGTGACGGCGTAGTCGCCGCCCGGGATAGTGCCCGCCTTGACGATCTCCAGCCGGTGCCCGGCTTGGCGGATCAGACCGGCCATGAGCTGCGCGGCGAGGGTCGCGCGGCCCTCGACGACGTTGATCGACTGCAGGGCGGCCATCGGGTGGAGGCCGAGCATCGACCCGGTCTCCATCACGAGGAGCACCTTGGGCGGCGAAGGCTTGCCCGTTGCGGGGTCGAAGAGCCCGCGCGGGATCATCTGTCCGGCGGCGGCGATGGTGTTCGCGTACCGCATGCGCTCGTCGAGCGTGGCGGCTTCGTAGGCGACGACTGCGGTGGACATTAAAAGGGGCTCCGTTCGGTGCGGGCGGCGTTCACGATCGCGAGCACGTCGGCGGCGATCGGGACGATCAGGGACAGGGCGGCGACGATCAGGTGGTGGTCGCGCGGGTAGGTGAAGGTGAGCGGGTCGCGGCGAAGTTCCCACTCCGGGTTGCCGTGCTCGTCGAGGACGGGCTCGCCGTTGCGGTCTCGCTGCTGGACGAGTTCGCCAGCGACGTACCTCACCTCGTCCATCTCGGGCAGGCAGAACATCTGCCACGCCATCTGCCGGATCTCGCGGGGGGTCGGCGCGGTGATGACCTGGTTGTGCTTCGCCTTCGTCTCATGGATGGTCTTGCCGCGGGTGCCGTCGACGGTCGCGCCGTACTGGCGGTTGTCGGGGTGGTGGATCAGCAGAGAGTTCGGTTCGGATCCGGCCCAGGCGAGCAGCAGCGGCTCCCACCGATTCCCGGAGCGGGTGGCGGCGTTGCCCTTGAAGTCGCGTGGGGTGAGCATCTGGCGGGCGTAGGTCTCGACGCTGGTCGGCTTCGCGAACGCCCCGGCCTGGTAGGAGCCGATGACCTTCGCGTGTGCGCCGCCCCAGGACGCCGCGTCTGCGGTGTCCGCGAGGGTGCGGCCCAGTTCGGCGAGAGCGCTCATGCGTCGGCCCACCGATCCTCAGCGCGCGCCTGGATGCGCACGCCCGGCGCTTCGATGTGGCGGTAGCGCCAATCGGAATCCCGCAGGAGGCGGGACGGGATGAGCCCTCCGGCGGCAGAGCGGTAGACCTGCGCCTGCAGGGCATGCTGCAAGCACCCGTCTCGCTCACCGTGCAGCGCCATGCCCTCCGCGACTTGGAGATACGCGACCGCGCGCGCAACGCCCCGCAGTGTCGGCTTCGGGCGCCGCTTCCACCAGCGGCGGCGCGGGGAGCGGTGCTCGACCACGATCATCCCGATCATGCGGACACCGCCTCGTCCAGCGCGCCGTCGCGGACGGTGAATCCGATGCGGCGGGACTCGTCCCGGTCCCGCTCGATGAGCACGGTGAACCCGCGCTCCTCGGCGAGGTCCGAGATCGCGGCGAGGGAGTCGGCGTCGAGGAGGTCGCCGTCCTTCACGATCACGAGGCGCAGCTTCGGGTCCCCAGCGGTCGCGATCGCGAAAGCGATGCGACGGCGCATGGCGCTGTTCACCTGCGAGAACGGGACACCGTTGAACGTCACACCGTCATCGGTGACGGAGAGCCCGTCGACCGGGAACGCCGCAGCGGCGAGGCCATCCGACTTCGTCTGGGCGATCGCTCGAAGGTCGGACTCGGCCTCGGCGTGAGCGAGATCAGCGGCCCGGAGCTCGCCAGAGACCTGGAACCACTGGCGGCCGGCGCGCACGGCCTTGTTCGTGTCGTCCACGGCCGTGAGGCGGGCGCGGAGCGGTTCGACGTCGACCGGGGACTCCGGGAGGAGGCGAAGTGCCTTCCAGAACTCTTCCTGACGATCGGCAGCGGCCTCACGCTTGCGCTTGAGGTCCTCGATCTGCCGATCAAGATCTCCGACCATGTCCGCGGCGGCGCTGTAGGACCGCCTCGCCTGCTCGATGTTCTGGTTCACGTCCTGCGCGGCCTCGATCTCATCGAGGATGTCCTGCGCGGACACCTCCACGTCCGGGGTGCCGGGTGCGGGCTTCGGAATCGACGACAGGGCGCCTTCCAGGCGCTTCACTTCTCGGCCCGCGACTAGACGGCGCTCCTCCGCGCCAGCCTTCTGGCGACCCAGCTCGTTGAGGTCGAACGGGAGCTCGACCTTCTCCAAGAGCGCGTCCCGCTGCTTCTTCTCGTCCAGGTTCAGGAACGCGACCGGGTCGAAGATCGCGCCCCCGAGGAGGTCCGCGACGACCTCGGCGGGCCGGGAGTACTTCGCCCCGTCCAGGGCTTCGACGGTCAGAGTGCCGGCGGATCCGTTCTTCTTCCAGACGCGGGAGATCCGCAGTCCCAACTCCTCGTCGACGTACTCGGCGCGCGCTTCGTCGGCGCCCTCGCGGATCGGGACGGGCGTGAGCTTGGTGCCCTTCGGATCGAACAGCTCGGTGATGCCGTCGATGAAGCTGGACTTGCCGGCGCCGTTGTCGCCCGCGATGACGACGAGGCGGCCGGTGGGGGAGAGGGTGATCTCGCGGACGCCCTTGTAGTTCTCCACGGTGAAGGTCTTGATCTGGGTGTTGGTCATGATGAGTCTCCGTTGAGGTACTGGGGTCAGAAGCACGCGCTGCAGGTGCAGTGCTTCACGACGTGCGGGCGGTACTGGCAACGCGGGGACGGGTCGTGCGCGGGAGCGCCAGGGATCTGACACGTCGGGCAAGTCGCAGGGGTCTCGGGCTGGGGGTCGCTCATCGGATGTCCTCGGGAATGAAGAACACGGACACGAAGGACGCGAGGAGCAGGATCACCGTGAGGTCGGCGCCGTTCCAGACGGGTGCGGCGGCTTCGATGCCGCACGGGATCATCACGAGGAGAATCGTGGCGATCGCGAGGAATCGCCAAGGTGCGAACGGCAGCCGGGGAGTGCGCCGGCGGGGGACGACGGTCGGCAGCGGCGCGGTGTCCGCAATGTGGCGAGCGGCCGGCATCTGCGCGTAGGCCTGGATCGCGTTCCGGTCGGAGGCGTCCTGATCCTGCGGATCCGGTATGGTGTTCGTGAGCATCTGTGGTGCTCTCCTTTCTCGAACCGCTCCTGTTCCAGCAGGGGCGGTTCCTCGTTGTGGTGGGTTCAGGCGGCAGAGAGCTCGGCAGACATCCACTCGTCCAGGTCGTCGAGGATGAACTTGTTCCGAGTCCCGTGCTTGTGGACGTTGGGGCCGGTGCCCTGGGACAAGCGGTTGTAGAGCGATTGCACAGGAATGCCGCAGTAGTCGGCCGCCTGCTTCGTGGTGAGGAAGGGGCCTCGCAGCACGGGGGGCCCGACGGGAGCGGGGGCGCTCACGAGGCCTCGGCAAGCGGCAGCGCTTCGGGGGCCTGCCGGAAGGCCTCCGGAACGAAAGCCGCAGGAGTGGCCCCGAGTTCCTCCGAGATCTCAAGCAGCTCGGTGAAAGAGAATTCCGACTTGCCGGCGGCCTTGCGGTTGAACGTCGGGTACGGGATGCCGGTCGCGTCCGAGACAGACAGCTTCGTCCGCCCGGCTTCCTTGATTGCGCTGAGCACCAGATTCCCGACTTCTGAGGCAACTGGATTGATCATACGGTCAATCATCCTCGCCGGATGATCAATCGTCAAGCCAACTCGATGATCAATCTAGACAATTCAGTTGACTGTGGTGCATACTTGTCGCGTGAACACACGGGAGCGTGGAGAACTGTTCAGCCGGTATATCGGGCTCGAGCTCAAGGGAGCGATCGTCGCGCGCGCGCTCACCGCCAAGGCGGTGGCCGAGCAGATTGGACGCGCTGATGCCAATCTCAATCGCTGGCTCAACGGGAAGACTGAGATCCCTATCGGGGTCGTATGCGAGGTATGCGAAGTGCTCGATCTTGAGCCTCGCACGATCGTCGAGCATGCCTACGACCGGATGATCGACGAACTCGGAGAGCGGACAATCCCCGAGAACGTGACGCCCCTTCGCGGCCGCGATGTCGAACCCTCCCGCCAGGATGATCGGAAGGTCGCCAAGAAGAAGTCCCGCGACCGTGGAGGGGATGATGGCCAGGGATGAGAGACACCAGACTTCTGCGCATGTTCGAGCTGATCGAGGCCTCCGGCTACACCGTCGAGTACGTCGAGCTCTCGCCCGACCGTGATGGCGAAACGGACCACGACCGGAAGGTCGTGTCGATCCAGTTCGACCTGAGTTTGCGCCCGTACCGGAGCACGATCGCGCACGAGGCTTGCCACGTCGTCTTCGGAGACGAACCCAGCATGTTCGGCCCAGTGAATGCGAAGCAGGAACGGCGCGCCGATGAATGGGCAGCACACCAACTCATCGATCTCGAGGAGTACCGCCAATCCGAAGCCGTCCACGAGGGATGCGTCGAGGCGATGGCAATTGATCTCTGCGTGACGACGGATCTGGTCGAAGCGTTTCGCCGCGTCCTGCTTCGGACTCACTCCGCTGTGTACGTGGCTCCGAGAATGGGCGCGGGGCAGTTCGCCGGCCGCGTCGCAGTCGCTTGACGAACGCCATACGCCGAACATCTGACAGGGAGAACCGCATGACTGACAGCACGCCAATCACGCCCGAGCCTGAACCGCCCTTCGTCCCGACGGAGCCTCGGCACCACGCGCCGCTGAACATCCCCGCGATCTCGATCGCAGCTGCCGTTGGGCTCGTCCTGGGCATCGGGGGAACTCTTGGCGTACAAGCGGCCACCACGTCGATAGGGGCGCTCGTCCCGACCCCCACACCCACCACCGACACACGGCTCCAAGAGGCCTATACCGCTTGCTCCTCACCCGAGGGAATGGTTCTCGGAGATGGCGGCGCCA
This sequence comes from uncultured Microbacterium sp., assembly GCF_945952435.1. Lineage (GTDB taxonomy): Bacteria > Actinomycetota > Actinomycetes > Actinomycetales > Microbacteriaceae > Microbacterium. The sequence continues at coordinate 15,993 of NZ_CAMFHZ010000028.1, forward strand.
CGATCACGATCGACGTCAAGGGGAACAAGGACTACTCAGGAGCCCCGTATTCGGCAGAGGCGTGCGTACTGCGGCATCTTGGAGCGCCGACGAGCGTGACCTCTCACATCGAGCAGACGACGGCGATGGACGGCCGCCAGACGGAATCCTGGAACGGGATCACCATCGAGTGGTCGTACCACCCGGACCGCGGACCGGACATGGTCGTGAAGCTCGACAAGCCTTGACCCGTCCCCAACGCTAGGAGGTGCGACGTGGTAGCAGCCGTCGCGGAGAAGTTGTCCACAGGGGGGTGCGCCTCGCGCGCACGCGCCCCCTTCTCGATAGAGAAGGGGTTAACGGGTCGGGTCGGGTCGGGGAAGCCGAACGGACGCTGGGACTCACGCCGTCCGTCACGCCGTGACACACCGAGTGACGGAGACAAGATCCGCAGAATCACGCGGACTTTCAGCGCGGTCTTCGCTGGCGAAGTTATCCACAGGCAATACCTCGTCGCATCGACTACGTCACGCCTCGCGACCGCGACGCGTGACCCGGAAGTGACCACCTGCGTGACTCACGCCGTCCGTCACGCCGTGACCGACCATGGCTAGGCCGCCCCTCGAGCTTGAGACCTGGGGCAAGATCAGGCGCACCACGGCCGCGGGACAGCCCGCAGCCGTCTGTCGCTATCGCGACAGCGACGGAGTGACGCGCATCATGCAGCGGTCCGGACGCACGCCCGCTGAAGCAGAGCGCAACCTCGTCAAGGCGCTCAAGAAGCGACTTGCGCCATCGGCTGATGACCTCACGGGTAACAGCACCGTTCGGGCGGCGGCTGGCAAATGGTTCGCTGAACCGGAGCGCGACGACCTCGCCGTTGCCACGCGCGACCGTTACCGACGCGTGCTGGACACCATCATCGGGAAGGGATTCGGCGACGTTCGACTGGCGGAAGCCACCGTCCCGCGCGTCGACCGCTTCTTGAAGCGCGTCACCGCGGAGAACGGCCCGGGCACAGCCAAGACCACCCGCACGCTTCTGCAGCACGTGTTCGCCCTCGCTGTTCGCCACGGTGCGATGCGCTCGAACCCGGTGCGCGACGCCGGAAGAATCGTCCAGGCCAAGAAGCCGGTCACCGCTCCAAGCGTCGCAGACGTGCGTGCGATGCGGTGGATCATGTGGGCGTACGACATCACGCCCGACAAGCGAGGTGCGACGCGCAGCGCTGACCTGGGCGACCTGTTCGACGTGTTCATCGGCACCGGGGCGCGCACTGCGGAAGTACTCGCGCTGAGATGGTCCGACGTCGACTTGGAGAGCTCGCCCGCAACCGTCAGCATCAGGGGGACGGTGATCATCGGCGACGACGGCAAAGTCACGGTCCAACCGCACCCCAAGTCCGACTCGTCACGTCGGACGCTCAAGCTCCCCGCGTTCGCTACCGACGTGCTGACTCGGCGCCGGATCGAGTCTTACTGCGACTGGGTGTTCCCTTCCGCGACCGGTACGCTGCGCTGGCCCCACAACCTCGGTCGGAACTGGCGGGAGGCGCTGGCGGGAACCCCATACGCCGGGCTGTCCCCGCGCGCGCTCAGGAAGGCCGTGGCGACGCTGCTGCGCGACGTGATGGGTGTCGAGGTCGCGCAGGGTCAGCTCGGGCACGCGTCGCCCGCCGTCACGCGGAAGCACTACATCCAGCCGCTTCACTCAGGACCCGATGCGACCTCAGCGCTGTCCGCTTGGGTCCAAAACGATGAGTAAGCGATGGATACCGCGAATGAGTCCGTTCTCGTGCGGCGGTTTTAAGAAGTAAATTCCTGGTCAAACTATAAATCGAAGTGCCCCCGGTCAGACTCGAACTGACACTGAAGCGATTTTAAGTCGCCTGCCTCTGCCATTGGGCTACGGGGGCCGCCTCCCGAGCCTAACGATCGTCGGGGCGGATGGTGTTGACGGGAAGGCAATAGGGTGGGGGAGTGCTCGAGCTCATCGCCGACCGGGTCCCCCTGACACCGCCCGTCCGCACCGCCGGGCTGCCCTGGCGGCATCCCGAACGCTGGTGGCCCCGGTTGACGGAGGCGACGGCGAGCCTGCCCGCGCCCGTCGCGGTGATCGACCGCGACGCGCTCCGCTTCAACGCGCTCGACATGCCGGTGCGCGCCGGCGGTCTGCCGATCCGGATCGCCACGAAGTCCGTGCGCGTGCGTGCGGTCATCGACGCGGTGCTGCGCCTGCCGGGCTATCGGGGGCTCCTCGCTTTCACGCTCGCGGAGGCCCTGTGGCTCGCCGAGGACCACGACGACATCGTGCTCGCCTATCCGACCGCGGACCGCGTTGCGCTGGAACGGCTGCTGCGCGACGACCGCGCGGCCTCGCGCATCACGCTGATGGTCGACGACGAGGAGCAGCTCGACCTCATCGACAGTGTCGCAGGCCCCGGCCGTCGCCCGGAGGTGCGGGTCTGCATCGACGCCGACGCCTCGTGGCGCGCGCCCGGCCTCGGGCACATCGGCGTCTTCCGTTCCCCGCTGCACGAGGTGGACGAGGTGGCCCGGTTCGCGCGGCGCGTCGCCGAACGGGATGGCTTCCGTCTGGTCGGGCTGCAGATGTACGAAGCGCAGATCGCCGGACAGGGCGACGCGACCGGCAGCGGTGACGGGTTGATCCGGGCGGTGCAGGCGCGCTCGCGCGTCGAGCTGAGGGCGCGCCGGGCGAGGATCGTCGCCGCGGTCCGTGCCCTCGTCCCGCTCGAGTTCGTCACCGGAGGGGGCACCGGGTCGTTGGAGTACACCGGGGCGGATCCTTCGCTCACCGAGATCACGGCGGGAAGCGGGCTGCTCGCGGGACACCTGTTCGACGGCTATCAGGCCTTCGATCCCGCACCCGCCGCCGCCTTCGCCTTCGACGTCGTGCGGCGTCCTGCTCCCGACATCGCGACGATCCTGGGGGGCGGGTGGATCGCCTCCGGTCCGCCGGTCGCCTCGCGTCAACCGCTCCCGGTGTGGCCCCGCGGGCTGCGCACCGCACCGCGGGAGGCTGCAGGCGAGGTGCAGACGCCGCTGCGGGGAGAGGGCGCGCGCGCCCTCCGGATCGGCGACCGGGTGTGGCTGCGTCTCGCGAAGAGCGGCGAGCCGGCGGAGCGCATCCTGAGCTACCACGTCGTCGACGGCGAGCGCGTCATCGACGAGCTGCCCACGTATCGCGGAGAGGGAAAGGCGTTCCTGTGACTCGACCCGGGGGAACCTGGCAGAACTGGGGCCGTTCGGCGTCGATCCGGCCGCTGCGGGTGGAGCGCCCGCGGACGCCGGAAGGCGTCCAGCGTGCGGTGCAGGCCGCCACGCGACACGGCCTGCGCGTCAAGGCGGTCGGTGCCGGCCACAGCTTCACCGGCATCGCCGTCGCTCCCGACGTGCTGCTCGAACTCGACGACCTCCAGGGTCTCGTCCGCGTCGACGAGGAGCGGCGGCGCGTGACATTGCTCGCCGGCACGCGCCTGCACCGGATCCCCGGCCTGCTCGCTCCTTTCGGGCTCGCGATGGAGAACCTCGGCGACATCGACCGGCAGTCCCTCGCGGGCGCGATCTCGACGGGCACCCACGGAACGGGCGCCCGTTTCGGCGGCATCGCGGCGCAGGTGGTCGGTGCCACGATGGTGACCGCGTCGGGAGATTTCCTCGAGGTGGACGACCTCCGCAACCCCGAGATGCTGCCCGCCGTCGCGCTCGGTCTCGGCGCCCTCGGGATCCTCGTCGAGGTGACCCTGCAGTGCGTGCCCGCCTTCGTGATGCACGCGGTCGACGCGCCGGCCTCTCTCGACGAGGTGCTGGAGAGCCTGCCCGAGCGAGTCGCTTGCGCCGACCATTTCGAGTTCTACTGGTTCCCGCACACCGATGTCGCCCTGACCAAGACCACCGAGCGCCTTCCCGAGTCTGCGGTGCGCCATCCGCTGCCCGCCGTCGGCCGGTGGATCGATGAGACGTTGCTCTCGAACGGCGTCTACCGGCTCGTGTGCGCGGCGGGAACCGCGGTTCCCGCGATCACTCCGGCGTTCAACCGCCTCGCGGTCAGGCTCACGGGCGACCGCGAGTACACCGACCTCTCGCACCGTGTGCTCACGCAGAGCCGCACGGTGCGCTTCCGCGAGATGGAGTACGCGCTCCCGCAGGACCAGGCCGTCGAGGCGTTCCGCGAGATCCAGGAGCTCGTCCGCGCGCGGGGCTGGCGGATCGAGTTCCCGATCGAGGTGCGATTCGCGGCTTCCGACGATCGCTGGCTGTCGACGGCATACGAGCGGCCGTCCTCCTACATCGCCGTGCATCGCTATTGGCGGCATGATCCGCGGGAGTACTTCGACGCCGTCGAGCAGATCTGTGTGGCGCGCGGGGGAAGGCCGCACTGGGGGAAGCTGCACACCCTCGCCGCCGACGACCTGCGTGCACGCTATCCGCGCTTCGACGACTTCGTCGCGCTGCGCGATCGGCTCGATCCCGACCGCCGGTTCGGCAACCGCTACCTGGAACGCGTGCTCGGCGTCTGACCGCCGGCGACGACGCCCGGCGTTCGTGCAGCGTCCGGGGATAGGATGAGCGAAACCGGGTTCTGGTAGGGGGGTCGTCGTCCGTGGATGTTCTTGTTCCTGTGCTCGTCGTCGTGGGCGTCATCGTCGTGCTCATCGTCGTCGTCGGCATCTATCTGTGGGCCACGTACAACTCGCTCGTGCAACTGGGCGTCCGGGTGGACGAGGCGTGGAGCGACATCACGGTGCAGCTGAAGCGCCGTGCCGACCTCATCCCCAATCTCATCGACACCGTCAAGGGGTACGCGGCGCACGAGAAGGCCGTGTTCGAGAACGTGACCCGTGCGCGCGCGGAGACGCTCTCCGCGTCCAGCCCGGGTGAGGCGGGCGCGGCCGAAGGGCACCTGCAGCAGGCGCTGAAGAGCCTGTTCGCGGTCGCCGAGGCGTACCCGCAGCTGCAAGCGAGTCAGAACTTCCTGCAGTTGCAGTCGGCGCTCGTGGACACCGAGGACAAGATCCAGGCCTCGCGCCGGTTCTACAACGGCGGCGTCCGAGAGCTGAACACCAAGATCAAGGTGTTCCCGAACAACCTGTTCGCCCGCAACCTCGGCTTCACCGAGCGCGAGTTCTTCGAGGTCGTCGACGGCGCGACCATCGCCGAGCCCCCGCGCGTCCAGTTCTGACGCGCGCAGGTCAGTCGATCGCGCGAAGCCGCTCTGTTCGTCCCACGTCGTGCCGGTGCACCCGCTCGGGGTGCGCGTGCAGCGCGTCCGCCAGGGCGTCGGCGGCATCGCCCCATCCGGAGACGGACACGCGCTCCAGGCCCTGCCAGCCGGCGGCGACGCGGAGCTCTTCTGCGATCCTTTCCGCGTCCGCCGCGGGACGCGCCTGCGGCTCCCACCACGCGGACTGGACGAGCAGCGTGCGCGCGGAACGATCGGCCTTGAGGTCGACCCGCGCCGCGATCCGATCGTCGACGAGGACCGGGAGCGAGTAGTACCCGTACCGGCGCTGCGCCGCGGGGGTGTAGATCTCGATCCGGTAGTCGAGCGAGAACGCGCGCAGCGCGCGATCGCGGAACCACACGACGGGGTCGAACGGGCTCAGGACCGCGGTGGTGCGGACGCGGCGGGCGAGCACCGCATCCTCGTGCCGCCAGGCCGGGATCGGGCGTCCTGATCGCTCCCATCCCCGCACGCGGACGGCGACGAGGGTACCGGCTTGCTCCAGGTCCCGGATCGCGGCGAGCACCGCGGAGCGATCCTTGATCCGGTAGTAGTCGGCGATGTCCGCCGCCGTCGCGACGCCCTGCGCGCGCGCCGCGCGGTGCACGAGCACGGCGATCGCATCCGCCCTCGGCAGATCGCGACCGAGCAGATCGGCGGGCACGACGTGCTCGGCGAGGGCGTAGCGGCGTTCGAACCCGTCGCGGCCGGCGATCGCGACCTCGCCGATCCGCCACAGGTACTCGAGAGCGTGCTTGACCTCGTCCCATTCCCACCATCCGCCGCGCCCGCCGGGGCCGTCGCCGCGGAGGTCCGCAGGACGCGAAGGGCCCCGATCGGCCAGCTCGGCGCGCACCCGGTCCAGCGCCCGTGCTGAGGACGTGCGCCCCCAGAACTCGCCGCGTCGATCGCGGAAGGCCGTCCGACGGAACCCCCAGAGCGGCCAGTCCTCGACGGGGAGGAAAGTGGCCTCGTGGGCGAGGTATTCGGTGTAGCGGCCCGTGCGCGCCGCCGTGGGGCGCCCGAGCATCGCGCGATCGAGCACCGCGGGGTCGTACGCGCCGAGGCGGGAGAACAACGGCAGGTAGTGCGATCGCGCGAACACGTTGACGGAGTCGATCTGCAGCACCCCCATGCGCGCCATCGCCGCGTGCAGATGGCGCACGGCGGGGGTCGCGGGGCGTCGTCGGGAGAAGCCCTGCGCGGCGAGCGCCATGCGCCGGGCCTCTCCGGCGCTCAGCGACTCGGCGGCCACGAACGGAGCACGGTTCTGGATCACGTCGGTCAGCGTAACGGGGACCTCCGACGCACGGGCGGGAGTGCGCCCGAACCGCCTCTAGACTGGGCCGATGAGTGATGAGACACCTCGCCTGCGCGATCTCATCCGCCAGCGCTCGGTCACCGGACGCGTGGACGTCACCGGGGAGGTGGAGAGATCGCTGCCCCTGGGGCTGCGGGTCGCGTCGGCCTACTCCTGGCGCTTCCTCGTCATCGCCGGCTCGATCGGCGTCCTCATCTGGCTCGTGATCCAGTTCAAGATCCTGGTCATCCCCCTCCTCGTCGCGATCTTGCTCACCGCGCTGCTCTGGCCCGCGGTGAACGCGCTGCTGCGGGCGCACCTGCCCCGGTGGCTGGCGATCGTGCTGACCCTTCTCGGCACCGCGATCGTCGTCGGCGGGCTTCTCTGGTTGGCGGTCTGGCAGATCACGCAGCAGTGGTCCGACGTCCAGACCCGGACGGTCGCCGCCGTCGATCAACTGCGCCAGTTCCTCATCCAGGGCCCGCTCCACCTCACCTCCGCGCAGATCGACGATTTCCTGAAACAGGCGCTGACCTTCCTCTCGGAGCAGGGCGAGGCCCTCAAGACCGGCGCGATCGCGGTCGGCACGACCTTCGGTCACGTCGCGACCGGAGCCGTCCTGACGCTGTTCATCCTGCTCTGCCTGCTCGCCGACGGCGGCGGCATCTGGCGCTGGACCGTACGGCTGTTCCCGAAGAACGCCCGGCACGGCGTCGACGTCGCCGCCCGCAACGGCTGGGCGACGGTCATCAACTACGCGCGCACGCAGCTGCTCGTCGCGTTCATCGACGCGGTCGGCATCGGGCTCGGCGCCTTCCTGCTCGGGGTGCCGCTCGCCGTGCCGATCGCCGTCCTCGTCTTCCTCGGGGCGTTCATCCCGCTGGTCGGCGCGGTCGTCACGGGCGTCCTCGCCGTCTTCCTCGCGCTCGTCTACAACGGGCCGTGGATCGCCCTGTGGATGCTCGTCGTCGTCCTCGCGGTCCAGCAGATCGAGGGCCACATCCTGCAGCCGATCCTCATGGGCTCGGCGGTCAAGGTGCACCCGCTCGCGGTCGTCCTCGTGGTGGCGGGCGGCGCCCTGATCGCGGGCATCCCCGGGGCCCTCTTCGCGGTCCCTCTCGCCGCCTTCGTGAACGTGGCCGTGAGCACCCTCGTCTCCGGCGTCGATCCCGACGGCGACTACATCTGGCGGACCGTGCCGCGGGCACGGAGAAGGAGCACGCGATGACGAACGAGACGATCCCGACCCTCGACGAGATCCAGCAGGCCGCGGCCGGCCTCGACGGCGTCATCGTGCGCACCCCGGCCCTGCCCTCGCTCGCGCTCGGCAAGGTGCTCGGATCGCCCGTGGTGCTGAAGATGGAGAACCTGCAGCGCACCGGCTCGTTCAAGATCCGCGGCGCCGTGCACCGCCTCTCCAAGCTCACCGCGGAGGAGCGCGAGCGGGGCGTCGTCGCCGCCTCGGCCGGCAACCATGCGCAGGGCGTCGCGCTCGCCGCACAGGCGCTCGGGATCCGCGCCACGATCTTCATGCCGATGGGCGTGCCCGTGCCGAAGCTGCTCGCCACCCGCGGGTACGGCGCCGACGTGGTCCTGGAAGGCGAGACCGTGGCGACCTCCCTGCGGCTCGCCGCCAAGTTCGCGGAGAGCACCGGCGCCGTGCTGATCCCGCCGTTCGACCACCGCGACATCGTCACCGGTCAGGCCACGCTCGGGCTCGAGCTCGTCGAGGACGTTCCCGACGTCGACACGGTGGTGCTCGGGATCGGCGGCGGCGGCCTCATCGCCGGGGTCGCAGCCGCGGTCAAGGCCAGCGCCGCCGCGGCGGGACGCACGGTCCGGGTGATCGGCGTGCAGGCGGAGAACGCCGCGGCGATGGGTCCTTCGCTCGATGCGGGGGAGCCCGTCGAGATCACCACCCACCCGACGATCGCCGACGGCATCCTCGTCGCGAAGCCGGGCGCGGTCCCGTTCGCCATGATCCAGGAGCTCGTCGACGAGGTCGTCACGGTGAGCGACGACGACATCGCCCGCGCGCTCCTGCTGCTCCTGGAGCAGTCGAAGGTCGTCGTCGAACCGGCCGGCGCCGTCGGCGTCGCTGCGATCCTCGCCGGAAAGGTGCGGGCGAGCGGCACGACGCTCGCCGTCCTCTCCGGCGGCAACATCGATCCGCTCCTGCTGCAGCGCGTTGTCTCGCACGGTCTCGCCGCGTCGGGACGCTATCTCACCCTCCGCATCCCGCTGCCCGACCGGCCCGGTCAGCTCGCGCAGGTGTCGGAGCTCATCGCGCACGCGGGCGCCAATGTCATCGAGGCGATGCACACGCGGCACGGCCACGGACTGCAGATCAACGACGTGATCCTGGAGCTCAGCGTCGAGACCCGGGGGCCGGAGCACTCCGAGCTCACGCTCGACACGCTGCGGGCGGCGGGCTTCGAGCCGATCGTCGTGCAGGACTGAGAGCGCATGCGGAGAGCCCGCCACCCCTCGGGGCGGCGGGCTCTTGACAGCGCCGTGATCAGCCGGCGAACGTCTCGACCTTGAGGATCTCGACCTCGATCGAGCGGCCGTTGGGAGCCTCGTAGGAGGTCTTGTCCCCGATCTTGAGCCCCTGGATCGCGGAGCCGAGGGGGCTGGCCTCGCTGTAGACGTCGAGGTCGGTGCCTCCGGCGATCTCGCGGCTGCCGAGCAGGAAGACCTCCTCGCCGCCGGCCACGGTCGCGGTGACGACCGTGCCCGGTTCGACGATGCCACGGCTCGCGGGCGCCTCGCCGACCTTGGCGGACTTCAGCAGCTCTTCGAGGGTGCGGATGCGGGCCTCCATCTTGCCCTGCTCGTCCTTGGCCGCGTGATAGCCGCCGTTCTCCTTGAGGTCGCCTTCCTCGCGGGCCACCTCGATGCGCTTGGCGATCTCTTCACGGCCGGTGGTCGAGAGGTGCTCCAGCTCTGCGACGAGGCGGTCGTACGCCTCCTGCGTGAGGAAGGGGACCTGGGCGTCGTTCGACACGGCGACTCCTTGCATTCGGATCCGGACGGATGCGCCCGGATATGCCAAGACGCCCCGGCACCTGCCGGGGCGTCGATCAACAGGATGAGCCTAGGACACCCAGCAGGAGTTCACCAAACCCGTCGTCGCCTCGCCGACCACGGGGATCCGCTCCGTGAAGGCCCTCGCGCGCTGCGTCGAGGCCGGCAGCGTGATCACCTTCCACCCGACGATCCCGAACTCCTCGTCCTGGGCCTCCAGGATGCAGTGCACGGGGCGCTGGGTGGGCGCGCTGATCTGGAACGACACCGTCACGGTGTGCGGATCCGTGAGCTGGAAGCCCCGCCCGGTGACGTCCACGGCATCGGCGGAGCCCTGATACGTCCAGAAGCCGAACAGCGCGACCACGGCGACCGCGACCGCGACGCCGATGACGATCGGCAGCCGACGGCGCGGCCCGCGGCCGTAGCGCTCGTCCAGCTGTGAGGGCGTCGTCACGAGGTCATGCTTCCGATCGTTAGGCTTGTCCTTCCAGGTTATCCCGTGGCAGGCGGCCCGCCGTCCGCCCGGATCCCGAAAGGCGCACTGATGATCGAGGCGATCCTCGCGGCCGCAGCCGCGACCCCCACGCCGACCCCCACGGTCGACCCGAACCTCGTCACTCCCGGGCCGGTGGGCTTCGTGATCGTCGCCGTCATCGTCGTGCTCGCGGCGGTGCTCATCTGGGACATGCAGCGCCGCATCCGTCGCGTGCGCTACCGCGAGGAGGTGCGTGCCGAGCTCGACGCGGAGGAGGCCGCGGCCCGCGGCGACGGGCCTGCAGAGGATCCGAAGGGCTGACTCAGCCGGGGAAGCCCAGGGAGGGCCGCAGCGGCGCGAGCGAGATGAGCAGGCACGCCGTCCAGTGGCAGAGGAACGCGAGCACGGTGCACACGTGGAAGATCTCGTGGAACCCGAACCTCCCGGGCCACGGGTTCGGCTTCTTCAGGGCGTAGACCACCGCTCCGGCGCTGTAGAGCACACCGCCCACGCACACGAGCACCATCATCGCGACGTTCGCCTGGACGAGATCGACGATGTACATGATCGCCGCCCAGCCGAGCAGCAGGTACAGCGCGACGTAGAGCCAGCGCGGCGCATGGATCCAGAACACCCGGAACAGGATCCCGAGGATCGCGCCGGACCACACGAGCGTCAGGAGCAGCACACCCTTGCTCGGCGGGAGCGCGAGCGTCGCGAGCGGCGTGTACGTGCCGGCGATGAGCAGCAGGATGTTCGCGTGGTCGATCCGCTTGAGCACGGCCTTGGTCTTCGGGCGCCAGTTGAACCGGTGATAGAGCGCGGAATTGCCGAAGAGCAGGATCGACGTGAGCATGAAGACCGCCGCGGCCCACTTCGCCGGGGCGCCCTGGGCGACCGCGATGAGGACGATGCCCGCGGCGATCGCGACGGGGAAGGTTCCCGCGTGGATCCAGCCGCGCCAGGTGGGTTTGATCTCGACCTGCGCGTCGACAGCGGCCGCCTCCAGGAGGGGCAGCTGGGGCACGTCGGGGGCGGCGGCGGTTCGGGTCGCACGGCTCATGGCCACACTCTAGGCACGGTCGCATTCCCCGAGCGGAACATATCCTGTGCGGATCCCCTGACATCGCTGCGTCGGGGCTTGCGCCGCGGATCTCTCCCGTGCGGGCGGGAGCGCGCGATAGCGTAGGGGAGTGAGTGCACGGTCCAAGCAGCCCGGGAGCGGTCCCCTCTACCGGCTGTACAGCCGACGGCTGCGCCGACGCCTGGATCGGGCGACCGTGCCGCACCACGTCGCCATGATGATCGACGGCAACCGGCGGTGGGCGCGTCAGCTCGGTTTCGCCACCGCGGCGCACGGTCATCGTGCGGGCGCCGCGAAGATGCGCGAGTTCCTCGGCTGGTGCGACGAGTTGGGCATCAAGGTCGTCTCGCTCTACCTGCTCTCGGCCGACAACCTGCGAAAGCGCGACTCCGCGGAACTGGCGGACCTCATCGAGATCATCGGCGAGCTCGCGGACGGGCTCTCGCGCGAGGGGGACTGGCGGGTGAAGCAGGTCGGTCGCCCCGACATCCTGCCGACGGAGCTGGCGCGCGTGCTCGCCGAAGCCGAGGAGCGCACCAAGGATCACACCGGTCTGCACGTCAACCTCGCGGTCGGCTATGGCGGACGCAACGAGATCGTCGACGCCGTCCGCTCGATCATCGCCCAGCACGAGGCCTCGGGAGGGACCCTGGAGGATCTCGCCGCGCACCTGACGCCGGAGATGATCGGCGAGCACCTCTACACGGGTGGACAACCGGATCCGGATCTCGTGATCCGCACGAGCGGCGAGCAGCGGCTCAGCGACTTCCTGCTCTGGCAGAGCGCGCACAGCGAGTTCTACTTCGTGGAGGCGCTCGGTCCCGATCTGCGCCAGGTCGACTTCCTGCGCGCGATCCGGGACTACGCCGACCGCGACCGCCGCTTCGGGCGGTGACCGTCGCGCCGCCCGCCTCGCGCCGCCGCCGGGCGCCGTCCTGCGCGTGTGAGACTGGTCGGATGAGCGTCTCCGATGACCGCCCCTCCGGATTCGACGCGGTGCCGGGATACCTGGACTGGGCGGCCTTCGGCCCGCTGTCCACCGCGGCGCGGGACGCCCTCGTGCGAGACGCCGACCTGCTCTCGACCGGGCGCGGTGCCGACATCGCCGCCGTGGCGGCGCGCGCGGAGCAGGCGCAGCAGGGACTCGGTGCGCTGCTCGACGCGGTTCCGGACGAGATCCCCCTGCACCCTTCGTCCACGCACGCGCTGCAGCAGGCGCTCGCCGGACTCGGCGGTACCGTCCTCGCGTCGGCGGCCGAGTTCCCGAGCGTCACGATCACCCTCGATCGGGCGGCGGAGGCAGCGGCGGGTTCGCTCGTCCCGCGGTGGATCTCCCCGCGCGGGGCACGGGTGACGCCGGACGCCGTCGCCGGAGCCCTGGACGAGACGGTGACCGCCCTCGTCGTGAGCCATGTCGACTTCCGCACCGGGTACCGGACGGACCTGGCCGCCCTGCGGGAAGTGCTCGGCCCGGATCGTCTCCTCATCGTCGACGCCGTGCAGTCCTTCGGGGTCGTGGACGAGGACTGGGCGGCCGCCGACGTCGTCGTCGGGCACGGATACAAGTGGATGCGCGCCGGCCGAGGGACGGGTTTCGCCCGCTTCACGGCGCGGGCCAGGGAACGGATCCGACCGGTGCTGAGCGGGCGGATCGGGACGTCCGCCGCGGGTCTGCCCACCGACGCGCTCCCGGATCCCGCGGCGTCCTCGCAGGCCTACGCCGTGAGCGCGCCCGACCCGCTCGCCGCGTCGCGCCTCGCGGCCGCGACGTCGGAGATCCGCGCCCTGGGCGTGCCCGCGGTGGCCGCGGCCCTCGGAGAAGCCGTCGATCGGGTGCTCGACATCGCCGATCGCCGTTCGATCGCGGTGTCGTCCCCGCGCGCCCGCCCCGAGCGGGCCGGCATCGTCGTCCTCGCGGTGGCTGACGCGGTGCGGTGCGGGGAAGCGCTCGCCGATGCGGGGCTGCGCGTGACGGTCCGTTCCGGCGCGGTGCGGGTCTCCCCGCACGCCTCGACGCCGTCCGAGACGTTCGCACGGCTCGCCGACGCGCTCGATCGGGCGGCAGAGTTCACGGGATCTTAACCGTCGCTTGGCGTGTCGGAGATGCGCGCACCGGTCCCGACGACGTAGCTTCATGGCATCGGGCACGGCGCCCGATCGAGTCGGCCTTCAGGATCACGGCTCGTGGCCCACGGTCGACTCGCTGAATACCGGGAGATCCCGGGTCGGGAGAGGGTCGTGGCCGCACCTAACGCAACGAAGAGCAGCACCCGCACCACCGCCGTTTCGGAGAGGGACATCGCGTCCTCCTCCTCTCAGGAGCTCAAGACGTACGTGCTCGACACGTCGGTCCTCCTGTCGGATCCGCGGGCGTTCTTCCGCTTCGCCGAGCATTCCATCGTGCTTCCGGTCGTCGTCATCGGCGAGCTCGAGAGCAAGCGCCACGATCCGGAGATCGGCTACTTCGCCCGGCAGGCGCTGCGGCATCTCGACGAGCTGCGCGTCGAGCACGGGCGTCTCGACTTCCCGGTCCCGATCGGCGACGGAGGCACGCTCCGCGTCGAGCTGAACAACACCGACCAGACGGTGCTGCCCTCCGGGATCCGCCTCGGCGACAACGACAGCCGCATCCTCGCGATCGCCATGCACCTCGCCGAGGACGGCCAGGACGTGACGGTCGTCTCGAAGGATCTCCCGATGCGTGTCAAGGCGGCCTCGCTGGGCATCAACGCCGAGGAGTACCTCGCGGAGCAGGCCGTCGACTCGGGATGGACGGGGATCGGCTCGATCTCGCTCTCCGGCGACGAGATGAGCGATCTGTACGAGAGCGAGGTGGGAACGAGCGAGCAGGCCCTCGGGCTGCCCGTCAACACCGGTCTGATCATCCACTCCGAGCGCGGTTCCGCTCTCGGCCGGATCACCGGCGACGGCGAGTACGCGCTTGTCCGCGGCGACCGCGAGGTGTTCGGGCTGCACGGACGCTCGGCCGAGCAGCGGATCGCGATCGACCTCCTGCTGGATCCGGAGGTCGGCATCGTCTCCCTCGGCGGGCGCGCCGGCACCGGCAAGTCCGCCCTCGCGCTGTGCGCAGGACTCGAGGCCGTACTCGAACGGCAGCAGCAGAAGAAGATCATCGTCTTCCGCCCGCTCTTCGCGGTCGGCGGGCAGGAGCTCGGCTACCTCCCCGGGGATAAGGACGAGAAGATGAACCCCTGGGGTCAGGCGGTCTTCGACACGCTCGGATCGGTCGTCTCGGGCAACGTGCTCGAGGAGGTCGTGGCGCGGGGACTGCTGGAGGTGCTCCCGCTCACGCACATCCGAGGGCGTTCCCTGCACGACTCGTTCGTGATCGTCGACGAGGCGCAATCGCTCGAACGCAACGTGCTGCTGACGGTCCTGAGCCGTATGGGGCAGAACTCGCGGGTCATCCTCACGCATGACGTGGGTCAGCGCGACAACCTCCGCGTCGGACGCCACGACGGCGTCGCGAGCGTGATCGAGACCCTCAAGGGGCACGACCTGTTCGGGCACGTCACCCTGCAGCGCTCGGAGCGCTCGGCGATCGCCGCCCTGGTCACCGAGCTCCTGGAGGGCGGAGAGCTCAGCTGAGCCCCGGCGCCGTTTCCCTCCTCTGAACGGCTTTCCCTCCCTGCAGCGACGTCCGCGAGGGGAGGGAAAGGCTCGCAGGGGAGGGAAACGCGCGCAGGGGATGCCGAACGACGGATGCCGCGGTCCCGGGTGGGGCCGCGGCATCCGCGTGAGTGGATCCGGGTCAGCCGGCGTGCGTCATCGAGAGCAGGTCGAGCTTGGCGTCGAGCTCGTCGAGGGAGATCTCACCGCGCTCCACGTAGCCGAGGTCGATCACGGCGTCGCGGACGGTGATGCCCTGGGCGACCGCGTGCTTCGCGATCTTCGCCGCGGCCTCGTAGCCGATCACCTTGTTCAGCGGGGTCACGATCGACGGGCTCATGCCGGCGAACGCCGCAGCCCGCTCCTCGTTCGCGACGAGTCCGTCGACGGTCTTGTCCGCGAGCACGCGGACCGCATTGGAGAGCAGGCGGATCGACTCGAGCAGCGCGGTTCCCATGACCGGGATCGCGACGTTGAGCTCGAAGGACCCGGACGCTCCCGCCCACGCCACGGTCGCGTCGTTGCCGATCACGCGGGCGCAGACCATCAGCGTGGCCTCGGGGATGACCGGGTTGACCTTGCCCGGCATGATCGAGGAGCCGGGCTGCAGGTCGGGGATGTGCAGCTCGCCGAGACCCGTGTTGGGGCCGGATCCCATCCAGCGCAGGTCGTTGTTGATCTTGGTCAGCGAGACCGCGATCGTGCGCAGCGCACCGGACGCCTCGACGAGCCCGTCGCGGTTGGCCTGCGCCTCGAAGTGGTCCTTCGCCTCGGTGATCGGCAGGCCCGTCTCGGCGGCGAGCAGAGCGATGACCTTCTGCGGGAAGCCGAGCGGGGTGTTGATGCCGGTGCCGACCGCGGTGCCGCCGAGCGGGACCTCGGCCACGCGGGGGAGGGCCGCCTCGACGCGCTCGATGCCGAGGCGGATCTGACGGGCGTAGCCACCGAACTCCTGCCCCAGGGTCACGGGCGTGGCATCCATGAGGTGGGTGCGCCCCGACTTGACGACGCCCTTCCACAGCTCGGCCTTCGCCTCGAAGGCCACGGCGAGGTGGTCGAGCGCGGGGATGAGCGTGTCGATGAGCGCCTTCGTCACGGCGATGTGCACCGAGGTGGGGAAGACGTCGTTCGAGGACTGCGACGCGTTGACGTGGTCGTT
>NZ_CAMFHZ010000029.1 GCF_945952435.1 uncultured Microbacterium sp.
CAGAGCACCAGCCCCGCGCCCTCGCTCAACGACCACACAGAGCACCAGCCCCGCGCCCTCGCTCAACGACCACACAGAGCACCAGCCCCGCGGCCTCGCTCGACGGCCCCCAGACGAACCCGCGCGACGGTTCCGAAGAGCTCAGGCGGCGACGGGCTCCTTCTCCACGAGCGTGAGCACGTCGTAGGTCGCGACGACCTCGTCGCGCTGGTTGTGGATCACCGCGTCCCA
The DNA here is from genome assembly GCF_945952435.1 of uncultured Microbacterium sp. Classification (GTDB taxonomy): domain Bacteria; phylum Actinomycetota; class Actinomycetes; order Actinomycetales; family Microbacteriaceae; genus Microbacterium. The sequence continues at coordinate 232 of NZ_CAMFHZ010000029.1, forward strand.
GCGCACCTCGCCGTAGTCATCGGTCTCGCGGGGAGTGATCTGCTTGGCCGTGAGCGTGACCCGGATCGAGTCTCCCGGCTTGACGGGCGTCACGAAACGCAGGTTCTCCAGCCCGTAGTTGGCCAGCACGGGGCCCGGTTCCGGCGACACGAACAGACCCGCCGCCCAGGAGACGAGCAGATAGCCGTGCGCGACGCGACCGCCGAAGAAGGGATTGGCCTCGGCAGCCTCCTCGTCCATGTGCGCGTAGAACGTGTCGCCGGTGGAGTGGGCGAAGGCCTCGATGTCGTCGAGCGACAGCGCGCGCAGCCCCGACTCGACCTGGTCGCCGAGTCGCAGATCGGCGAGCGACTTACGGAAGGGGTGCACGGCCCGATCCGTCCCCGCCCCCGTGTGCCAGACGCCGGTCAGCGCCGTCAGGATCTCCGGCGTTCCCTGGATCGCGGTGCGCTGCATGAAATGCGTCACCGCGCGGATGCCGCCGAGCTCCTCGCCCCCTCCAGCCCGCCCTGGCCCGCCGTGCACGAGGTGGGGAACCGGGGATCCGTGACCGGTCGAGGTGCGAGCGTCGTCGCGGTCGAGGAACAGCACGCGCCCGTTGAAGGCCGCGATCCCGGTGAGCAGTTCCGCGGCCACGGCGGGGTCGTGCGTCGCGACGCTCGTCACGAGGGATCCCCCTCCGCGCCCGACGAGGTCGGCCGCCTCCGCGAGACTGTCGTAGCCGAGCACGCTCGCGACGGGTCCGAACGCCTCGACCTCGTGCACGGCGGGCGTCTGCGTCGCCGCGAACCCCACGAGCAGCGGCGCGACGAAGGCCCCCTCGGGCGCAGGACCGACCGATCCGTCTGCGTGGACGACCTGCGGCGGCGCGACCGAGCCCAGGATCAGCTCCCCGCCCGCGTCCTGGAGTGCCTCGACCTGGCGCAGCACCTCGTCGCGCTGCGCCAGCGAGACGAGCGGCCCCATCGTCACGCGATCGGAGTGCGGATCGCCGATCACGACGCGTTCGGCGATCTTGTCCTCGAGCGCCGAGACGAGAGGGGCGACGAGCGCCGTCGGCACGATCGCACGGCGGATCGCGGTGCACTTCTGCCCCGCCTTCGTCGTCAACTCGACCAGGAGCTGCTTCACGTAGGCGTCGAACTCCGGGGTTCCCGGCGTCGCATCCGGACCGAGCACGGAGGCGTTGATCGAGTCGGTCTCGCTCGTGAAGCGCACGCCCTCCGGCGTCTGGGCGCGCAGACCCCGCGCCGTCGTGGCGCTGCCCGTGAAGGAGACCGCGTCGCCGAGGCGGAGCATCTCGAACACGCCCGGCAGGGACCCGCTCACGAGTTGCAGCGATCCGTCCGGCAGCAGCCCCGCCTCGACGAGGATCCGCACCCAGGCCTCCGCGACGTACGCGGTCGGCGTCGCGGGCTTCACGATCGACGGGACCCCGGCCAGGAAGGCGGGCGCGAACTTCTCCAGAGCCCCCCACATCGGGAAGTTGAACGCGTTGATCTGCAGTGCGACACCGGGCAGGCGCGTATAGACGTGCCGCCCCAGGAAGGATCCGTCCTTCGACAGCGGCTCGACGGGGCCGTCCAGGAGCACCCGGGCGTTGGGGAGCTCCCGACGCCCCTTCGACGAGAACGTGAAGAGCACCCCGATCCCGCCGTCCACGTCGGCGAAGGAGTCGCGGACGGTCGATCCGCTCCGCTTCGACAGCTCGTACAGCTCGTCCTTGTGCGCGGTGAGCACGATCGCCATCTGCTTGACCAGCATGGCCCGCTGATGGAACGTGAGCGCGCCGAGACTGCGCTGTCCGACCGTCCTGGCGTACTCCAGCGCACCCGCCAGATCGATCCCGGTCGTGTCGACGCGGACGATCTCCTCTCCCGTGGATGCGTCGCGGACCACCGTTCCCCCGTCGGATCCGCTCGTCCACCAGGATCCCTGCACGTAGCTCGGCAGCAGGTCGGTCATGTCATTCGCTCCATTCGTAGAATCCGCGGCCGGACTTGCGGCCCAGGTGCCCGTCCGCGACCAGGTCGCGCAGCAGCTGCGGAGGCGCGAAGCGTTCTCCGAGCTTCGCGTGCAGCTCCTCCGCGATGCCGAGGCGCACGTCGAGCCCGACGAGATCGGTCGTGCGCAGCGGCCCGGTGGGGTGGCGGTATCCGAGTTCCATCGCGGCGTCGATGTCGGCTGCCGTCGCGACGCCCTCTTCGAGCATCCGGATCGCCTCCAGCGCGAGGGCGACGCCGAGCCTGCTCGAGGCGAAACCCGGGGCGTCCGCGACGACCACCGGGGTCTTGCCGAGCGCCTCCACCCAGGAGCGGGCGCTCTGCGCGAGACCCTGCGCCGTCTCGGATCCGATGACCACCTCGACGAGCGCCGACGCGGGCACGGGGTTGAAGAAGTGCAGGCCCAGGAAGCGCTCGGGACGGCGGAGGTCTGCGGCGAGGTCGTCGATCGAGATCGAGGAGGTGTTCGAGGCGATCGCCGTGTCTGCACGGACCGCGTCCTCGATCCGGCGCAGGCTGTCCCGCTTGAGCGCGCGATCCTCCGGAACCGCCTCGACGACGAGCTCCCTGTCGGCGAAGGATTCCGCATCCGTCCCGAGCGAGAGATCGGCGACGAGGCCCTCGAACGATCGCACCGTCGCACCCCGGTCGATCGAGCGGCGCAGGCTCACCCGGATGCGCTCCTCGGCCGCGTCCGCCGCCGCCGCGTCCCTCTCGACCACCACGACGGCGGATCCGGCGAGGAGGAAGGCGTGCGCGATCCCCGCCCCCATGCGGCCTCCGCCCAGCACCCCGACCCGCGCGGGCGTCGTCGGATCCTCTGCACTCATCGGTTCTTCCTCCGTTCCAGGAACGCGGTCATGCGGCGATGCTTCTCGGGGCTCTCGAAGAGCTCCGCCTGCAGTTCGAGCTCGATCTCGGGATGGCGGTCGGCCGGGGCCAGCAGCGCGGTCTTCGTCGCCCGCGTCGCGAGCGGATCGTTCTGTGCGATGCGGTCCGCGAGCGCGTGGGCGGCGGGAAGCAGCTCCTCCGGCTCGTGCACGGATCCGAGCATTCCCCAGGCGAGGGCGTCCTGCGCGTCGAGCACGCGCCCCGTCAGCAGCAGCTCCGTCGCGCGCGCCTCGCCGACGATCTGGGGCAACCGCCAGGTCGCGCCGGCGGCGGCGAGGATGCCGAGGCCCGTCTCGGGGTTGCCGATGCGCGTGCGCGGCGTGCCGAGGCGCAGGTCTGCGGCGTACGCGAGCTCCGCACCGCCGCCGAGCGCGTAGCCGTCGATGGCCGCGATCACGGGCATCGGCAGCCTGCGGATCCGCCGGAACGCGTGCGTGTTGATCCCTGCGAGCGCGTCTTCCGCGCGGCGTGCGCGGAGCTGGGCGATGTCGGCGCCCGAGGCGAAGATCCCGCCCGCGCCGGTGAGGATCAGGATCCGCGGATCCTCCTCCAGCTCGGTGCACAGCGCGTGCAGCGCGTCGATGAGAGCCTGGTCGATCGCGTTGCGCACCGCGGGGCGGTCGAGGGTCGCGACCACCCTGTCCGCGAAGCGCTCGATCCGCAGGCTCGCGTCGGTCATCACACGCGCTCCAGGATCATGGCGGTGCCCTGCCCGACTCCGACGCACATGGTCGCGAGACCGTAGCGGGCGCCCTCGCGCTCCATCCGTCCGAGCAGCGTCACCAGGATCCGGCATCCGCTCGCACCGAGAGGATGCCCCAGCGCGATCGCCCCGCCGTCGGCGTTGACGATCTCGGGATCGATCCCGAGCCGTCGCATCGAGGCGAGCGACTGCGATGCGAAGGCCTCGTTCAGCTCCACCGCGCCGAGGTCGGCGACGGTGAGACCGGCCTTCGCGAGCGCCTTCTCGGTGGCGGGAACCGGACCGAGCCCCATGATCTCGGGGGCGAGGGCCGCCGACGCCGACGCGACGATCCGCGCCCTCGGCCGCAGTCCGTGGCGCTCGATCGCCTCGGAACCTGCGACGAGGATCGCGCTCGCGCCGTCGTTCAGGGAGGAAGCGTTGCCGGCGGTGACGACGGAACCGCCCTCGACGACGGGGCGCAGCGCGGCGAGCGCTTCCGCCGTCGTGTCGCGTCGCGGGCCCTCGTCGGTGTCGACCGTCCCGCGCGGTGTCGGCACCGCGACGATCTCGTCCGCGAAGCGTCCCGCATCGATCGCGGCGATCGCGCGGCGGTGGCTGCGCAGCGCGAAGGCGTCGGCGTCCTCCCGGGTGATGCCGTCGAGGCGCGCCACCTCCTCCGCGGTCTCCGGCATCGAGAACGTGGCCTTCTCGCGTGCGGCGAGGCGCGGGTTGGTGAAGCGCCAGCCGATCGACGTGTCGAAGGCGGCGCCGGGCTTCGCCCAGGCCCGCTCCGGCTTCGCCTGCACCCAGGGCGCTCGGGTCATCGACTCGACGCCGCCCGCGACCACGGCATCCGCATCGCCCGCACGGATCGCCTGACCGGCGAGCGCGACGGCGGACATCCCCGACGCGCACAGCCGGTTGACCGTCATCCCCGGGACCGTATCGGGCAGGCCGGCGAGCAGCGTCGCCAGGCGCGCGACGTTGCGGTTGTCCTCCCCCGCCTGGTTCGCGGCGCCGAGCAGGACCTCGTCGATCCCGTCATCGGGGATCCCCGCGCGCCGCACCGCGTCGCGGACGACCAGCGCGGCGAGGTCGTCCGGGCGCACGCCGGCGAGCGCTCCGCCGTAACGTCCGATCGGCGTCCGCACGCCGCCGACGAGGTAGGCCTGGGTCATCGTGATCCTCCCGAGTCGTCGTCGACACGTCCACGGCCTTGTTTCCCGACCGATCGTTAGGTAAAAGGATTGCAGATGCACACGGGGCCGGGCAAGTCGGCCACGATGGGAGAATGAGGCCGATGAGCACGCCGACCGCCGAGACCGCCGACGCGACGGATCCACCCCGTGCCCGCCGCGGCCGTCCGGGGTACGACCGCGCGCAGGTGCTCGAGATCGCCGTGCGCCTGTTCAACGAACAGGGGTACGACGCGACGAGCGTGGCCGCGCTGGCCGAGCGACTGGGCCTGAGCAAGGCGGCGCTGTACCACCACTTCGCCTCGAAGGAGCAGATCCTCCAGATCGCGCTCGACGACGCCCTCAGCGGCCTCGAGGCGGTGTTGGAGGACGCACTCGCGGACGACCGCACCGCGGAGACGCAGCTCGTCACCGTGATCGAGGGCGCGGTGGGCGTGCTCACGAGCCGACTGCCGCAGGTGACTCTCCTGCTGCGCGTCCACGGCAACAGCGACGTCGAGAGGGCCGCGCTCGTGCGTCGCCGCGCATTCGACCAGCGCGTCGCGCGCCTCGTCGAGCAGGCTCAGCGCGAGGGGGCGCTGCGCGCCGACATCCGCCCCTCCGTGACCACGCGACTGCTCTTCGGCATGATCAACTCGATCATCGAGTGGTACCGCCCCGGGCATACATCCCTCCGTCCGGAGGAACTGGCCCGCGACGTCACCCTCGTCGTGTTCGACGGCCTCCGCGCACGCTGACCGTATCCCGGCCCGGTCAGCGCGCGGTCGCGGATCAGTCGTCGAGGTGAACGACGCCGTCCTCGCCGAGGTCCGGACGGCTCTTGGTGAGGATCCCCTTGACCATCTCGTACGCGGTCACCACGGCGGGCTTGTCGAGATCCCAATAGCGCACCGAGGAGACCTCGATCTCCAGGAGCGCGACCGACGGGTCGTCGCGCCCGCCGTCGAAGTAGGCGTCGGCCCACGGGTTCCAGAACTGGTCGATGCGCTCGGCATCCCGGGTCACCCGGGCGGATCCGGCGAACGAGAGCCAGCCCTTGCCGTCGCCGACCGAGACGTTGACGGAGGGATGGGCGGCGATCTCGGCGGTCTTCGCGCTCGGGTCCTCGGTGAAGAACCAGAGGGTCCCCTCGAACTCGCCGTCGAGCACGCCCAACGGTCGGCTGTGCAGTTCGCCGGAGGACGCGACGGTCGTCACCGACGCCGTGCGTGCCTTCTTGAGGATGGTCCGGACGATCTCGATGTCATCAGTCATGCGCCCATCCTGACCCGGGGCGCCGATCGGCGGAACCGGGGTGCATCGGATCGAGGAATGTGGTTCGATATGCGCTTGCGGCGACGCGGGCGAGCCGGAGGCGGAGACGAGGAACGCCCCGCGCGGTCTGCGCGGGGCGTTCTCGGGATCCGTGGTCAGGCGGCGATCTTCTTCAGGTCGTCGCTGTTGAGCACGCGGAACAGGAGCGCGGCGATCGCGGCGCCCAGGAGCGGCGCGACGATGTAGAGCCAGAGGTTGGCCCAGTCGAACTGTCCGCTGATGCACAAGCCCAGAGCCACGGCGGGGTTGAATCCGCCGCCGGAGATGCTGCCGACCGCGACCGCGCCGACGAACACCGTGCCACCGATCGCCAGACCGTAGAAAGAGTTGCCCGGGTGGTCCTTGGACGTCGCGACGTTCAGCACCACCCAGACGAGGGCGAGCGTGAACAGCGCTTCGGCCAGGAACGCCGGGCCGATGTGGATCTCGGCGGCCTGGGGTGCGTGCGGCCAGACGATCGTGCTGACCAGCGCCGCGAGCGCCGCGCCGACGAACTGGGAGACGACGTACACGCCGAACTCGACGACGGTCATCCTCCCGCGCAGCAGCACACCCAGCGACACCGCGGGGTTCAAGTGCCCCCCGGAGATGTGCCCGGAGGCGTAGACGAGCACCGTCAGCGCGAGACCGATGGCGAGAGCAGCCAACGGGCTCTTGCTGTTGGTCGCACCGATGATGCTGAACACGAACAGGAACGTCGAGATCGCCTCAGCGAGAGCGCTCCGAGCAGTACCGGTCATAGGGATTGCCTCTTCTTGTCGCAGGTTTCTTGTCGCAGGTCGGGAGGGAGGGAGGGAGGGAGGGCGGTCTCGCCCCACGCGCCGCAGGACGCGCCCTCGAGATCGCGGTCGGGTTATCGGCGTCCGAACGAGCGTCCGGAACCGTGACGTCGACGATCGAGGGGGATCGACAGGGAGCGAGACCCCTTGACCGGCGACGTCTCGAACTCTACTATTCCAGTATCCAGTATTTCTATTCCGTTATTCGGAATCCTGGAACCCCGATGAGACGGAGGCGACGATGACGTCCGATGCCCACACCGATGTCCCCCGCCTGCCCCTGTACCCGCGGATCGACGTCGATCCCGACTTCCACGTGCCTCCGCGGCGGACGGGGGCGTGGACGCGGCTGCTCATCGCGCTGCGGATCCTGCCACAAGCCTCCTGACCGGCGAGCCGGAACCGGGCCGCGGTGGGGACGGGTGCGGTGCTCGATCCCCCGCTCCCGCATCGTGGCGGCGAACCGGATCCGCGTGCTTGGGGATCGACCGGACAATGCGCTGCCACCACTGCTCCTGGCGGCACGTCGTCGTCCAGGCCGACCCCCGGATACGACAGAACCCCCGGGAATCCGGGGGTCTTGATCTGTAGCAGGAGCGGGGCTTGAACCCGCGACCTCACGATTATGAGTCGTGCGCTCTCACCAACTGAGCTACCCTGCCGCACGGCATCCGCGTGGATGCTGCGAGCCCCGAGTCAGGATTGAACTGACGACCCCTTCCTTACCATGGAAGTGCTCTGCCACTGAGCTATCGGGGCGTGCTGCCCTCAGCGGGCAACCAGACGAGAATACCAAAGAATCCGCACACGAACGAATCGGTGCCGGTCACACGGCGACACGCCCGGGAGCGCGCCGGACACCCCGCTCGCGCCCGTTCAGACGTGCGGAAGGACGCGCCGGGAGAGCTCGTCGACCAGCTCCGCACCGCCCGCGAGGGTGAGGCGGCGCACGACGTCGGCCGGTTCCGGACGGCGGAACACGCCACCCGCCTCCCGGACGAGCAGCGCCCCGGCGGCGAAGTCCCACGGCTGCAGACCCCGCTCGAAATACCCGTCCAGCCGCCCCGCCGCGACGTATGCGAGATCCGTGGCGGCGCTGCCGCTGCGTCGCAGATCGCGCGCCATCGGCATCACGCGCCCCACTGTCGCCAGATCTCCCGCGTGCGTGCTCGGGTCGTAGCCGAAGCCCGTCGCGAGCAGTGCGCCCGCAGCCCCGGGTTCTGAGACGCGCAGCCGGACGCCGTCGAGTTCCGCGCCCTCGTCGCGCGCCGCCGAGAACGTCTCCCCGACGACCGGCGAGTACACCACACCCGCGAGCGCGGTCCAGTCGTCCGGATCCGTTCCGCGCACCGCCGCGATGCTGACTGCGTAGAGCGGCATTCCGAAAGCGTAGTTGACGGTGCCGTCGATCGGATCCACGACCCAGGTGACGCCGCTCGTCCCTGCGCCGCCGCCCGACTCCTCCCCGAGGAAGCCATCCTCGGGACGTGCCTCATCGAGCCGGGCCCGGATGAGCGCCTCGACCTCGCGGTCGGCCTCGGTGACGATGTCGGCGAGCGACGTCTTGGTCGCGGCGAGCGCCACTCCCTCCGCACGCCGACGACGGGCCAGCTCACCCGCCTCCCTGGCGATCTCGACGGCGAGGTCGCGCAGCTCCGTGGGAGCGGTCATGCGCGCGGCGGGGCCGGCGGAGCTGACGGGAACGGCGCGCCTTCCGTCCCCAGGGGCGGCGCGGGCCGCGGCGGGATCGTCAGATCCCCCTGTTCGCCACTCACCGGGAGACCGGGCGTCTCGTCGATCTGGTGATCTCCCGCGGCGACAGGCACGGGAAACGCGGCAGAGACGGACGGATCCGGCGACGCCGCGGAGAGCTGCGGATCCGACGGCGTGGGGAATACGGTCGCTCCGGCGGCCGGAACGCCGGTGTAATAGGCGTTCCAGTCGGGGCTGCCGTCCACGAGCATGGGCAGCGGCGTCCGAGCGTCGGCGTAGGTCGGCCACGGCAACGGCTCGACAGCGGCCGCACTCACCGACCGCGCCGCGTGCGGGGCCGGGAGGTGCTGCGATACCCCCGCCGGCCGCGGTGTCTTCGGAGCGAACAGCGCGTTCAGCAGCGGGATCAGCATCGTGCCGACCGCCGCGAGGATCGTCAGCGCCACCACGATCCGCCAATAGAGCTCCTCGTAGCGGAAAGTCTCGGGGAAGGTGAGGAAGAAGACGAGCATGGCCACGAGCACGCCGAGGAACACATACGTCGCGGCGGCGATGGCGCGCGTGAGCGTGGTGCGGTGACGCGCGACCGCACGGCGGTACAGACGCACGTGGAGAAGGGCGAGCTGCAGGGTCGCGACGACCAGCAGCAGCTGCAGGAAGCGCTCGGCGCCACCGAAGTACATGGTGTCGTCGGGCAGCCAGATCTTCACGGCACCGACGAGCAGCGCGACCACCCAGGCGATCATGCTGAGCAGGGTCAACCAGTCTTCGCGGTGCGGGGCCAACCCCGCCTCCAGGATCGCGATGCCGGCGAAGGCCGCGAGCAGGACGATCGTGAGGAACGCACGTCCGACCAGACCCTGCTGGTCACCGGTGAGCACCCAGACCACGCAGACCAGGGCCGCGGCGACGAGCGCGCCGATCGCGATCCAGATCGCGCCCCGGATCATCAGGGACGTGTTCGGACCGGACTTCTCGCGTGTCGGCGTCTTCGTCATGTCTCCCCCGTTCGGATGTGCTCTCATCCTCGCACGCTGCGCGCGAGCGTCGACGGGGTCGTCAGGATCGGAGGAGAACCGGCGTGGAGTCTCGGCTGTGAGGGAAGATCACCGACCGCGGGACTTCGCCGCGAACGCCGCGATCAGCTCCTGCGCCTCTCCGCCGGCGAACGCGGCGGCGATCGTCCGCGCCTCCTCGTCGAGCTGCCCGTGGAAGGAACGGGACGGACGTGATCGGACCAGGCGCTTCGCCTGGCCGTAGGCACGATAGGCGCCCGCGAGCCAGAAACGGGCGACCTGCTCCGCGCGCTCGCGGACGGCCGCGGCGTTCGCCTCCGCGTCTCCGGATCCGACGGACTCCGCCGCGATCCCCCACGCGACGGCCTCCTCGGCCGACAGCATCCGGTCCGTGAGCAGCAGCTGCAGGGCCCGCCGCTCGCCCACGGCGACCGCCAGCTGCGCGCTCACGGAGAGGTCGGGGGTGAGACCGACGTTGGCGTAGCGGCTGCCGATGCTCGAGTCCGATCCGATCACGGCGTAGTCGCTGGCGAGCAGGATGCCCAGCCCCCCGCCCGCGGTCGTGCCGTGCGCGGCCGCGACGACGGGAACCGCCGCGTCGACGAGTGCGGCGATGCCCGAGTGGATGAGCTTCGCGAGGCGCTCGATGTCCTCCCCCGCGCCGCCCATCGTGGTCGCCATGTCGATGACGTCGCCCCCGGCGCAGAAGGCGCGCCCCGTGCCCTCGACGAGGATCGCTCCCACCGCGGTGTCGTGCGTCGCGGCGGCCGTGGCCTCGGCCCAGGCCTCGGCGAGCTCCGCGTTGAACGCGTTGAGCCGCTGAGGGCGGTTCAGCGTGATCCGGGCGAGCCCGTCGTCGACGCGGTACAACAGCGGCTCGGTCATGCGGACTCCCCGGGATCGTCGGCGATCGTGCGGCCGTCCGACCGCCCGAACAGCCTAACCCGCCCAGATCACATCCCTGGCACTGAGTTCCAGAAGTCCTGAGCCTGAGGCCCAGTCGAACGGTCGGCCCGAGGATCCTCAGGATCCGCCGAGCACCGTGCCGACGAAGGCATGGACCCGGCGATGGGTGCCGTCCAGGCGCCGGTCGGCATGCCGATCGCCGCGCACCTCGCTCGGCGCGAGCGGCGGAGCGAGACGCACGCTCTCGTGGCAGGAGAGGTCGGCGCAGATGTACGTGCCCACGGTCGCCCCCGTGCGCCCGACTTCCCCTCCCCGCCGCGCCGCGAAGAGCGCCACCTGCGTGCCGGGTTGCATCGTGTGGCAGAGGTTGCACATCCCCGACCGCGCCCGGGAGGGATCCGCGGCGCGCAGCACGATCCCGATCGGCTCGCCGTCCGTCTCGACGACGATGTAGCCGTTCTTCGACGCGACGGGATCCCGCCAGGCGAAGAAGTCGAGGTAGTCCCACTCGGCGAGCAGCAGATCATGCGGCATCGCGATCCGTTCGATCTCGTCAGGCTCCGCGTTGCGGAACGAGGCCCGGATCTCGTCTTCGGTGAGCGCACGCATGGCGTCCAGTCTAGGAAGCCGCGCGGGCAACGGTCTCGGACAGCGGCGAAAAACGGGGGACAGTGCGGAGAACTCGGTTATCAAGTGACCACTAACTATTAACGTGATCGCGGGCGCCCATCCGTGCATCGCAGACGAGCGTGCGCACGATCTCCGCAGTCGAGTTCGCGACGATCTTCGGCACCCGTCAAGGAATCAGGACGGTCGATCTGCGGGACTGGCAGAACGGCGCCCGGACGACCGTGCTCAGTGGCGCCTCGCTCACCCGGTGTGTCCACCGGGAGCCGAGGAGGCCGCGGCGGATAGGGAGCGGGTTGCTCGATGGCCGATCGGCTACCGCACTCCTCTGCTGTTGGGACGGCGAGCTGTTCCAACTGGGGATCAACAACAACACCGACATCCCCTGATACGCGAGAGCGGCGCGACCCTCGCCGACATCGCGTCGCTTGGTTCAGCACACGTACGACATCGATGCGCCGCTGCGCACCGCCGCGCACGCGGGAGCCGTAAACTAACGCCGCGCGCGCGGTTCGTCAAGGGCACCTTCGCGGCGGCGCCATCCGCTTCGATGGAGTTGTTCGTCGAGTATCAGGAGGCGGTCGCATGTCGGCGCTGCATCCCCCAGGATTCCTCTCCCGGGTCACGGTCGCGATCCGTGATGCGTTCCGTCCGCGACGCAGGAGGCGGTCCACATGGGTCTCGCTCTAGACCGGCCCGCCGTCCGGCTCGGGCACGAGGAAAAGGCCGCCGGGCGAGTTCGCGGACTTCGTGAGCACGTCGATCCACGCGGGGTTGAGCGTGGGCGTGCGACCTCCGAAGTACTGGAACGACAGCGGCGCGTTCGGCGTCAGCCAGACGGATGTGCGACCGAGACCGGTGCGCATCGGGTCCGACCACGTGAAGGGAAAGGACTCGCCCCGACGCAGCTTGGCCCAGATCACCTGCTGCAGGTGAGCGAGCACGCGGTCGTCGAACGAGACGGTGATCTTGGCGTCGTAGGTGAGAGTGCCCATCGGAATCAGCCTAACCGAGCAGATTACCGGTGTACGCGCGCAGAGCGGAGACTCCGATGAACGCGTATGCTCCGCTCCGACCGCGAGACCTCGCCCAGGCTCTGAGGGATGGGGAGCTCGACATCGCCTATCAGGCGCAGTGGGATCTGTCCGAGGTGTGGAACGACGGCCTGCGTGAAGCACGGCCCATCGGCGTCGAGGCCCTCTCGCGCTGGAAGCACGCGACCCTCGGCCATGTGCCGCCCGATGCGTTCATCCCGCTCGCCCAGCAGGGAGAGTTCCTGGATGCCCTCGACATCGCCGTCCTGCGCCGGGCGGTGCGCCAGGTGGTCCGGTGGAGCACCCGCGGTCGCCCGCTCGCGCTCGCGGTGAACGCCGCGCCGACGCATTTCTCGTCGACGTACGCGGATGCCGCCATCCGCTGCGCGAGCGAGGCGGGGCTGGATCCGGCGATGCTCACGGTAGAGATCACGGAGACCCCCTCCCCCCAGTTCCGCGCCGTGATGACGGGGCCGCTCGCCAGCCTGCACGCCGCCGGGATCGGGGTCTCGGTCGACGACTTCGGGGCGGGGGACACGACCATCGAGTCGATCGCGGGTCTCCCGATCGCCGAGGTCAAGATCGATCGATCGCTTGCGCAGCGGACCGATGCGCAGGCGGACCGGATCGTGGGAGAGCTCGTCGACGCCGCCCGCGAGCACGGCTGGCGCGTCGTCGCGGAGGGGATCGAGACGGTCCAGGATCTCGAACGCGCCGTGCGTCGGGGCTGCGATCGCGGGCAGGGCTTCCTCTGGGGCCGTCCCGTATCGGCCGAGCAGTTCGAGGCAGCGTCCCGCTGAGACCGTGTCCGGGGGCCGACTCAGAGCCACCGGCTCATCCCCGCGTCGCGCTCAGACGTCGAACTCGTCGGCGCCGCCCGTGGCGTCCTCGGCGGGGGCGTGCTGCTCCCCCACATCGATCTGCGACCATGTCACGGGCATGCCGGGCGAGAACAGGATGTCGATGCCAGGGCCGCCCCGCAGCGGCGGGATGTTCACGTACCCTCCGCCCTCCTTGATCGCGGCCAGGATCTGCTGCTTCAGCTCGGTGACCGGATCCGGCAGGAAGTAGTCGCGGCCATCCACGGTCAGTCGGTTCACGATCGCCATGTCCTCAGGCTATCGTCCGCGCACACCCTAGACTCGACACGTGGGCTTCCTTCATTACGGTGCGACTCCGGCAACCTTTCCGCTCGACGACCGCACGCTCGCCCACTTCGAGCTCGTGATCCTCGCGAAGCTGCGCCGCCACGAGAGCCTGGCGCTGGCATTGGCCGACGCGACCACCGGCGCACGGCAGGCGATGTGGGTCTCCCCCGAGGTCACGCTGCGTTTCGAGTACGACGGCCCCATGCCGGAGATCAACCGACTGTGGCTGCAGGAGCTCGTGGACACGGCGAACTCCCCTGGCGGCCTGCGCCTCGTGCCGGAGCCCGTCCCCTCCTGAGCCCGTCCCGAGCAGGGTACGGACGCGGCACATCCGCGACGAGGACGAGCTCCGTCTAGAACGAGATCCGTCCCCCGCCGGCCCTCTTGGCGCGGTACATCGCCTCATCGGCGGCGGCGACGGTGTCGTACCCGCCCGCGACCACACCTGCGGAGATCCGTACCGAGATCGTCGGGCCGTCCACCTCCGTGCGGATCGGGTGCACGATGGCGTCCAGGGCGCGCTGCGCGATCCCGGTCACCTGGGCGAGACCCGTGTCGCGGCAGACCACGAGGAACTCGTCGCCGCCCAGCCGGACGACGTAGTCCTCGGCGCGCACGGCGGCGAGCAGCCGTTGGGCGATCACCTGCAGCACCACGTCACCGGTCGCATGGCCGTGCGTGTCGTTGACGCTCTTGAAGTCGTCGACGTCGAAGAACGCGACGGTCGCGCGATCGCGTTCCTCGTCGGACAGCTCGCTGAGCAGGTCGTCGAGGAAGCGGCGGTTGTACAGCCCCGTCAGCGGATCGTGCAGGGCGAGGTCGGCGAGTGCGGCCTGGGCACGGGCGTCGAGCGCACCGCGCAGGCCGTCGCCGAAATCGAACGCGTCCTGCGCGTGCCTGCCCCAGGGAAGGCTGCGCCCTGTCACGCTCTCGCGCCAGGCCGAGAAGGATCGTCGCGGCGACAGCGCGTCGTCGCGGTTGCCCGAGCGCTGATCGCCCAGCCACTCGACGGTCTGAGCGACCTCGCTGCGCACGTACACGACCGCATCCTCGTCTCCCAGGGGGACGACGAGCAGGCCGGCGATCCCGGGGATCCGCGCGGCCAGCTCAGGGTTCGTCAGCGGCAGCGCCTCCACGACGTGCCTGCCTGGCCCGAGGGCGTCGACGACGGCCATCACGTCGCCCGGCGGCGGGACCACGCCGACGGTGTGGATCTCCCCGTCGTGGCGCATCACGGCGCCGTCCGACGGGACGATGTCGAGCAGGGTGCGCCGCCCGGTGGTGAGCGCCTCGCCCGGGACCGTCCGCTCGAACAGCGTCGCGACGACGGCGGAGCGACGCTCCTGGGCGTCGAGACGGCGCTGGAGCTCGCGGATCCGACGCAGCGACGCCTGCTGGGTGGAGATCTGCGCGGCGAGGACCTCGAGCGCCCTCCGCAGCAGCACAGGGAGGCGACGCGGCGCGCGATGGGCGCAGGTGATGAGGCCCACCAGGCGCCCCTCGTCCACGAGGGAGAGCGAGAACGTCGCCGCCTGGCCCATGTTGCGCATGAACGCGATGTGGTGCGGCGAGACCGCGCGGAGCTCCGCAGGTCCGAGATCGACCGGGCGCTCCTCCGGCAGGAGCGTGAGCACCGCGGCGCCGGGATCCTCGGTGTCCGCGATCACGCGCGAGCGTTTCTCGAGATAGAGCGCGCGCGCCTGAGCGGGGATGTCCGAGGCGGGGAAGTGAAGGCCGAAGTACGGCTCCATGCCCGGCTCGCGCTCGTCCGCGACGACCTGACCGTGTCCGTCCTCGTGGAAGTCGTAGACCATGACCCGGTCGAACCCCGTCAGCTCCTTGATCTCCTGCGCCGCGGCGAGCGGCAGATCCTCGATCTCGGTCACCGCAGAGACGCGCTGGATCGCGCCGACGACCGCGGTCCTCGCGTACTCGAGCTCCGGCACGACCGGCTCGCACTCGATGAGCAGCGGATCCGTGCCTCGGTGCACGATCACGTCGACCTCGCGACCGTCGACCTCCGCCCGCACCGGGTCCACGGCGGAGGCGTGCTCCAGGATCCACCGCAGGCGGCTGCTGTGCGCGCGCAGATCCTGCCCGAGCAGGTGCTCGGCGTTCGCGCTCGCGATGACGACCGTCCCGGTCTCCTCGTCGATGCCGACCAGGAATCCGTAGGACTGGATGCGGCCGATCGCACGGATCTCCTCCGTGACGCACTTGGCGAGACGTACCGCCTCTTCCGCGACCCGACGGGCCTCCTCCTCGGGCGAGAGAGCGAAGGTGTCCGCCATGAAAGAGTCCTTCCGCATGGCGGTCGCAGCTCGACCCCCGTTGGCCCAGCCTAAGTCATCGATCGACCCCTGGCGCACCATCGGCCGCCGCGCGAAATATAGCCGGTCGCGGGAGGCGGGGCAATCGGGGCGCGCAGGCACGGCTTGCGCCGTACCGTCGGTCCCGAAGGCGGCCACCGGTCCGCCAGGAAGAGGCGCGACATGTCCACGAAAGCCCACGGGATCCAGGCGCCGAAAGAGAACGCGCACGAGAGCAGGGACGGCTACGAGCGCGTGGACGTCGACCGCTACGCGGTCATGCTCACGGGCGTGGTCGGATACGTCGACGTCGTTCCTCCCCTCTTCGTCTGCTATCTGGGGCATCCTTATCCCATGTCGATCGAGATCGCCCAGGTGCACGACTTCGAGCTCGCGGTGAAGACCGTGCAGGATCACGCGGCGCAGGCCCGGTCCTCCCGGACCGCCGGATGAGCCGCGAGGTCTGGCCCGGCTCCGCGCATCCCCTCGGCGCGTCCTTCGACGGCCAGGGGACCAACTTCGCGCTCTTCAGCGAGGGCGCCGAGCGCGTCGAGCTCTGCCTGTTCGACGACGCAGGGAACGAGGAGCGGGTCGACCTCACCGAGGTCGACGCCTACGTGTGGCACGGGTATCTGCCGACCGTGCAGCCCGGCCAGCTGTACGGCTACCGCGTGCACGGCCCCTCGGATCCCGCCGCGGGCAAGCGGTTCAATCCGAACAAGCTGCTCCTCGACCCCTACGCGAAGGCCGTCGACGGGCGCATCGCCTGGGGGCAGGCCGCCTTCGGGTACGACTTCGGGGATCCCGACTCCCGCAACGACGAGGACTCCGCGGCGATCATGCCCAAGGGCGTCGTGATCAACCCGTTCTTCGAGTGGGCGGGCGACCGGCAACCCAAGACGCCCTACGCCCAGAGCGTGATCTACGAGGCACACGTGAAGGGCCTGACGAACCTCCACCCCGACATCCCGGAACGGCTGCGCGGCACCTACGCCGGCATCGCGCATCCGGCGGTGATCGAGCACCTCTCCCGGATCGGGGTCACAGCGCTGGAGCTCATGCCCGTGCACCAGTTCGTCGACGACAGCGGCCTGGAGGAGAAGGGTCTGTCGAACTACTGGGGGTACAACACCCTCGCGTTCTTCGCGCCGCACAACGCCTACGCCTCCGGCGGGGAGCGCGGCCAGCAGGTGCAGGAGTTCAAGGCGATGGTGCAGGCCCTGCACGCCGCCGGGATCGAGGTCATCCTCGACGTCGTCTACAACCACACCGCGGAGGGCAACCACCTCGGCCCCACCCTGTCGATGCGCGGCATCGACAACGAGGCCTACTACCGGCTCGAGGAGGACCGCCGCTACTACACCGACTACACCGGCACGGGCAACAGCCTGAACGCCGGCAGCCCGCACGCGCTGCAGCTCATCATGGACTCGCTGCGCTACTGGGTGACCGAGATGCACGTCGACGGGTTCCGCTTCGACCTGGCGTCCACGCTCGCACGCGAGTTCTACGACGTCGACCGCCTGTCCACGTTCTTCGAGCTGGTGCAGCAGGATCCGATCGTCTCGCAGGTGAAGCTCATCGCCGAGCCGTGGGACGTGGGTCCCGGCGGGTATCAGGTCGGCAACTTCCCTCCGCAGTGGTCGGAGTGGAACGGCAAGTACCGCGACACGGTGCGCGATTTCTGGCGCGGGGAGCCGCAGGCGCTCGGCGAGTTCGCATCCCGGCTGACCGGATCCGCCGACCTCTACGAGCACTCGGGGCGTCGTCCCGTCGCGTCGATCAACTTCGTCACCGCGCACGACGGCTTCACCCTGCGCGACCTGGTCAGCTACGCCGAGAAGCACAACGACGCGAACGGCGAGGGGAATGCGGACGGGGAGTCCCACAACCGCTCCGACAACCTGGGCGCGGAGGGTCCGACGGACGATCCGGAGATCAACCGGCGCCGTGCGCGGCGGCAGCGCAACCTGCTCGCCACGCTGCTCCTCTCCCAGGGCGTGCCGATGATCTCGCACGGCGACGAGATGGGCCGCACGCAGCGCGGCAACAACAACGGCTATGCGCAGGACAACGAGGTGACCTGGGTCGACTGGGACGGGGCGGACGTCCCGCTCATCGAGTTCACGGCCGCCCTGGCGCGGCTGCGACGCCTGCATCCGACGTTCCGGCGCAGCAGGTTCTTCGACGGCCGTCCTGTGCGCCAGGACGACGGCGCGCGGGTCCCCGACGTCGTGTGGCTGCGTCCGGACGGGCGCACCATGCAGCCGGAGGACTGGGACTCGGGCTTCGGGCGCGCGATCGGCATGTTCCTCAACGGACAGGGGATCCGCGAGCAGGACCGGCAGGGCCGCCCGATCACCGACCAAAACTTCCTCGTGTACTTCAACAGCGGAGACGACGGCGTGGACCTGATGATCCCCGACGCGCGCTACGGCGAGAGCTGGGACGTGGTCGTCGACACCGCCGGAGACGTGGAGGCGGCGGCCCCGCTCACCGCGGGCGACAGCACCTCCCTCGGTGCGGGATCGATGCTCGTCCTCCGCGAGACGGACACCGCGCCGACGGTGCACGACGACTCCGTGGAGGCCTCGTTGCGCATGCAGATCGAGCTCGCGGAGACCCCGGCCCCCGCCCCTCTCCCGGAGACGCGCCGATGACCTTCCGTCCTCGATCGACCTACCGGCTGCAGATCACCGCAGGCTTCCCCCTTGCCCGTGCCGCGGACGTGCTGCCCTACCTGCAGGATCTGGGGGCCTCCTGGGCCTACCTGTCGCCGCTGCTCGCCGCGACCGCCGGATCCGATCACGGGTACGACGTCGTCGATCCCTCGCGCGTCGATCCGTCGCGCGGAGGGCGCGCCGGTCTCGAGGCGTTCTCCGCCGCCGCGCACGCGCGCGGGATGGGCGTGCTCGTCGACATCGTGCCCAACCACATGGGCGTCTCCGCACCGCGGCAGAACCCGTGGTGGTGGGACGTGCTGCGTCTCGGACGGACCTCGCCGTTCGCCGTCGCGTTCGACGTGGACTGGCGCCGCGGCGGGGACAGGATCGTGCTGCCGCTCCTGGGCGGCTCGCCGGCCGAGGCGCTCGCTTCCGGCCAGATCGTCGTGGACCCCGCTCCGGCGGCGGATGCGCCGGACGGCACCCTCGCATACTTCGATCACGTCCTGCCTCTGGCCCCGGGAACGTCCGCGCTCGCGGACGACCTCCCCGCTCTCCTCGACGCCCAGCACTACGAGCTCCGGCACTGGCGCGACCAGAACGACGGGCTGAACTACCGGCGGTTCTTCGCCGTCTCCGAGCTCGCCGCGATCCGCGTCGAGCTGCCGGACGTGTTCGCGCGTTCGCACGCCGAGATCGTCCGCTGGATCCGCGAGGGACTCGTGGACGGCATCCGCGTCGACCATCCCGACGGCCTGGCCGACCCGACCGGCTATCTCGAAAGCCTCGCCGACGCGACCGGCGCGGTCTACACGGTGGTCGAGAAGATCCTGGAGCCCGGCGAGCAGCTTCCGCCCTGGTGGCGCACCGACGGCACGACCGGATACGACGCGCTCGTCGAGTTCGACCGGATCCTCGTCGATCCCGAGGGCGTCGACGCGCTCGACGCCCTCGACGCCCGCCTGCGCGCGGAGACCGGTCTGCCGCCCGCCCCGGCGTGGGCGGACCTCACGCACGACACCAAGCGCGGGATCGCGGAGGGCATCCTGCGCTCCGAGGTGCTGAGGCTCGTCCGGGCGCTCCCCTTCGGCATCGTCGGGGCGAGCGACGCGCTGACCGAGATCCTCGCGTGCTTCCCCGTGTACCGCTCCTACCTCCCCGCCGGCGCGCAGCACCTCGACGAGGCGATCGCCGAGGCCCGCCGCCGCCGTCCCGAGCTCGCCGGCGCGATCGACGAACTGGCTCCGCTGCTCGCGGATCCGACGACCGAGCTGGGGCAGAGGTTCCCTCAGGTCAGCGGTGCGGTCATGGCGAAAGGCGTGGAGGACACCGCTTTCTACCGCTTCACCCGGCTCGGCTCGCTCACCGAGGTGGGCGGCGATCCCTCCGTCGGCGCCCTCGACGCGGCCGCGTTCCACGCCGCCCAGCAGGAGCGTCTCGCGACCTGGCCGCACTCCCTGACGGCGCTCTCGACGCACGACACGAAGCGCTCGGAGGACGTCCGCGCACGGCTCGCCGTGCTGTCCGAGATCCCCGAACGCTGGGGGACGGTGCTCGACGAGCTCCGCGCGATCGCGTCGACCGGAGACGGGCCGCTCGACGCCCTGCTCTGGCAGGCCGCCGTCGGCGCGTGGCCGATCCCCTCCGATCGCCTTCTCGCGTACGCGACGAAAGCGGCGAGGGAGGCCGGGGAGCGCACGAGCTGGCAGGACCCCGACCCGGCTTTCGAGGCCGGGCTCGAGGCGCTCGCCGACGCCGCGAACGGCGCCGCCCGCGACGTCGTCTCGCGCTTCGTCGCCGAGATCGAGGGGCACGGACGGTCGAACTCGCTCTCGGCCAAACTGCTGCAGCTCACCGCGCCGGGCGTGCCCGACGTGTATCAGGGCACCGAGCTGTGGGATCTCTCCCTCGTGGACCCGGACAACCGACGGCCCGTGGACTTCGCCGAGCGCCGCGAACTGCTGCGCGCTCTCGACGAGGAGGTCTCCCGGGGCGTCCTCCCTCCGATCGACGATTCGGGGCGCGCCAAGCTGCTCGTCACCTCCCGCGCCCTGCGGCTGCGTCGCGATCATCCCGAGCTGTTCCGGATCCATCGTCCGGCCGCCGTCGTGGGGAGCGCGGCGGCGCACGCCGTCGCCGTGGACCGCGGAGGGGTGGTCGTCGTGGCGACCCGGCTCCCCGCCGGTCTCGCCCGCGCCGGGGGATGGGGCGACACCGTGCTGCTCGGATCCGAGCTGCCGGTGATCGACGCGCTCACCGGGCGCCGGTTCGGCTCCGGCACGATCCGCATCGCCGAGCTGCTCGCCGACTATCCCGTCGCGCTGCTGCGGGTCGAGCGATGATCGCGGTCTGGGCGCCGCGGGCCGATCGGGTGCGGGTGCGCGTGCTCGACCCCGACGGCCGGATCCGGCAGGAGCAGGAGCTCGCGCGCGCGGACGACCGCGCAGGGTGGTGGCGCGGCGACCTGACCCTCGGCGACGGCGAGCGCTACGGCTTCCTCCTCGGGGACGACGAGCGGCTGCGCCCTGATCCGCGCTCGCGCTGGCAGCCCGAGGGCGTCCATGCCGCCTCCGCGGTCTACGATCCCCGTGGCTTCCCCTGGACCGACGGCGCCTGGCAGGGACGACCGCTGGCGGGTGGGGTGATCTCCGAGGTGCACATCGGGACCTTCACCCCGGAGGGCACGCTGGATGCGGCCATCGACCGGCTCGACCACCTCGTCGAACTCGGGATCACCCACGTCGAGCTGCTGCCCGTGAACGCCTTCAACGGGGCATGGAACTGGGGCTACGACGGGGTGCTCTGGTACGCGGTGCACGACGGGTACGGCGGCCCGCGCGCCTACCAGCGCTTCGTCGACGCCGCCCACGCCCGCGGGCTGGCCGTGATCCAGGACGTCGTCTACAACCATCTCGGCCCGAGCGGCAACTACCTTCCGGAGTTCGGCCCGTACCTGCGCGAAGGCTCGCGCAACACCTGGGGCGACTCGATCGACCTGGACGAGCCCGAGGTCCGTGCCTACATCGTCGACAACGCGCTGATGTGGCTGAGGGACCACCACGTCGACGGCCTTCGGCTCGACGCCGTGCACGCCCTGCACGACGACGGCCCGGTGCACATCCTCCGCGAGCTCGCGGAGCGGGTCGACGCGCTCTCCGCACAGCAGAACCGCCCGCTGACGCTCATCGCCGAGTCCGATCTGAACGATCCGACCCTGATCCTGCCGCGCGAGGCGGGGGGCTACGGCCTGACCGCGCAGTGGTCCGACGACTGGCATCACGCCGTGCACGTCGCGCTCACCGCGGAGGTCGCGGGGTACTACGCCGACTTCGCCGACCCGGACGCTCTCGGAAAGGTCACGCGGGGCGGGTTCTTCCACGACGGCACCTTCTCCTCGTTCCGCGGCCGCGCGCACGGGGCGCCGATCCCCCCGGAGGTGCCCACGTGGCGGCTCGTCACGTTCGCCCAGGATCACGATCAGATCGGCAACAGGGCGACAGGGGACAGGCTGAGCGCGACGCTCTCGACGGACCGTCTCGCCGTGGCCGCCGTGCTCGTGCTGACCGCGCCCGGCACGCCGATGCTGTTCATGGGCGAGGAGTGGGGCGCCTCCACGCCGTGGCAGTTCTTCACCGCGCATCCCGAGCCCGAGCTGGGCAGGGCTACCGCCGAGGGACGGATCGCGGAGTTCGCACGGATGGGCTGGGATCCGACGACCGTACCCGACCCGCAGGATCCGGAGACGTTCGCGCGCTCGCATCTGGACTGGGCGGAGATTTCGGATCCGGCGCACGCCCGGCTGCTCGCGCTGCACCGCGACCTGATCGCTCTGCGCCGCGCCCGTCCCGAGCTCACCGACCCGGACGCCGCGGAGAACAGCGTGCGGCTCGTCGTCGCGGGGGGACCCGGCGCACGCGCGTGGCGGATCGATCGCGGGGATGTCGCGATCCTGGTGAACCTCACCGCGGACGCCGTCGCCTTCTCCCGCCCTGTCGACAGCGCGGTCCTCGTCGGAACGGCTCTCCCGATCGTCGAGGAGACGCGGATCACGCTGCCGCCGGAGTCGGCCGTCGTGATCGGGCCTCTCGTGAAGACGGTTCCAGGACGTCAGTGACGAAGGGGGCGGGCGAGAGGCCAACCGCCATCTCGCCCGCCCCCTGCACAAGGACGACCCCACCGGATCAGGCGCGCGCTCGCGCGTCAGCTCCCATATGCGGCCAGTTCCCAGATCGAGTAGCCGTACGTCGTGCCGCGCTGAGTGCCGAGGATGCGCAGATACCGCCCCGAACCGGCGAGGCCCGTGATCGTCTCGTTCCCGCCGGTCCCCGTGCGCGTGGCGAGAGTCGTCCAGGTCGCGTTGTCGGGCGAGATCTGGATCTGATACTGGCTCGCGTAGGCGGCCTCCCAGTTGATGCGGACGCTGCTGACCGTGTGCGTGCCGTTCATGTCCACCGTGATCGACTGCGGATCGGTGCGCAGACTCGACCACCGGGTGGTCAGGGAGCCGTCGATCGCCGCGGACGCCGGGAAGGCCGAGGTCTCCACGCTGGACGCGGTGGCCACGCCGCCCGTGAGCAGGTTGCTGGCGTTGGCCGTGAAGTCCGCCGTCACCTGCGCCCCGGTCAGCGCCTGGTTGAAGATGTGGAACTCGTCGAGCTGCCCGCCGAACGCGCGACGTCCGCCGAGGGCGCCGCCGGGCAGGGGTACGTTGCCTGCGATCGTCTGCACCGCTGCACCGTCCGCGTAGAGCGTGCTCGTCCCCGCCGCCCCGTCGCTGACGATGGCGAGGTGCGTCCAAGCGTTCAACGGAACGGTGTACGCGAAGGAGTAATCCTTGACGCCGAACTGCGTGATCCCCACGCGGTGCGAGGTGTTGTACTGCTCGAGCTTGATCGCCGAGGACCAGCCGTCGAACAGGTACGAGTCCGTCCCATCGGCGGTGCGCCGCACCCATGTGGTCACCGTCCAGCTCGTCGGGGCGTCGCCGTCGCCGATGTTGATCATCTGATTGCTGCCTGCGGTGAAGGTCACCGCATTGCCGACCTTCCCGGTCGCGCCCGACGCGGGCTTTCCGCTGGGCGTGGTTCCGTACAGGCCGCCGACGCCGTCGGCGTACCCGGACGGCGGGTTGTTGAACCGGTTCGCGGGAAGAGGGGTCTTGCCGTCGAGCGCATAGGTGTGCACCGGCTGCCCCGAGGTCGTCGTACCCGTCGGTTGCGCCGTGACGCCGGGGGCGTCTCCCACCGCAGCGGCACGGGCGGTGAACACGCTGTACGAAACCGTGGTCGCCGAGGTGTTCCAGATCCGCTCGGCGAGTGCCGTCTGTCGCGGGAGCAGGAGCGCGGTGAAGTATCCGGCGTCCGCGGTGTTCGCGGCATCGGCCCAGGTCGCGATCTGTTCACCCGCGTAGTGCGCTCCCCCACTCGGCGTCCACCCGTAGATCGACGATGCTCCCGGCGTGCGCGCATCGCCGATCGCTCCGGGGATGACGAAGAACCGCTGGTAGCTGCCCGAGCCCCAGGAGGTGTCGATGACGTCGTATCCGTTGCTGCGCAGCGAGGCCGCGTTGGCACTCGATCCGAAGTTCACGAACATGATGTCGGAGTTCGGCAGGATGTCGGATCCGTTGGCCCACATAACGGTGCGCTTGCCCGCGGCGATGACCGTCGCGTCGAGCTCGTTCACGAAGTCGGTCTGCAGCTGCTGGATCGTCTTGCCCGTTGCGGTGACGTACGCGCATTTGTTCAAGGTCGTAGGCACCTCATCGTTGCCGATGTGGAAGTACGGCCCCTGGAACCACGGGAGGAACTCGCTGTAGACGGACGTGACCCAGGTCTTGACCGAGGTGCTCGTCACGTCCAGGACGTCCGAGTAGCTCGCCCCGCACTGAGCGGCCAGCGACCGCGTCGAGTCCACCCGAGTCAGCGCCGCCGAATGCGCCGGAGTATCGATCTCGGGCACGATCGTCACACCGTGAGCGGCGGCGAAGGCATCGAGGTCCTGGATGTCGGACCGCGTGTAGCGATCCGATGCGGGGGCGAGACCGGAGAAGGCCGAGTTGGTGCTGGCCAGGCGGAAGGCCTCGTCCTCGTTGAAGTGCAGTTGCAGTGCGTTGAGCTTGAGCCACCCCATTCGACGGATCTGGTCCTTGAGCTCCGCGACCGTCCAGAACCGCCGTGCCACGTCGATGGAGACCGCGCGATACCCGAGATCCGGCGCATCCGTGATGGGGACTGCTGCACGGATAGGTGACAGGTTGTAGTCACGCCGCCAGTGCGACGGT
>NZ_CAMFHZ010000030.1 GCF_945952435.1 uncultured Microbacterium sp.
GCCACCCTCCCGGGCAAGCCAGATCAGATGTCACCTATCCGTGCAGCAGTCCCCTTCCCGTCCTTTAGGACGGAAGAGGGAGGAAGACACTGAGGCAGTTCTTCGACGACGTGTCGGCTTGCAGCAGCGGTCTCGGCCTGGTGGGATCGGCCCCGGTTGATGTTGTTGGTCATCGGGCCCGGTCCCCGTAGCTCTCCTCGGGGGTCGGGCCCCCACCATGTCCGGCGGTCTACAGCAGGAACGCCCGTCCCTGCGGGGAGCCGCTACTTCGCGCCCTTGCGACGGTTGTCCTCGATGCAGAGCATCTGGCAGTTCTCCGCGCTCGTCCGGCCCCCGTCACGCCACGGCGTGATGTGGTCAGCCTCCATCTCATTCAGCTCGAAGTGCTCACCACAGACAGGGCAGATCCCCTGCTGGCGCTCGTACGCTGCGAGGCGCTCGCTCGGACTGAACGCGCGGATGTTGAGGTACTTCTCGTGACCACTCAGGACGTAGGCGTACGCGCCCTTCTTGTTGGTTACGTCGTCGTCCTGGATCAACCCGGCGATCTGCTCTTCGAGCTTCGCGGAGTCCCACGACTTGTCCTTGAACTGGTTGTAGAGCGCTCCCCACGGGAGGCCCTTCATCAGCGCGCGATAGTTCGGGAACGTGCTGTTGACCCACGCGACCACTGCCTGGAAGTAGAGCCACAGCTCGTTGGCGTTCGAGTCGTGCTGGTGCACGGCCATGTAGCCCTCGATGTCCCCGTCGTTGAACCACTTGATGACGGTTTCGAGGTAGTCCTGCCGGATTGGCGAACCCTTCATGTACTTCGACCCGAGACCGTACGCAGGGCAGCCGTTCTTGCTGAAAATCTTCTTCGCCTCGGACACCCACGACCCCGCGTAGACGGCATTGCGGAGCTCCTGCTGAGTCAGCTCCTCCCCCGCGATGTTGATGGTGCGGAACCACTCCAGCTTCTCGCTGTCGTTGCCGGTGCAGCGGTAGACCATCAGCTCGTAGTCGAGGATCTGCTCCTTCTCGTCGGCCTGGAGGTTGTGGAAGTAGCGGCCCTTATAGGCGAACTCGCCGTCGACGTACTGGCAGACGCTGATCGTCCGCTGCTGTCCGTCGATGACTTCGAACGTGTCGTCGTCGCGCACTGCCCAGTACATGACGTTGAGCGGGAAACCCTTGGTTATGGTCTCGATGACGGCTTCACGCTGCTTATCGTCGTAGACAAACTCGCGCTGATAGGGCGGGCGGATGTCGAGGTTTCCGGCGTACCCGGAGACCCCGGCCTCCTGGTTGTCTTCGTAGTCCTCGGTGAGGTCTCGGACAGGCACCGAGGTGAGTTCGATCTTCACGCGGCTGCTCCCTTACGGCGGATGAGGATTCGGGCGTACATCTGTACGTAGAGTTCGCCGTCGACCTCGTAGTAAGTCTTGTTCTTCGGCGGGGTGTCCACCTTCATCACGGGCCCGTCGTTCAGCTTCTTCACCGTCGAACGAACACCCTTGCTGCTCACCTGAGTCTGGGTCGGGTAGAGCTTGCTCGGTTCCCCCATCGGTGCCTTCGCAATGCCGACGATTTCGAACTGATCCGGGTTGTACTTGTCCAGGAAGGTGATGGGGACGCCCATCACACCGTCGTAGTCCGCCGGGATCTCGACCGTCTTGCTCACTTCGATGGCGTCGTAGTTGTCGTACGCCGGATACTCCTCCGGGCTGTACGACTTGTAGAGCACGAGCTCCTCGTGTCGCTTCGAGATGTCCATGTTGGTGAACCACGTCACGTTTCGGAACTTGACCAGCCCGGTGGCCGGGTCGTAGACGCCCTTCGCGTAGTCGGCATCCCGAGGAATCGCAAAGTAGGCGTTGCCCGCCTGGAATCCGTACCCAAGCCAGAGCTTGTTCTGCTGGATGAGCGGGAAGATGCCCTGGTAGGTGATCGCGTTGTGCGGTCCGACGATGAGGAACTTTTTGTCGTACTCGACCAGCTGCGCCACATACTCACGGAACAGCGAGAACGGCGGGTTGGTCACCACGATGTCGGCCTGCTTGAGCAGTTCGATGCTCTCCGCGCTCCGGAAGTCCCCGTTGCCCTTGAGCGGAACTATGCCGATCTCTTCGGGGTCGGGTACGCCGTTCCCGCTCTTGTCGCCCTCGTATTCGAGGTAGATCGCCTGTTCGGCGTCGTATTGGCTGAACAGATCGACGTCCTGGCTCTTGTAGCAGGCGGCGATGAGCTTCTTCAGTCCGAGCTTCTCGAAGTTGTAGCTGAAGTAGTGGAAGAAGTTGCTCATCCGAGGGTCGTCACAGTTGAGGTAGACGACCTTGCCTTCGAAGTGCTTCCGGTAGTGCCTCAACTCCCGTTCGATGTCGGGAAGCTGTGTGTAGAACTCATCCTCTTTGGCGGACTTGGCAGAGGTGAGGTTTTCGGTGTTCGACACGTCTGCGTGACACTCCTTTAGATGATCTCGCGGCGGGTGCCTGCGCTGCTCCGATCCTATTGGGAGCCGCCGACGCTCCCCGGGAACGGCGCGACCGGCAGCGCGCGGCCTCCCGTGGGGTCTTCCTTGACCTCGGAGGGCATGGGCGGTATTCGTGGGGGTTCCGGCGCTCCCAGGTCGCCGGAGAGGCTCCCGTGACCGCGTGCCACCCAGACACGACGAGGCCCCCGGCCGCCTGAGCGATACCGAGGGCCTGTCGCGATGCCGAGGACGCTGCGAGCGCGTTACCCCGGCGGGCCTGTCACACGGCCTGCGGGCCGACCTTGAACGTCTGGTCCAGCTTGCGCACCGCCTCCGCCGTGTCCGCGTTCACCACCGGCTCGGTGTTCGACGCCATCAGCGCCTCGAAACCCTCGTGGTCGGCGCGGTGGAGGGCGGTAAGACCCCCGCCCGTCGCGTTGCCCTCGATGGTGTCCTTGATGACCTCGCGCCATGCGGCCTGCTCGTCGAACTGCGCCTGAGCGTCCCGAGCGATCACCGCCTGCGGGTGGCCGATCTCGACCAGCGCGTCGAACACCCGCTCGTGGATGCCTGCCACGACCGCCGCCGGGTCATCCGAGCGAAGCACGTCGGGCATCACCTCGGCGTTCGCGGCGATGGCCGCGAGGCGCTCCGGGCTCGCCCCGTGCATGACCTCCGCGAGCACGCGACCCGAGGCCAGGATGCGCTCGACGATGGCGAGTTCGCGCGCCTGCACCGCGATCTGGTCGGCGGTCGTCGGGGTGAGCCCCGCGATGACCGACGCCCGATTGACCTTCGGGGCCTCGGGCTCGGCGGGGAGCGACTTGAGCAGTTCCGCGCGGGCTTCCATCACGCCGAGGTGCTTCCGCTTCGTGTTCGCGGTGTTCGTGCGCTCTGGGTCGTGGAACTTCACCGCCGTGGCGGTGTCGGCGCGGAACTTCGTGATTGCGGCCACGAGGGCCTGCTTGTTTACTGCCATTTGTTTCTCGATTCCCTGGACGGGGCCTGCGGCCCCTGGGCGGGCCGGTCTGACGGTTGACAGACCGGGGTCTGTACCGTCTACGCGGCGCGCGGAAGCGCGACCTCGAACGGGAACTTGGGGAGGGTGGCGACAGGGCTAGATGCAAGCCGACCGAGTAGGGATGAGCATGAGGATCTCCTTGCGTCCCGCCTGCTCGATGAGACCTCGTTTGGTCTCCTCGCGCGCATCGGAGGCCTGTGCCTGCAGCACGGAGGCGAGCGGGGCTCCTCGTTCCAGAGCGGCGGTGATCTGGTCGATCGCGCGGCCGAGGGAGGGGATCCGCAGCCGGTTCGCGCAGTCGGCCAAGGCCTCGGAGAGAGACGAGCCGGTGTTGGCCGCAAGCGTCACGACGCGCAGCTCTTCGCTGAGTTCCCCTGATCCCGCCCCGCCCACACGTCGGATCGCATCCGGGAGGGTCTCCCCCGCGGACAGGCACAGCGCGAGGAACTCCAGGACCGTCGGGAGCTCGTCGATGAGCCGGCGCACCCGGCCGCGCGCCCTGGCCCCGAGCAGCGCGTCATAGGCGACGCCGGCCGCGGTCGCCATGAGCACGGGGAGCAGGACCACCGGCGGTGAGAGGCGTCCGGCGAGGACCAGGCCGAGACTCGCGGCAGCCCCCACCCCCAGCCCCGCGAGCACCCAGGCGAGCTGACGGCTCCGGAACGCAGCGGGACCTCCGGGGGTCCCGGACTGGGCCAACCGTATGGCGACCCCCGCGTCGCCTCCGCCGAAGAGGCCGAAGGCGCTCTTGATCCGTGCGCCCCAGGCGCCACCCGCGGGCATACGCCAAGGCAGCCGTTCCACCGGATCGGTGATGTCGACGATGTCGCGCAGGTGCGGTGCGATGCGCGCCGAGAGGTTCGCGGCGCGCCAGCGCGGAAACGCCGCGAGCACGAGCAGAAGCCCCGCGGCCAGGACCCCTCCGCCGAGCACCGCGATCGCGAAGTCGCTGACAGCGCTCACCGGAACCACCTCCGCGGTTCGGGAAGCCTGCCGATGCGCAGCATGATCCGGAACGCGATGAACGACACCGCCGCGCCTCCGAGGATCAGCGCGACGCCTTCGGGAGTCGCATAGGCCCTGGCGCCTTCGGGCCGCAGAAGCAGCAGCACCAGGATCGCCCAGGGGGCGACGGCGCCGAGGACCGCGGCTCCACGGATCCACGACTGCCGCGCCTCCACCTCGGCACGGAGTGCGGCCTCCGCACGGACCGAGCGGGAGAGCGCACGGAGCACCGTGCTGAGTTCGCTGCCGCCGACCTCGCGCGCCATCCGCAGCGTCTCGACGATCCGGTCGCCCACCGGGTCTGCGAGCGCGTCCTTGAGCGCGGCCGCCGCGGCCTCGAACCGGCCGGTCGCGTGCAGGTCCCGCGCGAACACGGCGAACGCGGGGCGCAGCGGAGCGGGCGCGGCGACGTCGAGGGCGGCGACCGCCTCGGGCAGCGGCATGCCGACGCGGATCGACGCGACGAGCAGGTCGCACACGTCGGGCCAGAGTCCGCGCCGGATCCGCTGCAACCTGTGCCGACGCGATCGCAGGAACACGAGCGGGCCGGCGGCCCCGGCGGACGCTGCGACGAGCGCGAACGCGGCCGTGCCCGTCGTGAGCCACGCCACTGCACCCGCGCACAGCCCCGCCCCGGCGATCGCGACCACGAGCGTACGTCCCTCACCGCGCAGTCCCGCCTCGCGCAGCAGACGGGTCAGCGCTCCCATCCGTGCGAGACGCTCGCTCGTCGGGCGAGGCGGCCACAGCCACGGCGACGCCGTCAGGACGAGTCCGGCGGCGAGGAGGGCGCCGAGCAGCAGACTCATGCGGACCGCCTCCGTCGCGGGAGCACGCCGGCCTCGTCACGATCGGCCGCGAACAACGTCCTGTGACCGATGCGACCATCGTGCACGCCCTCCGGGGCGATGACCTCCAGGACCCGGCGGGCCCCGTCCGCTTCGCGCCCGCAGTGCACGACGAGATCGAGGGACGCCGCGAGAGCGGGAGCGATGAAGCCCCGGTCGATGTTCCGGCCGGCGAGCAGAGGGAGCATGCTCAGCTTCTCGAGCGCTTCGGCGGCCGAGTTGGCGTGCACGGTCGCCGCGCCGGGGACTCCGGTATTCAGCGCCAGCACCAGATCGAGCGCCTCAGCGTCGCGGACCTCCCCGATCACGAGTCGATCGGGGCGCATGCGCAGCGCCTCCTTGACGAGCCGCCGAAGAGTGATCTCCCCCGTGCCCTCGAGGCTCGCCTGCCTGCCCTGGAGCGCGACCAGGTCGGGAGCCTCGACACCGAGTTCGAACGTCTCCTCGACAGTGACGATGCGCTGATCGACGCATTCGGCGACGAGCGCCGCGAGCAGCGTCGTCTTGCCGGCGTGTGTCGGACCGGAGACGACCACGCTGCGTCCCTTCCGCATCGCCTCGGAGAGCAGGCGGGCGATCGGCTGCGGCACCATACCCTGCGCGACGAGCCGATCGAGGCTGCGATAGCGGGGAAGGAACTTCCTGATGTTCACCGCCCACCCATCGCGCACGACATCGGCGATCGCGACGTGCAACCGCGAGCCGTCCGGCAACGAGGCGTCCACGAACGGCTGCCCGAGATCGACTCGGCGACCGGTCGCGTGCAGCATGCGCTCCACGAGATCGCGCAGCTGAGCCTCCGTCAAAGTGAGGGCCTGGCGCTCGCTGCGCCCCTCGCGAGCGACGAAGACGCTGGTCGGACCGTTCAGCCAGATCTCCTCGACCGAGGGATCGTCCAGCAACGGCTGCAGCGGACCGAGACCGGCGACGCCGGCGAGCACGTCCCGGACACACGCTGCCTCGTCATCGACGGTCGCAACACCGCGAGCGAGCGCCTGGTCGTTATGCCGTCGCACCTCGAACTGAGCGATCCGCCGCGCCTCCTCCGGGTGCGACGTCGGATCCGTGCGCTCGGCCCGCAGCCGGGCACGGACCTTCTCGGCGATAGCGGCGGTCGAGGAACTCATCCCCGCATCGTGGCAGGAACCACAAACCCGCCGTGAAAGTTATCCACAGGGTGGACCGGCAGACCGAATCGAGCGCTCAGCCCACCCGGGCGACGTCGTGCAGCGCGTCCACGAGGGGCAGCAGCTCCGGGAGCGCGGCGGCCTCGGCGAGCGCGCGCTCGAGCGCCTCATCGTGCACCGGCCGCGCCCGCTCGTAGAGCTCTCGACCCGTCGCCGTGAGCTCGGTGTAGATGCCCCGGCGATCGTCGGCGCAGAGGATCCGGGTCAGCAGCCCCCTGTCCTCGAGCCTGTTGACCAGGCGCGTCGTCGCGCTCGGGCTGAGGGCGGCGGCGCGCGCGAGCTGCTGCATACGCATGTGCCATCCGTCCTGACGGTCCAGGGCGTCGAGCACCGTGTACTCGACCGCGGAGAGCCCGGTCGCCGCGGCGAGGGAGCGTTCGAGCTCGGTCTCGATCAGGGCATGCAGCGCGGCCATGGTGCGCCATCCCCGGGCGCGGATCTCGACGGCGTCGTCGGCGATGCCCATGCGATCCTCCAAAGTAGTTGCTTGCGCTTTTTATTTGCGTGTGCAAGCATAGTGTTCATCAACGCGAATACCCGCGTCTGCAACTATCTCACGTCCTCAGGAGCTTCGCAATGCCTCTCGGTCTGATCGCACTCGCCATCGGAGCCTTCGGAATCGGCCTCACCGAGTTCGTCATCATGGGTCTACTTCCCGAGGTGGCCCACGATTTCGGCGTCACCGAGGCGGCCGCAGGATGGCTCATCTCCGGCTACGCGCTCAGCGTCGTCGTCGGGGCGCTCGCGCTCACCGCGGCGACCACCCGCCTTCCTCGCAAGCCCGTCTTGATCGGCCTGCTGATCGTCTTCCTCCTGGGCAACGCCCTCACCGCGATCGCGCCCGACTACGGGCTCGCGCTGCTCGGCCGCGTGCTGGCGGCCCTCACGCACGGCGCCTTCTTCGGGATCGGATCGGTTCTCGCCGCCTCCCTCGTCCCCGCGGCGAAGAAGGCGGGGGCGATCGCGATCATGTTCACCGGCCTCACCGCCGCGAACGTTCTCGGCGTCCCGTTCGGCACCTTCCTCGGTCAGCAGCTGGGATGGCGCGCGACCTTCTGGGCGATCGTCGCGATCGGCGCCCTCGCCCTCCTGGGCATCGTCCTCCTCGTCCCCGCGACCCACGACGCCTCTCCCGCCCGGCTGCGGGACGAGCTCGGGGCGTTCCGCTCGGGCCAGGTCTGGTTCTCGTTGAGCGTCACGATCCTCGCCTACGGCGGCATGTTCGGCGCCTTCACGTACATCGCCTACACGCTCACCGAGGTCAGCGGCTTCGCCCCCACCGCCGTGCCGTGGCTGCTCGTGCTCTTCGGCGCAGGCCTCTTCCTCGGCAACGCCCTCGGCGGCAGGGCAGCGGACCGCTCGATCGACCGGACCCTTCTCGTCGTCATCGGCGGGCTGCTCGTCGTGCTGGTCGTCTTCGCCCTCGTCGCGGCGAACGGTCCTGCCGCCGCCGTCGCTCTCTTCCTCATGGGAGGCTTCGGCTTCGGCACGGTCCCCGGACTGCAGGCGCGGATCATGGGGTACGCCTCGTCCGCCCCCACGCTCGCCTCGGGGGCGAACATCGGCGCGTTCAACGTCGGCAACGCCCTGGGCGCCTGGGCCGGCGGAGTCGGGATCTCGGCTGGCCTCGGGTACACCTCCCCCATCTGGATCGGCGCAGGCCTCGCCGCCCTCGCCCTCGTCGTCACGGCCGTCGCCGCCGCCACGGCACGCCGGTCGACCCGTCCGACCAGCGGCACGATCGCCGCCTCCCACCCGGCCGAAGCGCACTGACGTCCCCTCTTCACCCCAGTCTCGGAGGAACCCCCATGACCATCCCCACCATCACCCTGAACGACGGCACGGCGATGCCCCGACTCGGATTCGGCGTCTTCCAGGTGCCCGACGACGAGACGACCGCCGCCGTCTCCACCGCACTCGAGGTCGGTTACCGCAGCATCGACACGGCGGCCGTGTACGGGAACGAGCGCGGCGTGGGCCGTGCGATCGCCGACTCCGGAATCCCGCGCGACGAGCTCTTCGTCACTTCGAAGGCCTGGAACGCGACGCAGGGCTACGACGCAGTCCGAAGGTCCTACGACGAGAGCCTGGCGCGACTGGGGCTCGAGACGCTCGACCTGTACCTCATCCACTGGCCGCTGCTCGGAGACGGCGAATTCGCCGAGACCTGGCGCGGGCTGGAGGCGATCTCCGCCGAGGGCCGCGTCCGCACGATCGGGGTGTCGAACTTCCAGCCCGCGCAGCTCGCCCTCCTGCGCGACCGCGGGACCGTCGTGCCCGCGGTCAACCAGGTGGAGCTGCACCCGGCGTTCGCCAACCGCGCCGTCGTCGAGGCGAACGACGCGGCGGGCATCGTCACCGAGGCCTGGAGCCCGCTCGCGCAGGGCGCGGTACTGCGCGACCCCGCGATCACGGCGATCGCCGCCCGGCACGAACGCACGCCCGCTCAGGTCGTGCTGCGCTGGCACCTGCAGCAGGGGCGCGTGGTGATCCCCAAGTCTGTGACCCCTGCGCGCATCGCGGAGAACTTCGACGTCTTCGGCTTCGAGCTCTCTCCCGAAGAGCTCACGGCGATCGATGCCCTCGACCGCGACGGACGCACCGGACCGCATCCGGACGTCTTCCGCGGCTGATTAGACTGAGTCCCGCATTCGCGGGAGTGGTGAAACAGGTAGACACGCAGGATTTAGGTTCCTGTGCCTCCGGGCGTGCGGGTTCGAGTCCCGCCTTCCGCACGAACGCCTCGGGTCGGCCCGCAGGTCGCGGCGGCCTCCCAGCCGCGCGAGAACCTGCGGGCCATAGACTTCACCCATGCCGGCTGTGCCGGCGTGCGCTGCGCGACCGCGCGGCGGGATCCACCCCGCGACGACACCACGGACGGACTTCCTGTGCACCACGCCGCCCTCATCCCCTGGCTCGACCCGAACGTCATCATCCACGCCGCCGGCCCCTGGGCGCTGGCCGTGGTGCTCTTCATCATCTTCGCGGAGACCGGTCTGCTGATCGGCTTCCTCCTCCCGGGCGACACGCTGCTCATCATCTCCGGCCTGCTCACGCACACGGTCGACGTCTTCGGCGTGAACATCTGGATCGTCTGCACCCTGATCGCCCTGGCCGCCTTCGTCGGCGGCGAGGTCGGCTATTTCATCGGCCACAAGGGTGGACCGGCGATCTTCGAGCGCAAGGAATCCGGCCTGTTCAGCCGGAAGAACGTCGAGCGCACCAACCAGTTCTTCGAGCGCTTCGGCGGGCTCACCGTGATCCTCGCCCGGTTCGTGCCCGTCGTGCGCACCTTCGCCCCCGTCGCAGCGGGTGTCGGGCACATGCCCTGGCGCAAGTACAGCCTCTACAACCTCATCGGCGCGGTCGTCTGGGGCTTCGTGATGACGATGCTCGGCTACGTGATCGCGTACATCCCCTGGGTCGCGCAGTTCGTCACCAAGTACATCGACGTGATCCTTCTCGGCGTGGTGGCCATCACCCTGGGAGTCACGGTCTGGCATTACTTCAGCGAGCGCCGCAAGGCCAAGGACGAGACCGCGGCGGGCGCCCCGTCGATCGAGCCGGAGGTCTGAGCCGGAGGTCTGATCGGGACGTCGCTCCGGTTCAGCCCGCGTTCTTCGCGCGCTGCTCGCGGGAGCGCTCCACGCTCGCCCGGAGCGCTTCCATGAGGTCGATGACCTCGCCGCCCTGCTCCTGCGCCGGCCCGAAGGCCTCGGCAGGCTCGAACGACTCGCCCGCCTCGATCTTCGCGTCGATGAGGGTGCGCAGCTCCGCCTGGTACTCGTCGACGAACTGCGCGGGATCGAAGTCGCCGGAGAAGCCGTCGACGAGCGCGGCGGAGAGCTCGAGCTCCTTCTTCGAGATCGCCACCTCCTCCTCCAGCGCCGGGAACGCCGCCTCCCTGACCTCGTCCGCCCAGAGCAGGGTCTGCAGTACGAGGACGTCGCCGCGCACGCGCAGCGCCGCGAGTCGCGTCTTCTGCCGCAGCGTGAAGCGCACGATGGCCGTGCGGTCGGTGGCCTCCAGCGTCTTGCGCAGCAACACGTACGCCTTCGAGGAGGCGGAGTCGGGCTCCAGATAGTAGGCCTTGTCGAACGTGAGCGGATCGACCTGATCCGAGGGCACGAACTCCACGACATCGATCTCGCGGCTGCGTTCGGCGGGAAGCGCGTCCAGGTCCTCCTTGGTCAGCACCACCGTCTGCGTCTCGTCCTGATAGGCGCGATCGATCTCGGCGTAGGCCACCGTCTCGCCGCAGACTTCGCAGACGCGCTTGTACCGGATCCGTCCGCCGTCCTTGTCGTGGACCTGGTGCAGCGGGACGTCATGGTCCTCGGTCGCCGAGTAGACCTTGACCGGCACGTTGACCAGGCCGAACGTGAGCGCACCCTTCCAGATCGTCCTCATGTGCACCAGTGAACACCACGCCGCCGAGGGACGGATACCTTCTTGCGCACTACTGTGGCGACATGGCAGGCACAGCGGCGCAGACGGTGCGCATCGGCGAACGCAGTCTGCGCGTCACGAACCTGGACAAGGTCGTCTATCCGGCAACGGGGACGACCAAGGGCGAGATCATCGACTACGCCGTCCGGATCGCCCCGTTGCTGCTCCCCGTGATCGCGGGGCGGCCGGTCACCCGCAAGCGCTGGGTCGAGGGGGTCGGGACGGCCGCCGATCCGCAGGGATCATTCTTCACCAAGCAGCTGGAGCCGGGGGCGCCCTCGTGGATCCGCCGGCAGGAGATCCCGCACTCCGGCGGCGCCAAGGACTACCCGCTCGTGGACGAGGTCGCGACGCTGGTGTGGATGGCCCAGGTCGCCGCGATCGAGCTGCACGTCCCGCAGTGGCGTTTCACCCCCGACGGCCGGCCCGGGAACCCCGACCGTCTCGTGCTCGACCTGGATCCCGGCCCCGGCGTCACGCTCGCGCAGTGCGCCGAGGTCGCCCGGATCGCGCGCGGGATCCTGCTCGGCATGGGGCTGGACCCGGTGCCCGTGACGAGCGGCAGCAAGGGCATCCACCTCTATGCGGCGCTGCCGGGCGATCGCACGAGCGCGGAGATCTCCGCCGTGGCGCACGCCCTCGCGCAGGCGATCGAGACCGATCATCCGGATCTCGCCACGAGCACGATGGCGAAGGCCCAGCGCGCCGGCAAGGTGTTCCTGGACTGGAGCCAGAACAACGGCAAGAAGACGACGATCGCCCCGTACTCGCTCCGCGGCCGCGCCGAGCCGTGGGTGGCCGCGCCGCGCACCTGGGACGAGCTGGACGATCCAGGTCTGCGTCAGCTGCGCTTCGACGAGGTGCTGGCCCGCGCCGAGGAGGGCCTCGACCCCTTCGCCCCGATCGATGCCGCGACCGACCCGACGTCCCCCGCCCGCCGATCGGAGCACAGCGACCGATCCCTCACCGCCGGACCGGAGGACACCAACCAATCCCCCACCCCCGGATCGGAGGACACCAACCAATCCCCCACCCCCGGATCGGAGCGCAGCGATCGATCCCCGCGACCCGCAGGCATCGGGTCTGGCGGGAGCCGCGCGCAGCGCGGCGGGGGACTGCGGGTCGCGGGGATCGATCGCGGAGCGGACCGCGCCACGGAGCCGACGGACCGCGCACCGACCGGAGCGGACGCCCCCCGCTACGCCCCCATGCTCGCCGAGCACGGCACACCCGGCACAGCACGAAGGCTGGGGTGGGCGGAGATCAAGTGGGACGGCATCCGCGCGATCGGAAGCTGGCACGACGGCCGCTTTACGCTGCGGGCGCGCAGCGGCACCGACATCACCGACCGCTATCCCGAGCTGACGGCCGATGGCGCCCCCGGTTTCCCAGTCGCGGACGCCGTCGTGGACGGGGAGATCGTCGCCTTCGACGCCGCGGGAAGGCCGAGCTTCTCCCGTCTGCAGGACCGGATGCACCTCACCCGCCCGCGAGAGATCGAACGCGAGGTCATCCGCACCCCCGTCCGCTACCACCTGTTCGATCTGCTGCGCCTCGAAGGGCACGACGTCACGGCGCTGCCCCTGCGCGACCGCCGTGAGCTCCTCGAGAGGATCGCCGAGGGCCTCGCGGCCCACGTCGTGGTCCCGCCGGTCTTCGACGACGTCGACGCGGCCCTGTCCACCAGCGCGGCCCTCGACCTGGAGGGGGTGGTCGTCAAGGATCCGGCCTCCCCGTACACGCCGGGACGCCGTTCCCCGCATTGGCAGAAGATCAAGCACACGCGCACGCAAGAGGTCGTGGTCGTCGGGATCCGTCCCGGCAAGGGCGACCGGTCGGGACGGATCGGCTCGCTGCTGCTGGGGATCCCCGATCCCGCGATGCCCAGCGGCCTGCGCTACATCGGTCGCGTGGGCACCGGGTTCACCGACCGGGCGTTGGAGGATCTCTCCTCGCGCCTCGCTCCCCTGCATGCGGCGAACCCTGCCGTCGACGGTGTTCCGGTGGCGGATGCGTCCGACGCGCACTGGGTCCGTCCCGCGCTCGTCGGCGAGGTGGAGTTCTCGAACTGGACGCCGGATCGCGTGCTCCGGCACGCCCGGTGGCGGGGTCTGCGTCCGGACAAGACCCCGTCCGAGGTGATCGTCGAGTCCTGACCGCCGGATCAGCCGACCGTGCCGATCGCGGCGAGCGCGTCGCGATCGAGTCCCCTCCCCGTATGCAGCGCGTCGAGGACCGCCTCGGTCGCGCGTGCCGCGAGACGAGGTCCCTCCGGACCGCGCGCGCCGGTGATACCGGGGATCGGCCCCAGGAGCAGACCCGAGTCGACCAGACCGAGATGGGCGACGCCGGCGATCGTGACGCGTGCCGCGGTCTCGTCGGCGAGGTAGCCCGACACGGCGGCGGCGTAGGCAGGATTCGGGCCGGCGTCGCCGGAGACGACGAACACCGCGGGGCGCGCCAACCGCGTGCCCTCGAGCGATCTCGGCATGCCGTCGATGTCGACGACGGCGCGGATCCGGTCGTCGAGGCGTGCCGCGTCGACAGCCGCGGCGCCGCCGAGCGAGTGCCCCGCGGCGACGATGCGGCGCGGATCCGCCCCGCGCAGCGCCGGCAGCGTGCGCGCCGGGCCCTCGATCTCGTCGATCGTCGCGCGGATGTCCGCGGCCCGCACGCGCGCCGCCGCGTCGGCGAGCGCCTGATCGTGGGCGTCGTCGCCCGTGGACGTCGGCTCGCTCCGCACCGTGCTCCCGTCGTCGAGCTCGGCGACGGCGGAGTCGTAGGGGTGGTCGAGGGCGACGACGACCGTGCCTCGGCTCGCGAGCTCCTCTGCCCACGAGCGCATGAGCCACCGGGTGCTCGCCGTGCCCGGAGAAGCGAGGACGACCGGGACGGAGCCCTGTGCCGCCGGAGCGTCCCAGGACGCGGTGCCCTGTGCGCGGACGAGCCCGTCGAGCACGAACGCCGGCAGCCCGTACTGCGCGGAGAGCGCCCCGGCCAGTCCCTCCGCATCCGGCCGCGAGGGCAGGTAGGCGGTCGCCGTGCCGGGAGACGTCGCGGGATACCAGATCGTCGCGGGGATCGATCGATGCCCTTCGCCACCGACGCCGCCGTGCGCGTCTCGGGAAGCGTCCGTCCATACCACCGCGGTGGCCCCGACCGCGTGGGTGTCGGTCGGCGGCGGGACGAAGACCGGCGGAGGCGCCCACGCCGTCGCGCCGGTCGCGATCAGCCCCGCCGAGAGCAGCACGGCGACGGCGCGCGCCCAGCCCCGGCTCCTGCCGGAGCGCGCCCACAGCACGGCGCCCGCGACGAGGACCGCGCCGACGGCGAGAAGCAGCACCTGCCACCGCGCCCCCTCGTGGACGAGGGCGACGCCGAGAAGGACGAGCGTCACCGCGCCGGCCACCGAGACGGCGAGGGGACGGCGCCGACGACGGAGGAATCCGATCAACAGGGCGGCGAGCAGCGCCGCGGCCACGGCGAGGTCGAGGTAGGGCACGGGAGCCTCCGGGGTCCGGGTCTTCCTCGACGCTATGCAGCCTCGGGCCGGACGTCGTCCTCCTGCGGCACCACCCGGCTCATCCCGGAGGATGATCCGGATTCAGGCGTGCACCGACTCGCAGTCCCCGGCGCTGCCGGATCCGGTCGCGTCCGGTTCAAGCTGGAACGTGGAATGCTCCACATCGAAGTGCTCGGCGAGACAGGTCTGCATCTGTGCCAGGAGCGCGACGGACCCGCCGTCGGCGAAGACCTCGGCCCGCACGGCCACGTGCGCCGTGAAGACCGGCGCGCCGCGCGTGAGCTGCCACACGTGCACGTCGTGCACCCCCGTCACACCGGGATACTCCAGCAGATGCCGACGGATGTCGCTCACGGCCGTGCCCGCCGGGGCGGACTCCGCCAGCACCGAGAACACCTCCCGAAGAAGCGCGATCGCGCGGGGCACGATCATCGTGGCGATGAGGAGCGACGCGATCGCGTCGGCCGGCATCCAACCGGTCGTCACGATGACGATCGCGGCGACGATGACCAGCGCGGATCCGATCAGATCGCCCATGACCTCGAGATAGGCGCCGCGGACGTTGATGCTGCTGCGCTGCGCCGCGCTCAGCAGCCACATCGAGACGCCGTTCGCGACGAGTCCGACGGCGGCGACCACGAGCATGAGCGTTCCGCCGACCTCGGCCGCCGCGGGATGCAGCAGACGGGAGACGCCCTCGACGGCGACCCAGACCGAGAGAAGGATCAGGATGATCGCGTTGACGAGTGCGCCGAACACCTCCGCCCGCTGATAGCCGAACGTGCGCCGGTCGTCCGCGGGCCGGGCGGCGACCGCGCTCGCGATGAGCGCGATCACGAGCGCAGACGCGTCGGTGAACATGTGCGCCGCGTCGGCGAGCAGAGCGAGGGATCCGGAGAGGATCGCGCCGACGACCTGCACGAGCATGATCGCGCAGGTCAGCGACAGCGAGATCGCGAGCAGCCGGCGGTGGCCGGCGGCGCGGATCCCCGAGGCGGGCGCGTGATCGTGCATGACTCCAGCGTAGATCCGCGAACCCCCGGTCGGAGGCCTTTTCGCCTAGTCGGGAATGGGGATGATTCTCATGAGCGCGGGCGACGCGCCGGTGTCGGCGTCAGAGCTCGGCGAGCAGAGGGACCAGCGCCACGAAGGCACGCGCGCGATGCGACTGGGACTGCTTCTCCGCGTCGTCGTACTCCCCCACCGTGCGCTCCGGCGCGTCCTGCCCGTCCGGCACGAACACCGGGTCGTAGCCGAAGCCTCCGGAACCCGCCGGTGCCTGCGCGAGCCGTCCCGGCCATTCGCCGCGAACCGTCCACTCCCGTCCGTCGGGGGCGACCAGCGCGATGACGCTCACGTACCGGGCCGCGCGATGCGGATCCGCGATGTCGCGGAGCTGATCCAGCAGCAGGTCCCGATTGGCGACGTCGTCCTTGCGCTGCCCCGCCCAATAGGCGGAGAAGACCCCCGGCGAGCCGCCGAGCACGTCCACCGCGATCCCGGAGTCGTCGGCGAGCGCAGGCAGGCCCGTGTGGGCGGAGGCCGCACGGGCCTTGAGGAGCGCGTTCTGCTCGAACGTGACCCCGTCCTCGACCGGTTCCGGCCCGTCGTAGCCGACCACGGTGAGATCCGAGCGCGTGGCCGCGACGATCTGCCCGAACTCCGAGACCTTGTGCGGGTTGTGCGTCGCGAGGACGATCCTCATTCGGCGCCGTCCGCGCTCTCCAGCGCCGCGAGCTGATGGGTGCGGAGCTCCGCGCAGCCGTTCGTGCCGAGCTCCAGCAGCGCATCGAGCTCTCGCTTGTCGAACGGCGCCCCTTCTGCGGTCCCCTGCACCTCGACGAAGAGGCCGCGGCCGGTGACGACGACGTTCATGTCGGTCTCCGCGCGCACATCCTCGACGTAGGCGAGGTCGAGCATGGGCTCGCCGTCGATGATGCCGACCGAGACGGCGGCGACCGTGTCCCGCAGCACCTCGGACTTCTGCCCGATGAACTTCTTGCGCCGGCCCCACTCGATCGCGTCCGCGAGCGCGACGTACGCCCCCGTGATCGCGGCCGTGCGCGTTCCGCCGTCCGCCTGCAGCACGTCGCAGTCGATGACGACGGTGTTCTCGCCGAGAGCCTTGGTGTCGACGACGGCGCGCAGCGCCCGGCCGATCAGGCGGGAGATCTCGTGGGTGCGACCGCCGATGCGGCCCTTCACGCTCTCGCGGTCGTTGCGGTCGTTCGTGGCCCGCGGCAGCATCGCGTACTCGGCGGTGACCCATCCCTTGCCCTTGCCGGAGAGCCAGCGCGGGACGCCGTTGGTGAACGACGCGGTGCACAGCACCTTGGTGTTGCCGAAGCTGATCAGCGCGGATCCTTCGGCATGCGCGCTCCAGTTGCGCTCGATCGTGATCGGACGGAGCTGGTCGACGGCACGGCCGTCCTTGCGAACGGTCTCGGACGTGCTCATGGGATCTCCTTGAGGTGGGGAAGGTCGATGAGGCCGGTCTGCACGATCGTGACGCCGCGCACCTCCTGCCCCATCAGGCGGTTGGCGAGGGCGGTGAAGTCGTCGGTGGATCCGCCCGTCGCCTCGTACACGTAGCGGGGACGCGCGTCCGGCGGGGCGAGGAGGTCGCCGCGCACCAACTGGCGGTACACGTCTCCGGCGGTCTCGTCGTCGCTGGAGACGAGGGCGACGCCCTCGCCCATGACGTAGCCGATCGCGCCGCGCAGGAACGGGTAGTGCGTGCAGCCCAGCACGAGGGTGTCGACGCCGGCGTCGCGCAGCGGCGCGAGATACTGCTCCGCCACCTGCAGCACCTCCGGGGTGTCGGTGATGCCCGCCTCGACGAACTCCACGAACCGTGGACATGCCGCGGCGAACACCGCGAGCGACTCGTTCACCTCGAGCATGTCCTGGTACGCGCGGGAGGCGATGGTGCCGACCGTGCCGATCACGCCGATCCTCCCGTTGCGGGTCGTGGAGATCGCGCGGCGCACCGCGGGGCCGATCACCTCGACCACCGGCACGTCGTAGCGCTCGCGGGCGTCCCGCAGCATCGCGGAGGACGCGGTGTTGCAGGCGATCACCAGCATCTTGACGCCCTGGTCCACGAGCGTGTCGAGCACCTCGAGGCTGTAACGACGGACGTCGGCGATGGGCTTGGGCCCGTACGGCGAATGCGCGCTGTCGCCGATGTAGACGAAGGACTCGCGCGGCAGCTGAGCCCGGATCGCCCGGGCGACGGTGAGACCGCCGACTCCGGAGTCGAAGATCCCGATCGGCGCTTCGTTCATGATCGTCCAGCCTAGTCGCCGGATCCGAGCGATCCCCCTCCGTCGCGCGTCCTATGCTGTCGGTCATGACCGCGTCGAGCGCCCTGAAGACCGACCGCTACGAGCTCACGATGCTGGAGGCCGCGCTCCGCGACGGCACCGCCGCACGGCCCAGCGTGTTCGAGCTGTTCTCGCGCCGCCTCTCCGGCGGGCGGCGGTTCGGGGTCGTCGCGGGGACGGGACGTCTGCTCTCGCTGCTGCGGGAGTTCCGGTTCGGCGAGGACGAGCTGCGCTATCTCCGCGACGCGAAGGTCGTCGATGCCGACACGGTCCGCTATCTCGAGAAATATCGGTTCCCCGGCACGATCCGCGGCTACCGCGAAGGCGAGCTGTACTTCCCCGGGTCGCCGATCCTCACGGTCGAGGGGACCTTCGCCGACGCCGTGATCCTGGAGACCATCGCGCTCAGCGTGCTCAATCACGACTCCGCGGTCGCCACCGCCGCCTCCCGCATGAGCATCGCGGCCGGGGAGCGTCCGCTGGCGGAGATGGGCTCGCGCCGCGCGGCGGAGGACTCCGCGGTCGCCGCCGCGAGGGCGGCGTTCATCGCCGGCTTCGGCGCCACGAGCAACCTCGAGGCGGGGCGCACCTGGGGCATCCCGACGATGGGCACCGCCGCGCATTCCTGGACGCTTCTGCACGACAACGAGGAGGACGCGTTCCGCGCCCAGATCGCCGCGCTCGGCACCGACACGACGCTCCTCGTGGACACGTACGACATCCGGCAGGGCGTCGACACCGCGATCCGGGTCGCCGGCACCGGCCTCGGCGGCGTGCGGATCGATTCCGGGGACCTGCCGATCGTCGCCGCGGCCGTGCGGGAGCAGCTCGACGGCCTCGGCGCCACGGGCACGAGGATCACCGTGACCAGCGATCTCGACGAATACGCGATCGCGGCCCTGGCCGCCTCTCCCGTCGACGCGTACGGAGTCGGCACGTCCGTGGTCACCGGCTCCGGGTACCCGACCGCGAGCATGGTCTACAAGCTGGTCGCGCGTCAGGGCCACGACGGCGCCTGGGTCGGGGTCGCGAAGGCGTCGGCGGACAAGGCGTCCAAGGGCGGACGCAAGGCGGCGTTCCGGATCCTCGCCGACGGTGTCGCGCGCTCCGAGACGATCCTGGTGTCCGACGGCTTCGAGAGCGTCGCGGGTCCGCAGGATCACCCGGACGGCCGGGCGCTCCAGGTGGTGCTCGTCGAGAACGGCGAGATCGACACGGCGTTCGAGGGGCCGGGCGGGACGATCGCGGCGCGCGACCATCATGCCCGCGTCCGCGAGGAGCTCCCCGTCCGTGCGCTCGCGCTCAGCAAGTCGGATCCGGCGATCCCGACCGAGTTCGTCGACGTCGCGTGAGGCTCAGCGCATGAGCGACTCGTAGATCTCCTTGCACGTCGGGCACACGGGGAACTTCTCGGGGTCGCGTCCCGGCGTCCACTTCTTGCCGCACAGCGCGCGGACGGGCTTGCCGGTGAGCGCGGATTCGAGGATCTTCTCCTTCTTCACGTAGTGGGAGAACCGCTCGTGATCGCCCGGCTCCTGCCGCTCTTCGTTGAGGAGCTCCTCGAGCTCGCGGTCGAGCGTGGCGACTCCGCCCTGATCCGGGGCGTCCAGCGGGGTACTCATGTCGAGGAGTCTAATCGCGCTCGCGGGTCACGGCGCCGGTCGGTTCAGACCGTCTCGACGAACTCCATCAGCCGCGCACCGCGCCGTTCGAACGCGCGCCCGCCGAGGAGAACCCCGATGACCAGCACCACGACGCCGGTGCCGATGCCGGTCCACAGCGCCGGGGCCGTGGACCGCTCCGGATCGTCCAGCGCCTGCCACGCGAGAAGGACCGTGGGCAGGCTCAGCACGATCGCCCCCAGGAGCGCGGCCGCCTGTCCCGCCGCCCCGCCGCGCGCGCGTTGCGGCTGCTGGAACGGGCTGTCCCCGGGGCGCGACACCGCGTAAGGGGCCACCGCGGAGATCACGCTGGAGAGACCGAACCCGCACAGCAAGAGGCTCGCGACCACGCCGATCAGTACGGGAAGGGCCGACCAGCGCCCCACGACCGCGAGCGTGACGGGGATCGCGACCGCCAGCGTCGGCACGGCGATGAGCGCGACGGGGATCAGCCGGCCCAGACGGTCCGGCACTCCGCGCACGCCGCTGGCGACATGGATCCAGAACGCCGTCGAGTCGTAGGCGACGTCGTTGTGGGGCAGCCAGCCGAAGAAGAGTGCCATGATCGCGACGGGCAGCGTGGCCGCGATCTCGATCGGGACGCCTGCGACGAGCAGCGGGATCACGGTGAGCACGGCGGCGACCGGGACGACGACGACGTTCACGATGTAGCGCCGATCGCGGAGCCAGTAGACCAGGCTCCGCGCGGCCACCGCGCCGAAGGCGTTCGACGGCAGCAGCCCGAACCAGCCCAGTCCAGGGCGCTCCCGGACCGCGGTGGGGCGATCGGTCGTGCGCAGGGCTCGCCGGGCGAGCGCCAGCCAGGCCACGATCACGCCGGACGCCGTCACGACGGCGACGAGCAGCCCGACCCACACCGATCCATCCATCCCCTCGACGGCGTCGAACGGAAGCGCGGAAGCCGCGCCGAGCGGCGTGTACGCGAGCACGCCGGCCA
Organism: uncultured Microbacterium sp.; assembly: GCF_945952435.1. Lineage (GTDB taxonomy): Bacteria > Actinomycetota > Actinomycetes > Actinomycetales > Microbacteriaceae > Microbacterium. The sequence goes on from NZ_CAMFHZ010000030.1 coordinate 20,431, forward strand.
CGCCGTGCAGCAGCGGGGGAACCGCTCCGTCCCAGCCGAGGGAGGCGACGAAGACGCAGACCGGGACGGCGACGACGATCACCGCGAGAGCGAACAGCGCGGTGAGCTCCCTCGAGCGCCGCTCCGGGAGCAGCAAGGCGCTGAGCGCCATCCCGACCCGTGCCGCGAGCACCGCCGTGACGAGTCCGAGCACGCCCGCGAGCACCGAGAGGAACCAGGGTGCGCCGAAGGCGATCGCGACTACGACGACCGTGACCTGCACCGCGATCAGGGCGACGCTCGGCACGCTGACGAACGCGGCGAGCGCGAGCGCGCCGGGCAGGCGACGTTCGTCCATGCCGAAGACCGCGAACCTGCGCGGATCGAGCTGATCCGCGGATCCGGCCAGGATCGGGGCGACGAAGAACCCGAGGACCAGGGCGGAGCCGCCGAGGACGATCACCGTGTGCGCCGCGGCGAGGGACGTGCCCTCGAGGCTGCGGATCGCGAACACCGCCACGAGCGTGGCCGCGACCGTGAGCACGAGCGCCACGACGGTGCGCGTCACCCGGCTGCGGTCGCCGCGCAGGGCGCCGAGCGCCAGCATCAGCCTCAGTCGGAGAACGTGTGCAACCACTCGAGCCCCTCCACCTCGCCGCCGGTGCCGGACAGTTCGACGAACCGCTGTTCGAGCGTCTGCCCCGCGCGCACCTCGTCCACCGTGCCCTCGGCGAGCACCTCGCCGCCCACGATGATCGCGATCCTCGCGCAGACGCGCTCGACGAGGTCCATGCCGTGGCTCGACAGCACGACGGTGCCGCCGTGGTTCACGTAGGCGCGCAGGATATCGAGGATCACCCCGGAGGAGACGGGGTCGACCGACTCGAAGGGCTCGTCGAGGACCAGCACGCGCGGCGAATGGATCATCGCGCCGGCGAGCATGATCTTCTTCGTCATGCCCGCCGAGTAGTCGGACACGACGCGACCGAGCGCGCCGGTAAGGTCGAAAGCGCGGGCGAGATCCGCGACGCGCTTCTCGACCACCTCCGCGTTCAGCCCGCGCAGCAGTCCGTAATAGTGCAGGAGCTGTCGTCCGGTGAGCCGGTCGAACGTGCGCAGGCGGTCCGGCAGAACCCCCAGTGCCTTCTTCGCGGCGAGCGGTTCGGCCGTCTGGTCGATGCCGCTGATCCGCACCGTGCCGGCGTCCGCGCGCAGCAGGCCGGCGATGATCGACAGCGTGGTCGTCTTGCCGGCGCCGTTGGGGCCGACGATGCCGTAGAACGTCCCCGCGGGGACGGTGAGATCGATGCGATCCACCGCGACGGCGTCGCCGAAGCGCTTCACGAGACCGCGCACGACGAGCGCCTGCGTCCCTTCGGGCTCCGGCACGTCGACGGGGTCCTGCGGATCGACGGCGTCCCGCGGCGGAGCGGCGTCGCCGCGGGGATCCGCGTCGGTCGCCGCGGGCGGCGCAGCACCCACCTCGGCGAGCGCGTCCTCGGCGCTCGGCGCCGGAGCTTCGGTGTCCACAGCAGCATCATCCCCGGTGAGGGCCTCCTGCGTCGAGGAGTCCTCCTGCATCGAGGACGCGTCGGACGGGACGGCGTCTGAGGGGACGGCGTCTGAGGGGATGGCTTCTGAGGGGATGGCTTCTGAGGGGATGGCTTCTGAGGGGA
>NZ_CAMFHZ010000031.1 GCF_945952435.1 uncultured Microbacterium sp.
CCGCCCGGCGCCCCCGCTCGGACGACGCGCGGGCGGCGGCGGCACGCCGCGCGGCCGCGGCGGCGTCCAGCCCGGCGCCCACCGACAGCACATGCCCGCCCAGCACGCAGACCACGGCCGCGGTCAGCAGGGCGTGCGAGTCGTTGACGATTCCGTCCAGATCGAAGCCTCCGAACGTGAGACGGTAGGCGACTCCCGCGAGGGTCCCGATCGCCAGGGTGGCCCACGCCGCACGCGGACCGAAGGCGACGAGAGCGCAGGCCGTCGCGGCGCTGGAGGCGGTCAGCACCCATGGCATGCGCTCCACCTCCGACATCGCCGCCGCCGGGGCGAACAGGATGACCGTCGCCCAGAACAGCACCGTCGCCGCCCCCGCCGTACGGCGCAGCATCCGGGTGCTCAGCAGGGGAGAGGCCGCCCCGCCCACGATGGTGGTGGCCGCCGCGGCGATCACGACGATCAGATACCAGAGGGGGAGGACGGGGTGTTCGCGGGCCACGACGGTGACGTTGAACGTGCCGACGGCGGCGACCATCGCCCCGCTGGTGGCCAGCAGCACCCGCCGAGCCGCCCGCTCCGCGGCATCCGTGTCACTCACGCCGTGGCACCGGCACGTAGCCGTCTTCGAGGCCCCGCTGATACAGCTCGACCTTCGTCGCGGCCGGGCGCCCCAGCTGGTGGTAGACCGAGCGGATGCGACGGAGGTGATCGTTGACCGTGTTCTCGGAGATGAACAGCCGCGTCGCGACGTCCCGCGCCCCCAGCCCCGAGGCGTACAACGCCAGGACCTCGCGTTCGCGTGCGGTGAGGGGGGCGCCCTCCAGCAGGGGATCGGTGTCGAGCGCCGAGGCCCATTCCGCCGTCGAGACGTGTTCGCCGCGCGACGCTGACACGATCGCGGTCAACAGGCCCGCCGACGGCGCCGACTTCCTCACGACGCCGCGGATGTCGGCGCGTGAGGCGGCGCGCACGAGGTAGGGGTCCTCGCCCGAGGTCAGCACGAGGACCTGGGCGCCCCACTGGCGCAGCGCCGCGACGTTGTCCGCGGGATGAGTTCCGTCGCGCAGGCTCAGATCGAGAAGCACCAGATCGGCGCGCGGCGAACGACGCACCAGCTCGTCGACCGTGCGGGCGTGACCGACGAAGACGACCTCGGATGTCGCGGCGAGGAGGTTCTGCACCGCCATCGCGACGAGCTCGTGGTCGTCGACGACGGCGACGGATGCCGCATCCACCATCCCCAGGACACCTCTCTTCGAGCCGACCCCCCGGCGGTGGATGTGCCGCACCTCGCGCCGCTCCAGAATAGGGGCACGACGCGAGGCGCGCGCCGTCGATTCCGCATTACTACCGGTGGGCTCGCGGCGGCGTCCCCTCACGCCAGCAGCGTCTCGCCGATGTACCCGCCCGGCTGGCATCCCGGAGGGATGGCGAACACCGCCGACCCGATCGGCGTCGTCCACTCGTTGAGCAGGTCGAGCTCGTCGAGCCGCCGCTGGATGGGCACGAACTGAGCGTCGACGTCGGCCTGGAACGACACGAAGATCAGTCCGGAATCGGAGACGTCTCCCCCTGCCGGTCGCTCGTCGTAGTTGTAGCCACGACGGAAGATCCGCTGTCTCGCATCATCGGGCCGCGAGCGACGCATGTGAGAGAACTCGGGGATCACGGGGAAGCCGATCGGGGTCTTCGCGTCGAAGTCGGGCTCGTCGTGCTCGGCCGTGCCGGTGAGCGGCGCGCCGTTGGACAGGGTGCGGCCGACGGAGTCCTCTCGACCCGGGCGGTCCAGCTTGTCCCACTTGTCGAGGTCCATGTGGATGCGGCGGACGACCGCGCCGGTGCCGCCGGCCAGCCACCCCGCATCCGACCAGACGACCTCGTCGAAGTGCGTCGTGCCGGGTTGCGGGTTGGCGGTGCCGTCGACCTGACCGAACAGGTTGCGCATGGTGGTGCCGGGAGCGACCGTGCCGTACGCGCGACGGAACCCCTGCTGCGTCCAGCGGACCTGGGCGAAGCTGCGCGCGTCCTTCAGCAGCATGCGCGTCGCATGGGCGACGGTCAGCGGGTCGTCGCCGGCGATCTGCAGCAGCAGGTCACCGTGGCTGAACTCGTCGCGCAGGCGGTCGATCCCGAACGGCGGCAGCGGCCTCAGCCATGCGGGCCCCGTGCCCTGGGCGCGAGCGACGAGGCCCGGCCCGAAGCCGAAGGTCACGGTGAGGCGCGCCGGTGCTGCGGCGAGTTCCGGTTCGGAGTCGGCGAGGGCGGGTGAGCCCTGGGTGAGCCGCCCGGCATCGTCGGACAGGACGCGCAACAGGCGCCGCAGCCCCTCGCGGTCGACGTCGGCACGAAGATCGAGCGCGACGAAGGTGGCGTGCGCCTGGGCGTCGGTGTCGATCCCGGCCTGATGCACGCCGTGGAACGGCACGACATCCGCGCCGTTGAGCGGGACGGATGCCGCCGCCGGCGGGCCCGCGGGTGCCGTGGAGGTGAGGGCGAGGTCGACGCCGATCGCAGCGGCGGCGCCGACACCGGCGACAGCCCCTCCGAGGAGGAACTGCCGCCGGGTCGACGACGGTCGACGCGCGCCCTGTTCGGGCGCCGCCATCAGTGGCTCGGCGTCGTCGAGGGAGTGGGGCTCATCTGCATGTCCCCGCCCTGATAGTTCTCGTTCGCGCCGGAGTAGTCCTTCACCGGCGCCGAGAACTCCGTGGTCGAGCCGTCGGAGAACGTCAGAGTGAAGGTGGTGTCCTCCCCGGCTTTCAGAGGAGCGGTCAGGTCCATCAGCATGATGTGATTGCCGCCCGGCTGGAGCACGAAATCGCCCCCGGCCGGAATGACGAACCCGCCGCTCTTCTCCTTCATGACCATGGCGCCCGACGCATCGGCGACGGTCTCGTGCAGCTGCAGCATGGACGATGCCGGCGAGGTCGCCGACACGAGAGTGATGTCCGTCTTCGAGTCGTTGTGGAGAGTGCCGAAGGCGGCGGACATGCCGGAGTCGGCCGCCTTGACCCACGCGTCGGAGATCGTCACGGCGGCGCCGCTGGTGTCGGCGGCGCTCGCCGACGTCGAGGGGGTCGATCCCGCCGACGGGGTCGTGGTGGCGCACCCGGCGAGCGCCAGCAGGCCGACGCTCAGCAGAGCGCCGGCGCGCGCGGCGACGGTCAGGCGGGTGCGGGTGGTGGTGTGGATGCTCACTGTGAAGTGCCTTTCTTACGGCGGAGGAGATGGAAGGCGGCGTAGGCGGCGACGGCGATGATCGCCCCGCCCGCGCCGACCAGGAGGATGCGGATGATCCCCTGGTCCTCTCGTGCGCTCTGGTCCTGTGGGGTGGTGTCGGCGGCGGCGGCGTCCGATGCTGCGCGTGTCGCCGGCGTGGCGACGGGTGTCCGCGTCAGCGGCGCCGCGCCTCCGATCGTGAACGGGATGACTCCGCTGATCGGATGGCCGTCCTGCGAGACGACGCGCCAGCGGATCTCGTATCCGCCGGCGGGCAGAGCCGGAACGAGCGGCACCGACACCACGCCGTTGTCGACGGCGGGTGCGGCCGCTGCCCAGTCCTTCCCGGCGCCGTCGGCGACGATGACGGCCGCGCCGATCGTCAGCACGTCGGCCGAGAAGGTGAGCGTCACCTCCGTCGGCGCGCTGTCGAGTGCCGCGCCGGGGCTCGGACTACTCGCCAGCAGCTCGTCGTGAGCCGCGGCCGGCGCAGCGGGCACGAGCACTGCCGCGGCCGCCAGGGCCGCGGCGAGAAGGGCAGCTCGCAGATGAAAACGGGACGACGACACAGCACACCACCGATCGATCGCACGCCGATGCAGAGACGTCCGGGTGGACGACGCGTCGGCGCGCACGCGGATCCCCGCCTGGACTTCGCGTCACGGGCGGGACAGGGATCAGAGCGCGAGAGTCAGGGGTGGGCCACGGCGCCGATCATCCCCGACATGCGCCGCGGGGCGGACGATCCAGCCGATCGTCTCGGCCAGGAGGGGGACCGGAAGAGCGGTCGGGGGCAGCGCGGCGGCGCGCGCAGCGATGCGTCGCGCCCAGGCGCGGATGTCGGCCGCGAGCGTCAGCAGCGCCCGGGCGGCACGTTCGCCGCGGTAGAGCAGCGCCACGGTGACGATCGCAGCGATCGCGTGCAGCGCCCACATGGCCGGGTCGGCGCACAACGCGGAGAGGAACCCCGCGGCCGGCGCGGTGCTCGCGGCATCCATCCCGAGCCTCATCGCGCCGTGATCGTGATGCGACATCGCGGGCATCGCTGCCGTGGGCGCGACCGCGCCCATGACGAACAGCGTGTGGAACAGCGCCTGGCTCAGCACCACACTTGCGCCGAGCCGCGCGAAGGAGAGGGAGCGGCCGGCGAGCAGCGTCGATGCCATGAGTGCGAGCAGCCACGGGGCGAGGATGCCGAGCGGCCCCGGAACCGCGCCGCCCGCGACGACGTGCGACAGCAGCGCCGTGAACGTCGCGACGGAGGCGACGATCGCACCCCGCGCGACGCGCGGAGTCCGGGAGCGACGCATGCGCCCAGTCTGCCAGGTCGGCGCCGCGTGCCCCTCCTCGATCAACGGCGCCGCTTGGCCGCCTCTGTCGCCGGGCGCTCGGCGATCACCGGGTAGGTGCCCGTGTAGCCCTCCCGTGCCGCGACGGCGGCCTGGATCTTGCCGCGCGCGGCGAACCAGCCGACGATGAGCGCGGGGATCAGCACGATGAGCGAGGCGAGCACCCATCGGCCGGTCTCCGAGAAGCCCATCGTGACGAGCACGAACGCGAGGAACGCGAGCGTCAGGTATGAGGTGAACGGGGCGCCGAAGAGGCGGAACGGGGGCCGTTGCAGCGTTCCCTGCTTCGCCCACTTCACGAGCTTGAGCTGGCAGAGGATGATGGTCGCCCAGCCGCCGATGATGCCGAGAGCCGATACCTCGAGCACGATCTCGAACGCCTGCGACGGCCACAGCGCATTGATGCCGACGCCCGCGAGGGTGATGACGGCCGTCAGCAGGATGCCGCCGTAGGGGACGCCGTTCTTGCTCATCTTCGCGGTGAAGGCGGGCGCCGAGCCGTTCACCGACATCGAGCGGAGGATGCGACCGGTGGAGTACAGGCCCGCGTTGAGGCTCGACAGGGCTGCGGTCAGCACGACGAAGTTCATGACCGAACCTGCGATCGCGCCGGTCTCGGGCGAGCCGATGTGCGAGAAGAACGTCACGAAGGGCGACTGCCCGGCCTCATAGGTGCTGAACGGCAGCAGCAGCGAGAGCAGCAGGATCGAGCCGACGTAGAAGATCGCGATGCGGAAGACCACCGTATTGATCGCCTTCGGCATGACCTTCTCCGGGTTGGCGGTCTCACCGGCGGCGGTGCCGACGAGCTCGATCGCGGCGTAGGCGAACACGACGCCGGAGATCGCGAGGAGCGGCGCGACGAAGCCCATGGGGAAGAGGCCGCCGTTCTCGGCGATGACGCTGAAGCCCGTGGCGCCGACATCGGTCGCGCCGTTGAAGATCAGGAAGCAGGTCCCGACGATCAAGAAGATGACGAGCGCGGCGACCTTGATGAGCGCGAACCAGAACTCCATCTCGCCGAACAGCTTGACGCTCACGAGGTTGAGTGAGAGCACGACCACCAGGGCGATCAAGGCGATCGTCCACTGCGGCACCTGCTGCAACGGCTGCCAGTACTGCGCCCAGAACTTCACGTACAGGGCCGCGGCGGTGACGTCCACGATGGAGGTCATGGCCCAGTTGAGGAAGTACATCCACCCCGCGCCGTACGCGAGCTTCTCGCCGTAGAACTCGCGGGCGTACGAGACGAAGGAGCCCGATGAGGGGCGGTGCAGCACCAGCTCTCCGAGCGCGCGCAGGATGAGGAAGGCGAAGAAGCCGCACACGGCGTAGACGAGGATCAGCGAGGGGCCGCTGGAGGCGAGGCGGCCGCCGGCGCCCATGAACAGGCCCGTTCCGATGGCGCCGCCGATGGCGATCATCTGAATCTGTCGCGGGCGCAGCGTCTTGTGGTACCCGGCATCCTCGCTGGAGAAGTCCTGCGCGGCCTCGGTGCGATCTCCCGTCAGCTCGCGCGCGTTCTCGCGGGCATCCTCGGGATCCATGCGCGAGAGCGCCTCGTTGTCCGTCATCCCGCAATCATGGAGGCGGCGTGTTTCGCTCCCGTGGCACGCGCGCACGCGTGTCGTGAAAAATCAGCCGATGGTCGGGGCCGGTGCCGGCCCCTGGAGGCCCGCGAGGATCTGGCGCGCGAGCTCCATGAACGCCGCGGTGGCCGGAGAGATCGATCCCGCGCGCCGGGTGACGAACGCGTAGTGCTCCTCCACCGCGGGCGTCAGCGGGGCCATGTACAGCCCGCGCTCCGCGATCACCGATCGCCCCACGTGGTACGACACGAGGGAGTCGCCGACCCCTTGGGCCGCGAGCTCGAGGGCGTGCGTCTGGAACTCGACTTCGATGATCGGGTCGAGTCGAACTCCCGCCGCTTGCGCCCGCTCGAGCAGTGAGACCCGGAGGGGATCGTCGAGCGACCACCGGGCCTCGGAGAGGATGAGGGGCCGCGTCGACAGGGTCGCGATGTCGATCGGAGCGCGGGTGTGCTCCGGATTGCGCGACACGTACACCACGTGGTCGACGAAGACTCCGGGGATCAGACGCAGTTGCCGGTCATCGATCGGCAACTGGACGATGCCGGCTTCGAGGTCGCCGTTTCGCACCGACTCGGCGACCTCGGAGGAGTTGAGCCCGGTCACCTTCACCTTGACCGCCGGATGCCGGGAATGGAACTCGCGGATGAGATCGGTGAGCAGATACAGGTGCGCGCTGTTGAAGGTGCCGAAGAGCACCGTGCCCTCTTCGAGTGAGCCGACGCGCCTGCCGAAGTCGGCGATCTCGTCAACATCGGCCAGGGTCTTCTCGGCGAGGGGCACGAGCTGCTTGCCCACATCGGTGAGCAGTAGTCGTCGCGTGGTGCGGGTGAACAGACGCACGCCCAGGCTCGCTTCGAGCACCGAGATCTGCTCCGACAGGCTGGGCTGCGCGATGTGGTGCTCGGCGGCCGCCGCCGAGAACGTTCCCAACCGGGCGGCGGTGAGGAAGTACTGCAGCTGGCGCACGGTGGGAGTGGCCACGGAGCCTCCTTTTCATAGGTTTCTCCTCTGTTGACTATAAAGGTTTGAGGATTGTCCTTGGTAGCGCGTCGATGGTCCACTGGTTTTACACGGCCCGACCGACCCGAGGAGACCACCCCATGCAGACCACGACACCGCCGGTCGCCCTTGTCACCGGGGCAGCGAGCGGAATGGGCGCGAGCACGGTCACGCTGTTCCTGGAGCGCGGCTACACCGTGGTCGCCCTCGACGTCGCGTGGCCCGACACCGACGTCGAGCCCGGCGGCTCCCTCCGGCGCATCGTGGCCGACGTCCGCTCCCGCGACGCGGTCGTTGCGGCCATCGATGGGGCGCTGTCGGGCGACGAGGGCATCGATGTGGTCGCCAACATCGCGGGCGTCTACCCGCCGACCACCCTCGCGACGTACGACGAGGAGACCTACCGGCGCATCTTCGACATCAACGTGCTCGGCGTGCTCAACGTCATCGCCGCGGCCCGGCCACGCCTGCGTCGCGGCGCCTCCGTCGTGAACTTCGCGTCGGTCGATGCGTTCACGGTCTCACGCGGCCAACTGCTCTACGGTGCGTCGAAGGCTGCCGTCGTCATGCTCACGAAGGCTCTCGCGCTCGAACTGGCGCCCGACGGCATCCGCGTCAACGGCATCGCGCCGGGCTGGGTCGCGACTCCCGGCAACGCGGCGACCGGACGCATGGAGGCCGCCGCGGCGTCGATTCCGCTCGGTCGCGTCGCGACGCCGGAGGAGATCGCCGCCTGGGTGTGGCTCGTGTCCCAGCCCGAATACGGCGCTTTCCTCGACGGGGAGACGATCGTGCTCTCAGGCGCGGACGTGATGCGGTGAGCACCGTCGTCATCACCGGGGCCGCGCGTGGTCAGGGCGCCGCCCACGCCGCCGCCCTCGCCGACGCGGGCTACGCGCTGGTTCTGGCCGACCGCATGGACGACGCCGGGCAGAGGGTCGCCGCGGGCCTGCGCGAGCGCGGAGCCGACGCGCGGTACTACTCGCTGGACGTCGGCGACGAGGGCGGGTGGTCCGCGCTGGCCGCTCAGCTCGAGGACGAGGCGCAACCCGTCGTCGGTCTTGTGAACAACGCCGGCATCCTCCGCTACGGCAGGATCGCCGACACCGACTCCGCGACCTGGCTGCTGCACGACAGGGTGAACGCGCTCGGCGCCTTTCTCGGCATCCGCGCACTGGCACCCCTCATGCGCGAGGGAGGCTCCATCGTCAACGTCTCCTCCACCGCGGCGCTGGTCGGGACCGCGGGCTACGCGGCCTACTCCGCATCGAAGGCCGCCGTCATCGCGCTCACTCGCGTCGCGGCCATCGAATACGCGCCGAGCGTCCGCGTCAACGCGATCTGCCCCGGCGGCGTCGACACGCCGATGAACGACGACGAGCCCGTCGGAGGCAGTTTGACCGGTGCCCCCCTGGGACGACGGGCTCGACCGGAGGAGATCTCGCCCCTCGTGCGCTACCTCGTCTCCGATGCCTCGTCGTTCGTCACCGGATCCGTCCTCACGATCGACGGCGGCCTGACCGCCACCTGACCACAGCCCACCCGAAAACCCACCCAGCACCACTCCAGAAAGCAGGAAGCCATGCCCCGCATCACCCGCGCTCGCGCCGCCACGGCGCTCGTGTCCATCGCCTCCGTCGCCGTGCTGCTCACCGGCTGCGCCGGCGCCGCCGCACCCGCCTCCACCGTCGCCTCGGACTGCACACCGAAGCACGCGGGACTGAAGACCTTCACCGCCGGAACGCTCACGGTGGGCGTTCCCGAGAACCTGCCCTACACCCAGACGAAGGGCACCGACGCGTCGGGCCTCGAGATCGACGTCGTCCGCAAGCTCGCGGATGCCGAGTGCCTCGCGCTCGCCTTCGTGCCGATCACCTACGCCAACGGCATCCCGATGATCAGCGAGCAGCACAAGACCGACATGATCACCGGCGGATGGTACGTCACCGCTGCCAGGGCCGAGAAGGTGGGCTTCACCAGCCCGACCTTCTACGACTCGATGGGCATCATCTCCAAGGACGGCATCGACACGGTCACGGGACTGGAGAGCGTCGGCGCCGTCGGCTCGGGCGCCGGCTTCTCGTGGGAGGGCGACATGTCCGGCATCCTCGGCGACAAGTTCAAGACCTACCCCGGTACGGCGGAGATGAAGCAGGATCTGCTCAACGGTCGCATCCAGGCGGCCCTCGACGGCTACGCGGTCGCGACGGTGGCCTACAAGGACACCGGCTTCCAGGTGAAGCCGGCGAAGGAGGACGACCGCGTCGCGATCACCACGTCGCAGCCGATGATCGCCTTCCCCATCGACAAGGACAACAAGGCGCTCTCCGATGCGTTCAGCGAGCTCATCGACGGCTTCCGCGCCGACGGCACGCTCGCGAAGCTCAACGCGAGCTACGACCTGCCCGACTCGCTCATCGTCCCCGCCGACAAGGCGGCGGGCTCCATCCGCTGATCACCGCGGCGGCGGGGGCGCGACCCCGGACGCCCCCGCCGCCCCGATCGACCCCGCCCGCCCGTCCTCCCTCGGACCTGAGGAGACCCCGTGTCCCGACCCCTGATCACGCAGGCCAACGAGCTCGCGATCGCCGGCGTGAGCATCGCCCACCTGTCCAAGAGCTTCGGTGATCACCTCGTGCTCGACGACATCTCGATGACGGTGAGCCCGGGCAGTGTGACCGCGCTCATCGGTCCGTCCGGCTCGGGAAAGAGCACGCTGCTGCGCTGTGTGAACCTCCTCGAGACCCCGGATGCCGGCACCATCACCGTCGGCACGCAGACCGTGACCGCGGGCCGCCGCGTGCCGGATCGTGACCTGCTGGCACTTCGTCGCCAGGTCGGGATGGTGTTCCAGTCGTTCAATCTCTTCCCGCACATGAGTGTGCTGCGCAACGTCGCCTTTCCCCAGGAGAAGATCCTCGGGCGCTCCCGCGATGAGGCCGAGGCCCGCGCGCTGACACTGCTCGATCGGGTCGGCCTCAAGGACAAGGCACACCAGCACCCCGGGCGTTGCTCCGGCGGTCAGCAGCAGCGCATCGCGATCGTGCGCGCCCTCGCGCTGAACCCCCGCGCCATGCTGTTCGACGAGCCGACGAGCGCCCTCGACCCCGAGGTCGGCGTCGAGGTGCTCGCGGTGTTGCGCGAACTCGCCGAGTCGGGCATGACGATGATCGTCGTCACCCACGAGATGCAGTTCGCCCGCGACGTCGGCGACCACCTGGTCGTCATGGCCGACGGGCGCATCATCGAGGAGGGCGTGCCGAACGAGGTGATGGCCGATCCGCGCGAAGAGCGCACCCGGCGCTTCCTGAGCGCCGTGCTGGAGCGTTGAGATGGGCGGCGTCGACATCTCGGCGGCGATGCTCCTCGTGCTCGCCGGCCTCCCGATGACCCTTCTCGTCACGGCGCTCGCGTATGCGGTCGGGCTCGTCCTCGGCATCCCGCTCATGCTCGGCCTGCGTTCGCGTGTCGCGCCGCTGCGTCTGGCGCTGCGACTGGTCGTGGACATCGTCCGTGGAGTCCCTCCGATCGTGTGGCTCTTTCTCATCTACTTCGGCGTGCAGCTGGGCACGATCCGCTTCGACTCGCTGTCGGCCGCCGTCGTCGGCCTCGGCGTCATCTCCAGCGCCTACCTCGCGGAGATCTACCGCGGCGCATTCGCCACGGTCGCCCGCGGGCAGGGCGAGGCGGCCGCCGCGCTCGGCCTCGGGCGCACGACGACCTTCGTCCGGGTGCTCGCACCCCAGGCGTTCCGCACGGCGCTGCCCTCGATGGCGACCTTCCTGCTGTCGCTGCTGAAGGACTCGTCGATCGCCTCGACGATCGGTGTCGCCGACATGGTCTTCCAGGCCACGATGTTCGCCCGCCAGAATCCCGCCGTCGCGGGCATCGTTCCCTTCTTCCTGGCCGCGGCCGTGTACCTGGTGGTCTCGATCCCGATCGCGATCAGTGCACGTCGCCTCGACACGCGCCTGCGCACGGGGGTCGTCGCATGATCGATCTCGCCGTCTACCTGCCACGGCTGGGCCAGGGCCTCATCGTCAGCCTGCAGTTGACCGCGCTGTCGGTCGTGCTCGGCTACTTCATCGGGCTGCTCTTCGCGCTCGGCGTCTCGGCCCGACGCGGGTGGGTGCGCTGGCCGTGTCTCGTGCTCGTCGAGGTGGGCCGCGGCATCCCCGCACTCGTGGTCCTCTACATCGTCTACTTCGGCCTGCCCGCCCTCGGAGTGCTCTTCGAGAACTTCTGGGCCGCGGTCATCGGACTCACGTTCACCGCCGCCGCCTACTCGTCGGAGATGATCCGCTCGGGCATCCAGTCGGTGCCGGCCGGACAGCGCGAGGCGTCGGCGGCGCTGGGACTGTCGCGCACGACGACCTTCGTGCGGGTCGTGCTTCCGCAGGGCATGCGCGCGTCCATCCCCGCACTGATGGGCCTGGCCATCATGTCGTTCCAGGGCACGTCGCTCGCGTACTCGATCTCGGTCAACGAGTTGATGAGCCAGGCCTACCAGGTGAGCACCATCACCTTCCAGTACCTGTGGGTGTATGCCCTCACCGGTCTCATCTACGCGGCGATCGCCGTGCCCGCGACCTGGCTGTCGGTCTGGGTCGAGCGCCGCCTGAACCGGGGGTACGCGTGAAGACGCTGGTCTGGCTCGAAGCCACTGTCGGCGACGGCGCGTTGGACGAGTTGTGGAGCTTTCTCGCCGACTACGTCGACGCCCTCGCGGCCGGGCGAGTGCGGACCCGCCTCGTGCACGCCGGTGTGGACGCCGGCGGCATCCGCACCGCGCCCAATCGTCTGCTCAGCGACGCCGTCGTGCTCGCTCGCGCCGTGGAGGAGGAGAGCGCCGGCGACATGGACGCGATCGTCATCGGATGCTGGGGTGCGCCGACGCCGTCGGTTCGCGCGGCCGTGTCGGTGCCGGTCACCGGCCTCGCCGAGGCGAGCGTGCGGGCGCTCTCCACCCTCAGTCGCCGCGCGGCCGTCGTCACCGTCGCCGAGAGCCTGACCCCGGTGTTCGCCGACGAGATCCGCGAGCTCGGGGGCGCTCCCGCTTTCCTTGCGCGCCCGGTGCGCGCTTACGCGCCGGATTCCACGCACCGTGACGTGGTGCGCGCCGTCACCGACCCCACCGATCTCATCGGACGCTTCGACGCCGTCGCGCGCCGCGCCGTCGATGACGGCGCGGACGCCGTCGTGGTCGGCTGCGGATATCTCGGCGCGATCTTCGCCGCGCACGGCTACACCTGCGTGGGCGGTGCGAGCGACGTCCCCGTCATCGACCCGAACCGGCTCGCTCTCGAACACGTGCTGCAGCTGCAGCGGCTCGCCGATGCCGGCGTCACCCCCACCGCGCGCGGCTATGTGCGTCCGACCGGACCCCGGAACCACGCCCTTCGAACGGTGGCACGGAGCCTGCTCGGCACCGATGCGACATCCCCCTCCCAGGAAGGAACACCCGAATGACCCGATACTGCGTGATCGGCGCCGGAGCGGCCGGCATGTCGGCCGTCGTCCAGCTCACCCGTGCCGGATACGACGTCGACTGCTTCGAGAAGTCCGAGCGTGTCGGTGGACATTGGAACACCGACTACGACGCGCTCCACCTCATCACCTCGCGCGACATGACCGGGTTCGAGGGCTTCCCCATGCCGGCGGACTATCCCCACTTCCCACGACGTGATCAGGTGCGCGACTACCTCGGCGCCTATGCGAGCGCGCACGGCCTGTACGAGAAGGTGGTCTTCGGCGTCGCCGTCGTGGCGGTCGAGCCCCGCCCGGCGGACGGACCCGTGGGATCGGCGGGGTGGCGCGTCACGCTCTCCACCGGAGAGAGCCGCGACTACGACGGCGTCTTCGTCGCGAACGGGCATCTGTGGGACCAGAAGGTGCCCGCGATCAGCCGTGACTTCTCCGGCACGCAGGTGCACTCGGGGTCGTACCGCAACACCTCCGACATCACCGGCACCCGCGTTCTCGTCGTCGGTGCCGGCAACTCCGGGTGCGATCTCGCGGTCGACGCCGCCCAGCACCGGCTCGAGGTCGACATCGTCATGCGAGAGGGCATGTTCTTCCAGCCCAAGTCGTACTTCGGCGTGCCCCGGCAGGAAGTCGCGTGGATGGCGCAGTTCTCCCCGACCGAGCAGGACTTCATCGCCCGCATGCTCGCCCGGATCTCGATCGGCGAGGCCAAGGACTACCCCGGTATGCCCGCCCCCGCCGCGACCACGCTCGCCGAGGGCCGGGCCGTCGTCAACGACCTGCTGCTGTACTGGGTGCAGCACGGCCGGGTGCACATCCGACCCGGCATCGAGCGCATCGAGGACACCACGGTGCACTTCGCGGACGGCACGCAGGGGGAGTACGACACGATCCTCTGGGCGACCGGTTTCCACGTCTCCCTGCCGTTCCTCGACGAGGCGCTGCTGGAACGGCGCTCCGCGGTACCGCTGCGCTACGCCGGCGGCATCGTGCCGAAGGGTCTCGAGAAGCTCTACTTCATCGGACTGACGGCACCGCGCGGGCCGCAGCTTCCGATCTACGGCGAGCAGACGAAGCTGGCGATGAAGATGCTGGAGCTGCACGAGAGCGCCCCTGCGGGCTTCGCCCCGGTGGCGGAGTACCTCGGCCGCCTGCAGGAAGCCGACGACCGCGTCGACATCGTGCGGGTCACGTGGTTGGAGCAGCTCGCCGACACCGAGCGGCTGCTTGACGCGTTCGCGTTCTCTCGGAGCGAGTCCGTGGCCGCGGCGGGCTGAGGCGCTCCGGCGCGGGCGTCAGACCTCCAGCCCCACCGCGGCGGTGCAGCGCGCCAGCTCGTCCGCGTCGAGCACGAGGTCGGCGGCCCGCGCGGAGTCGGTGATGGATGCCGCGCGTCGCGCCCCCGGAATCGGCACGACGCGCGGGCTCAGGGAGAGCTCCCACGCGAGCACGACCTGCTGCGCGCTCACGGAGTGGGCCTCGCCGATCTCACGGAAGACACCGAACCGATCGCCGACCGAGCGCCCGCCCCCACCGGTGCCGCCGAGCGGGCTCCATGGCAGGAACGCGATGCCGTGGGCGTCGCAGTACCGCAGCTCGTCGTAGCTGCCCGGGTACCGAGGCGAGAACTGATTCTGCACACTCACGAGGTTGCCCGCGCCGAGCACCTGCTCGGCGATCGCGATCTCTTCGACGCTCGCATTGGAGATGCCCAGTGCCCGCACGAGACCTTCGTCCTGCAAGGTCTTCAGGTTCTGCATGATCTCGCCGTACACCATCCACCGGTCGGGGCGGTGGTACTGGTAGAAGTCGATAACCTCGACACCGAGGTTCTCCATCGAGCGCCGCACCGCCGAGCGCAGGTAGCCGAGCGATCCGTCGCGGCCGAAGTCCTTCTCGGCGGTGCGCGTGATGCCGCCCTTCGTTCCGACCAGGATGCCGCTCGTGTCGCCGTCCCACGAGGCCAGCGCGTCACGCACGATGCGCTCGTTGTGACCCATCTGATCCCACGAGGGCGCGTAGATGTCGGCGGTGTCGATGAAGGTGACCCCGGCATCCAGCGCGGCGTGCACCGTCGCGATCGCATCGGCGCGATCGGGCAGCTCGTTGTCGTTGTTCATCGAGACGGGCATGGCGCCCAGCCCGATCGCGGAGACGGTGAACGGTCCGATCGTGCGCTGCTGCATGGGGTTCCTTCCGGTCGGTCGTACGACGACGTACGCGCTCCACTCTGCCGCATGCCTGCGACCCCGGGGCCGCCCGGACGATCCGGACGGTCCGCAGGTGGTCAGTCCGAGGGGAGGCTCACCCGCAGGCGTGCGCCCCCGAGTGCCGCGTCCTCGATGCCGATGCGCCCGCCGTGGGCCTGCACGATGCGCCGGGAGGTGGCAAGGCCCAGCCCGAGTCCGGGCACGTCGGCGGCGTCGCCGCGCTCCATGATGTCGAACACGCGGTCGCGCAGATGCGCCGCCACACCCGGCCCGTTGTCGTCGACGGTGATCGCCCACCCCGTCGGCCCGCGCTGCGCGTCCAGCTCGACGACGGGAGCGACGCCGGCGGCTGCCGCGAACTTGAGGGCGTTGGCGAGGAGGTTCTGCAGCAGCACCGCGATCAGCGCCGGGTCGCAGACGATCGCGTCGTCGGGGTCGATGCGCACGGTGACGCGGGCATCGAACGCCGCCACGGCCCGCTCCAGATCGGCGATCACGCCCTCCGTGATCGCTCCCAGCGCGGCGCGTTCACGGCGGGCCTCGGCGCCGCCCACCCGTGCATAGGCGAGCAGCTCGGTGATCATGACGTTCATCCGCGCCGCCGCGGCATCCGCCCGATGCAGCGCGTGGGTCGCGCGCGACCCGTCGCCGTCGTCCACGCCGTCCAGGGCGAGATCGATCTGGCCCATGAGAGCCGTGAGCGGGTTGCGCAGATCGTGGCTGATCTGACCGGCGAAGTGCGCGAGTTGATCGTTGGAGCGCTCCAGCTCGTGCGTCAGCCGGCGCAGCTCCAGCACCTCCACGGCCTGCCCGGCCAGCAGATCCAGGGCGTAGCTCTGCTCCGCGGTGAGAGTGCCGGCGTGGTCGTCGAAGACGCAGAGCGTTCCGATCGCGACGCCCGCCGGAGTGATGAGCGGGCTCGAGGCGTAGAAGCGGACACGGCCGCGCGCGCCGGTCACAAAGGGGTTCTCGGCGAAGCGTTCGTCGACGCTCGCGTCGGCGACCCAGACGTGACGGGCGTCGGGCAGCACGACGGCGCACATCGAGTCGTCGCGGTCGCAGATCGCCGCATCCACCCCCGCCGTCGCCACCTGGTACTGGTATCTGTCGTCGATGATGTTGACCGCGGCGCCGCTGACGTGGCAGAGCGTCGTCGCCAGCGCGGCCAGGCCTTCGAGGTTGGGCTCGGCCGGGGCGCCGACGATGCGGTAATCGGCGATCGCCTCGCGACGAGCAGCGGCGTCGGTGATCGGCATGCGCGTTCTTCTCCTGTCGGCTGCGACCAGGATAATGGGCGGGTCCGCCCCGGCGGGCGCCGTAGGCTGGAGCCATGGCGACGGGCGCGGTGATGCACACCTTCGACGTGCAGGTGGCCGACGTCGATCGTGGCGTCTACGAGAGCCTGTCGCTGCGGATGGCGCAGCATCCGTCCGAGACCGGCGCCTTCATGCTCACGCGCCTGCTCGCCTACTGCCTCGAGTACGCGGAGGGCATCGTCTTCACCGAGGGGGTATCGGCCACCGACGAACCCGCGGTGCTGGTGCGGGATGCGACCGGGGCGATCACGACATGGATCGAAGTCGGGGCTCCCGACGCCGAGCGACTGCACCGTGGAAGCAAGCTCGCCGACCGCACCGTCGTCTACAGTCACCGAGACGCGGCCAAGCTGCTGCCGCTCTGGGCGAGCAAGAAGATCCATCGCGCCGACGACATCGTGCTGCGAACGTTCGATGCGGGATTCGTGGATGCCGCCGCAGACGCCGTGGAGCGGCGCAACGCCGTCACCCTGTCGGTGATGGAGGCTCAGCTCTACCTCGACGTCAACGGAGCGAGCCTGTCGTCGGCGCTGCACGAGCACCGGCTCAGCTGACGGGCGCGCCGCCCCGCCCAAGTCCGCAGAATCGTGCGTACTCCGCATCCATCGCCGCTGCGCGGTGCGGAGTCCGTCGCTTTCTGCGGAGTTCGTGATCGCGGTGTCGGCGTTCCGGCTCGCTGCGCGCGCGATGACCGGCGGGCTCGCGGGGATGCGGGGTTCGCTTGGGCTTGCCTTGCTGGCGCGGCCGCGGTGGGCGGCATACGGTGACGGGATGACCGACACGGAATCCTCGCATCCTGATGAGCCGCACCGCGGCGGCGTGGCGCAGCGACTGAACTGGCTGCGCGCCGGCGTGCTCGGAGCGAACGACGGCA
>NZ_CAMFHZ010000032.1 GCF_945952435.1 uncultured Microbacterium sp.
CCGCCTGTCGCGCGGTGTAGAGAACGGGAGGGCCGCCCGCTGGGCGACCCTCCCGTTCTCGTGCCCTCGACAGGATTCGAACCTGCGACCTGCCCTTTAGGAGAGGGCCGCTCTATCCGACTGAGCTACGAAGGCGCCCGTCCAGTCTAACGATCCGGCGCCCCGTCACGCCGCCATCGCGAGGTACGGCTCCCAGCTGGGTTCGTTGCGCTCGGATCCGCGCACGGTCCACCCCGTCCCCCGCGGCGGCGCCGGAGTGAGGCGCAGCTCCCACCCCATCTCCTGCGGGGTCCGATCGCTCTTGAGGTTGTTGCACCGCAGGCAGCACGCGACGAGGTTCTCCCACGAGTTCTTGCCGCCGCGCGAACGGGGCATCACGTGGTCGATCGTGGACGCGGTCTTGCCGCAGTAGCCGCACCGATTGCCGTCCCGGCGCAGCACGCCCCGCCGGGTGACCGGTGCGTGGCGCGTTCTCGGCACCCGTACGTAGCGGCTGAGCACGATGACTGCGGGGCGGTCGTAGCGTCCGCTCGTGGCCCAGACCGGATCCCCCTCGTCGCAGGCGACGATCGAGGCCTTCTCGTTCATCACGAGCACCAGCGCGCGTCGGAACGACACGATCGCGAGCGGCTCATAGCCCGCGTTGAGCACCAGAGTACGCATGCAGCATCCCTTCGATACGACCGGGACGGCTTCCCGGTTCTCTCGACCGTGCGCAGGCGGTGGGCTCGCAGGGATGACGAAAGGCGCTGCCCCTAGGGACAGCGCCTTTCCCGCACGGCCGGACCGTGCACATCCTGCGGGCAATGCCGAAGAACGAGGCGACCGAGTGCATCCGTGGTTCGGATGGCTGGTATTCGCTCCATCGAGTTCCTCCGCCCTTGCGACGACGGACTCAGGCTAACCCATCGGGGGAGGGCGACGGGCCGAACATCCGGTGAACGATGCGGCGCGTCGCGTCAGATCACGTTGGCCTGCAGCCAGGCGAGGGGGTCGATCTCCGTGCCGTTCACGAGCACCTCGAAATGCAGGCAGGATCCGGAGACCCAGCCGGTCGCGCCGACCTCTCCGAGGTACTGCCCTGCGCTCACGCACTGGCCGACGCCGACAGCCCGGTAGCTCATGTGACCGTAGAGCGTGGAGATCGCGCTCCCCCCGCTGAGTCCGGGGTGCGAGAGCTGCACGGTCTCGCCGTAGCCGCCGTAGCTGGACTGGGAGATCTCGACGCAGCCGTCGGTGATCGCGTAGATGGGCGTGCCGACGGGCGCCGCGAAGTCCTGACCCATGTGGCTGCGTCCGCTGCGCGCCGCACCGAAGCCGTCGGTCAGGGTGTAGGACCCGGCGACCATCGGGTAGATGACCTGGCCGGGCTTGGCGATCGTCGCCATCGTGGCGTGCACGGAGGCGGTCATCGCCTGCGACGACGCCTCGGACGCGGCCTTGGCCGCGGCGGCCGCCGCCGCGTCGTCATCCTTCTTCTTCTGGATCTCCTGCGGCGTGGTGGCGGTGAACGAGTCGCGGGCACCGGTCCCGGTCGACGCGACGCCGGATGCCACGACGATCGACTGCGCGTTGCCCGCCGCGAGCTGCTGCGCGGTCTTCGCACTGGCCGCGGTCACGGGGGCGCCGTTGGCGAACGCGGGAAGAGCGATCGCGGCGACCAGCATGCCGACGACGCCGAGGATCACGGCCGAGCGGATGGAGCGGACGGCTCCCCAGGTCGAGCGGGTGGGCGGTGCGGCGGTGCGTGCGGGGACGGGTGCGTTCTTCTCGGTCGGTTCGAGTTCAGCAGTCACAGGGTTCTCCGGGCCGGGCGGATGCCCGCTCGTCCAGGTGTCTTTCGGTGCAGGGCGTTCGGGCACGACCTGCGCGAGGCGACCGCGGCGGTGACGAGCAGGGCATCCGCTGCGGCGATCGTCGACGGTTTCTCGACGACGACGTTTCGACGTTACCCGATCGTGACGTGCCTGTCACGCCCTGAACCTGGGCATCCCCCGGGTGCTGCCGACGACGGATCAGCCGGCGTTCGCGATGAGCCAGGGCTCGGGATCCATCACCGACCCGCTGATGCGGACCTCGAAGTGCAGATGCGACCCGTAGGAGTTGCCCGTGTTGCCGACCTGACCGATCAACTGCCCCGGCACGACCGTGTCGCCCTCCTGGACCATCCTGCTGCCGTAGACCATGTGCCCGTAGCGCGTCTGCACCGCGGTGCCGTTGAGTTCGCTCATGATGATGATGCAGACGCCGTAGCCGCCGATGCTCTCGGCGGAGCCCACGACGGTGCCGCCGATCGCGGCGTAGATCGGGGTGCCCTGCGGGGCGAGCATGTCCCAGCCCTCGTGGCCGCGGCCGGAACCCGGTCCCTCGCCGCCCGTGTAGCTCCCGGCGGGAAGCGGATAGCGGACCGCGCCGGATCCGGGAGCCACCAGCGCGTAACCGGTCGGCGCCTGGGCGCTGGCCGGGCGTGCGGCGGCAGAAGCGGCGGCCTTCGCCGCCTCCGCGGCGCGCGCGGCCGCGGCGGCTTCGGCCTTGCGCGTCTGGATCTCGTCCGGCGTCGTCGCCGTGAACGTGCTCCGTTCCGCGCTGACCTCCGACGCCTCCGAGGCGACGACGAGAGATTGCGCGTTGTCCGCGGCGAGCTGCTCCGCGGTCGCCGGAGCGGGTGCGGCCGTTCCCCGCGCCGAGGCGAACGCCGGCAGCGCGATCGCCGCGACGAGCGTGCCCACCGCGCTGAGGATCGCAACGGATCGGATGGAGCGGACCGCCCGACCCGAACCACGACTGCCCGAACGGGTCGCTGCGGGCGGGATGCTCGGGGGGCCGTCGGTGCGGCCCTTCGAGTGCGGTGCGAGCACGGCGTCCTCCTGCGGCCTCGACGCACTCATCGGCGCCATCCGTCGTTCGGGTACGGCCCGCACGGGAACGGGCGCTGGACTCCCCGCGGCGGCGACGGATCGGTGAGGCGAGCGCCGCGGAGGCCGCCGGCCTTCCGCGCCGACGACCTTCTCGACGCTACCGGAGAGTCACGCCGCTGTCACCGTCGTGACCGGTACCGCGGTCCCCGAACCGCACTCAGGCGACGAGGAAGATGTGGGACGCCAGCTCGACGGGGAGCTCCAGCCCCTCGTCCTGACCGTCGACCTCGATGAGCACGTAGCCCTCGTTGAAGCGGAACCGGCCCCGCGCACCGGGCACGACGCCCGCTCCGCGGAGCTGTTCGAGCAGCTCGGGATCCACCTGCGCGGGCTCGGCGAGACGGCGCACAGTTCCTTCGGCAGGGGTCCCCACGGTGTTCATGTGCTCGACGAGGCCGATCACGCCCTCGTCGAACGTGCGCGACGGTGCTCCCCCCAGCTGGTCCAGACCCGGGATCGGATTGCCGTAGGGCGACTCGGTCGGGTGGCCGAGGAGCTCGACGAGGCGACGCTCGACCTGCTCGCTCATCACGTGCTCCCAGCGGCAGGCCTCCTCGTGCACGTAGGCCCAGTCGAGGCCGATCACGTCCGAGAGCAGCCGCTCCGCGAGACGGTGCTTGCGCATCACGTCGACGGCCTTGCGGCGCCCGGCGTCGGTGAGCTCGAGGTGGCGGTCCTCGGAGACGACGACGAGACCGTCGCGCTCCATTCGCCCGACCGTCTGCGACACCGTCGGACCTGAGTGCCCGAGACGCTCGGAGATGCGTGCGCGCAGGGGCACGATGTTCTCCTCCTCGAGTTCGAGGATGGTGCGGAGGTACATCTCCGTGGTGTCGATCAGATCGGTCATCGATTCCCCTGCTTCGTCCGGCGCCGCGACGCTCTGTTAGGCAAGCCTACCTTCCGCCGGGGACACGGGATCGCGCCGATCCATGACGCCCTCCCCCTCCCGGCGGAAGCGGGAGTCACGCGGTGTCACGCGGTCCGGGGCGCCGCCGTCCGAACTCTAGAATCGGGGCATGGCGATCGAGATTCCCCGCGAACTTCTGCCCGTCGACGGCCGCTTCGGCTGCGGTCCGTCCAAGATCCGTGCCGAACAGGTCTCCGCCCTGGCGGCGGTCGGAACGAGCCTGCTGGGCACCTCGCACCGCCAGGCACCGGTGAAGAACCTCGTGCGGAGCGTTCGCGAGGGACTCGCCGACCTCTTCCGCCTTCCCGAGGGGTACGAGATCGTCCTCGGCAACGGCGGCTCGACCGCGTTCTGGGACGCGGCGGCGTTCGGGCTCATCGAGAACCGCGCGCAGAACCTCGTGTCCGGCGAGTTCGGCGGGAAGTTCGCCAAGGCGGCCGCCGCGCCGTGGCTGCAGGCGCCGGACGTCCGCACCGCCGAGCCGGGCAGCCGCGCCGCCGCGGAGGTCGTCGACGGCGTCGACGTCTACGCGTGGCCGCATAACGAGACCTCCACCGGCGTCGTCTCGCCGGTCCGTCGCGTTCGCGCCGAGGGCGCGCTCACCGTCGTCGACGCGACGAGCGCCGCCGGCGGCATCGACGTGGACATCGCGGAGACCGACGTGTACTACTTCGCCCCGCAGAAGAACCTCGGCTCCGACGGCGGACTGTGGTTCGCCGCCGTGTCCCCCGCCGCGATCGAACGGATCGAGCGGATCGCCGGCTCCGGCCGCTACATCCCCGAGTTCCTCAGCCTCAAGAACGCGGTCGACAACTCCCGCCTCGAGCAGACGCTGAACACCCCCGCGCTCGCGACGCTGCACCTGCTCGACTCGCAGCTGGCGTGGATCAACGGCAACGGCGGCCTGGCGTGGGCCGCCGCCCGCACGGACGAGTCCTCGCAGGAGATCTACCGTTGGGCCGAGGCCTCCGCCGTCGCGACGCCGTTCGTCGCGGACGCGTCGGACCGCTCGCCCGTCGTCGCGACGATCGACTTCGACGAGTCGGTGGACGCGTCGGCCGTCGCCAAGACGCTCCGCGCGAACGGCATCGTCGACACCGAGCCGTATCGCAAGCTCGGGCGCAACCAGCTGCGGATCGCGACGTTCGTCTCGATCGAGCCCGAGGATGTGCGCCAGCTGATCCGTTCGATCGACTACGTGCTCGAGAACAGCTGATCCCGTAACGCAGAGGGGCGCCGTCCGGCCGGACGGCGCCCCTCTGCGTTCTGCGGCACGACGTTCTGCGGCACGAGATCGCCCTGCCGCGCGGGTGTCATTCCTCTTCGTCGGCCTCTTCTTCGGAGGGCTCGTCCTCGTCGGACTCGTCCGCGTCGTCCACGGAGTCGTCGAGCTCGTCGATGTCGACACCGTCCACGTCCCCGGCATGCAGGCGCGGAGCCACGTCGTCCTCGTCGACCTCGGCATCCTCGTCGTCGAGATCGTCGGTATCGTCGTCGCCGTCGAGGACCGGATCGTCCTCGTCCTCCGCGGGGTCCGCGGATCCGCTGCGTTCGGCCTCCGCGGCGAGCTCGGCCTGATGCGCACGGTACTCCGCCAAGCGCTCGGCCCACGGCACCCAGTCCGGCGCGCGCAACGCCCCCGCCCCGGGGAGGAGCTCCGCCTCCAGCACGGTCGGCTCCTCGTCGCCGACCTGCGCGACGGTCACGGTCCAGTACCAGCCGGGATAGCCGGCGAGACGGTTCTCGAACCGCAGCGAGAGGACGCCGTCCGCCTCGGGCAGATATCCGGCGGCCGGGCCCACGGTCGCCGCGGGCGTGATCTCGTGCAGCGCCGCGAGCGCCAGGTCGCGCGCGTCGAGAAGACGCTCGCTCACGACGGGAGCGGCCTCGACGGACGCGATCTGCGCGGTCTGCTCGGCGGCGGCCTCGTCGGGGCCGTCCTCAGGCATCGAAGTCCTCGGCCACGTTGCGCAGCACCGCCGCGATCTTGCGGCCGTGGCTGGAGGAGGGGTAGCGGCCTCGGCGCAGATCCCCGCCGATGCCGTCGAGGAGCTTCACCAGATCCTCGACGATCACGGCCATGTCGTCCGCGGGCTTGCGCTTCGCCTTCGCGAGGCTCGCCGGGGCCTCCAGGACGCGCACGGAGAGCGCCTGCAGCCCGCGCTTGCCGTCGGCGACGCCGAACTCGACGCGGGACCCGGCCTTGACCGAGGCGCCGGCGGGGAGGGACGTGGCGTGCAGGAAGACGTCCTGGCCGTCATCCGTGGTGATGAAGCCGAACCCCTTCTCGTCGTCGTAGAACCTGACCTTGCCGGTGGGCATGGGAGAACCTCGCTGCTTTGTCGGGAGGGCGGATCCGGGGGACCCGCTCTGGCTGGATGCGGATGCCCCGCACCCCTCCAGCCTACCGGCCCCGGAGCGGGTAGGCTGGGACGGATGAGCACCCCGCCGCCCGCCGACGAGCCTCCGATCCGCGCGATCGACCGCTTCCTGACGTTCGGCGCACTCGCTCTCGCCGCGGTCTCCGTGATCTGCTTCTTCGTGATCATCATCGGCACGGCCGTCGGGATGAAGCAGCAGGACTTCACGCACGGCGCCTGGCCGATCGTGGGCGTCTTCCCGTTCTGGGGTCTGCCGATCGCCTTCGTCATGATCATCGTCCTGCTCGTGATGAGCTTCGTGCGGAGAGGCCGCGCGGCTCGGCGCTCCTGACGCCGAGAGCCGTCGTGCCATGAGCACCCACGCGCGTCTGATCGCGGAGGCGCTGTCAGCGCGCGCGGACGTCGATCTCGCTCAGTTGTTCGACCGTCGCGAGGTCCGCCCCGACGTGCCCTGGGACGACTTCTTCGATGCCGCCGAGGGGCTGCTCGACGCGGCGTCGTTGGGTCGGATCCTGCCCCGGCTCACGCGCGCCGAGGCGGCGGCGCTCTCGCGCGCGGCCCGCGGCGAGGATCCGGGCGACCCCGCGGCGTCCCTCGAGGCGCTGGCGCTGCTCTCGCCGAGCGGATCCGTCCCGCCCCCGGTCGCCACCGCCGTGGCCGCGAGAGAGGACGTGTCGGACGACGCGGGGACGTCCGCGCCTGCGCCCGCCGACGCGGACGTCTCTGCCCGCGCCGCCGAGCGCGCCTTCACCTCGGTGGCCACCCTGGCGGATGCGCTCCTGCTCGCCGAGGAGACGCCGCTCACGCTGCTCGCGGGCGGCACGGTCGGCCTGTCCGAGCGTCGCAGGCTCATCGAGCGCGGGCTGCCGGACGATGCCGCGCTGCTCGACGACCTGCTGACGCTCGGCGCGGCCGCCGGCCTGCTGCGTCCCACCGACCGCTCCCTGCGTCTCTCGCCTGAGGGCGCCGCCTGGCTCCGCCTTCCCGGGCCGCGGCGCTGGTCCGCGCTCGTCGAGGGCTTCCGCGCCGCCCTGCCGGCGGCGCTGCGCACCGAGGCCGGCGGATGGATCCCCATCGCCGGCTGGGCCGGCGAGCACCCCTGGGATCCGTCCTGGCCCGCGCGCGCCGAGGGTCTCCTCCGCGAGGCCCGGCTCCTCGGGCTCGTGGCCGACACGGGCGAGGAGACGCCCTGGGCGACCGCCGCACGCCGCGGCGAGAGTCCCGATCCGGCCGCGCTCGCCGGATTCGTGCCGGCGGAGGTCGACCGCATCTTCCTGCAGAACGACCTCACCGCGATCGCGCCGGGTCCGCTCCTCCCCGCGCTCGACCTGCGCCTACGCGGCATGGCGGCCCGCGAGTCCGCGAGTCAGGCCTCCTCGTACCGGTTCACCGCCGACACGCTCAGCGGGGCGCTGTCGGCCGGGGAGACCGCCGAGGGGATCACCGCGTTCCTCGAAGGGATCTCCCTCACCGGCGTTCCCCAGCCGCTGCGCTACCTGCTCGCGCAGAGCGCCGCGCGGCACGGGCAGGTCCGTGTCTCCACCGACGCCGACTCGGGCCGGACGCGCGTCCGCGCCGACGATCCGCACCTGCTGCAGGCCATCGGCATCGACCAGGCGCTGCGCCCCCTGGGACTCGTCCGCGAGGAGGACTCCCTGACCACCCGGGTGAACCGGGACACCGTGTTCTGGGCCCTGAGCGACGAGCACTACCCGGCCGCTCTCGTGGACCGCGACGGCGGCGTGGAGCGCCCGTTGCGCACCCTGGCCGATCCGGCTCCTGTCCTGCGCCCCGCCACCGAAAGCTACGCGACGCTCATCGCCCGCCTCCGCGACGCCCGGGGCGTCGATGCCGAGACCGCATGGCTCGAGCGCGAGCTCGAGCACGCGGCCAAGCAGCGGGCCGTGATCGCCGTGGAGGTCGCGATGCCCGACGGCTCCTCCCGTGAGCTCGTGCTCGAGGTCACCGGCTTCGGCGGCGGCCGCCTCCGGGGGCGCGACCGCGCGGGGGATGTCGAGCGCACGCTCCCGATCCGTTCGATCCGTGCGACGCGTCCGGTCGGGGCCTCCCCGGAGTGATCCGGCTCGGAGGACGGGAAGGCCCGCGCCCGCGCCGCGACCGGTAGACTGTTCCGCTATGTCTGATGGCCCGCTGATCGTCCAGAGCGACCGCACCGTGCTGCTCGAGGTCGCGCACGCCGACGCCGAGAGCGCCCGGCACGAGCTCGCGATCTTCGCCGAGCTGGAGCGCGCCCCCGAGCACATCCACACGTACCGGATCACCCGGCTCGGGCTGTGGAACGCCCGGGCGGCGGGGCACACCGCCGACGACATGCTCGACACCCTGGACCGCTGGTCGCGCTTCCCCGTGCCGCCCTCGGTCTCAGTGGACATCCGCGAGACCGTGAACCGCTACGGACGGCTCGTGATCGAACGCGACGACGAGGGCGTGCTCATCCTGCGCTCCACCGACCCCGCCGTGCTCACGCAGGTCGCCGGGAACAAGAGGATCCAGCCGCTGCTCATCGGCCATCCCGCCCCGGACACCTACGTCGTCGACGCCTGGGCGCGAGGCCAGATCAAGCAGGAGCTGCTGAAGATCGGCTGGCCCGCGGAGGACCTCGCCGGGTACACGCCCGGGACCCCGCACGAGATCACGCTCGCCGAGGACGGCTGGGAGATGCGGCCGTATCAGCGTCAGGCCGTCGAGGCCTACGCGAAGGACGGGTCCGGCGTCGTCGTGCTCCCCTGCGGCGCGGGGAAGACGATCGTCGGGGCCGGCGCCATGGCGGCGACGAAGACCACGACGCTCATCCTCGTCACCAACGCGGTGTCCGCACGGCAGTGGCGGGACGAGCTGCTCAAGCGCACCAGCCTCACGGCCGAGGAGATCGGCGAGTACTCCGGTCAGGTGAAGGAGGTCAAGCCGGTCACGATCGCGACGTACCAGATCCTCACGGCGAAGCGGAAGGGCCAGTACGCGCACCTCTCGCTGCTCGACGAGATGGACTGGGGTCTCGTGGTCTACGACGAGGTCCACCTGCTGCCCGCACCGGTGTTCAAGCTCACCGCGGACCTGCAGGCGCGGCGTCGGATCGGCCTCACCGCGACGCTCGTGCGCGAGGACGGCCGGGAGGGCGACGTGTTCAGCCTGATCGGGCCGAAGCGCTTCGACGCGCCGTGGAAGCAGATCGAGGCGCAGGGCTTCATCTCCCCTGCGGCCTGTTATGAGGTCCGTGTCGACCTCCCGCCGGACGAGCGTCTGGAGTATGCGGCCGCGACCGACGACGA
Organism: uncultured Microbacterium sp.; assembly: GCF_945952435.1. Taxonomy (GTDB): domain Bacteria; phylum Actinomycetota; class Actinomycetes; order Actinomycetales; family Microbacteriaceae; genus Microbacterium. Next base: position 9,500 of record NZ_CAMFHZ010000032.1, read on the forward strand.
GCGCTACCGCCTCGCCGCGTCCGCCCCCGCCAAGATCACCGCCGTCCGCGAGCTGATCGCGAAGCACCCGGGTGAGCGGATCCTGGTGATCGGGCAGTACCTGGACCAGCTCGAGGAGCTCTCCGAGGCGCTGAATGCCCCGTCGATCACCGGGGCGACGCCGGTCGACGAACGCGAGGAGCTGTACCGGCAGTTCCGCGAGGGCGAGATCGAGCTGCTCGTCGTGTCGAAGGTCGCGAACTTCTCGATCGACCTCCCCGAGGCCTCGGTCGCGATCCAGGTCTCCGGATCCTTCGGCTCCCGCCAGGAGGAGGCGCAGCGGCTCGGACGGCTGCTGCGGCCCAAGCAGTCGGGACACACCGCCAGCTTCTACACCCTCGTCGCCCGCGACACGGTCGATCAGGACTACGCGCAGAACCGGCAGCGCTTCCTCGCGGAGCAGGGATACAGCTACACGATCATGGACGCCGACGAGCTCGAAGCTGCCTGAGCGCCGCGCTCAGGTCTGCGGGATGACCGTCAGCACGCGCGCGGTGTACTCCGCGAACGCCTGCATGAAGTGGCGCAGGAACTCCTCCACGCCCGGCGTCGTGACACGTCCGTCGTCGTCGATCAGCCCCGGGGAGTAGTGGATGTAGGCCTCGGGAGAGGTCATCTGCCGCGCGTTCAGGAAGCCCAGCGTCGCCCGAAGGGACTGCTGCCCCACCGCCGTGCCGATCGCGCCCATCGACGCGCCGATCACGCCCGTCGGCTTATGCGCCCAGACGTTCTGCCCCCAGGGCCGACTCCCCCAGTCGATCGCGTTCTTCAGCGGACCGGGCAGCGAGCGATTGTATTCCGGTGTCACGAAGAGAAGAGCATCCGCCTCGGCGACCGAAGCCTTGAACTCCAGAGCGACCGGCGGATAGTCCGCGTCGAAGTCGCGGTTGTAGAGCGGCAGGTCCGCGTAGTCGATCTCGAAGAACTCGAACCCGTCCGGAGCCAGATGCGTCAGCGCGTTCGCGAGACGCCGGTTGATGGATTCGCGCGACAGACTCCCGATGATGACGCCGACGCGGTACGGACCCTCGTGCTCGATGATGTCGATCTTCATGGCACAACTCTGCCCCTGCCTCCCCCGCATATCCAGGGGAATCGCACGCAATCAGCCCGAACACGGATCGGGTCACCATAATGGGGGCATGACTGAAGCGCGCATCCTGGTCGTCGACGACGAACCCAACATCCGCGACGTCCTCTCCACGGGCCTGAGCTTCGCCGGGTTCTCGGTGAAGACCGTCGCCAACGGGGCAGCCACGATTTCCGCGGTGCTGGAGGAGGAGCCCGACCTCATCATCCTCGACGTCATGCTGCCCGACATGAACGGCTTCAGCGTCACCAAGCGACTGCGCGGGGCCGGTTTCACGGCCCCGATCCTGTTCCTGACGGCCAAGGACGACACCGAGGACAAGATCGAGGGCCTGAACGCCGGGGGCGACGACTACGTCACCAAGCCGTTCGCGCTCGACGAGATCGTCGCCCGCGCCCAGGCGATCCTGCGTCGCACGATGCAGGCGGACGAGGAATCCGTCATCCGCGCCGGCGAGCTGTCCATGGATCAGGACACGCACGACGTGTTCGTCGGCTCGAGCCCGATCGAACTCAGCCCCACCGAGTTCAAGCTGTTGCGCTACCTCATGCTCAACCCGAACCGCGTGCTGTCGAAGGCGCAGATCCTCGACCACGTGTGGGAGTACGACTTCAACGGAGACGCCGGCATCGTGGAGAGCTACATCTCCTATCTCCGCCGCAAGATCGACCCGCACACCGAGGAGCCGGTCATCCAGACCAAGCGCGGCTTCGGCTACATGCTCAAGGTGGGGAAGTCCGCGTAGGGGATGGCCAGCAAGCCTGACGCGATCACGCGCTGGTGGCGCCGGATCAGCCTTCGGGCCAAGGTCACCGGCGTCACCGTCGGCGTGCTCGCGCTGGGACTGATCGTCACCGGTATCGGCACCATGCCGATCCTGCGCAACCTCCTCATCAACAACGTCGAGTCGCAGCTGCCGACCCTCGTCACGAGCGACCTCGCCACGATCACCCCGGCCTCCGACGGCTTCACGGTGACGCTGAAGGACGAGACCCTGCGTCTGTCCGACTACTTCGTCGCGATCTACAGCACGGACGGGCGCTTGATGTTCTCCGGAGGAGGCGGCGAGAAGGCGGCCAAGCCCGACTTCCCGCACAGCTACCCCCTCGCTCAGGCGACCGTCGACGCCGAGCGCACCGAGGCGAAGGTGTTCAGCGGCCCTGACGGGTCCGAGTTCCGTGCCGCCGTCGCGGTCCGCGAGGATCCCAAGACGAACATCACCTACACGCAGGTCGTCGCGCTGTCCCTCACCGAGGTTGACCGCATCATCGCGACGTTCTTCGGCGTCTTCATCACCGTGGCGCTCGTCACGATCGTGGTCGCGGCGCTGCTCACCCGCGGGCTCGTCACTCTCACGTTCCGGCGTCTCGGCCGGGTGGAGTCCACGGCGATGGCGATCGCCGCGGGGGACTTCAGCCAGCGCCTCACCGACCTCGAGCCGACCACCGAGGTGGGCAGGCTCAACGGCGCGATCAACACGATGCTCGATCGGGTGGACGCCTCCCTGGCGCAGCGCGACCGCACCGTGCAGCAGATGCGGCGGTTCATCGGCGACGCGAGCCACGAGCTGCGCACCCCTCTGGTGAGCGTCCGCGGCTATGCGGAGCTCTACCGGATGGGCGCGATCAAGGGCGACGAGGACACCGCGCGGGCCATGGACCGGATCGAGAAGGAGGCCCTGAGGATGGGCGTCCTCGTCGAGGATCTGCTCGCGCTCGCACGCCTGGACGAGCAGCGCGAGCTGACGATCGAGCCGCTCGACCTGCGTCCGCTCGCCCAGGACGCCGCGCTCGACTTGCGCGCGGCGGCGCCGCAGCGCCCCGTCTCCGTCGTCGACCTGACGGCCGAGGCGTCGCCGGCCCCTGGCCCCGCCCCTCAGGCGTCCGCCGAGCCGATCACGACCTCGAACCCCGTTTCCCGCCCCGCCGCCGTCCGTGGTCGCATCCCCGCGATCCTGCGCCGCCGTCCCCGCGAGGAGCCCGCGGTCCCCACGATCGACTTCTCCGAGGCGGTCGTCGTCCCCGTCTCGACGCCTCCGATCGTGCTCGGCGAGGAGAACAAGGTCCGCCAGGTGATCGCGAACCTGCTCGGCAATGCGCGCCGCTTCTCCCCCGCAGACTCCCCCATCGAGGTCGTCGTCGGCGCCGACCGGAACCGCGGGGTGGGCTGGTTCTCGATCGTCGATCACGGCGAGGGCGTTCCCGAGCAGATCAGGGACCAGATCTTCCAGCGGTTCTGGCGCGCTGACTCGTCGCGCACCAGGGACACGGGCGGTGCCGGTCTCGGACTCGCGATCGTCGCCTCGATCGTGCGGGCCTTCCACGGCTCGGTGCACGTCACCGAGACCCCCGGGGGCGGCGCCACGTTCACGGTGTCGCTGCCGCTCGCCCCGTCCCGCTCGACACCGGAGCACCTCCTCCAGGACACGCAGCCGATCGAGCCGCTCGACCTTTCACGCTGAGGCCGCGGGAACCGTAGGGCCGCTGGGCGCCCGTCGTCGTTCTCCCCGCACAGCCTCCCTGGACGAGCGGATCTGCACGGGTTGCGTCGTGCGGCGCCTCCGCGCATCTGCGGATCCCTACCGTCGAGGACACAGATCCCTCGACGAAAGGAACAGACATGTCCGTCTTCACGGTCGACACCGAAGCGGTGTTCCGCACCACGGCCGCCGTGCGCGGCACGACCGAGCGCATCCAGACCGAGGTGGCCACGCTGATGGGCCAGCTCACCGGCCTGCAGTCCTCGTGGACGGGCACCGCGGCGCTCGCGTGTCAGAACGCCACGGAGCAGTGGCGGGGTGCGTCCGCGCACGTGGAGCAGGCGCTCGCCGCCATCGGGCAGGCCCTCGACGCCGCCGGTCAGCAGTACGCGCAGGCCGAGGACTACTCTGCCTCGCTGTTCCGCTGACCCCCGGGACGCTCCGGACGCGGAGAAGGCCCTCCGGACGGATCCGGAGGGCCTTCTCGCAGGGGTTCTGGACTCAGAAGTCCATGCCGCCGGACGGGTCGGCGGGCATGGCCGCCGCCTTCTCCGGCTTGTCGGCGACGACGGCCTCGGTGGTCAGGAACAGACCGGCGATCGACGCGGCGTTCTGCAGCGCGGAGCGGGTGACCTTGGCCGGGTCGATGATGCCCGCCGAGAACATGTCGACGTACTCGCCCGTGGCCGCGTTGAGGCCCTGACCCGAGGGGAGCTCGGAGACCTTGTGGGCCACGACGCCCGGCTCGAGGCCGGCGTTGAGGGCGATCTGCTTCAGCGGGGCCTCGATCGCGACGCGCACGATGTTCGCGCCGGTCGCCTCGTCGCCGTCCAGCGACAGTGCCTCAAGGGCCTTGTTGCCGGACTGGATCAGAGCGACGCCACCACCGGGGACGATGCCCTCCTCCACGGCCGCCTTCGCGTTGCGCACGGCGTCCTCGATGCGGTGCTTGCGCTCCTTGAGCTCGACCTCGGTGGCCGCGCCCGCCTTGATGACGGCGACGCCGCCGGCGAGCTTCGCGAGGCGCTCCTGGAGCTTCTCGCGGTCGTAGTCCGAGTCGGTGTTGTCGATCTCGCGACGGATCTGCTGGACGCGACCCTGGATCGCCTCCTCCTCGCCGCCGCCCTGGACGATGGTGGTCTCGTCCTTGGTGATGATGACCTTGCGCGCGGTGCCGAGCATGTCGAGGGTGGCGTTCTCCAGCTTGAGACCGACCTCCTCCGAGATGACCTGGCCGCCGGTGAGGATCGCGATGTCCTGCAGCATGGCCTTGCGGCGATCGCCGAAGCCGGGAGCCTTGACGGCGACCGACTTGAAGATGCCGCGGATCTTGTTGAGCACGAGCGTGGCGAGCGCCTCGCCCTCGACGTCCTCGGCGATGATGAGCAGCTGCTTGCCCGACTGGATCACCGGGTCGACGACCGGGAGCAGATCCTTGATGTTCGAGACCTTGCTGTTGACGAGCAGGATGTAGGGATCCTCGAAGACGGCCTCCTGGCGATCGGCGTCGGTGACGAAGTACGCCGACAGGTAGCCCTTGTCGAAGCGCATGCCCTCGGTCAGCTCGAGCTCGGTGCCGAAGGTGTTGGACTCCTCGACGGTGACCACGCCCTCCTTGCCGACCTTGTCGATCGCCTCGGCGATCAGCTTGCCGATCTGCTCGTCGGCCGCCGAGATGGAAGCGGTCGCAGCGATCTCGTCGGTGGTCTCGATCTCCTTGGCGTTCTCGAGGAGCTTGGCGGTCACTGCGGCGACGGCCTTCTCGATGCCCTTCTTGATCGCGATCGGATCGCTGCCGGCCGCGACGTTGCGCAGGCCCTCGCGCACGAGCGCCTGAGCGAGCACGGTCGCGGTGGTGGAGCCGTCGCCCGCGCCGTCGTCGGTCATCTCTGTCACCCCC
>NZ_CAMFHZ010000033.1 GCF_945952435.1 uncultured Microbacterium sp.
GTTATTTGGCATTTGACAAGTGCACGCTGTTGAGTTCTCAAGGATCGGATGCTCCTACAGCTCAGCCTCGCGGCATCACAAATAGGGCTTGATCTCACTCCATCCTCGCTGCGCCTTGCGGCGAACCTGAGGTCAGAGTTGTCCATCCTACCAGATGATCTCCCGTGAGGGAAGTCTTCGTCGAGGTGGATGTTGTTCGCCGCTTGGGGAGTCAGGCCTTCCGGCCCTTCGCTCTACCGCTTGGGGCGAACAAGTAATAAGTTACGCGGATCCCCGGGATCGGGCAAATCACCCCCACCCCCGGGCGTGTCGCGGCTGGTGACCGGGCCAGGATTTTCGCCGGGGAACATGGAGGACCCCCGCGCACCTGCGTACGCGGGGGTCCTCCCTGTCGGTGTCTCCGAGTGGCATGCCTCAGAGGCCCAGAGCATGGGCGGCGGCCTGACTGCGCGCGATGAGCTCGGCCCGCTGCTCCGCGACGCGGATCGGCGCCGTCCCTCCGACGCCGTCACGGCTCGCGACCGATCCGGTGAGGGAGAGCACATCACGCACACCGGGAGTGAGGTGGGCGGAGACCTCGGCGAGAAGCGCGTCGTCCGCATCCTCTAGTCCGATCCCCCGTTGCTCGCACGCACGCACGAGGGATCCGGAGATCTCGTGCGCCTCGCGGAAGGGAACCCTGTTCTTGACGAGCCACTCGGCGACGTCCGTCGCGAGCGAGAAGCCCTGGGGCGCGAGCTGCGCCATCCGCTCCGTGTCGAAACGCAGCGTCGCGACCATGCCGGTGAAGGCCGGCAGGACCAGCTCGAGCGTGCGGACCGAGTCGAACACCGGCTCCTTGTCCTCCTGCAGATCGCGGTTGTAGGCGAGCGGCAACCCCTTGAGCGTCGCCAGGAGGCCCGCCAGATTGCCGATCAGTCGACCCGACTTTCCTCGCGCGAGCTCGGCGATGTCCGGGTTCTTCTTCTGCGGCATGATGCTCGACCCGGTCGAGTACCCGTCGTCGAGCGTCACGAAGCCGAACTCGCGGGTGTTCCAGAGGATGATCTCCTCGGAGAAGCGGGACAGGTTCACGCCGATCATCGCCGCGACGAACGCGAACTCCGCGACCACGTCGCGGGATGCGGTGCCGTCGAGGGAGTTCTCGGCCGGCCGATCCAGACCGAGCTCGCGCGCCACAAGCGCCGGATCCAGGCCGAGGGTCGATCCCGCCAGTGCTCCCCCGCCGTACGGGGAGACGCCGGCGCGGGCGCGCCAGTCGACGAGCCGCTCGATGTCGCGCACCAGCGGCCAGGCGTGTGCCTGCAGGTGGTGCGCCAGCAGCACCGGCTGAGCGTGCTGCAGATGGGTCCGCCCGGGCAGGATCGCGGTCTCGTGCGCCTGCGCCTGGGCGACGAGCGCATCGACGAGCCGCAGCAGATCCCGCGCGATGACCTGCGCATGGTCGATGAGGTACAGACGCACAAGGGTCGCGATCTGGTCGTTGCGGCTGCGCCCGGCGCGCAGGCGGCCTCCGAGCTCGGCCCCGACCTCCTCGATGAGCGCGGCTTCGAGCGCTCCGTGCACGTCCTCGTCGCCAGGTTGGGGCAGCAGCGTGCCGTCGGCGATGCGCGCGGCGAGGGCGTCGAGGCCCTCGTGCATCCGCGCGGCCTCGCCCGGTTGCAGATAGCCGGCAGCCTCGAGCGCGGTCGCGTGCGCGTGCGACCCCGCGATGTCGTAGGGCGCCAGGATCCAGTCGAAGTGCGTGGAACGGCTGAGCTCGGCGAGTTCGGGACTCGGGCCCCCGGCGAAGCGCCCGCCCCAGAGCGCCCCGGCGTTGGTCCCGTTCGTCCCCGTCATTTCTCCCCCTCGCTCGACGGCACCGCGGAGGCGCCGATCAGCCAGACGAGAAGCGCCTTCTGCGCGTGCAGACGGTTCTCGGCCTCGTCCCAGACCACGCTCTGCGGTCCGTCGATGACCTCGGAGTCCACCTCGTACCCGCGGTCGGCGGGAAGGCAGTGGATGAAGATCGCCTCCGGATCCGCACGCTGCATGGTCTGCGTCGTCACTTTGTAGGCGCCGAGGTCGGTCAGGCGCTGGGCCTTCTCCTCCTCCTTGCCCATCGACACCCACGTGTCGGTGACGATCACGTCGGCGCCGGCCGCCGCCTCGCCCGGATCCGTGAAGAGCGTGAGCGATCCGCCGGTCTCGGCCGCACGGCGGTGCGCGTCCTGCACCACGTCGGCCCGCGGCGCATAGTCCTCCGGCGCGGCGACACGGACGTGCATCCCGGCGGTCACGCCGGCCAAGACGTACGAGTGCGCCATGTTGCTGCGTCCGTCGCCGAAGAACGTCAGCGTGAGCCCCTTCAGGTCGCCCTTGTGCTCGCGGATCGTGAGCAGATCGGCGAGGAGCTGGCATGGATGGAAGTCGTCCGACAGGGCGTTGATGACGGGAACGCGTGTGCCGCGGGCCATCTCCTCCAGCCCCGCCTGGGCGTACGTGCGCCACACGATCGCGGCGACCTGGCGCTCGAGCACCCTGGCCGTGTCCGACGGGGTCTCCTTGCCGCCGAGCTGGCTGTTCGCCGTCGAGATGATGAGCGGGGATCCGCCGAGATCGGCGATCCCGACGGCGAACGACACGCGGGTCCTGGTGGACGACTTGTCGAAGATCACCGCGACGGTCTGGGGGCCGGCGAGCGTCTTGTCGGCCCAGCGGTCCTTCTTCAGTTCGAGCGCGAGATCCAGGATCTCGGTCTGCTCGGCGGTGGTCAGGTCGTCGTCGCGCAGCAGATGACGGGTCACGGGAGGTCCTTCCGATCGGTCGACGCGGCCCCCGCGGGCTGCTCCGTGGGGGCGACCGTCCCGGCGACCGCACCGAGCGCCGCACCGAACAGGTCGAGGAACTCGGCGACCTCGGCATCGCCGATCGTGTACGCGGGCGCGATCCGGATCACGTCGTCGGTGGGCGCGTTCACGATCAGTCCTCTCCGCTGGGCCTCCTCGCGCACGGGTCCGGCGACGGGCGCCGCGAGGGTGATCCCCAGCAGCAGCCCCGCCCCCCTCGTACCGGTGACGAGGGGCAACTCCGCCACACCCGCACGGAGCTCTTCTCCCCGCGCCACGACGTTGGCGAGCAGATCCTCCTCCTCGATGTGGGCGAGCACGGCGTTGGCGACGGCGCTCGCGAGAGGGTTTCCCCCGAAGGTCGAGTTGTGCGTGCCCGGATAGAACAGCTCGCTCGCGGCGCCGAACGTGATGAGCGCGCCGAGCGGGAAGCCCCCGGCGATGCTCTTGGCGGCCGTCACGGCGTCGGGCACGATGCCCTCGCGCTGGAAGGCGAACCACTCCCCGGTGCGTCCGGATCCGGTCTGGACCTCGTCGAGGATCAGCAGCGCATCGTGCGCGGCGGTGAGCTCGCGCGCACGGCGGAGGAAACCCTCCGGCAGCTCGACCACGCCCGCCTCGCCCTGGATCGGCTCGACGATGATCGCCGCGACGCCGCCCGCGGCGGAGGCCTCCGCGAAGACCTCCTCGAGGCTCTCGAGCGAGCGCTCGACGGTGCGCACACCGGGCAGGACGGGCTCGAACGGATCCCGATAGGCCGGCTTGGGCGTCAACGAGAGCGCCCCCATGGTCCGTCCGTGGAAGGCGCCTTCGACGACGAGGATCGTGAAACGGGTCGAGCCGTCGGGGCGGGGACGGTTGCCGTGCAGCCGGGACAGCTTGATCGCCATCTCGTTCGCCTCGCCGCCGGAGTTCGCGAGGAACACGCGGCCGTCCTCGCCGGTGCCCGCCAGACGCTTCAGGCGCGCCGCGAGCTCGAGCTGCGCCGGGCTGGCGAAGTAGTTCGAGACGTGCGCGAGGGTCGCCGCCTGCGCGGACACCGCCTCGACGAACACGGGGTGCGCGTGGCCGAGGCTGTTCACCGCGATCCCGCCCAGGAAGTCGAGGTAGCGGTTGCCGTCGGCATCCCACACCGACGACCCCTCGCCGCGGACGAGCAGCGCGAGGCGCCCTCCGAGGCTCATCAGGTCGCGCGCGGCGCTCTGCTGCCAGGTGTCGGTCGCCTGCCCGGTCATCCCGCCACCACCTCCGTTCCGATTCCCTTGCTGGTGAAAAGTTCGACGAGCACCGAGTGCGGCACCCGTCCGTCGATGATCGCGGCGGCGTGCACCCCGGACTCCACGGCCTCGAGGCACGCGCTCATCTTGGGGATCATCCCCGACTCGAGCGACGGCAGCATCTCGGCGAGCTCGCTCGTGGTGAGGTGCGAGACGAGCGAGTCCCGGTTCGGCCAGTCCGCGTAGAGGCCGGCGACGTCGGTGAGGATGACGAGCTTGACGGCGCCGAGCGCGGTCGCGAGCGCAGCTGCCGCGGCATCCGCGTTGACGTTGAGGGACTGGCCCGGGTGATCGAGGTCGGGAGCGATCGAGGAGACCACGGGGATCCGCCCCGACGCGAGGTGATCCAGCACCGGCGTCGGATCCACCTGCACCACGTCGCCGACGCGGCCGAGATCCACCTCCTCCCCGTCGACCACCACACCACGGCGGCGACCGCCGAACAGGCCGGCGTCCTCGCCGCTGAGCCCGGTCGCGATCGGACCGTGACTGTTGATCTTGGCGACGAGCTGCGGGTTGATGTGCCCCGTGAGCACCATCCGCACGACGCTGATGGCCTCCGTCGACGTGACGCGATAGCCGCCCTTGAACTCGCTCGGGATCGCGAGGCGGTCGAGCATGTTCGAGATCTGCGGACCGCCGCCGTGCACGACGACCGGCTGCACGCCGACGTAACGGAGGTAGGCGATGTCCTGCGCGAACGCCTCCTGGAGCTCGTCGCTGATCATGGCGTTGCCGCCGTACTTGACGACGACGATCTGGTCGCGGAACTTCTTCAGCCACGGCAGCGAGTCGATGAGGGTCTGCGCCTTGAGCGCTGCTTCCTCGGGGGCGGTGTCCTGAAGATCGTTCATGAGGAGTAGGCGCTGTTCTCGTGGACGTAGTCGTGGGTGAGGTCGTTCGTGCGGATCGTCGCCGTCGCATCGCCGCTCTTGAGGTCGATGACGAGCTCGGTCGCGCGCGGGGTGAGGTCGACGTCCTCGCGAGGACGGTCCGGCCCTCCCTGCGTGCACACCCGGACGCCGTTCATCCAGACGTCGGTGTCGTAGGGGTCGAAAGCGGCGCGCGTCGTTCCGATCGCCGCGAGCACACGCCCCCAGTTGGGGTCGTTGCCGAAGATCGCCGCCTTGAACAGGTTGTTGCGCGCGACGGAGCGACCGACCTCGACCGCGTCCGACTCGGTCGCGGCGTTGCGCACCACGATCGTGATGTCGTGGCTCGCGCCCTCGGCATCGCCCTGCAGCATCTTCGCGAGCTCGTCGCTCGCCTCGATCAGCGCCGCGGTGAACTCCTCCAGGTCGGGGCGGATCCCGCTCGCGCCGTTCGCGAGGAGGGTGACCTGGTCGTTCGTCGACATGCAGCCGTCGGAGTCGAGACGGTCGAAGGTGACGCCGGTCGCGCGTCGCAGCGCCGCGTCCGCGTCCGCGGGGTCCAGGTCCGCGTCGGTCGTGAGCACGACGAGCATCGTGGCGAGGCCCGGGGCGAGCATGCCCGCCCCCTTCGCCATCCCGCCGATCGACCAGCCGTCGCGCTGGACGACGACCGTCTTGGCGTGGCTGTCCGTGGTCATGATCGCCTCGGCGGCGAGCGCGCCGCCGTCGTCGCTGAGCGCGGCGATCCCCGCCTCGACGCCGTCGAGCACCTTGCCGCGGAAGACCTCGTCGCCCGTGCCGATGAGGCCGGTGGAGCAGACGACCACGTCGCCGGCGCTCACCCCGAGCAGCTCGGCGGCCTTCTCGGCCGTCAGGTGGCTGGTCTGGAAGCCGAACGCCCCGGTGAAGCAGTTGGCGCCCCCCGAGTTCAGCACGATTGCTTCGATCGTGCGGTCGGCGACGACCTGCTGCGACCAGATGATCGGGTTGGCCTTGGCGCGGTTCGTGGTGAACACGGCCGTGCCCACCTTGCGCGGGCCCCGGTTCACGACGACGGCGACATCGGGCTTGCCGGTGGACTTGAGTCCGGCGACGACTCCTGCCGCCTCGAATCCCTGGGGTGCGGTCACGCTCACGGCGCCACTCCGTTCGTGCTGAGCGCCGTGCCTTCGGGGAGACCGAGCGCGATGTTCATGGACTGGATCGCCGCACCCGCGGTGCCCTTGACGAGGTTGTCGACGGCTGCGACGACGACGACGCGGTTCGCGGCACGATCGATCGCGAGGCCGATCAGGGCGGTGTTGGCGCCGAGGACGTCCGCGGTCCGCGGCACGGTCCCCTCCGGCAGAAGCTGCACGAACGTCTCGTCGCCGTAGGCGCTCTCCCACGCGTCGCGGATCTGCGCATCCGTGACGCCGGGGGCGATCGGGGCCGTCGAGGTGGCTAGGATCCCCCGGGCCATCGGCACGATGACGGGCGTGAAGGAGATCCGGATCCCGTCCGCCTCGATCGACGGAGCGGCCGCGGCGAGCGCCTGGCGGATCTCCGGGATGTGCCGGTGCGTGCCCCCGACCGCGTACGGGTTCGCGGATCCGAGGATCTCGCTGCCCAGCAGATGCGGCTTGAGGCTCTTGCCCGCCCCCGAGGGGCCGACCGCGAGCACGCTGACGATGTCGGAGGGATCGATGACGCCTGCCGCGACGCCCGGTGCGAGGCTCAGGGCGACGGTCGAGGCGTTGCAGCCCGGTGCGGCGATCCGCGTCGCGCCACGCAGGTGCTCGCGCTGTGCGACGCCGTCGACGATCAGCTCGGGCACGCCGTACGTCCACGGCTCGTGGAACGCCCCGCCGTAGAACGCGTCCCACGCCTCGGCGGAGGTGAGCCGGTGATCCGCACCCGCGTCGATGACGAGCGGCACGTCGCCGAGCGCATCGGTGTAGGCGCCGGACTGCCCGTGCGGCAGCGCGAGGAAGACGACGTCGTGCCCGGCCAGGACCTCGGGCGTCGTGTCCTGCAGGACGAGTCCCGCGAGGGAGCGGAGGTGCGGCTGGTGTGCGAGGAGCGGCTGTCCGGCGTTCGAGTGCGCCGTGACGGTGCGGATCTCGATGTCGGGATGGCTCGCGAGGAGGCGAAGGATCTCGCCGCCCGCGTAGCCGGATGCGCCGGAGACGGCGACGGAGTACGTCATGGTTCCACCTTAACGGTCGGGCTTCGGCGCGACGCCCAGAAGACGGGCGCGGCCGGGAAGCGGGTCGGGGCTGAGCGCGGCGACGCCGCTGCTCGACCGCGCACGCCGCGGGAGGAAGCGGGGTCGCCTAGATTCGGCGGTCGCCCGACCGGCGTCGACGCACCACGACCGCACCCGGGAGGGTGGTCGTCTGCGGAGCCGTGAGCATGCGCCGAGAGTAGCGCGCCGCGGCTCCCGGGACCAAATCGTCCGCAGCCGCACCCTGCGGGCGCTCCCCGCATCCCTGCCGCGGCGGGCTCCCTCACTCCGGCAGGGCGGCGGCGAAGAACGCCCGTTCGTGCGCGCTGGAGCGCTCGAAGGCGAGGCGCATCCGTTCCCTGGTGCGGGGATCCGCCGACGCCGCCCGGGCGGAGACGATGCGCACGGCCTCGGCGGTCGCCGCGGCGAACGCGGGATCTCCGTACTCGTCGATCCACGCCGCGAAAGGATGCGCGGGATCCCCGCCCGCCCGCGCGTGCAGGCGGGCTCCGACGTCCGCGTAGATCCAGAAGCAGGGCAGCAGCGCGGCGATGAGCACACCGTAGTCGCCGTCGAACGCCGTCGCGCGCAGGTGGTCGAGGTACGCGGTCGTGGCCGCCAAGGGATCCGCCCGGAACGTGTCCGCGCCGATGCCGTCGGGAGACAGCCACTGCGCGTGCAGCTGCAGCTCGCCGATCACGGACTGCTCCGCGCTGTGCGCCCAGAACGCCTGCTCCTCGGCACGCGGGGCGAGCCGGGCGGCTTCCGCGAGCGTCCGCGCGTACTCCCGCAGGTATAGCGCGTCCTGCGCGAGGTACCACCGGAACGCGGCGTCCGGGAGCGTTCCGTCCGCCAGTCGGCGCAGGAAGGACAGCTCGTCGATCTCGCGCCGGATCGGGGAGATCCCCTCCCACCACTCCTCCGCGAGCGCGGCCGGCTCCGGCGACGTGGTCAGGCCGCCGCGCCGCCACAGGCCGGCGAAGTGATGGATCGGACCGTGCCCGCCGCCGACGTCGAGACCGTCGCCGGCGGAGATCGCCTCGCGCAGCCATGCCCGTGCCTCGCCGACCGCCTCCGGCCAGTCGGCGCCGGCCGCGCGGCGCGTCGCGAGCGCGGAGGAGAGCGAGCATCCCGTGCCGTGCGTCCGGGTGGTCGGGATCCTCGCGCCCGCGAAGCCTCGGATGACGCCGTCGGGTCCGACGAGCGCATCCGGCGCCTCGTCCGACGCGAGATGGCCTCCCTTGACGAGCACGAGAGCCCCCGTGCGGATCGACAGTCGTCGCGCCTGGGCGAGGGCCTCGTCCCAGGCCGACGCCTGCGGTTCGTCGAGGAGGACGGCGAGCTCGGGCAGATTCGGCGTCAGCAGATCGGCGCGGGCGCACAGAGCGCGCAGCGCGTGCTCCGCGTCGGCGTCGAGCAGGAGGTCCCCGCTCGTCGCCACGATGACCGGATCCAGCACGACCGTCGGCGGGCGGTGGGCGTCCAGCCAGGAGCCGACCTCCGCGATGGCTTCGGCGCCCGCGAGCATCCCGATCTTCACCGCGTCGATGCGGATGTCCGCGGATAAGGCGTCCAGCTGCGCGTGCAGGAAATCGACGGGCGGGACGTGCACCGCCGAGACCCCCCGCGTGTTCTGCGCCGTCAACGCCGTGATCGCGGCCAGACCGTAGCCCCCGTTCGCGGAGATCGACTTGAGATCGGCCTGGATCCCCGCCCCTCCCGACGGATCGCTGCCCGCGATGCTGAGCACGCGGGGCACGCCGCCGCTCCCCCACGCACGGAGGAAGTCCCGTGCGGCGGCCTCCGGGTCGGGTGCTGCGCACAGCGCGGAGACGACCGCGACCCCGGCCGCACCCGCGCGACGGAGCGCGGCGACATCGTCGAGCCCGATCCCGCCGATCGCGACGCACGGAAGCGGGCTCTCCGCGGCGAACGCCGCGAAGCCGGCGACACCGAGAACGGGAGGATGGTCCTTCTTCGTCGTCGTCGGATGGATCACCCCGGTGCCGAGGTAGTCGACCGTGCCGGCAGGGAGCGCGAGCAGCGCTTCCCGGTGCTCCGGCCGGTTCGCCGTGAGTCCGATGATCGCATCGGGGCCCAGCACCGCGCGAGCGACCGCCGCGGACGCATCGGACTGACCGAGGTGGATCCCGTCGACCCTGGCGCCGCGGCGACGGGCCTCGACCACGGCCTCGAGTCGGTCATCGGCCAGGAGCAGGGCCCGACCGTCGATGAGCTCCGACAGCCGCACGAGCAGTTCCACGACCTCGGCGTCGTCGGCGTCCTTCTCGCGCACCTGCACGATCCGCACACCTCCCGCCACCGCGGCGTCGACCACCGCCTCCACCCCGCGCGCACCGCACAGCCCCGCGTCGGTCACGAGGTACAGCGTCAGGTCCTCGTCGCTGAGCCGGCTCATGCGGCGACCGCCGTGCCGGTCTCGAGGCGCGCCCGCTCAGGAAGCGCACGAGGCTCGATCGCGGAGAGCGCGTCGAGCAGCGCGACCGCGAAGGATCCAGGACCCGATGCCGCCGCGGCCGCGTCTTCGGCCGCGATCGTGTAGACGAGGGTGGCCGCGGCGGCGGCCTGCAGGGGGCCGTCCCCCGTCCGACACGCGGCCCCGAGGAAGGCGGCCATGACCGCTCCGAGCGCGCACCCGCCCCCCGTGACCCGGGTGAGCAGCGCGTCGCCGTTCGCGATCCGGATCTCGCTCCGCCCGTCCACGAGCAGGTCCACCGGGCCGGAGACGGCGACCGCTCCCCCCGTGCGTCGGGCGAGCTCGCGCGCCGCGCCGGCCGCGGCCTCCGTCCCGTCGAGGGCATCGACTCCGCGCCCCCCGGAGCTGCGCCCCGCGAGCGCGAGGATCTCGGAGGCGTTCCCGCGGATGACCGTGGGCCGCATCGCGAGGAGGTCGAACGCGAGCCCTGTGCGGACCGGGAGCGCCCCGATCGCGACCGGATCCAACACCCAGGGGGTCCCGGCATGTCGTGCACCGCCCACCGCTTCGATGCTCGCGAACCGCTGCTCGGGGGTGGGCGTGCCGAGGTTGACGAGCAGCCCGGACGCCACGGCCGCGAACATGCCCGCCTCCCCCGTGATGTCGACCATCGCCGGAGCGGCGCCGAGCGCCAGCAGCGCGTTGGCGGTGAAGCCGGTGACCACCGCGTTCGTGATGCAGTGCGTGAGCGGGGCCTCGGCCCGCAGCACGGTGAGCAGTTCCGCGGCGGTCTCCGCCACGGATCCGGAGGACGTTTCCAGACGCGCGTTCATCGCGACATCCCTTCGCTAGTACGAGCTAGATCAGGTTCGACGGGTGTGATCTCAGCCGCGGATGCGGCACCCCGTGTCACTGTCGGCCAGTCTAATCGGAACGATCGCGCGTCTCCGGCGGGGACTCCCGTGCGACGGCGCATGACGCACGAACGCCTGCACGACGGATCCGCCGATCCGGTCGTGCAGGCGTCCTCGGAGCCTCGGGCGCGGGCTCAGTCGCGGATCTGTGCCCCCAGGCGCTCGGCGGCGACCGCGACCCCCGCGAGTTTGGCCTCGCTGGCCTCCGCCGCGGTGAGCGTGCGATCGTCCGCGCGGAACCGCAGCGCGAAGCTGAGGCTCTTGGCGCCCTCGGGCACGCCCTCGCCGCGGTAGTCGTCGACGAGGCGCAGGGACTCGAGCAGGGCGCCGGCCCCCTCGGTGAGCGCCGCGCCGACCTCTGCCGCCGGGATCGCGGCGTCGAGGACGAGCGACACGTCCTGCGTGGCCGCGGGATACGTGGACAGCGACGCGGCGACCGTCTTCGGCCGCGCGAGCGCAAGCACACGGTCCAGATCCAGTTCGAGCACGACGGCCCGGCCGGGAAGATCGGCGTCCCGGGAGACCACGGGGTGCAGCTCCCCCACGTAGCCGACCACGGTCGCATCGCCCGTCGCCGCATCCTGGACGCGCAGCTCGCCCGCACGCCCCGGGTGCAGGGCCGCGCGTACGGTCTGCACGACGTCGATCGTGACGCCCGCGGCCTCGCCGATCACGCGCACGGCGTCGAGCGCCTCGCTGAGGCCGTACTCCTCGGCGGCACGGCCGGGCTGGCGCGCGGTCACATGTCCGGTGAACAGGGCCGCGAGGTGGCGGGCCTGCGGCGGGATCGACGCGTTCAGCGCCGTGAGCGTCTCGTCCGACGGCCGCTCCCCGAGCGGGGGCACCGCGTCGGTGCCGTAGACCACCCCGGGTTCGGGGAGGAACACGATGCCCGTCTCGAAGATCGCGAGATCGACGAGTCCGCGCGCGACGTTGCGATGCGCGATCTGGAGCAGACCGGGCACGAGCGAGCGACGCAGGAAGGGCGCCTGGCCGTCGAGCGGGTTCGCCAGGCGCACCCCCGGCAGCTCCTCCCCCGAGGCCGAGCCGTGCAGATCGTTCTGGTCCTGCGTGGTGAACGGGAAGGCCGGGGTCTCCACCAGGCCGGAGGCGGCGAGCGCGTCGGCGACCCGGCGGCGGCCCTGCTGCAGCGGGGTGAGACCGCGTCCGGAGGGAGGAGTGGGCAGCACCGACGGGATCCGGTCCAGTCCGTGGATGCGCGCGACCTCCTCGGCCAGCGTCCACTTGTCCGTGAGATCGGGACGCCAGCTCGGGGGGATGACCATCCACCCGGCGTCGGCCGCCGCGCCGAGAGGCGTGACCTCGGCACCGACGGTCTCGAGCGCGCCCGTGACCTCCTCGTCGGTGTAGTCCACTCCGATGAGTCCCTGCACGAACCCGGCCGGAAGCTCGATCCCCTCGATGAAGACCTCGGCGAAGAGGGCGCCGCCCTCCTCCGTGAGCGTGCCGCCGGCCAACTCGACCATGAGGTCGGCGACCCGGCGCGCCGCGGCGAAGGGGATCAGCGGATCCACGCCGCGCTCGAAGCGCTTGGACGCCTCGCTGGGCAGCTTGTGCCGGCGGGCCGAGCGCGCGATCGTGATCGGGTCGAAGGTCGCCGCCTCGATCAGCACGTTGCGGGTGCGAGCGCTCATCTCGGTCGTGCCGCCGCCCATGACACCGGCGAGGCCGATCGGGCCGGATCCGTCGGTGATGAGCAGATCCTCGGTGCTGAGCGTGCGCTCCTGGCCGTCGAGCGTGACCATCGTCTCGC
Organism: uncultured Microbacterium sp.; assembly: GCF_945952435.1. GTDB lineage: Bacteria > Actinomycetota > Actinomycetes > Actinomycetales > Microbacteriaceae > Microbacterium. The sequence goes on from NZ_CAMFHZ010000033.1 coordinate 12,309, forward strand.
CCTCGGTCGCCCGGCGGATCACGATGCCGCCGTCGAGCGTGTCCAGGTCGTAGCCGTGCACGGGGTTGCCGAGCTCGAGCATCACGTAGTTCGTGATGTCGATCAGCACGCCGAGGGAACGCATCCCGGCCAGCGACAGGCGCGCGGCCATCCAGGGCGGCGTGGGCCGCGAGGGGTCGACCCCCCGGACGACGCGAGTGACGAACTCCGTCGCGCCCGCGTTGCCGCGGATCGGCGCGGCGTCCTCGACCACGGCGGTGAACCCGGTGCCCGGCTGGAGCTCCGCGAAGTCGCGCTCGGCCGGATCGCGGAACGCCGCACCCGTCGCATGCGCGTACTCCCGGGCGACGCCGCGGAGCGAGAACGCGTACCCGCGGTCCGGGGTGACGTTGATGTCCACCGCCACGTCGTCCAGCCCCAGCAGCGCGATCGCGTCTGCGCCGACCTCGGGGTCCAGCCCGAGCGTCGACAGGATCAGGATCCCGTCGTGCTCGTCGCCGAGTCCGAGTTCGCGGGCCGAGGCGATCATCCCGTCGGAGACGTGCCCGTAGGTCTTGCGGGCGGCGATCGGGAACGGCCCTGGCAGCACGGCACCCGGCAGGGTCACCACGACCTTGTCGCCCGGCGCGAAGTTGTGCGCGCCGCAGACGATCCCGCGCACGCCGCCGTTCGCCTCCCCGACGTCGACCTGGCACCAGCGGATGGTCTTGCCGTTGGACTGCGGCTCCTCGTCGAACGAGAGGACCCGGCCGACGACGACGGGGCCGGAGATGTCGAAGCCGATCAGCTCCTCCTCCTCGAAGCCCACCGAGACGAGCGCCGCGAAGACGTCGTCCGGGGTCGCCGTCTCGGCGACGTCCACGTACTCACGCAACCACGAAAGCGGGACGCGCATCACACCACCATCCCGAACTGCTCGCTGAAACGGACATCGCCCTCGGCCATGTCGCGCATGTCCTGCACGTCGCTGCGGAACATGAGGGCGCGCTCTACGCCCATGCCGAACGCGAAGCCGCTGTAGACGTCGGGGTCGATCCCCGCCGCGCGCAGCACGTTCGGGTTGACCATGCCGCAGCCGCCCCACTCGATCCACCGCGCACCGCCCTTGAAGGTCGGATGCCAGAGGTCGAGCTCGGCGGACGGCTCGGTGAAGGGGAAGAAGTTCGTGCGGAAGCGGGTCTTCGCCTCCGGGCCGAAGAGCTGGCGCGCGACGTGGTCGAGCGTGCCCTTGAGGTGCGCCATCGAGATGCCCTTGTCGA
>NZ_CAMFHZ010000034.1 GCF_945952435.1 uncultured Microbacterium sp.
TACCCCGGCCAGCCGGGCGCTTACCCCGGGCAGCCGGGCGCTTACCCCGGGCAGCCGGGCGCCTACCCCGGCCAGCCGGGCACCGCCCCGGGCGGACCCGCGGGGCCGACCAAGACCTCCAAGGGCCTCATCTGGGGCCTCGTCGGGGGCGGCGCGGTCGTGCTGATCGCCGTGGTCCTCGTCGTGGCCCTGCTCGTCGTCCCCGCGATCACCCGTTCGTCGGTCACCGCTTCCGACGCGGTCAAGAGCTATCTGACCGCGGTCTCCCGGGGCGATGCGAAGGAAGCGCTGCGCTACGTCGAGGGCGCCACCGACAAGGCGCTGCTCACGGACGCGGTGCTCAAGCAATCCAACAAGCTCGCTCCGATCCAGCGCATCTCGGTGACGTCGGCAGGGCAGACGAGCAACACCGGAACGGTTCGCGCGACCTACGAGCTCGGCGACCGCACGGTCACCACGACGTACTCGGCCTACCGTGCCAAGGGCCAGTGGAAGGTCGGCCAGGCGGTCATCCCGGTGTCGTTCGACACGCTCAAGGGACTCGACGCGACGGTGAACGGCGTGTCCGTGCAGGACCTGTCCGACGCGTTCGTCTTCCCCGGCACCTACAAGATCGAGCTGGCCTCGACGTACTTCTCGCTCGACGGCGACTCCACCCTGCCGATCACGGGCTCCGACGACGCGTCCGCCCTGTACGATCTGCGGGCGTCGCTCAACGACAGCGGGGTGACGGCCTACCGCTCGCTCGTGCGGTCCGCGGTCGAGGCCTGTGTCGCGATGAAGACCCTGGCCACGCCGTGCGGCATGGACATCACCGCGATCAACCTTTCCGGCGCCGCCCCGGTGGAGGGCGCGGTGACGCGTACGCTCACCGCCGAGGGGAGCGCCGCGCTCGACGCGATCGAGCCGGAGAGCAGCGGATCCGTGCCGACCGTGGTCTCCAGCTACGACTCGATCGACGTCGACATGTCGCTCCAGGGAAGCGACGGAAACACCTACACCGTTCTCTTCGGGGGATCTCTGGCGCGGCCGACGGTCGATTTCGGAGCGGCCGATCCGCAGGTGGTCTGGGAGTGAGCCCGCGCTGACCCGCGCACGTTGCGAGAACGAGAGGACCCCCGCCGACCCGATTCGGCGGGGGTCCCGCGGTTCTGGACCGCCGTGCGCGCCCCCGCGCGAAGAGTCGGCGGCCGGGCGCGTCCCGATGCGCGGGGACGTGCACCCAGTCCGGTCTGCATCGCTGCCCGCGCTCCTCCCGTTGTACGGGGTCGAGGTGTCCGGCGGGTGAACGAGGCACGGCTGTTCCGGCCAATACATGGACACCCTAGTAATTACGTGGATGTCCACGTAATGTGGATCGTGCGTCGACGACGACGCGCAGACAGGAGCACACGATGGTCCGTGACATCACCCACTTCATCGGCGGATCCGCCGTCCCCGGCACGTCCGAGCGCTGGGGCGAGGTGTTCGATCCCTCGACGGGAGCGGTGCAGGCCCGCGTCCCGCTCGCGAGCGCGGACGAGGTCCGCGCGGCGATCGAGAACGCCGCGGCGGCGCAGCCCGAGTGGGGCGCCACGAATCCGCAGAAGCGGGCGCGCGTGTTCCTGCGGTTCCTCGAACTCCTCCGCGACGAGACGGACGAGCTCGCGACCCTCCTCTCCCGCGAGCATGGGAAGACGCTCGACGACGCACGGGGCGACATCCAGCGCGGCGTGGAGGTCATCGAGTTCTGCATCGGCGCCCCGCACCTGCTCAAGGGCGAGTACTCCACCGCGGTCGGCTCCGGCATCGACGTCTACTCGCTGCGTCAGCCGCTCGGCGTCGTGGCGGGCATCACGCCCTTCAACTTCCCGGCGATGATCCCGCTGTGGCAGATGGGACCGGCCCTCGCCGCCGGCAACGCCTTCGTCCTGAAGCCCAGCGAACGCGACCCCTCCGTGCCGGTGCGGATCGCGGAGCTGTTCCTCGCCGCGGGCCTTCCCGCAGGCGTGCTCAATGTCGTCCACGGCGACAAGGAAGCGGTGGACGTGCTGCTCACCGACGAGCGCGTCCGCGCCATCGGCTTCGTCGGATCCACCCCCATCGCCGAGTACATCTACACCACGGCGAGCGCGCACGGGAAGCGCGCCCAGTGCTTCGGCGGGGCGAAGAACCATCTCGTCGTCATGCCGGACGCCGACCTGGACCAGGCCGCCGACGCGCTCATCGGCTCGGGGTACGGATCCGCGGGGGAGCGGTGCATGGCGATCTCGGTCGCGGTGCCGGTCGGGGACGAGACCGCGGATCGGCTCGCGGCGAAGCTGCTCGAACGGGTGACGGCGCTCAGAGTCGGCTCCTCGCACGAACCGGGGATGGACTACGGCCCCCTGATCAACCGGGCGGCCGTGGACCGTGTCGTCGGGTACATCGAGCAGGGCGTCGCGGCCGGAGCCGAGTTGCTCGCGGACGGACGCGGCTTCGTCGTGGAGGGGAACGAGGAGGGCTTCTACCTCGGCCCGACCCTGTTCGACAGGGTCACCACCGACATGTCGATCTATCGGGAGGAGATCTTCGGTCCCGTCCTCGTGATCGCCCGAGCGGCCGATTACGAGGAAGCCCTGCGCATGGCCTCGGAGCACGAGTTCGGCAACGGCGTGGGCATCTTCACCCGCGACGGCGACGCCGCCCGCGACTTCGTCGCCCGGGTGAACGTCGGCATGGTCGGCGTGAACGTGCCGATCCCCGTGCCGATCGCGTACTTCACGTTCGGCGGCTGGAAGCGCAGCGGCTTCGGCGATCTCAACCAGCACGGGGCCGACGCCTTCCGCTTCTACACGAAGACGAAGACGGTGACGTCCCGCTGGCCCGCGGCCGGTGTGCGCGAAGGCGCGAGCTTCGTCATGCCCACCATGCACTGACCCTCCCGATCCACGGACCGGGAACCCTCCGGTCGCACCAGACATCCCACAAGGAGCACCATGGCCATCGTCACCACCCTCGAGGAACGCGCCGCCATTCTCGGCGCCGTCCGTGAGTTCGCCGAGACCGAGCTCGCACCGTTCGCCGCGGAACGCGACGAGAAGCACCTCTTCCCGCGCGCGGCGCTCCTCACGGCCGGGGAGCTCGGCCTCGGAGGCATCTACGTGCGCGAGGAGTCCGGCGGTACGGGGCTCAGCCGCGTCGACACCGTCGCGATCTTCGAGGAGCTCGCGAAAGGCGATCCGACCATCGCCGCGTACATCTCGATCCACAACATGGTCGCGTGGATGATCGACACCTACGGCGACGACGCCCAGCGCGAGCGCTGGCTGCCCGCCCTCGTGCCGATGCGGGGACTCGGCTCGTACTGCCTGACCGAGCCCGGCGCCGGATCCGACGCCGCCGCGATCGCGACGAGCGCGATCCGCGACGGCGACGAGTACGTGCTGACCGGGGTGAAGCAGTTCATCTCGGGCGCCGGCGAGGCCGCGGTCTACATCGTCATGGCGCGCACGGGCAAGCGCGGCTCCCACGGGATCTCGGCGTTCCTCGTCCCCGGGGACGCCGAGCGGCTGAGCTTCGGCGCCTCGGAGAAGAAGATGGGCTGGCACGCCCAGCCCACCCGGCAGGTGATCCTGGACGAGGTCCGGGTGCCGGCGTCGAGCATGCTCGGATCCGAGGGGCAGGGGTTCGCGATCGCGATGAGCGCCCTCAACGGCGGCAGGCTCAACATCGCGGCGTGCTCGATCGGCGGTGCCGAATGGGCCCTGCAGCGCGCGGTCCAGTATGTGCACGAGCGCTTCACGTTCGGAGAGCCGCTCGCCGACAAGCAGTCGATCCTCTTCGCCCTCGCCGACATGCGCACGGACCTCCACGCGGCCCGGCTCCTGGTGCGCGACGGCGCGGAGGCGGTCGACGCGCGCGCCGCCGACGCGACCGAGCGCTGTGCGATGGCGAAGCGGTTCGCGACGGACGCCGGCTTCGAGGTCGCGAACCGTGCGTTGCAGCTGCACGGCGGCTACGGCTACCTCCAGGACTACGGCATCGAACGGGTCGTGCGAGATCTGCGGGTCCATCAGATCCTCGAGGGCACGAACGAGATCATGCGTCTCATCGTCGGACGCAGCGAGCTGCACGGGCGCTGAGCCCTGACGGAACCGGAGGAGCCCACATGAAGATCGCATTCCTTGGCCTCGGCCACATGGGCCTGCCTATGGCCGTCAACCTCGTCGGCGCGGGCCACGAGGTGCACGGATTCGACGTCGTGCCCGCCGCGATCGAGGCGGCCGCCGCGCAGGGGATCCCCGTCGCGGGATCCGGTGCCGAGGCCGCGGCCGGCGCCGATGTCGTCCTCACGATGTTCCCGAGCGGCGCGCACGTGATCGACGCGTACCGGGGCGGCCTGCTCGCCGCGGCGGCGCCGGGCACGCTGTTCATCGATTCGTCGACCATCGCCGTCGACGAGGCCCGCACCGCGCACGAGCTGGCGCTCGCCGCGGGGCACCGCAACGTCGATGCGCCGGTCTCGGGCGGTGTCGTGGGCGCCGAGAACGGGACGCTGGCCTTCATGGTGGGGGGATCCGACGCGGACTTCGCGGCGGCGCTCCCGCTGCTGGAGGTCATGGGCAAGCGGATCGTGCACTGCGGTGGCCCGGGACTGGGCCAGGCGGCGAAGATCTGCAACAACATGATTCTCGCGGTCTCGCAGATCGTCGTCGGGGAGGCCTTCGTGCTCGGCGAGCGGCTGGGGCTCGACCATCAGGTGCTCTTCGACGTCGCCTCGGGCGCGAGCGGGCAGTGCTGGGCGCTCAGCACGAACTGCCCGGTGCCGGGACCCGTTCCGACGAGCCCTGCGAACCGGGACTATCGGCCGGGCTTCGCGGGTGCGTTGATGGCGAAGGATCTGGGCCTGGCGCTCCAGGCGATCGACGGCACCGGCACGGACGCGCGGATGGGACGCCTCGCGCAGCAGATCTATGCCGCCTTCGCCGCGGGGTCCGGAGCCGGGCGGGACTTCTCCGGCATCATCACCGACATCCGCGATGCGTCCTGACCGGGCGCGCGGGAGCACCGCCATGGGCGGCGGTCCCCCCTATCGCGGTCCGACGCTGTCGCGGTCGGACGCTGTCGCGGTCGCACCTCGGACCGGGCGGGGCGAACCGTCGCCGGTCGCGGTCGCGGTCACACCTCGGACCGGGCGGGGCGAACCGTCGCCGGTCGCGGGCACACCCGAGTTTCCCCCCTCTCGCCGTCATTCCCTCCCCTGTGCGGCGCTTCTGCGGGGAGGGAACGGCGCTGCGGGGAGGGAAACGCACTGGGGCCCCGACCTGGACGGGGAGCCGGACCGAGACACGGCGCACGGGCGGCTCGGGTGACGGAACCGGACGCGGGGGGCGGCGCGGCGTCGGAGGATCCGGGAGATACTGGATGGGCCGCGATGACGCGGCGGAGGGGGAAGACATGGCCGAGTACGAGACGATCCTGATCGAGCGGCGCGGGCGCGTCGGCTGGATCACCCTGAACCGCCCGCAGGCGCTCAACGCGCTCAACGCGCAGGTCGCGGACGAGGTCACCGCCGCCGCGATCGCCTTCGATGCGGACGACGGCGTGGGGGCGATCGTCGTCACCGGTTCCGAGAAGGCCTTCGCAGCCGGAGCCGACATCAAGGAGATGGAGGCGATGACCGCGGCCGACATGATCGCGACCGATCATTTCGGCGTCTGGCGCGATTTCGCCGCCGTGCGCAAGCCGGTGATCGCCGCCGTGGCGGGCTTCGCGCTGGGAGGCGGATGCGAGCTGGCGATGATGTGCGACATCATCCTCGCCGCCGACACCGCGAAGTTCGGCCAGCCCGAGGTGAACCTCGGCGTCATCCCCGGGATGGGCGGCACGCAGCGCCTCATCCGCGCGATCGGCTATTACAAGGCGGCGGAGCTCGTGCTGTCGGGGCGGATCATCGGCGCCGAGGAGGCCGAACGCGACGGCCTGGTCTCCCGGGTCGTGCCCGCGGCGTATCTGCTCGACGAGGCCTCTGCGCTGGCGGAGACGATCGCGGCGAAGTCTCTGCCCTCGATCGTCGCCGCCAAGGCCGCGCTCGATGCCGCGATGGAGACCACCCTGGCCGTCGGGCTCGACGTCGAGCGCGAGGCCTTCGCCGCCCTCTTCGACACGGTCGACCAGAAGGAGGGCATGGCCGCCTTCCGCGAGAAGCGTCCCCCGCAGTTCGAGAACCGGTGACGGACGTGGCCGATCCGCATCCCGTCGCCGCGTCCTCCTCGGCCGCCGGCCGCGGCGGGGATCCCTCCGGCGACGGCGACCTTCCCGACGTCACGGACCTGAGACTCTCGGAGCAGGACCGCCGCGCCCTCGTCGCCTGGACGATCGCGTGCGCGGAACGCCTGCTGCCGGTCTTCCAGGCCGAGCGGCCGGACGACGATCGACCGCGTGAGGCGCTCGCCGCGGCCGAGGCGTTCCTGCGCGGCGAGCTCGACATCGACGCGGTGCGGGAGAAGGCCTTCGCCTGCCATGAGGCCGCACGGGAGGCGGAGGACCCGAGTGCCGTCGCCGCGGCCCGGGTGTGCGGACAGGCGGTCGCCGTCGCCCACCTCGCCGGGCACAGCCGGCAGGTGCCGCGCCACACGGCCCACGCGTTCCCCGGCGACCGCTCCCGTCGCGACGCCGAGCTCGCCTGGCAGCGCATGAGCATCCCTCCGCGCTTCGACGCCTACGTGTACGAAGGCGACTGAGCGCGGGCCCGTGCGTCAAGCGCGTAGGTCTTCGAGCGCCTTGGCGATGCGGCGCACGCGGGTCGCCTCCTGCTTGGCGTCGGCGACAGAGACCGCGATCTCCTTGCGTCGGGAGAAGCTCAGCGCGTCGTAGGCCGCGGTGAGCCCCGCCTCCGCCAGCGCCGCGCTGAGCGCGAGCGGGACCTCGACCGTGCGCTCCGCGTCGTCCGGAGCGATCACGGCGTCGAACTCGGCGCCGAGCTCGAGGCCCATGGCGGCGCGGTTGGCCTTGCTGAAGCCGATCAGGTTCTTGCCGCCCATGCGGGCGAGGCGCAGGCGCGCGGAGTTGCCGCCGACCGTGACCGTGACCGGGAAGGCCTTGGCCGTGCTGAGCGCGGCCACCTGCTCGTCGCTCAGCACGATCGCTCCCGCAGGCCCCATGGGCTCGAGGACGCTGTGGATCCGCAGTTCGCTCATGCGGTCAGCCTAGGGGGCGACGGCGAGCGCCGCGAGGGTGTCGTTGCGCTGCTCGATGAGACGCCTCAGGTACCGGCGCAGGATCAGCGCGTCGACGATCCGGCCGAGCGGTCCGAACGGGGAGCGGAACGCGATCTCGTCGCGCATGAGCGTGCGGTCGGCTCCGAGGCTTTCGAACGTGTGACGGTGCTCGAAAGAGGCGAACGGCCCGCGGATCTGCCGATCGGAGAAGCCGCGGGGCTCGTCCACGTCGAAGACGACGGAGGTCATGCGGAACCCGATGCCGAAGTGCCGGGCGTCCCAGGTGACGGTGTCGTTCTCGGACATCCGGCCCGAACCGACCCCGCCGGCGATGCGTTCGCCGTGCGCCGCCATCGAATCGACGTGCACGCCGACGTCGAGCGAGAGCGCGAACAGGCGCTCCGGCGGTGCGGCGATCGTGCGTTCGAGCCGGAAGGAGGGCATCAGAGCGGTTCCGGCTGCGGCTTCGGATCGGCGAAGTCCCCCGCCGCCTTACGCATGCGCGCGACGATCGCGACGAGGTCCGTGGCGTCCTGCGTCGAGATCCCGGGATCCGCGAACACCTCGTCGTTGAGCGCTGTCGTGGCTCGCTCCACGAGCGCGCGGCCCGCATCGGTGACCTCGAGGAGCGCCGCTCGTCCGTCGTGCGGATCGCGATGGCGCACGATCAGCCCGTCGCGGACGAGCCGGTCCGCCGTGCTGGAGACGCTGGTCGCGTGCACCTGGAGCCGTGCGACGACGCTCGACAGCGGCAGGAGGCCGGTCCGGCTGAACGCGAGCAGCCGCAGCACCTCGAACCGGGCGAAGGACAGGGCGAACGGGCGCAGCGCCGTATCCACACGGGCGAGCAGCAGCTGCTGGGCGCGCATCACGCTCGTCACGAGCGACATCCCGTCCGCGGCCTCCGTCCAGCCGTGCGCGAGCCACTGCCGCTTGGCCTCGGCCAGCGGATCGACGGGCAGCGGATGGGTTCGGGCCATGCTCCTACGTTAGCGATCCGGCCCATCGTCCCCGGGGATCCTCCGGGTCGGAGCGGGCGTGTTGGCAGCGCTCGCCAAAAGGCTGGAGCACTGCGGGGAGCGGATTGGAGGGTTGCGCCAGGCCCTGTTGGCGAGTGGTCGGAGGGTCCGGTCGCGGCACGCCGCTGAGGTACGCTGGCAGCACGTTATCGCGCGGTAACCCGGGGGTCCGGGTGCGGCTGGTCGGCCGCCGGACAGCGCGTGAGGAGGCTCGATGAAGATCTTCGTCCTGGTGAAGGAGGTGCCGGACACCTACGGTGACCGCACTCTCGACCTGGAGACCGGCCTCGCCGCGCGCGGCGCGGGCGAGGTGGTGCTCGATGAGATCACCGAACGTGCCCTCGAGGTCGCGCTGCGCTTCGCCGACGCCAACCCCGGGACCGAAGTCGTCGCGCTGTCGATGGCGCCCGAGTCGGCCACCGCGTCGATCCGCCGGTCGCTCGCGATCGGTGCCGGCTCCGCGGTGCACGTCGTGGACGAGGCGCTGCGTGGCGCCGACCTCGGAGTGACGGCCGAGGTGCTCGCCGCCGCGATCCGGCGCGGAGCACCTGATCTCGTCATCACCGGCAATCTGTCCACCGACGGCTCGGGCGGGGTGATGCCGGCGATGCTGGCCGAGCACCTCGGTTTCGCTCAGGCGACGGCCCTGAGCGCGGTCACGATCGGCGCGGACCAGGTCACCGGGACACGCGCGACGGACTTCGGGGCGCAGGAGGTCACCGTGCCCCTGCCGGCCGTGATCTCGATCACGGAGGCGCTGCCGGAGGCCCGCTTCCCGAACTTCAAGGGCATCATGGCGGCCAAGAAGAAGCCGCTGGAGGTGCTCTCGCTCGCCGACCTCGACGTGGACGTGGATCCGGCTGCCGCGCCGCAGACGATCCTGACCGCGGTGAGCGAGAAGCCGCCGCGCTCGGCCGGCGTGAAGATCGTGGACGAGGGCGACGCTGCGGCGCGGCTCGTGGACTTCCTCGTCGAGAACAGGCTGGTGTGAGCATGGCGTATCCCGAGAAGCCCATCCTCGTCCTCGTGGACGTCACCCCGTCCGGCGCTGCGGCGCCGTCGACCGCGGCCCTGATCGGCGCCGCGAGCTCGCTCGGCGCACCGATCGCGCTCGTCGCCGCCCCCGCGGGAACCGCGCAGGCCGCCGTCGACGCGGCGGTCGCGGCCGGCGCTCGGGTCGTGCTGACCGCGGACGTGGATCCCGGGACGCTGACGGTCCCGCTCGTCGACGCGGTGCAGGCCGCGTACCGGGACGTGCGCCCCGACGCGGTGCTCGTCTCGAACTCGATCTCCGGTCGGGACGTCGCCGGGCGCCTCGCGGTCCGCGAGCACCTGGCGCTCTCCGTGGACGCCGTCGGGGTCTCCCGCGACGACGAGGGCGTGCTCGCGCACCACTCCGTCTACGGCGGCGCGTTCCTCACCGATTCGGCGCCCACGTTCGGCGCCCCGGTCATCACCGTGCGTCAGGGCGCCGTGGACACCAGGGCCGAGGCGGCTCCCGACGCCAGGGTGCAAGCCCTCGCCGTCGAGCCCTCGGGCGCCGCGGCGGCCACGGGCGCACCGATCCAAGCGGTCGAGGCGGTCTCCTCCCGTCCGGAGCTGCGCGGCGCGAAGGTCGTCGTCTCGGGCGGCCGCGGGCTCGGCTCCAAGGAGAAGTTCGTGCTCGTGGAGGAGCTCGCCGACGAGCTCGGCGGCGCGGTCGGCGCCTCGCGCGCCGCGGTCGACGCGGGCTACATCCCTTACGCGCACCAGGTGGGACAGACGGGGGTCTCCGTCTCTCCGCAGCTCTACATCGCGCTCGGCATCTCCGGGGCGATCCAGCACCGGGCCGGGATGCAAACGGCGAAGACGATCGTCGCGATCAACAAGGATCCGGAGTCGCCGATCTTCGACGTCGCGGACTTCGGCATCGTCGGCGACCTGTTCACGGTCGTTCCGCAGGTGATCGAGGCGCTGCGGGCGCGGAAGAACTGACCGTGACGACCGTGCGCAGGGGACTTCCCCGCACCCGCGGCGGCGAGGCGTGGCCGCCCGCCGGGGTGGTCGCGGCCGGCGCGACGGATGCCGCGGCCGAGGTCGTCGCGACCCCGCCCGCCGGCGACCGGACCCCGGCGGAGCAGCCTTCTTCTGTTGTCGTTGAGCGAGCACCGGCGGAGCAGTCTCTTCCCGGGGTCGTTGAGCGAGCACCGGCGCAGCCGGAGCGAGACGAGACGCGGTCCCCTGCGGTGCTCGCCGGCGGAGACGGCGTTTCGTCTCGGGCGCCTGCGGCGTCCTCGCTCGACGACCCCGGGGCGACCGGATCGGTCCTGCGCCGCGGTCTGCCGCGCGTCGTCGGGGGCGAGCCCTGGCCGCCCGCCGATCCTGCTTCCCCCGGGATCGCTGAGCGGACCCCGGCGGAGCAGCCTTCTTCTGTTGTCGTTGAGCGAGCACCGGCGGAGC
>NZ_CAMFHZ010000035.1 GCF_945952435.1 uncultured Microbacterium sp.
TCCTCGGCGCGCACATCTACGACCCCGCCAATGGCGGCGTCCTGCTCTGGCAGCACCTCTTCTGGTTCTTCGGCCACCCCGAGGTCTACATCATCGCGCTGCCGTTCTTCGGCATCGTGTCGGAGATCTTCCCGGTGTTCAGCCGCAAGCCGATCTTCGGCTACAAGACGCTGGTCTACGCGACCATCGCGATCGCCGCGCTGTCCGTGGCGGTGTGGGCCCACCACATGTACGTCACCGGTGGCGTCCTCCTGCCCTTCTTCGCGCTGATGACGATGCTCATCGCGGTGCCGACCGGCGTGAAGATCTTCAACTGGATCGGCACGCTCTGGCGAGGCTCCGTGACGTTCGAGACGCCGATGGTCTTCGCGCTGGGCTTCCTGGTCTCCTTCGTCTTCGGCGGTCTGACCGGCGTCATCCTCGCCTCGCCGCCGCTGGACTTCTTCCTCTCCGACTCCTACTTCGTCGTGGCGCACTTCCACTACGTGGTGTTCGGCACGGTCGTGTTCGCCATGTTCGCCGGCTTCTACTTCTGGTGGCCGAAGTGGACGGGTCGGATGCTCAACGAGCGCCTCGGCTACGTGCACTTCTGGATGCTCTTCATCGGTTTCCACATGACGTTCCTCATCCAGCACTGGCTGGGCGTCGACGGCATGCCGCGTCGTTACGCCGACTACTCGGCCTACGACAACTGGACCTGGGAGAACCAGGTGTCCACGATCGGCGCCATCATCCTCGGCGCGTCGATGCTGCCGTTCTTCCTGAACGTCTGGCTGACCGCGCGCAAGGCTCCGAAGGTCACGGTCAACGACCCCTGGGGCTACGGCGCCTCGCTCGAGTGGGCGACGTCCTGCCCGCCGCCGCGTCACAACTTCACGTCCATCCCGCGGATCCGCAGCGAGCGTCCTGCGTTCGATCTGAACCACCCGGAGGCCGCCGAGCTCCCGGTCGCGGCCGCAGCAGGAAAGGGCCACTGACCCATGCGCTCCAACATCGTCCTCTGGTGGATCCTCACCGCGTTCTTCGCCCTCATGGGCGTGGTCTACACCGTGTGGAACATCATCGCTCACCAGGACCGTCCGATCGTCACCGCGATCGAGTGGGTCGGTACGGTGGCGCTGTTCTTCGCCGCATTCATGGCCGCGATGATCGCCTTCTACCTCGACCGCACGTTCAAGGCACAGGGCGGCTCGCTCCCGGAGGACATCCTCACCAGTGACATCGACGACGGCGATCCCGAGCTCGGCGAGTTCAGCCCGTGGTCCTGGTGGCCGATCGTCCTGGCCGGTTCCGCCGCGGTGGGCGCGATCGCCCTCGCGGTCGGACAGTTCCTCTTCCCCGTCGCACTGGCCATCTTCGTGATCGCGATCGTCGGCTGGGTCTACGAGTACTACCGCGGTCACTTCGCGCGCTGAACCCCGCACAGAGAGCCCCCGGAGGAATCCTCCGGGGGCTCTCTCGTATCCAGGCGCCTGTCTCGTGCCCCGGGCCGGGGAGACGCGCCAGGTCGTGTGGAGAGAGGCCTTCGCCGCGGTGGCCACGGCGGGATCGGCATGGCCCTGTCGGCTCAGACCCTGCTGCGGATCCGAGGCACCCCGACCAGGGGATCCACGGGACGACGGTGCACGCCGTCCGCGTTCTCGATCGGGTAGCCCTCACGCGCCCAGTACTCGAAACCGCCGATCATGATCCGTACGTCGTAGCCGAGCCGCGCGAAGGCGAGTGCTCCCTTGTCCGCGGCATTGCACCCGGGGCTCCAGCAATAGACCACGACACGCGCCGTGAGCGGGATCTCCCGGGGCGCTCGGACGTCGATGTCGCGATAGGGCAGGTGGACGGCGTCTACGACCCGCCCCTGAGCCCAGGCCGCTTCCGAGCGGACGTCGACGACGACGATCTCCTCCCCGGCTCTGCGCGCCGCGTGGACGTCGCTGGCGTCGGTCTCGAAGGCGAGCTTGGCGGAGAAGTGCTCCTGAGCGCTGGTCATTCCCTCAGGCTACTGCGACGGGGGAGTGGCGACGACGAAGGCCCCGTCGAACGACGGGGCCTTCGTGAGGAGCTGTGACGAGCGGGCCTACTCGCCCTTGTCCCTGTGCGGCAGCGACTCGGGAGCCAGCGCGGAGCTCGGCGTGTTCGGCGTCTCGCTCACGTGCGAAGCGTCGACCGGCGCGATCTGGTCCTCCTCGACGCCGGCGCGGTGGTGCGACGCGAGGATCTCCTCGTGCGCGGCCTCGTCCGTGTCGTGCAGCACGTGACGCTGGTGCGCGTCCGCAGCGGTGATGTCGGCCTGCGTGAGCGGGGCGAGACGGTCCTCGAAGAACCAGCGCGACATCGAGGAGCGCAGGTTCTGCGTCCATGGGATGCGGCCCTTGGCGTTCGGGCGAACCACGAGCGGCTCGTAGGTCTCCACGTCGATGAGCTTCCAGCGGTCGTACACGTCGACCGGCTTGTGCACCTCGATGAACTCGCCACCGGGAAGACGCACGATGCGGCCGGACTCGTAGCCGTGCAGGACGATCTCACGATCCTTCTTCTGCAGCGCGATGCAGATGCGCTTGGCGATGAAGTAGCCGAGGATCGGGCCGAGGAACAGCATCGCCTGCAGCGTGTGGATCACGCCCTCCATCGTGAGCATGAAGTGCGTCGCGATGAGGTCCGACGAGGCGGCGGCCCACAGGACGGCGTAGAAGATCACGCCGGCCACGCCGACCGCGGTGCGGGTCGCGGCGGTGCGGGGACGCTGGGCGATGTGGTGCTCGCGCTTGTCGCCGGTCAGCCATGCCTCGATGAAGGGGTAGAACATCACGAGCACGATGAACAGGCCCAGGACCACGACGGGCAGGATGATCCCGAACGACCAGGTGTGGTTCCACAGCACGACGTCGAGGTCGGACGGGGCCAGACGCAGCGCGCCGTCGGCGAATCCGATGTACCAGTCCGGCTGCGTTCCCGCCGACACGGGGGACGGATCGTAGGGGCCGTAGTTCCAGATCGGGTTGATCTGGAACAGCGAGGCCATCAGCACGATCACGCCGAACGTGATGAAGAGGAAGCCGCCCATCTTCGACATGTAGACCGGCATCATCGGATAGCCCACGACGTTGTTGTTCGTCCGGCCGGGGCCCGCGAACTGCGTGTGCTTGTTGATGATCATCAGCATGAGGTGCAGCGCGATGAACGCGATCACCATGAGCGGGAGCAGCAGGATGTGCAGGGTGTACAGGCGTCCGACGATCTGGTTGCCCGGGAACTCGCCGCCGAAGAACATGAACGACGTCCACGTGCCGATCAGCGGGAGGCCCTTGATCAGACCGTCGATGATGCGCAGACCGTTGCCCGAGAGCAGGTCGTCGGGGAGGGAGTACCCGGTGAAGCCCTCGGCCATCGCGAGGATGAAGAGGATGAACCCGATCACCCAGTTGAGCTCACGCGGCTTGCGGAACGCGCCCGTGAAGAACACGCGCAGCATGTGCACGCCGATGCCGGCGACGAAGGTCAACGCCGCCCAGTGGTGGATCTGACGGACCAGGAGACCGCCGCGGATGTCGAACGAAAGGCGCAGGGTCGAGTCCAGCGCGGCCGACATCTCCACGCCGCGCATGGGAGGGTAGGCGCCCGCGTAGTGCGTCGGCACCATCGAGGCCTGGAAGAAGAACGTCAGGAACGTCCCGGAGAGCAGCACGACGACGAAGCTCCACAGTGCGATCTCGCCGAGCATGAACGACCAGTGATCCGGGAAGATCTTGCGACCCAGCTCCTTGACGAAGCCGGAGATGCTGGTGCGCTCGTCGAGATAGTTCGCCGCAGCGCCGACGAAGCGGCCGCCGAGAGGCTTCTCCGCCTTCGGCTTTTCGGTGACAGTTGCGGTGCTCAATGGCGCTCCCAGAAGCTCGGGCCGACGGGTTCGTGGAAATCGCTCTGCGCGACGAGGTAGCCCTCGTCGTCCACGGCGATGGGCAGCTGCGGCAGGGGCCGAGCAGCAGGGCCGAAGATGACCTTGGCCTCCTCGGTGATGTCGAACTGCGACTGGTGGCACGGGCAGAGCAGGTGGTGCGTCTGCTGCTCGTACAGCGCGACGGGGCAGCCGACGTGCGTGCAGACCTTGGAGTACGCGACGATGCCGTCGTAGGCCCAGTCCTTGCGGGACTCGCGCGGGTGCAGCTGCTCGGGCAGGAGGCGCACGAGGAGGACGATCGCCTTGGCCTTCTCCTCGAGGTAGCCGTCCTCGTGGCCGAGCTTCGACAGCTCTTCGGGGATGACGTGCACGGCGGAGCCGAGGACGACGTCGGCGGCGCGGATCGGCGTGCCGTCGGGGTCGTGCGCGAGGCGCATCCCCTTCTTCCACATGGTCTGCTCGAGGAGCTTGACGGGCTGACCGGCGATCGGGTTCTCGGGGGTGTCCTGCGGGGCGAGACCGCGGAAGAGGGCCAGTCCCGGGACCACGGAGGCGACGACGGCGGCGATGAGGGAGTTGCGGATCATCACGCGTCGTCCGAAGCCGGACTCCTCGTTCGCGTCGGAGAACGCCTTGACCGCGGCCCAGCGGGTCTCGTCGCGGCCACGGGTGGGATGACGCTCCTCGACGAACTCGTGGTCGGACATGATCGCCTTGGACCAGTGGATCGCCCCGATGCCCAGCGCGAGCAGCGCGAGGGCGATGCCGAGCCCGATGAACAGGTTGTTGTAGCGGATATCGATGAGCGCGCCGCTCTCGATGGGGAACAGCATGTACGCCGCGACGGCCCAGATGCTGCCCGCGAGCGAGAGGTAGAAGAGGGTGTAGACCGTGCGGACGGCGGTCTTCATCGCCTTCGGATCCTGATCGGTGATCCGCTCCCGGTGCGGCGGCAGCCCCGGGTTCTGCGCGGGGTCGCTGACGTCGACGCTCAGCCCGGAAGGGGGCTGATAGGCCCGGTCAAGAGCCTGCGAGTCGTCGTGTGCCATGGTTCTCCTCGTACGTTCTTCGATATGCAAGCGTCAGTTGGACTTCGCCGTGATCCACACGGTGATGGCGACCAGGGCGCCGATTCCGAAGATCCAGATGAACAGGCCCTCCGAGACCGGGCCGAGGGATCCGAGATCCATGCCTCCGACCTGGACCGCCTTCTGCTGGAAGAGCAGGGCCGAGATGATGTCGCGCTTGTCCTCGGGGGAGAGGTTCATGTCGCCGAAGACGGGCATGTTCTGCGGGCCCGTCACCATCGCGGCGTACATGTGCAGCGCGCTGGTCTTGGTCAGCGGGGGAGCGTACTTGCCCTCGGTGAGCGCGCCGCCGGCCGCGGCCACGTTGTGGCACATGGCGCAGTTGATGCGGAACAGCTCGGCGCCGTGCGCGACGTCGCCCTTGCCGTCGAGGATCTTCTCCGACGGGTAGGTCGGGCCGGGGGCCACGGACTGCACCCACGAGGCGATCCCGCGGATCTGCTCCTCGGTGAACTGCGGGTGCTTCTGCGGCGCCTGCGGTCCCTGCATCTGCAGGGGCATGCGGCCCGTCGACATCTGGAACTCGACGGCGAGCTCGCCGACGCCGTAGAGGCTCGGCCCCGTCGCGGTGCCCTGCAGGTTCATGCCGTGGCAGGTCGCACAGTTCGCCTGGAAGAGCTTCTTGCCCTCTTCGGCCGTGACCTGGGTGCTGGCGGACGCAGGCTCGGACGCGGCGAACGCCGCGCTCGCACCGGCGTAGATGCCGCCGGTGATCATCAGGCCTGCGCCGATCAGCGCGGCCGCGGCAAGGGGGCTGCGACGGCCGGAACGGCGCTTCTTCTCACGTGCCATGTCGAAAATCCGCTCCGCTTCTTACTTGAGGAAATAGATGACGAGGAAGAGCACGATCCAGACGACGTCGACGAAGTGCCAGTAGTAGGACACGACGATCGCGGTGGTGGCTTCCTTGTGCGTGAAGTTCTTGACGGCGTACGCGCGGCCGAGCGTGAGCAGGAACGCCACGAGACCGCCGGTGACGTGCAGCGCGTGGAAGCCGGTCGTGATGTAGAAGGCCGAAGCGTAGGAGTCGGCCGAGATCGGCATGCCCTCCGCGACCAGCTGCGAGTACTCCCAGACCTGCCCGGACACGAAGAACGCGCCCATCGCGAACGTGATCCAGAACCACGGGACCATGCCCAGACGCTTGCGTCCCTGCGCGTTCACCGCCGTGTACGGCTGCATGCGCTCCGCGGCGAACACGCCCATCTGGCAGGTGAAGGACGACGCCACCAGCACGAGGGTGTTGATCGCGGCGAACGGCACGTTGAGGTGCTCCGTCCGCATCGCCCACAGCTCCGGCGAGGTGCTGCGCAGGGTGAAGTAGATCGCGAAGAGTCCCGCGAAGAACATCACTTCACTGCCGAGCCAGACAATGGTTCCCACAGCCACCGGGTTGGGGCGCTTGATCGTTCTCGCCGCCGGGGCATACGTCGCTGAGGTCGTCACCTGTCCATTATGGCCGATCCGAGCGGTCGATTGTCGCACCCGGGGCGGCGGTTCCGCCCTCCTCCGGCTCGGCGGAGGCCCGGAACTCCCCGGGAATCCGCTGTGCACGCGGGTGGCGACGGTGATCGCACGGGCGGTCACGACTCGGTCACATCAGTAGGATCGCTGCCATGGCGGAAGTTCTCACCTGGCCCGACGTCCTCTCGACCCTTCTCGCGGGTCGCGATCTCAGCGTGTACGAGTCGACGTGGGCGATGCGCCAGGTCATGCGCGGCCAGGCGACCCAGGCGCAACTCGCCGGATTCCTCATCGGACTGCGGGCCAAGGGCGAGACGATCGACGAGGTCGTCGGCTTCCGCGACGCGATCCTCGAGGCCGCCGTGCCGCTGCCGGTGTCCTCCGACGTCCTCGACATCGTCGGAACCGGGGGAGACCGGGTGGGCACGGTCAACGTGTCGACGACCGCGGCGATCATCATCGGCGCGACGGGCATCCCGGTCGTGAAGCACGGCAACCGGGCGGCGAGCTCCTCGTCCGGCTCCTCCGACGTCCTGGGCGCGCTGGGGCTGCAGCTCACCCTCGATCCGCAGGCCGTCGCGGAGATCCTCGACAGGACCGGGATCACGTTCGCCTGGGCGGGGGCGTTCCATCCCGGTTTCAAGAACGCGGCGGCCGTGCGCAGCGAGCTCGGCGTCCCGACCGTGTTCAACATGCTCGGACCGCTGTGCAATCCGGCCAGGGCCGAGGCGAACGCGGTCGGCGTCGCGCAGATCGACCGCGTGCCGCTGATCACCGGCGTCTTCCGGACGCGCGGGGCGACCGCGCTCGTCTTCCGCGGCGACGACGGACTCGACGAGCTCACCACGACGGGCCACAGCAGGATCTGGGAGGTCACGCGCGGCGACATCCATGAGCACGACCTGGATCCGCGTGACCTCGGCATCCCGCTCGCCGACCTGTCGGACCTCATCGGCGGCTCCCCGGAGCACAATGCGGCCGTGCTGCGCCGCACGCTCGAGGGCGAGCGGGGGGCCGTGCGGGACATCGTGCTGCTGAACGCCGCCGCCGGCATCGTCGCCTACGAGCTGTCGCACGACGCGGCGCAGGCCCAGATCCCGGTCGTCGAGCGCCTGCGCGCGGCGCTCGCGCGCGCGGGGGCCGCGGTCGACGACGGTCGCGCCCTCGCGCGACTGGACGCGTGGGTCGCCGCCTCGCAGGAGCTCGCGAGGGCGTAGCCGTGGATCCGGTCGAAGCGCTGTCGGAGATCGCGCGGCTCCTGGAGCGGGAGCGCGCGTCCCGGTACCGTGCCAAGGCGTTCCGCGCCGCTGCGGCCATCTACGCCGCTCTTCCGGAGGACGCGAAGACCGATCCGAACCGCATCCAGGCGACCAAGGGCATCGGCGCGTCGACCTTCGCCGTGATCCGCGAGGCCCTCGCGGGAAAGACTCCCGCCTACCTCGTCGAACTGCGTGGGGAGGTGGAGCCGGAGATCGTGTCGGAGCTCCGCGCCGCGCTGCGCGGGGATCTGCACGCCCACACCGACTGGTCCGACGGATCGATGTCGATCGCCGCGATGGCCGATGCGGCGCGCGCTCTCGGACACGAGTACCAGGCGATCACGGACCATTCCCCGCGCCTGAAGGTGGCGCGGGGGCTGACCGCGGAGCGCCTGCGCGCGCAACTCCCGCTCGTGAGGGCGCAGAGCGGCGACGGGCTCACGATGCTGACGGGCATCGAGGTCGACATCCTGGAAGACGGTGCCCTGGACCAGGACGACGACCTCCTCGCAGAGCTGGACATCGTGGTCGCGTCGGCGCACTCCCGGCTGCGGATGGACGCGTCGCCGATGACCCGTCGACTCGTGCGCGCCGTCTCCGATCCCCGGGTGAGCGTGCTCGGCCATGTCACCGGCCGGCTCGTGCAGGGAGAGCGAGGGACGAGGCCGCCGTCTCAGTTCGATGCGCGCTCGGTCTTCGAGGCCTGCGCCGAGCACCGCGTCGCCGTCGAGATCAACTCCCGTCCGGAGCGTCAGGATCCGCCCGATGACCTGATCGCCCTCGCGCTCGAGGTCGGCTGCCTGTTCTCGATCGACTCGGACGCGCACGCCCCCGGCCAGCTCTCGCTGCTGGATCACGGGGCCGCGCGGGCCGAGCGGGCCGGGGTCCCTGCAGAGCGGATCGTCACCACCTGGGGACTGGACCGGCTGCGGCGCTGGGCGGGTTAGCAGGGCAGTCAGACCCGGTCGGGATGCGCTCAGCCGGTCTTGCCGAGAGCGTCGAGCGCGCGCGCCATCGACGTGCCGAGGTTCCAGCGCTCCGACACCGCGACCGCGGCGGCCTTCTCGGTCTCGTCGAGCGGACGCAGCGGCTCCGCGGGTACGGAGACGGGCAGGGAGGTCGCGACGCGGACGACCGTGGGCGCGACATCGAGGTAGTCGGATGCGGCGAGGATCTTCTTCGCCACGCTCGCCGACATGCCCTCGCCGGTCTCCGCGGCGAGGCGGATCCGGTCGAGGGTGCCATGCGCGGCGAGCAGCGTCGCCGCGGTCTTCTCGCCGACGCCGGCGACCCCGGGCAGGCCGTCGGAGGCGTCGCCGCGGAGGGTGGCGAAGTCGGCGTACTGCGAGGGGAGGACGCCGTACTTGCGCACGACCGTCTCGTCGGTGACGTCCTCGAGGTTGCTCATGCCGCGCGCCGTGTAGACGACCCGGACGGCGCGTGCGTCGTCGACGAGCTGGAAGAGGTCGCGATCGCCGGTGACGATGTCGACGGGGATGTCGGCGTCGGTCGCGAGCGTGCCGATCACGTCGTCCGCCTCGTGCGCGGCGACGCCGACGACGGGGATCCGCAGCACGCCGAGCGCCTCCCGGATGATCGGGATCTGGGCCTCGAGCGGATCGGGGACCTCCTCGACGTCTGCGGCGCCCTCGACGACCTCCACCACGCGGTGCGCCTTATAGCTGGGGATGAGGTCGACACGCCACTGCGGTCGCCAGTCGTCGTCCCAGCAGGCGACGAGGTGCGTCGGCCGGTACGCGGCGACCAGCTTCGCGATCATGTCGAGGAGCCCGCGCGCGGCGTTCACAGACGTGCCGTCGGGGGCCTTGACCGTGTCGGGCACGCCGTAGAAGGCGCGGAAGTAGAGACTGGCGGTGTCGAGCAGCAACAGCTTCGGCGCGGTCATGAGCTCAGTCTGCCAGGAGCCGACGCGCGGACGCGGCAGGAAGACGGCGCAGGAAGACGACGGAGCAGGGAACACCCGCGGCGCATCCGGTGTTCCCTCCTGTGCAGGCGTTCGAAAGTGCGGGTTCTCCGCGGGCTCGGCGGCCTGATAGCATGAAGTGTCACCCGTGGGGTTCATTCTCGCGTGCGTGGCAGCAAAACCACATCCATCCGCTGAGGCGCGATTCCGCGCTCTGCTCCAGAGCGTGCGTCCCAGCCCGAGTATCCATCAACAAGGACTACCCACTACATGACTACCGCAACGGCCGCTCCGGCCACCAAGCAGGTCGCGATCAACGACATCGGATCTGCCGAGGACTTCCTGGCTGCGGTCGAGAAGACCCTGAAGTTCTTCAACGACGGCGACATCATCGAGGGCACGATCGTCAAGATCGACCGCGACGAGGTGCTGCTGGACGTCGGCTACAAGACCGAGGGCGTCATCCCCTCGCGCGAGCTGAGCATCAAGCACGACGTCGACCCCAACGAGGTCGTCTCCGTCGGCGACCAGGTCGAGGCCCTCGTCCTCCAGAAGGAGGACAAGGAAGGCCGTCTGATCCTGTCCAAGAAGCGCGCCCAGTACGAGCGCGCCTGGGGCGACGTGGAGAAGATCAAGGAGAACGACGGCGTCG
>NZ_CAMFHZ010000036.1 GCF_945952435.1 uncultured Microbacterium sp.
ACGTCGGGCAGGAAGTTCATCTCGATCTTGATCGTGCCGTCGCCGGAGCACGCCTCGCAGCGGCCTCCCTTGACGTTGAAGCTGAACCGTCCCGGCTGGTAACCGCGGACCTTCGCCTCGGGGGTCTCGCTGAACAGGGTGCGGATCCGATCGAAGACCCCCGTGTAGGTGGCCGGATTCGATCGCGGCGTGCGCCCGATCGGCGCCTGGTCGACGTGCACCACCTTGTCGAGGTTGTCGAGCCCGGTCACCCTGGTGTGCTTCCCTGGCACGGTCCTCGCGCCGTTCAATCGCTGCGCGAGCACCCGGTAGAGGATGTCGTTCACGAGCGAAGACTTGCCCGATCCGCTGACGCCGGAGACGGCGGTGAGCACGCCGAGCGGGAAGTCGGCTGTGACGTTGCGGAGATTGTTCTCCTTGGCGCCCACGACGCTGAGCATCCGCTTGCGATCGATCCTGCGGCGCTTGGTAGGGGTCGTGATCTCGCGGCGGCCCGCGAGATAGTCGCCCGTCATCGAGCCCTTCTCCCGCAGGAGCGCGTCGTACGGGCCGGAGTGCACGACGACGCCGCCGTTGACGCCGGCGCCCGGCCCGATGTCGACGACCCAGTCGGCCGCCTCGATGGTCTCCTCGTCGTGCTCGACCACGATGAGCGTGTTCCCGAGATCGCGGAGGGTCAGAAGGGTCTCGATGAGACGACGGTTGTCGCGCTGGTGCAGGCCGATCGACGGCTCGTCCAGCACGTAGAGCACGCCGGTGAGGCCTGATCCGATCTGCGTGGCGAGCCGGATGCGCTGGGCCTCGCCGCCGGAGAGGGACCCCGCGGAACGGCTCAGGTTGAGGTAGGACAAGCCGACCTGCAGCAGGAAGTCGAGGCGCAGTCGGATCTCGCGCAGCACCTGCGCGGCGATCTTCGCCTCCCGCGGGCTGAGCTCCAGACGCTGCATGAAGTCCTGCGCCTCGGCGAGGCTGAGGTGGGAGACCTCCGCGATGGAGTGCCCGTGGACCTGCACCGCGAGCACCTCCGGCTTCAGCCGGTCGCCGTTGCAGACCGGGCAGGGCACCTCGCGGAGGTATTCGCCCCAGCGCGTGCGCTGCGTGTCGCTCTCGGCCTGCTGGTACTGGCGCTCGATGTAGGGGACGACGCCCTCGAATCCCGAGGAGTAGCGCATCTCACGCCCGTAACGGTTCTTCCACTTGACCGTGACCTTGTAGTTCTCACCGTGCAGCACGGCCTCCTGCACGTCCGAGTGCAGATCCTGCCACGGCGTGTCGAGTGAGAAGTCGAGGTCGGCGGCGAGGCCCTCCAGCAGACGCTCGTAGTACTGGAACAGTCCCTTGCCCTGGGTCGTCCACGGCAGGATGGCCCCCTCGCGGATCGAGAGGGTCTCGTCGCCGAGCATGAGATCGACGTCGACCGACATCCGGGTGCCGAGCCCGGAGCACGCAGGACAGGCGCCGAACGGCGCGTTGAACGAGAACGTGCGGGGCTCGATCTCCGTGAGGGTGATGGGGTGGCCGTTCGGGCAGGCCAGCTTCTCGGAGAACGACTGCCACGCCTCGTCGCCCTCTTCGTCGACGAAGTTCACCTGCACGACCCCGCCGGCGAGGCCCAGCGCCGTCTCGACGGAGTCCGTCACACGGCCCAGGATGTCGGGGGCCGCGACGAGACGATCCACGACGACGCCGATGTCGTGCTTGTAGCTCTTCTTCAGCACGGGGGGCTCGGCGAGCTGGACGAGCTCGCCGTCGACGATCGCACGGGCGTAGCCCTTCGCGCCGAGCTCGCGGAAGAGGTCGACGAACTCGCCCTTCTTCTGGCTGACGACCGGGGCGACGATCTGATAGCGGGTGCGCTCCGGAAGCTCCATGAGCTGATCCGCGATCTGCTGCACGGTCTGACGCTGGATGCGCGCTCCGCACTGCGGACAGTGCGGCACGCCGATGCGCGCCCAGAGCAGGCGCATGTAGTCGTAGATCTCGGTGATCGTTCCGACGGTCGATCGCGGGTTGCGGTTCGTCGACTTCTGATCGATCGAGACCGCGGGGCTCAGACCCTCGATGAAGTCGACGTCGGGACGGTCGACCTGACCGAGGAACTGGCGCGCGTACGCGCTCAGCGACTCGACATAGCGCCGCTGCCCCTCGGCGAAAATCGTGTCGAACGCGAGGCTCGACTTGCCCGAACCACTGAGTCCGGTGAAGACCACGAGGGAGTCGCGAGGGATCTCGAGATCCACGTTGCGGAGATTGTGGACACGCGCTCCGCGGACGCTGAGTCTTCCGGGGCTGGTTACGGGTACGATCGGCACCCGTCAAGTCTAGGAGCGGCCTCCGACATCGGCTCCGCGGGAGCCTCCTGCTCGCTCCGGGCGAACGCCTCTGCCGGGCGGCCTGGGCAGCGACGCGACGTCCGTGGACCGGTTCAGAGCTCGACGGACCCGGCGAAACGGAGGAGGCCGTCGCGCACGGACTCGACCTCCGGCACGGTCATGTCCAGACGGGCCATCACCTGGCGCGGCACATCGAGCGCGCGGACGCGGAGCTCGGCTCCGCGCGCGGTCAAAGCGATGTCGAGGCGACGCTCGTCCTCGGCGCTGCGGCGACGTTCGATCAGGCCGTCCGCCTCGAGCCGTTTCACGAGAGGCGAGGCGGTGGCCGGTTCCATCGCGAGGGCGGTGGCGAGATCGCGCAGGGAGCGCGGCGAGTCCTCCCACAGCGCCAGCATGACGAGGTACTGCGGATGCGTGAGTCCCAGCGGCTCCAGGATCGGACGGTAGATCCCCACCACGTTGCGCGCGGCCGTGACCAGCGCGAAGCACAGCTGATTGTCGAGCTTCAGCAGGTCGTCGGCGGTCCGTTCCGTCATGCCTCGATAATACTCTCTGCCCTCATCATTAGTACGCTAATGATTATGACGAGCAACCCCACGCCGGACCGCGTGCCCCTGCGACAGCGCATCCGTGAGGCCGGCGGCGCCTACGCCTGGATCAACGCGACCCTGATCCGCCTCGCGGGCCCCGCATCCGTCGGACCGTACGAGAGCACCCCGCCGCCGTCCATGGCCGAGCGCGCCACGAAGGGATGTCCGCTGTGCGGCCAGCCCATGACCGCGCACGAGATCGATCGGAGCGGTCCCAAGCCCCTCGTGCACTGCCCCTGACCTCGCGCTCCCCCGCGCTGGTCCCGCCGTGGGAAGCCTGAGTCGGCGACGCCGACTACCCGACGCGATCGGCGTCCTCGCGGGCGATGTCGATCCACTCCATGAGCGCGGTGTCGTCGCGGATCGCCTCCGCCGCGATGTCCAGCCAGCCCGCGCTCATCGTGCGTGGGCCCATGACGGCCCGCGAGACACCCGGCTCGGTGAGCAGAGCGGACCCGTGCTCCTCCTCGACGCGGACGAGCAGCACACCGCCCTTGCGAGCGCCGACGAGGATGTGCCCACCGGCGAGGAAGGCGCGGCTGCCGAACATCGCCTTTTCCTCGATGTCGCCCTCCGCTCCGAGGAGCGCTCGGATCCGGTCCGCCAACTCCGCGACCGACGCGTCCACCATGTCGCTTCTCCTCCTCGCATCCCGACGAACGGGTCAGGCGTGACCGGCCCGCTCCATCGCACGCAGTTCCTTCTTGAGATCCTGCACCTCGTCGCGCAGTCGCGCGGCGAGTTCGAATTTCAGCTCGCCCGCCGCGGCGAGCATCTGCGCGGACAGATCCGCGATCGTCTCCTCGAGCTGCATCGCCCCTTCCGCCGCGATCCCCTCGCGGCGCAGGTTCGGGGTGGGCGACTTGCCGCGACCGGACCTGTTCCGCTTCGAGAGCAGCTCCGCCGTATCGGCTCCTTCGCGGGCGAGGACATCCGTGATGTCGGCGATGCGCTTGCGCAGAGGCTGCGGGTCGATGCCGTTCGCCTCGTTGTACGCGATCTGCTTCTCACGGCGCCGCTCGGTCTCCTCGATCGCCTTCGCCATCGAATCCGTCATGGTGTCCGCGTACATGTGCACCTGACCGGACACGTTGCGGGCGGCACGGCCGATCGTCTGGATCAGCGACGTTCCCGAGCGCAGGAACCCCTCCTTGTCGGCATCGAGGATCGCCACCAGCGAGACCTCAGGAAGGTCGAGTCCCTCGCGGAGCAGGTTGATGCCGACGAGCACGTCGTAGACCCCGGCGCGGAGCTCCGTGAGGAGCTCGACGCGTCGGAGCGTGTCGACGTCCGAGTGCAGATAGCGCACCCTCACGCCGTGCTCGCCGAGGAAGTCGGTGAGCTCCTCGGCCATCTTCTTGGTGAGCGTGGTGACGAGAACGCGTTCGTCGCGCGCGACGCGCACCCGGATCTCCTCGAGCAGATCGTCGATCTGCCCCTTCGAGGGCTTGACGACGATCTGCGGGTCGACGAGCCCGGTCGGGCGGATGATCTGTTCGACGACGCCGTCCGCGATGCCCATCTCGTACTTGCCGGGCGTCGCGGACAGGTAGACGGTCTGCCCGATGCGCTTCGTGAACTCGTCCCACCGCAGCGGACGGTTGTCGAGCGCGCTGGGGAGCCGGAAGCCGTGATCGACGAGGGTGCGCTTGCGCGAGGCGTCGCCCTCGTACATCGCGCCGATCTGAGGAACGGTGACGTGCGACTCGTCGATCACCAGCAGGAAGTCGTCCGGGAAGAAGTCGAGCAGCGTGTGCGGCGGCTCACCGGGCTGACGCCCGTCCATGTGCCGCGAGTAGTTCTCGATGCCGGAGCAGAAGCCCAGCTGCTGCAGCATCTCCAGATCGAACGTCGTGCGCATGCGCAGACGCTGCGCCTCCAGGAGCTTCCCCTGACGTTCGAGCTCCGTCAGACGCTCGGCGAGCTCCTCCTCGATCGTGCCGATCGCACGCTGCACGACGTCCGTCCCTGCGACGTAGTGCGAGGCGGGGAAGATCGGAACGGAATCGAGCCTCTCGATGACCTCCCCCGTGAGCGGGTGCAGCGAATACAGCGCCTCGATCTCGTCGCCGAACAGCTCGATCCGGATCGCGTGCTCCTCGTAGACCGGGATGATCTCGATCGTGTCGCCGCGCACCCGGAAGTTTCCCCGGGAGAAGTCGACGTCGTTGCGGTTGTACTGCATCGCGATGAACTGCCGGATGAGCGCATCCCGGTCGTAACGCTCACCCACCTGCAGCGCGACCATCGCGCGCAGATACTCCTCGGGCGCGCCGAGTCCGTAGATGCACGACACGGTCGAGACCACGACGACGTCGCGCCGGCTCAGCAGCGAGTTCGTGGTCGAGTGCCGCAGACGCTCGACCTCCGCGTTGACCGAGGAGTCCTTCTCGATGAAGGTGTCCGTCTGCGGGACGTACGCCTCGGGCTGGTAGTAGTCGTAGTACGAGACGAAGTACTCCACGGCGTTGTTCGGCATCAGCTCGCGGAACTCGTTCGCGAGCTGCGCCGCGAGGGTCTTGTTGTGCGCGAGGACGAGGGTCGGCCGCTGCACCTGCTCGATGAGCCAGGCCGTCGTCGCGGACTTTCCCGTGCCCGTCGCACCGAGCAGCACCACGTCGGTCTCGCCCGCGTTGATGCGCGCGGCGAGCTCGGCGATCGCCTGGGGCTGATCGCCGGCCGGCGCGTATTCGCTGACGACTTCGAAGGGTCGGACGGACCGAGTGGGCTGCATCCCTCAACGCTACAAGGGGCCTCCGACATCGGGGCCGAGGTTCACTCCCGGCGCAACCGGTCCCATAGGGCGTCCGCCTGGCGCAAGGTCTCGGCGAGCGTGCCGGAGGTGTCGATCACGATGTCCGCGATCTCGCGTCGCCGCGCGTCGGAGACCTGCGCGGCGATGCGTGCGCGCGCGTCCTCGCGGTCCATGCCGCGCTCGCGCACGAGGCGCTCCTCGCGGAGGAACGCGGGCGCGTCGGCGACGACGACGAGGTCCCAGGGGTCGTCCGCACGCGCCTCGATGAGCAACGGCACGTCGTAGACGACCACAGCGTGCGGGTCCTGGGAAAGCGCCTCGGCGAACCTGCGCTGCGACTCGCTCCTCACCGCCGGGTGAACGATCGCGTTGAGCCGGGCCAGCGCTCCGGGGTCGCCGAACACGGCGGCGCCCAGACGCGCGCGATCCAGCGCACCGTCGGGCAGGATCATGGCGTCGCCGAACTCCTCCGCGATCCGGGACAGCACCGGGGTACCAGGCTCCTGCACCTCGCGGACGATCCGATCCGCGTCCACGACGACCGCGCCGCGTTCGGCGAGACGTGCGGAGATCGTCGACTTTCCCGAGGCGATGCCGCCGGTGAGTGCGATGAGGGGCATGCCTTCAGTCTGTCACGGCGGCCACGCCGCCCTGCCCCGCCCGTCGCCTCAGCGCTCGCGCGGGATCCGGCCGGTGCGCTCTGTCCGCAACGCCGACACGGCCGCCAGTGCCGCCGCGAGGCAGAGGACGAGCACGAGCGCGACGAACCACGTCCATCCCGCCCCCGCGAACACGAGTCCCAGGGCCCAGCCGAACAGACTCGACCCGGCGTAATAGGCGAAGTAGTAGAGCGAGGACGCCTGAGCCCTGCTCGACGACGGGGCGGCGACGGGCGTCCACCCCGACGCGACGGCGTGCGCCGCGAAGAAGCCCGCGGTGAACAGCAGAAGCCCGAGCAGCACGATCCCGGCCACGGGGACCAGCATGCACGCCGCTCCGACCGCCATGACCGCGATCCCTCCCAGGAGCACCGGGTACCGCCCGCGCCGCGAGGCGAGCACGCCGGCCCACGGCGAGGAGAACGTCCCGGCGAGGTAGGCGAGGAAGAGCAGGGTGATCAGCCACGCCGGCAGCAGGAACGGCGGGTTCGACAGGTGGAAGCCGAGGTAGTTGTACACGGCCACGAAGGCCCCCATCAGGAGCAGTCCCTGTGCGCTGAGCGCGAGCTGCACCGGTGAGCGCATCAGATCTCCGAGACGCCGCAGGATCCCGGGACCGCGCTCGCTGCGCATCCGCACGGGCACGAAACCGCGGGCCCGCGGGATCAGCCAGAGGAACAGCGCCGCGGAGACGGCGCAGAGCGCGGCCGCGCTGCCCACCCCGACGCGCCACCCGCCGATCTCGCCGACGAGCCCCGACACGATCCGGCCCAGCAGACCGCCGACCGTCGTACCGGCGATATAGCTGCCCGCCGAGGCGGCCGCGTGCCGCGGATCGATCTCCTCCGAGAGATACGCGAGTGCTACGGCCGGCACCGCTCCGAGCGCGATCCCCTCCGCGCAGCGCACCACGAGGAACACGCCGATCCCGGGGCTCAGCGGTGCGAGCAGCCCCAGGACGGTCGCGGCGATGACGCCGATCGCCATCGCCGGCACGCGCCCGATCCGGTCCGCGACAACCGACCAGGCGACCACCGCCGCCGCGAGTCCCAGCGTGGCCGCAGAGACGCCGAGGGCCGCCGTCGCGGGCGCCGCCCCCAGGTCGGCCGCGATCTGCGGCAGCACCGCCTGCGGGGAGTACAGCTGCGCGAACGTCGCGACCCCGGCGAAGAACAGTCCGACGAGGATCCTGCGATACTCGGCGGATCCAGGCGTATGACCCGCGAAACTCACCGCCGGCGGCTCCGATGGCAGCGGGCGGATCCGGAGGGCTCGGCGAACGTCATGCTCCGATCCTTCCACTCCGCAGATGCGGAACGGGCCGCCACCCGCCCGAAGGCGAGGTGACGGCCCGTTCCGAACCGAGGTGCTTACGCGTTGCCGCCCGAGAGCTTCTCGCGCAGAGCGGCGAGAGCCTCGTCGTCGGCCAGCGTGCCGGCACCGGCGGAGTCGCTCGAGAACGACTGCGCGCTCGCGCCGAAGTCGTCGCCCGCAGCGGCCTCGGCCTCGGCGGCCTTGATGACCTGAGCCTTGTGCGCCTCCCAGCGAGCCTGGGCAGCCGCGTACTCCTGCTCCCATGCCTCGCGCTGAGCGTCGAAGCCGTCCTTCCAGGCGCCCGTCTCGGCGTCGAAGCCCTCCGGGTACTTGTACTCGCCGTTCTCGTCGTACTCGGCGAGCATGCCGTACAGGGCCGGGTCGAACTCGGTGCCGTACGGGTCGACCGACTCGTTGGCCTGCTTGAGCGACAGCGAGATGCGGCGACGCTCGAGGTCGATGTCGATGACCTTGACGAAGACCTCTTCGCCCACCGAGACGACCTGCTCGGCCAGCTCGACGTGCTTGCTGGAGAGCTCGGAGATGTGCACGAGGCCCTCGATGCCGTCCGCGACGCGCACGAACGCACCGAACGGGACGAGCTTGGTGACCTTGCCCGGGGTGACCTGGCCGATGGCGTGGGTGCGGGCGAAGACCTGCCACGGGTCCTCCTGCGTCGCCTTCAGCGACAGGGAGA
>NZ_CAMFHZ010000037.1 GCF_945952435.1 uncultured Microbacterium sp.
TGGGGATGATGCGGGCGATCCAGGATCTGGACACCCAGCTCGCCGGCAACTGAGCGACTTTCTTCGAGCGAGGGGCCGGTGCGCGACACCGGCCCCTCGCTCTGCCCGGACACGGCGTGTCGGATTGATAACGTGAGGGGATATGAGCCTGTCCAACGAGATCTGGGAGATCCCGGCCCAGGCGAGCGACGTCGAGGGACTCGATGCTCAGGGGCGCCCCGATCCCGCGTATGCGCAGGCGCTCGGCCTGGTTCCCGCCCGTCCGGGGATGCGGGTCGCCGCGACCACGTTGGAAGCCGTCGTCGCCCTCGCGATCGCCGTGCCGGGGACGATCGCGATCCTGGGGCTCGTCGCGCAGGGCGCCTCGGATCCTCAGGCGATCCTCGCCCGTAAGGATCTGTTCTGGGCCCTGCTCCCGCTGATCGTCTCGTACGCGCTCATGCTGATCTTCACCGTCCTGCAGCTGATCCTGCACGGGCTGAAGGGGGTCACGCTCGGCAAGGCCGCCTTCGGGATCCGCACGATCAACGTGCGCACACTGGAGAAGCCCGGCTTCTGGCGGGGCGCCGTCGTGCGCTATCTCGTTCTGGGAGCCTCCTTCCTCGTCCCACTGATCGGCCCGCTGCTGGTGATCGCCCTCTCCCCGCTGTTCGACGCGGAACGGCGTGGCCGTGGCTGGCCCGACCGTGCCGCCGCGACCTGGCTGGTCGACGTGCGCCGCGGCCTTAACCCCTATGACGGCAAGCGTCTGCGCATCGCGCGCAAGCAGATCACGACCGAGGTGCACGAGGCGGCTCCGGTCCTGCCCTCGTTGGCGACGCCGATCGATCGGGATGCCCCCGCGGTCTACGTGCCGACCGGTCGATTCTCCGGCGGCGTGGTCGGTGCGCATCGGGCGGCACCGTCCGCGCGCGTCGGCGCCGTGCCGGAGCCGACCGCGTCGGCGCCGGACCTCGCTCCTTCGCCGAGCGTCGCGCCCCTGGCGCCCCTGGCGGGAGCGCCGCTGCTCGGCGCGCCCTCGAATCCCGCGCCTCCCCTGACCGCGCCGGAGCCTGCGCCGGAGCCGGCGCCCGCCCCGGAGACCGCCCCCGCCCCGGAGCCCGAGCCCGCTCCGGAGCCCACGCTCTCCCCGGCGCGGGCCCTCCTCGTCCTCGACGACGGGACCCGTGTCGAGGTGCGCGGTACGACGCTCATCGGACGCGCTCCCGCGGCGGCACCGGGCGAGGGCGGCGACGACGAGCCGCAGCTCGTGAGCGTGGCGGACGAGACGCGATCGGTCTCGAAGACGCACGTCGCGATCCTGCTGTCCCGTCGGGGCCTGGTCGCCGTCGATCGCGCATCCACCAACGGCAGCTCCATCGTGCGCGACGGCTCGGAGCACCCGCTCACCCCCGGCCACCCCACCGAGCTGCGCCTCGGAGACACGCTGCGCTTCGGCGATCGCAGCCTGAAGGTGGATCAGGCATGATGCCGACGAACTGGCGCCGGCCGCGCCCGGAGGACGACCGATGAAGGTAAAGCTCACCCTGCGCCGTCCCGGCTCGCCGGTCACGGACATCGTGGTCACCGCCGACTCCACCGCCACCGTGGCCGACGTCGCGCACCGGATCGCGACGACCGATCCGCTGCGCTCCGTGCACGTCGGGCACCGCGACACGCTCACGCTCTCGGTCGCTCCGCCCACGAGCGACCGGCTGGTGACGTTGAATCCCGATCTCGCGATCGGCGACGCCCCCGTCGGATCCGGATTCCTCGCCGAGATCGTGAACCTCGGCGCCGAGCGCATCGCGACGGGCGCGGCGGGTGCGCGCCCTGCCGCGCACCTGAGCGTGCTGTCCGGACCGGCGGCCGGGCACGAGTTCTCCCTGCCGATCGGTCATTTCGTGATCGGCCGGGAGGCCTCGGCCGATGTGGTCCTCGCCGATCCGCTCGTCTCCAAGCGGCATGCCCGCATCGAGGTCGCTGCCACGTTCGTCGAGCTCGTCGACCTGAACTCGGCGAACGGGATCCTCGTCGACGGCGGACTCGTCCAGCGCCTCCGAGTCATCCCCGGCCAACCCTTCGCGCTCGGCGACAGCGAGGTCGTGGTGCGCCTGGTCGGGGACTTCGACGGGACGGCCGCCGACCAGGATCCCGTGCTCGAACGCGGCGGGGCTCTGCTCTTCAACCGCAGTCCCCGGGTCGAGGAGCGCTTCTCGGGCGAGGAGATCGACGAGCCCCGCTATCCGCGCGACCAGGTCCAGCGCCTGTTCCCGTGGCCCATGCTGGTCGCGCCGATCCTGCTCGCGGTCACGATGTTCGTCTTCACCGGGAGGCCGCTCTCGCTGCTCATGGCCGCGGCGAGCCCGATGATGATGTTCGGCAACTTCATCTCGCAGAAGACCAACCTCGGGCAGCGTCTGCGCAAGGAGGCAGACCTCTTCGAGGACCAGTTCGAGCGCCTGGAGGAGAAGTTGTACCACGCGCGCCCGCGCGAGCACGCGGTGCGCAACAGCGAGGTGCCCGCGGTCGCGGTGGTGTTCGACGAGGCCATGCGGCTCGGCCCGCTGCTCTGGACGCGGCGACCCGAGCACTGGAACTTCCTCGCGGTGCGCCTGGGGACGTGCTCCGACGCGTCGCGCACGCGGATCACGCGCACGGAGTCCGCGGAGGCTCTGCCCGAGTTCGTCGACCGCGTCGACCGGCTCGAGGAGCGCTATCGGATGATCGACGACGTGCCGATCCTCGAGTCCCTGCAGAGCGCCGGATCCATCGGCGTGGCGGGACCGACCTCGGTCGCGGGCGATGCTCTGCGCGGCCTCGCGGTGCAGCTCTTCGGGATGCACTCGCCGAACGAGCTCGTCGCCGTCGCGCTCACGGAGCCGGGCTGGGCCAACGAGCTGGACTGGTTGACCTGGCTCCCGCACACGTCGAGCGAGCGCAACCCCTTCAAGGAGATGGCGCTCGCCGACTCCGCCTCCACGGGAACCGCGCTGCTGAGCGGTCTGGAGGAGATCGTGATGCGCCGCTCGAAGGCCGCGGCGTCGCATCGGCTGCCCTACGGCGACGACTGGGACCCCACGCGGTTCGGCACCGACGTCAAGCGCGCCGCGGAGGAGTCGAGCTTCGAAGGCCAGGCCGCGGTGGTCGTCATCGTCACGAACGACGCCCCGGTGGATCGCGCCCGCCTCACCCAGATCCTCGAACGCGGCGCCGACGTCGGCGTCTACGCCCTGTTCGTGGCGCCGGTCGTCGAGGCCCTTCCCGCGGCCTGCCGCAGTTTCGTCGACGTCACGGCCGGGCTGGAGCACGCCCGCATCGGCACGGTGCGCAACGGCGTCTCCTACCCCGACGCCCGCGTCGAGGGAGTCTCGCACGCGTACATGACGATGTTCGCGAAGCGCCTCGCCCCGGTCGTCGACGCGTCCACCGTCGTCGAGGACTCCTCGGACATCCCGAACTCGGTCATGTTCCTCTCGCTCGTCGGATCCGAGACGGCCTCGGATCCGACGAGCGTGATCGACCGCTGGCGCCAGAACAACACGATCATCGATCGCTCCGGCGTCCCTCAGCCGAGGCTCAAGAAGGCGGGCAATCTGCGTGCGATCATCGGCCAGTCGCAGACCGATGCGATGACGCTCGACCTGCGCACCCAGGGTCCGCATGCGCTCGTGGGCGGTACGACCGGTGCGGGGAAGAGCGAGTTCCTGCAGGCGTGGGTGCTCGGCATGGCGGCCGCGCACAGCCCCGACCGGGTGACGTTCCTCTTCGTCGACTACAAGGGCGGATCCGCGTTCGCCGACTGCGTCGACCTGCCCCACACCGTCGGCCTCGTCACCGACCTGAGCCCCCACCTGGTGCGCCGCGCGCTCACCAGCCTGCGCGCGGAGCTGCACCATCGGGAGCACCTGTTCAACCGCAAGAAGGCGAAGGACCTGCTCGAACTGGAGAAGCGTCGCGACCCCGACACGCCGCCCGCCCTCGTCCTGGTCATCGACGAGTTCGCGGCCCTCGCGGGCGAGGTACCGGAGTTCGTCGACGGCGTCGTCGACATCGCCCAGCGCGGCCGCTCCCTCGGCATCCACCTCATCATGGCGACCCAGCGCCCCGCCGGCGTGATCAAGGACAACCTCCGCGCCAACACGAACCTGCGCGTCGCGCTGCGCATGGCCGACGAGTCCGACTCGAAGGACGTCGTCGACGACGTCGTCGCCGCGTCCTTCCCGCCCTCGATCCCCGGCCGCGGCATCGCGAAGACCGGCCCGGGCCGCCTCGTCCCCTTCCAGTCCGCCTATGCGGGCGGCTGGTCGACGGACGAGGAGCAGGTCGCGGACGTACGCGTCGCGGAGCTCCGGTTCGGATCCACCCAGCTCTGGGAGGCCGATCAGGAGCCCGAGTCCGACAGCCACGACGAGGACCTCGGCCCCAACGACCAGAAGCGGATCGTGGCGACGCTCGTCGCCGCGGCCGCTCAGGCGGGGATCCCCGCTCCGCGGCGGCCGTGGCTGGACGACCTGGAACGTGCGGTCGACCTCCGCGACCTCCCGCGGCTCGGCGACGGCCAGATCCTCCTCGGCAAGACGGACGTGCCGTCCCGGCAGCTGCAGGAGCCGACCTACTTCGTGCCCGACCGTGACGGATCGCTCCTCGTGTACGGCACGAGCGGTGCGGGCAAGTCGACCGTGCTGCGCACGATCGCGATCGCCGCGGGATCCGACGCCGGGACGAACGTCGAGGTCTACGCGCTGGACTTCGGATCCGGGGCGCTGCGCAGCCTCGAGATCCTGCCCCAGGTGGGGTCGGTCATCGCGGGCGACGACGCAGAGCGCGTCCAGCGCGTGCTGCGGTCCCTGGCGCGCGTGCTGGACGATCGGGGCAAGCGCTTCAGCGCCGCGAACGCCGCGAGTCTCACCGAGTATCGCGAGCTGACCGGGATCGACGAGCCGCGCATCCTCTTCCTGCTCGACGGGTTTCCGCAGTTCCGCTCCGACTGGGAGTCGACAACCGCGCGCATGCCGTTCTATCAGACGTTCATGCGGATCCTCGGCGAGGGTCGCCCGCTCGGCGTGCACGTCGTCGCCACGGCGGACCGCTCCGGATCCGTGCCGACGGCGGTCAGCGCGAACGTCTCCCGCAAGGTCGTGCTGCGTCTCTCGGACGAGTCGGGATACGCGATGCTGAACGCGCCGAAGGACGTCCTCGACGAGCGGTCGGCGCCGGGACGCGCCATCGTCGACGGGTTGGAGACGCAGATCGCGACCCTCGGCGGCACCCCGAACGTCGCGGAGCAGACCAAGCTCCTCGAGGCGATGGCGGCCGAACTGCGCGCGAACGGCGCGCGCGAGGTCGCCGAGATCGGGGCGCTGCCGACCAGGCTCGAGCCGTCGGCGCTGCCGGATCGCATCGGCGGCTTCCCGGCGCTCGGCGTCGCGGAGGACACCCTCGCGCCGCGCGACTTCGACCCGATCGGGACGTTCCTCGTCGCCGGTCCGCCGCTGTCCGGTAAGACCACGGCGCTCAAGGGCCTCATCGCGTCGATGCGCCGCTTCGATCCCGCGGTCCGGTTGTTCCACTTCGGTGGTCGGCGCGCACAGCTGAAGGACTACGCGGACTGGACCCGCAGTGCGACCACGCCCGAGGCCGCCAAGGAGCTCGCGCAGGAGCTGGTCGAGCTCGCGGCCGACGAGTCGATGCCCGTCCGCCTGCTGATCGTGGTGGAGGACGTGCCCCAGTTCGCCGACACCCCCGCCGAGCGCGACATGAAGGCGCTCTTCCAGGCGATCAACCGCAGCGACCACTTGCTCGTGGGCGACCTCGACGTCACGCAGGCGACGAGTGGATTCGGTTACATCGGCGACTTCAAGGCGGGCCGCAAGGGCATCGTGCTCAAGCCTGACGCCTTCGACGGCGACGCCGTGTTCAAGGTGCCGTTCCCCAAGGTCAAGCGCACCGACTTCCCCGAGGGTCGCGGCATCTTCGTGCAGGCCGGTCGCCAGGTGATCGTGCAGCTGCCGTTCGTCGAGGGCGAGACGCTCGCGTGAGCGACACGACGGCGCTGACCTTCGACAAGACCGCGCTCACCGCGCGGCCCAGGGAGGCGACAAGGGGGGCAACTGATGTCCGAACCCGCAGTAGGTGGGGTGATGGGGAGTTGTCCCCATCGACGGGGGTGGTGGGGGTTTCGTAGGGTGT
>NZ_CAMFHZ010000038.1 GCF_945952435.1 uncultured Microbacterium sp.
AGGCCCCGGTCAACCAGGACATCTACGACGCGCTCCTGCTGCTGCAGCACCGCGGCCAGGACGCGACCGGCATCGCCACGGCCGAGCCGAGCGGCGTCATGCACATGGCGAAGGCGCAGGGCATGGTCCGCGAGGCGTTCCGCACGCGCGACATGCGCTCGCTGCTCGGCAACGTCGGCCTCGGCCACGTCCGCTACGCGACCAAGGGCACCGCGTCGAGCGAGGAGGAGGCCCAGCCGTTCTACGTGAACGCGCCCTACGGCATCATCCTCATCCACAACGGCAACCTCACCAACACGCGCGAGCTCACCGCGGCGATGGCCCGTCGCGACCGGCGCCACCTGAACTCGTCGAGCGACACCGAGCTGCTGCTCAACGTGCTCGCGCACGAGCTGCAGACGACCACCTCGGCGGTCGACCTGGACTCCGAGCGCATCTTCGAGGCCGTCGCCCGCACCCACGAGAGGATCGAAGGCGCCTACGCGGTCATCGCGATCCTCGCGGGCTACGGTCTGCTCGCCTTCCGCGATCCGTTCGGGATCCGCCCGCTCATCCTGGGCCGTCGCTTCCGGGAGGATCCGGAGACCGGTGCCGCCTCGGACGAGTGGGTCGTGGCGAGCGAGTCGCTCGTGCTCGAGAACGGCGACTTCGAGATCGTCCG
The DNA here is from genome assembly GCF_945952435.1 of uncultured Microbacterium sp. Taxonomy (GTDB): domain Bacteria; phylum Actinomycetota; class Actinomycetes; order Actinomycetales; family Microbacteriaceae; genus Microbacterium. The sequence goes on from NZ_CAMFHZ010000038.1 coordinate 662, forward strand.
CGAGGTCGAGCCGGGCGAGGCCGTGTTCATCACGAACGGCGGCGAGCTGTTCACGAAGCAGTGCGCCGCGGATCCCGTGCTCGCGCCGTGCGCCTTCGAGTACGTGTACCTCGCCCGCCCCGACTCGGTCATGAACGGCGTCTCGGTGTACGAGTCGCGGCTGCGGATGGGCGACCGGCTCGCCGACACGATCGCGAAGCACGTGCCGCTCGACGAGATCGACGTCGTCATGCCGATCCCCGACTCCTCGCGGCCCGCCGCGATGGAAGTCGCGCGCAAGCTCGGCATCGAGTACCGCGAGGGCTTCTACAAGAACCGCTACGTGGGTCGCACGTTCATCATGCCGGGGCAGGCGGTGCGCAAGAAGAGCGTCCGCCAGAAGCTCAACGCCATGTCGACCGAGTTCAAGGGCAAGAACGTGCTGCTCATCGACGACTCGATCGTCCGCGGCACGACCTCGAAGCAGATCATCCAGATGGCGCGCGACGCCGGCGCCGCGTCGGTGATCTTCGCGTCCGCGGCCCCGCCGATCCGCTACCCGCACGTCTACGGCATCAACATGCCGTCCAAGCACGAGCTCATCGCCCACGGCCGGACGATCCCGGAGATCGCCGAGGTGCTCGGTGCCGACCGGCTCGTGTATCAGGAGGTCGACGACCTGAAGGCCGCGATCACGGAGGGCTCGGAGCTGACCGATCTCGACCTGAGCCCGTTCGACGGCCGCTACGTCACGGGCACAGTGAGCGACGAGTACCTGTCCTGGCTCGAGGGGTCGCAGAGCTCGTGACGGAGGACGCGCGATGACGGCGGCTGTCGGCAACGCGCGTCCGCTCTGGCGCGGGCGTGTCCTCGCGATCCTCGGGATCGTGCTCTGTGCGTTCTCCCTGCGCTCGGCGGTGGCGTCACTGTCGCCGGTCGTGAGCCTGGTCGCGAAGGAGTTCCCGCTCGATCCGGCGATCATCGGTCTGATCGGAACGGCTCCGCCCGTCTGCTTCGCCGTATTCGGCCTCGTCACCCCCCTCGTCGAACGACGTCTGGGTCTGGAACGCGTCGCGGTGATCGCGCTGATCGCCGTCACCCTGGGCCTCGTCGGGCGCGGGTTCTCGGTGAACGCGGTCACGCTCGTGGGCGCCACGGCGCTGGTGTTCGCCGGGGTCGGCATGGCGAACATCCTCATGCCGCCGCTCGTGAAGAAGTACTTCCCCGACCGGCTCGGGCTGATGATGACGGTCTACACGACCGTGATGGCGTTCTCGACCTTCCTCCCGCCGCTCGTCGCGCTCCCCCTCGCCGAGACCGCGGGCTGGCGCACCTCGCTCGCGCTGTGGGCGGTCTTCGCGCTCGCCGGCCTCATCCCGTGGGTCGCGATGATCCTGCGCGAACGCGGGTCGGCCGTCGTCCCGGAGCCGGTGGATCCGGATCCTGCCCCGGCGCACGAGCGGCGCACCGCCCGCGACGGCTCGACGGTCGATCTTTCCCTCGAGGACGCGATCGCGGCCGCGACCGGCCCGATCGGCGTGGCCCCGGCGGGTGGGCGGATCTTCGCGCGCCTGTCGCGGATCCCGCTCGCCTGGGCGCTGGCCGCCGTGTTCGGCACGTCGTCGACCATGGCCTACGTCTCGTTCGCCTGGCTGCCGACGGTGCTCGTGCAGTACGAGGGGGTGAGCCCCCAGGCCGCCGGCGCGCTGCTGTCGCTCTTCGCGTTCATCGGCCTGCCCGCCTCTCTCGTCGTGCCGCTGCTCGTGGTGAGGTTCCGTGCGACGACCCCGCTGTACCTGGTCGGAGCGATCGGCGGGGTCGCCGGACTGATCGGCCTGGTCCTGTTCCCCTCCCCGACCTGGGCCGCCCTCTGGGTGAGCCTGTTCGGCCTCGTCGGCCTGCTGTTCCCCCTCGCCCTCGTGCTCATCAGCGTCCGCGCGCGCGAGGCGGAGACCGCGGTCGCGCTGAGCGGTTTCGTGCAGAGCTTCGGCTACGTCATGGCCGCCGTCTTCCCTGTGCTGTTCGGCGTCCTGCACGGGGCGTCCGGTGGCTGGGTCGTGCCGTTGTGGGTGCTCGCCGCCGTCCTGGTGCTCTCGATCCCCGCGGGAGTGGCCGTCGGCCGTGCGCACACGGTCGAGGCCGCCTGGGAGCGTCGCAACGGCCGCCTGTGGTGAGTCAGGCGACGACGACCTCGTCGCCGACGCGGATCGTGCCTCCGACGCCCGACCGGTCGTCCACGGATCCGCTGACGCCGGGCAGGATCAGCAGCCGGCCGAGCGTCGGCTCGTCCTGACCGAGCGAGCCGGTGAGAGTCTTCAGGATCTTCGCGTCGAGGACCCCCGAGTCCGGGTTGGCATGCGTGGCGAGACACCGGACGATGGGTCCCGCGGTCCGCAGGCGGACGTCGCCGATCCGCACCTCTCCGGTCCAGTCCAGCTCCTCCCAGGCGTCGACACCGTCGATGACCACGTTGGAGCGGAACCGGCGGTCGTCCACCGGATCGGGCAGGGCCGTGTTCAACGCGTCCACGCTCGCCCGGCTGTGCACGCTGACGAAGCCCCTGGCGCGATCCTGGAACCGTGATCGCACCCCGTCGCCGACGAGCGCGAGGGGCAGCCGGCCCGGCCGATCCAGTCGACGCCCGTCGGCGGAGGCGCGGACGAACGCCGTCACCGCCTCGACGAGCGCGGCGCGGCCGGCATCGTCCAGGCCTGCCTCCACGAGCACGGAGCCGTCCCGTTCGATGCGTACGCGGCGGGCGTCGTCGTCGTAACGCAGTTGCAGGACGGCCAGCTCGGGGAACGTCTCGAGGGCGAGACCCTGGGACTTCGGCCAGTGCTCCAGGCCATCACCGCGGTCCTCCGCGCGCGTCGCGTCCGCGAAGCGGAAGGCGAGCACCCGGTCGCCTGCGATCCGCCCGTCTGCCTGCACGGTGAGACGGTCGAGCGACTCGGGCGTGAAGCCCTTGACGGGATGACGGTAGAGGGCGACGACGCGGGGCATGCCCCCATCCTCGCAGGCACCGCGAGCACGACGAGACCCCGCCCGGTGCGACGTGCGCGGGGCGGGGTCTTCGGGACGGCGAGGGCTCAGGCCTTCTCGAGTTCGTCCTCGTCCTCGTCCTCGTACTGGTCGGCCCATTTGTCGACGTACTGATCGCCGTCGCCGTTCTCGGGGTGACCGAGTTCGCGCTCGAGCGCGGAGTAGTTCACCGACGGACTGTACGCCTTGAGTTCGCGAGCAATCTTGGTGTGCTTTGCCTTCTGACGGCCACGGCCCATGCGCGAGACCCCCTTACTGTAAGCAACGGGCGACGCGGGGCCCGTTGTGCATTTACGGCACCGGCTCGCGGCCGGTAAGAGTAGCATCCAGGATAGCACGAGGGCCAGATCACCCCACCGTGATCCTGGCACGGAACGGAAGGACGATCATGTCGGACACCGCCCCCGCACCCCGCGACGACCACAGCCCCGACGCCTCCCGGGAAGAGGTGCAAAACGCCCGGCTGCAGAAAGCGGTGATCGTCGCCGTCCGGGCCGGTCAGCCGCCCCGAGTCCTGGCCGAGGGCACGCGCTACGCCGCTCTGCTGGACGTCCCGATCGTGATCGTCCACGTCGACGTGACGCGCTTCGTGACCTTCGAGGATCCGGACGGCATGGTCCACTCCGCTCCCATCGATCTGAACATCGACACGGGCGCGGAGGAGTTCGCGCAGGTCCGGGCGGAGTGCGAGAAGGCGCTCGCCGGATCCGGTCTCACCTGGACCGCACGGCAACTCGTCGGCGATCCGGCTCTCGCGATCAAGCACCTCGCGGGGGAGCTCGACGCGCAGCTCATCGTGGTCGGCACGCGCAGTCGCGGCATCGGCGAGTCGATCCGCGAGTTCTTCACCGGATCGGTCGCCGCCCGTCTGTCCCACCGCCAGTCGCGTCCCATCCTCGTCGTCCCGCTCGAAGAGCCCGTGCCGGACGACAAGAAGGACCCCTGGGCCGAGTAACGTCCGCGGTCTCTCCGCGGTGCGCTCTTCCGGGGGGTCGTTGAGCGAGCGCAGCGAGACGAAACGCGGTCTCCGGGATGGGGGCGTTTCGTCTCCGTCGCCTGCGGCGTCGTCGCTCAACGTCCTCGGGTGGTGCGTTTTCGGGGTCGTTGAGCGAGCGCAGCGAGACGAAACGCGGTCTCCGGGATGGGGGGCGTTTCGTCTCCGTCGCCGGCGGCGTCGTCGCTCAACGTCCTCGGGTGGTGCGTTTTCGGGGTCGTTGAGCGAG
>NZ_CAMFHZ010000039.1 GCF_945952435.1 uncultured Microbacterium sp.
AGTCGACCGTGACGCAGAACGGGGTGCCGATCTCGTCCTGGCGGCGGTAGCGGCGACCGATGGCTCCGGCGTCGTCGAAGTCGATCGCCCAGTGCCCGCGGAGCTGATCGGCGACCTGACGGGCGAGGGGCGAGAGGCGCTCGTTGCGGGAGAGCGGCAGCACCGCGACCTTGACCGGTGCGAGGCGCGGATCGAGCTTCAGGACGGTGCGCACGTCGGTGCCGCCCTTGGCGTTGGGCACCTCCTCCTCGACGTAGGCGTCCACGAGGAACGCCATCATCGACCGGGTGAGCCCGAACGACGGCTCGATCACGTACGGGACGTACTTCTCGCCCGACGCCTGGTCGAAGTAGGTGAGCGAGGATCCGGACGCGTCGCTGTGGCTGGACAGGTCGTAGTCGGTGCGGTTGGCGACGCCCATGAGCTCGCCCCACTCCTTGCCCGCGAAGCCGAAGCGGTACTCCACGTCGATCGTGCCGGCGGAATAGTGGGCGCGATCTTCCTCCGGCACGTCGAAGCGGCGCATGTTGGCCGGGTCGATGCCGAGGTCGATGAACCAGTCCCAGCAGGCCTCGACCCAGTGCTCGAACCATTCCTGCGCCTCGGCCGGCGGCACGAAGTACTCGATCTCCATCTGCTCGAACTCGCGCGTGCGGAAGATGAAGTTGCCCGGCGTGATCTCGTTGCGGAACGCCTTGCCGACCTGCCCGATGCCGAACGGCGGCTTCTTGCGGCTCGCGGTGAGGACGTTCGAGAAGTTCACGAAGATGCCCTGCGCCGTCTCGGGGCGCAGGTAGTACAGGCCGGACTCGTCGTCGACGACGCCGAGGTAGGTCTTCACCAGGCCCGAGAACTCCTTCGGCTCGGTGTACTGGCCCTTCGTGCCGCAGTTCGGGCACGGGATGTCGGCCAGACCGTTCTCCGCGGGGCGTCCCTTGCGTGCCTCGAAGTCCTCTATGAGGGTGTCGGCGCGGAAGCGCTTGTGGCACTGCAGGCACTCGACGAGCGGATCCGTGAACGTCGCCACGTGACCCGAGGCCTCCCACACCCGCTTGGGCAGGATGATCGACGAGTCGAGGCCGACCATGTCGCCGCGCCCGCGCACGAAGGTCTGCCACCACTGGCGGCGGATGTTCTCCTTGAGCTCCGTGCCGAGAGGGCCGTAGTCCCAGGCGGAGCGGGATCCGCCGTAGATCTCACCCGCTTGGAACACGAACCCGCGGTGGCGGGCGAGGGCGATGACCTTGTCAAGACGGGACTGTTCGGCCACGGTGGCTCCAATGGTCGCGATGGTGCGGGGAAAGCGCGCAGAGAGGCGCCCATCAATCCTATCCGCGCCCGCCGCGCCCGCGTGGCGGGGGCGGTCCTCGCCCCGCGCCGCGATATGACAGGCGACACGCGGGCGACTACCGTCGAGGGGTGAACACCGCAGAGAAGACCTCCGGCTCCGACAGCACCGCGGGCGAGGGGGATACCCGGTTCTTCGGGCAGCCCTGGGCGCTCGTGCACATCTTCGGGGTCGAGATGTGGGAGCGGTTCAGCTTCTACGGCATGCAGGGCATCCTGCTCATCTACCTGTACTACTCGGTGTCGCAGGGCGGCCTCGGCATCCCTCAGTCCGTGGCGGGAGGGATCGTCGGCGCCTACGGCGGCGCGGTCTACCTCTCCACGATCCTCGGCGCATGGATCGCGGATCGGATCCTCGGATCCGAGCGCACACTGTTCTTCTCCGCGATCGTCATCGTCGCCGGGCACCTCTCCCTCGCCCTGATCCCGGGCGCTGCGGGCGTGGGGGTCGGTCTCATCCTCATCGCCTTCGGCTCGGGCGGGCTGAAGGCGAACGCGACCGCGGTGGTCGGCACGCTCTACGGACCGGACGACGTGCGCCGCGACGCGGGATTCTCGCTCTTCTACCTCGGGATCAACCTCGGCGGATTCCTCGGCCCGATCCTCACCGGCCTGCTGCAGTCCTCCCTCGGCTTCCATTTCGGCTTCGGCGCCGCCGCGCTCGGGATGACGCTCGGGCTCGTGCAGTACTCGTTCGGCCGTCGCGGCCTCCCCGCGATCGCGCACCACGTGCCCAACCCGCTCCCCCGGTCCCGTTTCGCCCTGGTCGGGATCCTCGCCGTCGTCGCGATCCTGCTCGTCGTCGTGCTCGTGCTGACCGGGGTGATCCGCCCCGACAACCTGTCGACGGTCGTGATCCTCGTCACCGCGGTGGCCGCGATCGCCTACTTCGCGGTGATCCTGTCGAGCAAGAAGATCGACCGCACCGAGCGCTCCCGCGTCTGGGGGTTCCTGCCGCTGTTCATCACGAGCGTGGCCTTCTGGTCGCTCTACCAGCAGCAGTTCACGGTGCTCACGGTCTACTCCGACGAGCGGCTGAACCGGAACCTCTTCGGCTGGGAGATGCCGGTCTCCTGGGTGCAGTCGATCAACCCGGTGTTCATCATCGTGCTCTCGGGCGTTTTCGCGGCACTGTGGACGAGGCTCGGACGCCGGCAGCCGACGACGCCCACGAAGTTCGCCCTCGCGGCGATCATCATGGGCGGCGCCTTCCTGCTGTTCCTGCCGTTCGCCGGCGGAGGGAAAAACTCCACGCCGCTGCTCGCGATCGTCGGGATCCTGCTCGTGTTCACGATCGCCGAGCTTCTGCTCTCGCCGATCGGACTCTCGGTCGCCACCAAGCTGGCCCCCGCGGCGTTCCACACGCAGATGGTGGCGCTGTTCTTCCTCTCGGTCGCACTGGGCACCGCTATCTCCGGCGCGGTCGTGAAGTACTACGACCCGAAGAACGAGGTGCCCTACTTCACGATCCTCGGCGGGATCGCGATCGTAGTCGGCATCGGGCTGCTGCTCTCCGTGAAGCCGGTGCTCGCGCTCATGAAGGACGTGCGCTGAGGTAGGTCCCGTCGGCGAGCTGATCGACCAGCGGGCGCGCGACGGGCTCCCAGCCCAGCTCGGCGCGCGGCTTGGCGCCCCGCGCCTGCTGGTCCAGGAGCAGCGCATCTGCGAGACCGTCTCCGAGGCGTTCCCTGCTCTCGGCGGGCGTCTCCTCTCGGACCGCCGCTGCCCCGTCACCGGCGGCGACCGCCTCGCCGAGTTCGCGCACCGTCGGGTTCTGACCCGATGCGGCGAGATACGTCTCGCCGGCGCCGCCCTGCTCCAGGGCTCGCACGTACAGCGCGGCGAGGTCGTCGACGTCGACCGTCGTCCAGTGCTGGCTGCCGTCGCCGATCAGCGTGACGGCGTCGGCGTCGTGATCGGTGAGGAGGCGGATCAGACCGCCGCCGCGGCCGTACACGATCGCCGGTGCGACGAGGATCCCGCGCACCCCGTCCGCGCCGAGCACCTTCTCCTCCCCCGCGCCGCGCCACCGGGTGAGAGCGGCACGGTCGAGAGGGGTCTGCTCGGTGAGATCGTCGCCGGCGCCGTAGCTCCAGATGCCGCCGGTGTGCACGAAGGGCTTGCCGGATCCGCCGATCGCGGAGAGCACGGCATCGATGAACGGTCCGTCGCCCTCCGGCGTCGACGCGGTGTGGATCACGCCGTCCGCCGCGTCGGCGGCGTCGCGCACCAGCGCGGCGTCGGTGACGTCGCCGACGAGCAGGGAAGCACCCGCCTGCTCCGCCGCACGCGCCTTGTCGGCGGCGCGGACGAGGGCCGTGACCTCATGCCCCTCCGCGAGGAGACGGTCGAGGACGGAGGAGCCGATGTACCCGGTCGCGCCGGTCAGGAGAACCTTCATAGAACTCGGGAACGCACGGGCGTGAGGAGTATTCCCCGTCGCGCCGTCCCCGCGCTTGTCCCCCGTCGCCCGGGAACGGACTCCTCCCGGCGGATCGGTGGCGCTCAGCGTGTGAGCGTGCGGCCGTCGGGATCGCCCGGCGCGGGTGGCCGGAGGCGGGAGGGCAGAGTCCAGGGCAGGTCGTACCGCGCCGTCGGCGGTCGCTGCATGTCGCCGAAGTCGTCGACCTTGACCGAGATCCGCGCTGCGCCCTCGGGGACGACCTCGACGATCCGCACCCGCAAGGGCTCGTCGCCCTGGCCGTCGAGGATCCACGGGTCCGCAAGCCATGCGATCCCGTGCGCCTCGAGCGCCTCCTCCGCGTCGAGCCAGTCCGTCGCGTCGGTGATCTCGCGCCCGAGCACGTCGACGGCCCGCCAGCTCTCGCCGTCCGGGCGGATCCAGCCGAGCAGTTCGCGATCGTCCCTGCGGTGCGGTGTCCAGTCGGCGGGGATCATGCGGCGAGCCTAGCCCGCGACGGACCCGGCCCTCGGTCGTTGAGCGAGGACGCGCAGCGCCCGAGACGAAACGCCCCCCCAACCGGGAACCCCGTTTCGTCTCGCTCCGCTCGCTCAACGACCCCGGAAGCTGCGCCCGCTCAACGACCCCGGAAAGTGCGCCCGCGCAGCGAACCCGCGGAGACACCACCCCGCCGGGGCTCCGCCCGGGGACGTTGAGCGAGGACGCGCAGCGCCCGAGACGAAACGCCCCCACCCGGGAACCCCGTTTCGTCTCGCTCCGCTCGCTCAACGACCCCGGAAGCTGCGCC
>NZ_CAMFHZ010000040.1 GCF_945952435.1 uncultured Microbacterium sp.
CTGCTGCAGTTCCGACTGCTGCGGACGAAGGACTGAGAGGACCTCGTCATGACCGTTTCCGTCACCGCGCCGCCTCGGCGCACGGGGCGCCATCGTCGGGCCTTGACCGGACGTGCCGTCACCTACATCGTGCTGATCGTCGGGCTCATCGTCTGGATGCTGCCGTTCGCCTGGATGCTGCTGGGATCGGTCAAGACCCAGGCCGAGATCCTGCAGCGCCCGCCCACCTGGTGGCCGCGCGAGTTCACGTGGGACAACTTCGCCCAGTGGTTCGGGCCGCTGGACATCGGCCGGTTCTTCACCAACAGCATCGTGGTGGCCCTGTTGACGGTGCTCGGCAATCTCGTCTTCTGCTCGATGGTCGGCTACGCGCTGGCGAAGATGGACTTCCCGGGTAAGAAGGCGCTGTTCGCCGTCGTGCTCGTCACGCTCATGGTGCCGGGCGTCGTCACCTTCGTGCCGCTGTTCGTGATGGTCTCCTCGCTGGGGCTGACCAGCAGCTACGCGGCGCTGATCCTGCCGTTCATCACGACGCCGCTCGGGGTGTTCCTCATGCGCCAGTTCATGCTCGGCATCCCCGACGAGCTCATCGAGGCGGCGCGCATCGACGGGGCGGGGGAGCTGCGCATCTTCGCCCGTGTCGTCATGCCGCTGTGCGGGCCGCCGCTGGCGACCCTCGGCATTCTGACGTTCCTGGCCTCGTGGAACAACTTCCTCTGGCCTCTCGTCGCTGCCCAGACCGAGAACATGTACACGCTGCCGGTGGCGCTGTCGCTGTATTCGACGGGCCAGAACGCGACCGACTACGGCCTGCTGCTGGCGGGATCGGTGCTCGTGATCGCGCCCATCCTGCTGCTGTTCGTCTTCCTGCAGCGCTACTTCATCCAGGGCGTCGCCACAACCGGGCTCAAATGAGCCCTCGCCGACCCGCCTCGAGAAAGAGAACCATGACCCCCACGTTCCTCACCGCGCCCGACGGCACCCGTTTTCGCGACCTCAACGGCAACCAGGTGATGGATCCGTACGAGGACCCGCGCCTGAGCGCCGACGAGCGTGCCGCCGATCTCGTTGCCCGCATGAGCCTGGAGGAGAAGTGCGGTCTGATGTTCCAGACCGTCATCGAGGTGGGCGAGGACGGCGAGCTGCTGGAGACGCCGGGACGGATCTCGAAGTCGCCGACCTCGGCGGTGGTGCTCGGCAAGCACCTGACGCACTTCAACGTGCACGCGATCCGCTCCGCGCGGCAGGCGGCGGTGTGGAACAACAACCTCCAGATGCTCGCGACGCAGACCCCGCACGGGGTGCCGGTGACCATCAGCACCGACCCGCGGCACGCCTTCGTCGAGAACACCGGCGTCGGGTTCGCCGCCGGGCCGTTCTCGCAGTGGCCGGAGGGACTCGGTCTCGCCGCGATCGACGACGTCGAGACGGTGCGTCGTTTCGCCGACGTCGCGCGTCAGGAATACCGCGCCGTCGGCATCCGCGCCGCCCTGCACCCGCAGATCGATCTCGCGACCGAGCCCCGGTGGGGCCGCCAGGCCCAGACGCTGGGCCAGGATGCCGCACGGGTCGCCGAGTTCACGGCCGCTTACCTTCAGGGCTTCCAGGGCGACGAGCTGGGGCCTGACAGCGTCGCCTGCACGACGAAGCACTTCCCCGGTGGTGGTCCGCAGAAGGACGGCGAGGACGCGCACTTCCCGTACGGCCGCGAGCAGGTCTACCCCGGCGGCATGTTCGAGTACCACCTCGAGCCCTTCCGGGAGGCGATCCGGCGCGGAACCGCGGCGATGATGCCGTACTACGGCATGCCGATCGGGCTGGAACGCCACGGGGTTCCGATCGAGGAGGTCGGCTTCGGCTACAACCGCCAGATCGTGACCGACCTGCTGCGCGACGAGCTCGGCTTCGACGGGGTCGTCGTCACCGACTGGGAGCTCGTCAACGACAACCACGTGGGCGATCAGGTGCTGCCGGCGCGCGCGTGGGGCGTCGAGGAGCTGTCGCCGAGCGAGCGCATGCTCAAGATCTTGGATGCCGGGGCCGACCAGTTCGGCGGCGAGGAGTGCGTCGACCTGCTGATCGACCTCGTCCGGGCCGGGCGCGTCCCGGAGGAGCGCATCGACGCCTCGGCGCATCGCATCCTGCGGGTGAAGTTCCAGCTGGGCTTGTTCGACGACCCGTTCGTCGATCCCGACGAGGCCGAGCGCATCGTCGGCAACGCGGAGTTCCGCGCCGAGGGGGAGCGGGCGCAGGCGCGCTCGCTGACCGTCGTCGTCAATCGCGCCACCGCGGACGACGACTACCCCGTGCTGCCGCTGGCCGCGGACGGCACCGGCCGCGTCTACGTGGAGGGCTTCCGGGCGGAGGACGTCGCTGAGCTGGGCGAGGTCGTGGCCGATCCGGCCGCCGCCGATCTCGCCCTGGTGCGTCTCGGCGCCCCGTTCGAGCCGCGCGACGATCTCTTCCTCGAGGCCTGGTTCCACCAGGGCTCGCTCGAGTTCCCGCCCGGGCGCGTCTACCGCATGCGACGGATCGCGCAGCAGTGCCCGCTGGTGCTCGTCGTCAACCTCGACCGGCCCGGCATCCTCACACCGTTTGCGGAGTTCGCGTCGGCGATCGTCGTCGACTTCGGCAGCTCCGCGCGCGCCGTGCTCGATGTGCTCACCGGTCGTGTCGCTCCCGAGGGGCGCCTGCCGGTGGAACTGCCGCGGTCGATGGATGCCGTGCGCGCCGCTCGCGAAGATGTACCGTCGAATACGGGTGATCCGCTGTTCGCGGTGCACTTCGGTCTCGAGCTGGCGGTACCGGCGGGACAACGCGCCGACCGGTGACGCGCACGCGAGCCGCCGCGGGCCGCCGATGACGAAGGGACAGCCGATGAGTGATGCCGCTGCGCGCCGTCCGACGGTCTACGACGTCGCGCAGGAGGCGGGTGTCTCGATCGCCTCCGTGTCGTTCGCCTTCCGACGCCCCGAGCGGATCAGCGAAGCTACGCGCGAGCGGGTGCTGGCCGCCGCGCGGCGGTTGGGGTACGCCCCGAGCGCGGCGGCGCGAGGACTCGCGAACGGACGCACGGGAACGCTCGGCCTGCACGCGTTCGACCTCATGCTGGAACGGGCCGACCCGCGCGATGTCGCACCCCCGCGACCCGATGTGCGGGCGCCCTGGGACGCCGCGTCGATCATCCCGTGGTCGCAGACCGACGACGAGACCCTCGCCGATCCGCGGGCGTTCCCGCTCTACGTCGACGAGATCCAGCGCGGCTTTGCGCTGGAGTGCTGGATGCTCGGGCGGCCGGTCATGCTCTCCAGCGGGTCGGACAGCGATGTGTCGGTCGCCGATACGGCGGGCCGGGTCGACGGACTGGCCATCTTCCCGTCGCCGGTGCTGCCGGCGGCCCTGCTGCGGATGCCCGCGACGATCCCGACGGTCCTGTTCAGCGTCGCTCCCGGCGACGATCCCCATCACCGCGTTCGCGTGGACAACGCCGGAGGGATGAGTGCGCTGATCGACCACCTCGTCGGCGACCACCAGTACGACGACGTCGCCTTCGTC
>NZ_CAMFHZ010000041.1 GCF_945952435.1 uncultured Microbacterium sp.
TCGGGCTGGAGATCGACCCCGCCCGCGTCGAGCGCGCCCGCACGCAGCTCGTCGACGTGCGCGCGGGGCGCACGGCGTTCTCACCCGACGCTCGCGTCTCGTTCGCCCGCGGCGGGTTCGAGGTACCCACGCCGCGCGGGCGCCGACCCGCGGTGCTGCGAGCGTTCAACGTCCTGCGGCAGTACCACGAGCACGAGGTGAAGGACGCCTGGGGGCGCATGGCGCAGCGGCTGCCTCCCGACGGCATTCTCGTGGAGGGCACCTGCGACGAGCTCGGCCGGATCTGCACGTGGGTGGAGATCGGTGCCGACGGGGCACCGCGAACGCTCACGCTGTCGCTGCGGCTCACCGAACTCGCCTCGCCGTCGATCGCCGCCGAGCGCCTGCCCAAAGCTCTCATCCACCGCAATGTGCCCGGCGAGGCGGTGCACGACTTCCTCCGCGCCCTCGACGGAGAGTGGACACGAGCTGTCGGCACCGCCTCGTTCGGTCCGGTGCAGCGCTGGCGCGCCGCGCTCGACGCGATGCACGCAGCAGGCTGGCCGGTGGAAGGCCGCTCACGCTGGCGTCTGGGCGAGGTCACGGTGCCGTGGAGCCTCATCGCTCCCCGCGGCTGATCCCCTCGCCGCGGCTCAGACCCGCGGAATCGCAGCGCGCGCTTCGGCCGCGGGCATGCCGGCGGCGGTCATCAGATCGACGGCCAACGGCCGCAGCGCTCCGATGAGCGTCTGATCCACGGCGGAACTGCGGTCGGCCAGGACGCGGGGGTCGAGACGCCCGGCCACGGCGCGGATCGCCTCTCGCGCGGCGGACTCGTAGGAGATGTCGCCCAGAGCATCGGAGATCAGTCGGGCGCCGGCAGCGAGTTCGGCGAGCAGATCGGCGGCGATCGGCCGTGGCTGTCGGTCGTCGCTGAGATAGACGACGCGGCGCGCGATGACCCGGAGATTGCGCGTCGCGAGATCCAGGTGGTGTCGCACACGGTCCTGCCGCTGGAACTCGGAGCGCTGGCGTCGCAGGAACGGAGAGATGCGGGCGATCTCCGAGCCGGACTCCACGCCCGCACGCCACTGGTCGACCAGGCTCTGCAGGCCGCGTGCCATGGCGAGACCGCGCTGGGCACGCACCGGATCTCCCCGTCGCAACGCCTGGACGAGAGTCGTGACCGCGCCGTCGAACGCGGCGAGGAGCTGAGCGCCCTCCCGCGTGACGGCACGCAGCGGACTGCGCGGCAGGAGAGCCGTGACCAGCAGAGCTGCCACGCCCCCGACGATCCCGTCGATCATGCGGATGAAGGGGACGCTCACGGGAATGACCATGACGATGGCCGACTGCACCGCCGCCGCGATGGCGAACGCCGGCTGCGGCGAGAGGAAGCGGGCGACGACGAGAGACGCCGCCAGTGTCAGCCCCAGTTGCCACCAGCCGATGCCGGCGACGAAGACGATGAGCTCGGCCACGAGGATGCCGACGACCATCCCGACCACGGTCTCCAGCACGCGCCGCGGGCGCGCATCGCGCACCAATCCCAGACTGGAGACCGTCACCGTCGCCGCGAGCAGGGGCGCGGCGTGTCCGAGTACGTAGTGGGCGAACGAGAACGCCGCCGTGGCCGCGACGACGATCTGGACGATGGCCGGCGCGGAGACCGCGACGCGGTCCATCCCGGCGCGGGGATGCCAGCGGGCTCGGCGACGGGTGACGATCGCCGCGGTGGACGGCCGAGAGCTCTCCGGCGATGACGCGGCGGGTGACACCGGCGTCAGCGGCGTCGGGAGAGCCGCGGCATCCGCGGGATGGATGCGGTGCGCCCGGCATCGGGGGGAACGATGACCTCCTGCGCGGCCGCGACGCGACTCTCGTCCACGGCGACCGTCAGATCGGCGTCGACCGGAACCGTGCGCTTGACGTATGCCAGCGCGATCGGCCCCTCTTCGTAGTGGCGTGCGACGGAGGTCACGGCGCCGACGACCTCCTCGTCGAGGAAGACCTCTGCGCCCCCGACGGGCAGGTCGGCATCGCTGCCATCGAGTTGCAGGGCGACGAGTCGGCGCGGCGGATGCCCCAGGTTGTGCACCTTCGCGACCGTCTCCTGACCGCGGTAGCAGCCCTTGTCCAGGTGCACCGCAGTGCGCAGCCAGTCGGCCTCGTGGGGCAGCGCTCGCCCGTCGGCCTCGGTCTCGGCGCGCGGACGCCAGGCGGCGATGCGAACGGCATCGACGGCCATCCATCCCGCGATGGGCTGCTGCCCCGACGCCGCGGCCTCGGCGAGGCGCGACACCGCGTCCACCGGCACGATCGCCTCCGCCCAGTCGTACGACTCCCCCGGGTGCGGCGCGGCGGGGGCGTATCCCCACCCGCCGACGGCGACCCCGGGCCACGGGTCACGCCAGACGGCGAGGGGCTCAAGCGCAGCGACCGCTTCGAAGGTGCCGCCGATGACGCGCACCTCGTCGGAGAGATCCTGCGGTTCGACCCGCAACCGGAACCGCATGCGGCTCAGCCACGACAGGAGCGCGGCTGAACGGGAGCGGTCGACGATCAGCCACGTGCGCACGCCGTCGTCCACGACGGCGGCAGCGTGTTCGACATGACCCTGCGGGTCGAGCACGAGCAGTTCCGTGCTGGTCCCCTCAGCGAGCGCCGTCAACGCCTGGGAGGTGATGGAGTCCAGCCAGCTGAGACGGTCGACACCGTCGACCGCGAGCACGACCCGGTCCTCGAGCGGCGCAAGCGCGCGCCCGGCGACGAGCTCACGCTGCTCACGTGCGGGCGCCGCCACGTGCGCCAGCCCGCGCTCGTCGACGACGGCACCGGGAACGACGGTGAACGCGCTCTCGACGGGAGCAGAAGGGTGCACCTCGGACATGCTCACTCGGCCCGCGCCAGTCGTGCCGACGCGTGCGAACCGAGC